>CALUTD010000005.1 GCA_944323625.1 Candidatus Gastranaerophilales bacterium
ATCAAATTATCCGTACAGTTCAAATTTGGTGCGTATCTCACTGATAATATACAAATCTCAATCTATCCGTACAGACCAGAAAAAGTCCAGTTTTCCAGTTTGATTTTTTTGGAACACTTAATTTTTCCGACCCGAAAACGCCCACACAAAGCCTACTTTACCAAAATAATCTATCTAACCGTACAAATCAACCTGGACAAAAAACTACAATAAATATAACTTTACAGCATTTAAAATACACTGGACATTAAAGTACACCTATAATAAATATAAAGAACGGAGAAGGTGGGATTCGAACCCACGGTGCAGATTACTCCACACAACACCTTAGCAGGGTGCCGCCTTAAACCTACTCGGCCACTTCTCCTTTTGCGTTATATAAATATTATCACAAATATATTACTTTATTCAAGTAAATTATTGGTAAAAAATCTTAAATATTCTAACAAATTATTTTTTGTTTGGGTTTGATGTTAATAAACAGTCGAGAGGAATATTTAATTGAGAATTTCAAATATTAATAATTTTTATAAAATTACGTTTGGTTATGATAAAAAATTAAATGAAGAGTTGAAAGAAGCGTTAAAAACTTATCCTGACAGGCCTTGGGCTAATACTCTTTCATCTTTAAATAATCATTGTAATAAACTTGAAGATACTATAATAAAGCAAGAAAAAAACGCAGGCCGGAATGTTTCTCAATTTAATGATTATTGTGAGATGTTAGAAGAACTAAAAACTTTGCTTGCTTCTCATATTGCTTGTACTTTTGAAAATCTAAAATATCCTGACAGAGAATCTGCACATTATGAAAAACAAGCTGAAAAAATGGCAAAAAATAATCTAATAAGTTCTGATAATTGGCGGTTAAAACTTGTTGATGCCATTGCTTGGCTGGCAAATGATCCACCTGAATCATTCAAGAAAAAAGAACAAGAATTAGCAAAACAAATTTTGGATTCAAATAAACAAAATATTAATTCAGTTGCGGAATCTAACAAAAAGCAATCGTCTGAAACAATTAATAAACAAGTAAATAAACCGGTAAGGCTAGATAAAATTATTCAAAAATATATTCCATCAGACAAATCACCCAAAGGTTTTTGTGATGTTGTTGGTATGGAAGATGTAAAAACTAAACTTCAAGATGGGGTATTAAAAGTATTAAAAAATCCTGAACAAGCAAAACTGGATTATGAAGAATACGGAATGAATATGCCTGAAGGTTTGTTATTATATGGGCCTCCCGGCTGCGGAAAAACGTTTATAACTAAAGCTCTAGCACAAGAGGCAGGCATTCCTTTATATACACTTTCATTAGGCGATGTGGGTTCTCATTATGTAAATCAAACTTCAAAGTTAATTAATCAAGCATTTGATGAAATAATTGCCCATGCAAAAGAAACAGGGAAACCCGTTTTATTATTTATGGATGAGATTGACTCAATGGCTTTTAACAGAAATGAAAATACGTATACTGAAGATATAAAACAAGTTGGCACACTGCTTCAGGCAATGGACAGAGCAAAAGATTCAAATGTATTTATTATAGGTGCAACAAATAAATATTTTCTTCTTGATCCTGCGGTTAAAAGACGTTTTGATGACAAACTTGTTGTTGATATTCCTGATTTAGAAACTAGAAAAGGTCTTTTAAAGTTATTTTTGTCTGAGATTGAAAAGGGTAAAAACTTATCACAAGATGAAGAATCAATAACCAAAATAGCAGGCAATTTAGACGGTTACTCAAATGATTCAATATGCAAAATTTCAAAAGAAGCTGCTAATTTTGCATTAAAAAGAAACAGAGATGATATAAAACTTGAAGATTATATTAATGCAATAAAAGAAACTACACAGGAAAAACCTGACAGAAAAGAATACATTGATAAATCTAATGCAAGGAAAAGCATAATAGGATTTACAAATAACTGATTTTATACCTGGAGATGTTTTTTTATTGAAAGCATACTTCCGCCGGCGCTAAAGAATACGGCCATAACAAAAAGACAGAATACAACTATATTCATTGCAAATTCTGACGGAGGAACATTTAAAAAGTCATGCAATTTATACAATCCGTTTTGAACTGTATTCAATGGAATTAAAGATATAACAGCGCCTAAAAAGCCGTATATTGCTCCCTGAAATATCAAAGGCAGTTTAATATACCAGTTGCTAACTCCCATAAGACGCATAATTTCTATTTCATCTTTTCTTGATTGAATTACAAGTTGAATTGTGCAATTTATTATTATAATAGTAAGCATTGCAACAGCGACAAGTACTAAAAGAGTAACTGTATTAAAAACGTTAGTAAGAGTTTGCAATTTTCTTGCAATTTCTTGTGCATAGGACATATTTTCTATTCCGGGCACTTTTTTTATATTTTCACATACAGCTCCAATATTTGCAGGGTCATCGACGGTTACATGGAGCGTATCCGGAAGCGGGTTAACAAGTCCTGAAACATCAATATCTTCATTCATTTCTTCCCAGGCTTGTTCTTTTGTTATTATGGATATTTTTTTTACGTGTTCAAGTTCATTTAGGCGGGAAGCTATATATTCAGGGTCTGAGTTTTGTTTTAAATATACAGAAATTTCAAGTGCATCACCAAGTTTATCAACAAAAGAAGTAAGTGAAAAACTCGTTCTAAACAATGCTCCGAATATGGTTAAGATTGCTGCCATTGCCGCGACTATTGCTATATTAATCAACCCTGTTCTTTTTATTCCATATATTGTTTCCATTCCTATCCGGTACAGGATTCTGACAGACGACAAATGTCTTTGAGGAATATGTTTTTTTACCGTTTCTTTTATTAATCTTTTTTTATTCATAGGTACCTGCTTGAACGTCTCTTATAATTTGTCCTTGTTCCATTGTAATAACACGTTTTCTGAAGTAATCAACAATATCTCTGTCGTGAGTGGATACAATAACAGTAATTCCTTTATTGTTAATTTGTTCAAGAATTTGCATAATTTCCATAGAATTTTTTGGGTCTAAATTCCCGGTAGGTTCATCTGCAATAAGAAGCGGAGGTCCGTTTACAATTGCGCGTGCAATGCTTACTCTTTGTTGTTCTCCGCCTGATAATTCACATGGCTTAGCATTCATTTTATTTAAGAGTCCTACTACTTTTAGAGCCCCTGTAACTCTGTCTTGTATATCTTTTGATCTCATTCCGAGTGTTCTTATTACATAGGCAATATTATCATAAACGCTTATATTCGGAAGGAGTTTATAATCTTGAAATACAATCCCCATACATCTTCTGATATTCGGTACTCTGTCATTTGGCAATTTTGCTATGTTAATATTACCTATCATAACTGTTCCGGTTGTAGGTACTTCTTCTCTGTATAAAAGTTTCATTAATGTTGATTTGCCGGCCCCTGATGAACCTGTTAAAAACACAAATTCACTTGACATAATATCTAAATTAATGTTTTGTAGCGCATAATTATCTTTATATTTTTTTGATACATTTCTCAATTGAATCATTTTAAAAATCCTGTTATTTTTTCTGCCAGTTTGACTGAGCTTAGTCCGTAATAATTCATTAACTCTTTTGCTGTTCCGGATTGTCCGAATTCATCATTTGTTCCGATTCTTGTAACTTTTACGGGGTAATTTTCACTTAATACTTCACAAACCGCACTGCCTAAACCTCCAATTACGGAATGATTTTCTATTGTAAAAACTCTGTTTGTTTTCTTCGCCGATTTAATTATTGTTTCTGCATCTATCGGTTTTACAACAGGCATATTAATTATTTCCGAACTTATCCCTTTTTCTTCCAATATTGTAGCACAATCAAGAGTTTCCACCAATGTTTCCCCGTTTGTAATTAACGTAATATCATCTCCTTCTCTCATAATCATTGCTTTATAGGGCGTAAATTTATATGAAGAATCAAAAATATCAGGCAGGCTTGTCCTCGCTATTCTTATATATACAGGACCTTTATATGATGCGGCAAATTCAACAGCCTGTTTTGTTTCTTCTGCATCAGCAGGCACTATAACTGTCATATTAGGAATACTTCTCATAAGAGAAATATCTTCAAGCGCTTGATGGCTTGCCCCGTCTTCACCTACCGTTATTCCTCCGTGAGTAGCCGCAATTTTTACGTTTAAATTTGAATAACAGATAGTATTTCTTATCTGTTCCCATGCCCTTCCGGTTGCAAACATTGCAAATGTAGATACAAAAGGAATTTTGCCCGTGCAGCTCAATCCTGCTGCGGTTGTCATTAAATCCTGTTCCGCAATTCCGACATTAAAAAATCTTTCGGGAAATTCTTTAGCAAATAATTGTGTTTGTGTTGAACATGATAAATCCGCATCCAAAACAACAATGTTTTTATTTTTTTTGCCTAATTCAACAAGAGTTGAACCGTAAACACTTCGTACTGATTTACATTCTCTTTGCATAATTTAAACCTCTATTCCAACTCTTTTAGAGCTTGCTCAAGCTGTTCATCATTTGGCGCTTTACCGTGCCAGCCGGGATTATTTGCCATAAATGAAACTCCATAACCTTTTATTGTGTCTGCTATAATGACAAACGGTTTATCACTTGTTTGTGCAACTGAAATTGCATTATATATTTCTTGGATATTATGTCCATTTATTTCAATTGTATTCCAGCCAAAAGCTTCAAATTTTGCTTTTATATCGCCTACGGATTTAACACTTTCCGTTGAACCGTCTATTTGCAGCCTATTTCTATCCACAAACGCAATAAGATTATTAAGTTTATTATGACTTGCATTCATGGCTGCTTCCCAAACGCTGCCTTCTTCTATTTCACCGTCCCCCATAAATACGTAGATCTTAGAGTTTATTTTATCCAGCCTTAACCCTAAAGCCATACCGCATCCGATAGAAAGCCCTTGACCTAAAGAACCTGTTGAAACTTCTATTCCCGGCATTTTAAAAGAACACGGATGTCCTTGAAGTCTTGAACCGAATTTTCTAAACGTCATAAGTTCATCTTCTTTTATAAACCCCAAATGTGCCAAAATGGCATATAAAGATGCAGATGCATGGCCTTTTGAAAGTATAAATCTATCACGATATTTATAATTCGGATTACTTTCACAATCGGGATAATATTTCATAAATTTTGTAAACAAAACGTTTAGTATATCAATACATGACAACGAACCGCCGGGGTGTCCGGATTTTGCATTATGTATCATTAAAAGCACATTTCTTCTTAATTTTTTTGAAACCTTTTCAATTTCTTTTATATCTTCTTTTGAAACCTGACTAATCATTGCTTTTCCTTTTTGACAAAAATACCATTAGTTCTTATTGCTTCTATTATAACTTTAAATAAAAACACGGGCAAAACTTTATAAATTCTTTTTATTCTTTGAGGCTGTTTAAAAGTTCTGTAA
The DNA here is from genome assembly GCA_944323625.1 of Candidatus Gastranaerophilales bacterium. Classification (GTDB taxonomy): domain Bacteria; phylum Cyanobacteriota; class Vampirovibrionia; order Gastranaerophilales; family Gastranaerophilaceae; genus Avigastranaerophilus. The sequence goes on from CALUTD010000005.1 coordinate 5,414, forward strand.
ATCCATTCCCAGCCCATAACTCTAAAAAACTCCGGAGCTCTTTCGACGGCGCCTGCCCATACATCAAATGAACCGCCTACCCCTATAAATGCTGCGTATTTTATTTTTTCACGACACTTTTTAATAAATAATTCTTGTTTAGGTGCTCCAAGTGCAACCAAAACCAGCTGCGGGTCTGTTTCGTCAAGTTGATTTATTATTCCTTCTTCTTTGTCATTTGAAAAATATCCGTTACGTGAAAAACATATATCAAGCCCTCTAAATTCAGCCTCCAAACGTTTTTTTGTTGTTTGCAAAACCTCTTCTTTTGCGCCTATTAAAGCAACTGAATATTTCATATCCCGGCAGGTTTTAATAAGTTCATAAGCTAAATCTATACCCGGTACCTGTTCTTGTTCTATTCCTTTTAATTTTAGTGCAAGTGTTATACCCGAACCATCAGGTACTACAAGGTCTGCATGCCTTAAAATCCTTGAATACTCTTGGTTCTTAGCGGCAATTGCCATAATTTCAGGGTTTACAGTTACAACTTGAATTCCTTCTCTTTTGAGAATTTTGCCCATTACAAAATCAACCGCACCTGACAGTGAAATTAAATCAATATCATATCCTAGAACTTTTTCTGTTTTTCTTGCCATTCTTATATTTTATCACGATGAAGTAAAAATGTTAAATTAATGTATATTATGTTGGGATAAAATCCCAACCTACTAAATTCAATTTGCATTCAAAAAATACCAAGTAGGTTGGGCTTTCGGCCCAACAATATATTTAAGGTGAAAAATCCCAATAAATTATTCCAAATTTAAATTTTTTATATTTTCAACATCTTTTGGACTGCCCCAGTTATATTCATATAAACCTTGATTTAGATACTTATGAAAAGACGAATATTTCCAATCTTTTACATTTTTTACAAAGCCATGTTTAACCGGATTGTAATGTATATAATCAATTTGATTATTTAATTCTTTTTCAGATATAATTGTATGTTCAAAAAATCTGCGTTGAAAAACACCTTTTTCCCCTTTATTCACATAACCGTATGTTGGGGTTTCTACTATATCATTATAATTTTTAGAAAAATAATATTTAATTGATGTAACTATTTTAGGATATTCATTAATATTTTCAGGATTTATGATAATATGAATATGATTTGGAAGAACACAGATTGCAATAATTTCAAATTTAAAGAAATCTTTAGCATTTTTAAAAGCCTTACGTAGAAGTTCTATATTATTTATAAATATATTTCTTCTATTGTAAGCAACAACAATTAAATGCACACAACTATTTGAAATAAAAACTCTTCTATAATTCATTCTATAATTCTATATCAAATACAGTTGGGCTAAAAGCCCAACCTACCAAATTCTACAAAATTCAACTTACTTCTGAATATTTTTTGTGGGATAAAAATCCCAACTTTATAATCTAAGAGATAATTTTTTAAGATTTTTTACTAGAATAACGATTTTGTGCATCTTCAACAATGCCTTTACATTTACCTTTTGGTGCTATTTCCACACTGTGAAAAGAACCAGAATGTGTTGCGCTTCCATCTTCAAAAATTACCGTTGTATCATTTGTCCAATTTTTATTATTTAATACTAAATTACCATTATAAAGATATACATCAAATTCAGGCTTGTCTTTATAAATTGTAAAAAAGGCACAAGGTGGAGTTTTTGGGCGTCCAGCTTTTTTCAAAATATTTTCGATTTCTTTATCAGAAAATAATGAATTGCAATCAAGCTTTTCACTAAGTGGGCGATTAGTTATTTTTGGTGTAACCATACTTCTGCCTAAAACATCTTTTGAATCATATCTTAAAAAATTCAAAGGTTCAGTATCTCCATTGCCAATTTTGCCAAATTCCATGTGTTCTTGAAAATTTTCAGGGCTACATGACTTACCTGGAATTAGTGAAGATTGATTTGCATTCAATCGTTCAAGATTGTTTTCAGGATTAATTAAACCAGCTTCTACATGTCTTGAATATATAGATTTTTCCGGATTTAAAAAAGACGTAAATGATACCATATAGACCTCACAATCATTAATTATAAAAACACACTGTATAAAAAATACAGAACTATTTTTTTGCCATTTACACATATACAGTTTAATAAAAGTTTACAATAACTCTACTATAATCTAACGAATAAATTTGAAATAGAGAATATGAATATGTAGCATTTTTGGGATAAAAATCCTAACCTAAATTCGATTTACTAACTACATTTGAAGTTGGGCTAAAAGCTCAACCTACAAAGTTCTACAAAATTCAACTTACTTCTGAATATTTTTTGTGGGATAAAAATCCCAACTTAAATTCAATTTACTAACTACATTTGAAGAAGTTGGGCTGAAAGCCCAACCTACCTGAAAGCCTAATTTCATATGTAGGTTGGGCTTTTAGCCCAACTGTATTTGAGTATTTTTAACCTATCAAATTAAACTTACAAGCAAAAAAAACAAGACCTCGAAAGTCTTGTTTTTTTTAAGTGGTGCCACGTCTCGGAATCGAACCAAGGACACAGGGATTTTCAGTCCCTTGCTCTACCAACTGAGCTAACGTGGCTCACCTAATTATCATACCAATTAAATGTTAATAGTCAACAACTTTTTTTATCAATTAAATTCTATGCGGGTAATCATCTTTAATTTCCCAACCGTCTATTTGTATTAAATATGTGCAGGTTTTTACTAAACCATCGCCAAGTCCACCAGCGTTAATATTTGATTTACACCTTTCTATATAATAAGACCTATCATGTTTTCTTTTTTCTTCATTCCAGCTTAAAGTATTAACATGTGGCAAAGAATAAATTAAATCTTTATCTATATCATCATTGCCCAATAAAATATAAAAAGGGAAAATATCTCTACCCCACCGATTTGGCCCCTTTTCACCATTGACATCTATTATGGGATTATCCATAGCATCAATAGGAAACAAAATTGAGCCATCATTTAAATATACCAACATTGTGCTTTCATAGAAGAAAGGAATTTGACTGCTAATATCGTTGTAATATTTCTGATTATCACTCGCTTTTTCTATCTTCATATAGCTTAGATATTTTCCATAATATTTTTCAAACCACTTTTTATCTTTTTCGAAATCAGAAACAAGCCATGTCTCCCATTCATAACTCGGCATACCCCATTCTGCTTCTGATAATTTTACGGCATTAGATAATGTTGAATAAAATTTTTTCAATTTTGAAGCAGTTTCTGTCTTTCTATGGTTTGCCATAACAACAGGTACGGTTATTGCGGCAATAATACCTATAACAACCAAAGTAATTAATACTTCTGCAAGTGTAAAAGAATGTAATTTAAGAGAGAAAGAGTTTTTAAAATTTAACTCATTTCTACCCCCCCCCGTGGCGATTTAATAATTTTTTCATAATTTTATCTCCTTTTTTGCTTATATAATTATATATTCCCTCTTTATTTTTTTTGTAACATTCCTATTCTTTCGGCATACAGCATTTTTTATATTTCTTGCCGCTGCCGCAAGGGCACAAATCATTTCTGCCTACGTTTGAATAGTCTATGCCTTCTTTTTTATGAGATTCTTCTTTATTTGAAACAACATTCATCATCTGTTCAAATATTTTGGAAGCATATAAAACACTTGCTGATGAATAAATTTTCTTTTCAACCGAATCTTGTTTGTAGTAGTTTAATAATTCATTAAGATTATAAGAGGTTGAAAGAATTTCATTTGTCCTGTTCATAAAATCAGGATATTTTTGAGCAACTCTTTTTATAATATTTGCAGGTATCTTATCATTTTCAAGAAAACTTTTAACACAGTCTTTATAGCCTTGAACACTCTTATAGTCATCAACTTCATATATTTTACAAAAAGTTTGATAAAACGGAACTACAAATAAGCCCAGTTCTTTATCGTAAATAATTCCTATATCATAAACACTGGAATGAGATGAAAATCCTTCAAGTGATTTTTCCATAAAGTCCGAATATGAATTTCTAAAATCAGATACGGTAAAATACCTATTATTTTCAACATTTTTAATATTTGCCTCAATATCTTCTTTGGAAGGCATGATACCATCATCACAATAAGTATTAAATAAATTAATCAAATTATCTGCATATATATTTGTTGTTATTACTTCATCAGAGGCAAAACATTCAAGAAATTTTTTGCCGAAATTTTGCACAAGCTGCTCTATTTGTTCTTTTTTCTTTTGATTCTGTTCATAGGCATCTTCAGGTTTTTCTATAATCTTGGCAATTGCATACTTATAAACTTCTTCTTTATTTATACTTGACAAAACATTTGAAACTTCTAAGAGATAATATTCGTCTTTTATAGGAAATATTCTTGCCAGTGCAAATTGCCCCGGAGTAATACCTCTAAAATTATTCATTTTAACAAGTGAAAGAACTTTATACATTCTTTCATTAATAAGATTATACAGTTCAAATCCATTGCTTAATATTCTTCTTACTTCAAAAACAGAAGAAAAAGATTTTGAAAGAGATTCAAGTATTTTCTTTTCATCATCCGTTAAATCGGTATTTTTTTCCTCAAATAATTGTAATATTGTTTTCCTTTGTTCTGTTAATCTTCTTTCAAATATATATGGAATTATAAGCGCTTGTATTCTGTTTTTGTCTGCATTTTGAGCCGAAAAAGTCGCAAGATACTCATCAAAATCGGGTTTTACTGTTTCATCCGTCATAACAAAGTTCATAAGTTTTGTTATTGTATCTGAAATATTAGCTAATTTTTCTATAACTGACATATCTATCCCCTTTTTATTTTCATAACGGCTGAGTGTCTTGCCGTAATACCTTTTTCTTTTCTATAAGAAAAAAATATATCAGACATACAGCATGTGCAATAGTCACAAATATCTATATTAATTATACCTGTGTCTAACAACTGATATTTATTCAATAGTTTTAAATCTATGAAAAATTTATTACCCTTTTGTGTGTACAAATTTGTCATAGATGTATCTTTTATAAGCTGTAAAAATACATCCTCGCCCGTTTCAAAACAGCATTTTCCGATTGAAGGTCCTATTAACGCGATTATATTTGAGCTTTTTATATTGAATTTATTTTGCATTATCTTTGATGTTTTTTTTGCAATTTCAAGAGCGCTGCCTCTCCATCCGGCATGAATAAGTGCACCTGTATTATCATGTTTACTGTATAGTATTATCGGAACACAGTCTGCAAAATTCAAAATCATAAGTGAATCCGGAATGTTACTTATCAATCCGTCCGTATTATCGTAAAATGACTGCGCCGGTGATACAATTTCAACATTTGCACTGTGAGTTTGTTTTGCAGTTATAATATCACCGCAGCCCAATTTTTGTTTAAGAAACAATCTATTATCGTCTGCTTCTTGTTTTAAATCTTCACGGTTTGAAGGAGTTAAAACAAAATTTCTTGTTGTAAAAAAGCAGTCATAATCACTTAACAATGTAGATTTTAGAATTTTTTTGCCGTAAAAATCATCAAAATAAAACATTAATTTTCAACCGTATTAAATATTCTGTCACCTGCGTCACCCAGTCCGGGGCGTATATAGCCTGAAGAATTTAAACAATTATCAATACTTGCGGTTATAATTTTTACATCGGGATATGTATCCTGAACTTTTCTAAGACCTTCCGGAGCACTGATTAAACTAACAAATCTTATATTCTTTTGAGGTACTTTTTTATTAACAAAAAGCTTAATTGCTTCAACTGCGGAATTTCCTGTCGCAAGCATGGGATCCAATATCAAAATAATTTTGTTCAAAGGATTATCAAACTCAACCGGAATTTTATTGTAATACCAAATAGGAGTGAGAGTTTCTTCATCTCTGTACATTCCGATATGTCTTACTGTTGCAAACGGCATAATTTCATTTGCAATATCCGAGAATATAAGTCCTGCTCTTAAAATTGGTGCAATTATTATTTCATTTTCTTTTTTTAATACTTTGCATGTGCAGGTTTCAAGCGGAGTACAAACGCACTCTTCTTCAAGCTCCAAATCCTCTGTTGCCTTGTAGAACAGAAGATATGTAATTCTTTTTATTGCATTTCTGAATACCTCTGCTGTAGTATTTTTATCTCTTATAATACTCAAATTATGACAGCATAAGGGATGATTTACAACATATAAATTAGACTCTTTATTCATTATTTTCAACCGTTTCTATATTTTTACCAGTTCTTTTTGTTTCCGAATATTTTTTTGTTGATTCGGTAAGTTTTTCTATTATTACAGTTTGTGCAGTATTAATTGCGCCTGTTTGTCTTGTTATATCTTTAACCAAGGCGCTTTGCTTAAAATATTGTTTTTTGTTAATTAAGTCAGCACCTTGAATGGTTCTTCCTATTCCGCCATAAATATCAATCATTACATTTGCCACTAATGTTTGACCATCCCATAAATCTTTGACTCTGTATGAATTTACAGGAAATATAACTTCTCTGTCTGTTGTTTCGATAGAATCATCTTGCATAAGTTCAAGGGAAGTAGAACCTCCAAGACCGTAAAATTCAATAATTGCAGCTGTTTTTCTTGGCAAAACCGCATCTTCTTTTGTAACAAGAAATGAAACAAATACTTTATTGTCAAATATTTTTACGTCTTTTACATACCCTATATTAATACCCATTAAACGAACAGGCGAACCCACTACTAAACCGCCGGCATCATCAACAAATATGTAATACATGTTTTGAGCATTATCTTTGATTTTGGTTTGAATAACGAAGAAAAACAACGACCCTAATATAATCAGAATCCAAATAATAATTTCAGCTATCCAAATATATTTCTTTTTCATTCTTATATTATAGCCTAAAATATCTATAAAGTTTCCGTTTTTTTATTTGAGTTAACAAAAATCAAACCGAGTATTCCAAAAATAATAAATATACCAGCCGTTATATGTGCAATATGAAGCCCGGCAACATTTAACACACTGTCTAAACGAATTGATTCCACAAGTATTCTTACTATTGAATACAAAATAATATATGAAAAGAAAATTACTCCGTCTTTTCTTTTTGTAAATTTTGTTAACATAAAAAACAACATTATAAACACAACAATATTTAATAACGATTCATACAAAAAAGCAGGATGGAAAAATTCGAAATTTTTATACTCTTCAGGCCTTGAAAGATAAGGTATATATAGTTTCCATGGCAGAGATGTCGGCAACCCAAAAGCTTCAGAGTTAAAGAAATTACCCCATCGGCCGACAGATTGACCGATTATAAGTCCGAATGAAAATAAATCCGCATATTTGAAAAAGTTTATATTATTTGTTTTGGCATAAACATAGCCGGCTACAATTCCTCCAAGTATCGCCCCTTGAATTGAAATACCTCCGTTCCATACGGCGGGTATTTCAAGTATATTTTTAGCGAAATACGGAAAATCAAGTATTACATAATATAATCTCGCAAATATAATTCCAAATACTATTAAAATAAAAGTGATGTCAAAAATAGAATCAACTGTTATTTCTTTAAAAAAATATTTTCTGATTATTAACACAGTAAAAAGCCCGATTAAAATTGCAACAGACATAATTATTCCGTACCAGTGAATTTCAATTGAACCTATATTAAAAGCTAAATATCCCGGAGATGTAAACATATTCTATTCAATATCATTTGATTGATTATTATCAGTTAATGACAGATCCTTTATCTTATTGTTTAATTCATTTATTTGAAAATTTATTGCTTCTGTTTCCTTTGCATCAGGTTTTTTGACTAAATATAAATTGTATGCATCAACGGCCTCAGTTGCCTTTTTATTAAACTCTTCTATTTGTTCTTCCGTCAAATTTTCAACATCTTCTTCACCCGATAATACATCTTTTTCTATTATCTGATAAGCAAGTCCCTCTTTGGCTACCGCCATAGTATAATATGCATCAAAAAAATCGGGTTTGAGTTTTAAAACGGTGTTAAGTTCTTCTATAGCTTCACTGTATTGTGCAACACTGTTATATGCCACCGCCAAATTATAATGTGTTTGATATATATCATTATCAAGTTCCAAACTTGACTTCAATCGACATATTGCGCTCTGAGCATCTCCATTGTCCATATAACTTACAGCTTTATTATTTAATTCTTGTATAGCAAGATTATTAATACAGGCAGTTGTAATCACAGAAACAAATAATATTGTAAATAATAATAATATTTTCTTCATAAATCTCCCCTAATGAATTGTTAATAATATAAACGTAAAATGAAAATTTTGCAATATTTTTAAAATAGTATACAATATTTGGAGGATGAGATAATTAAAGAGATAGTCATGACTGATTCAGAGAAAATAGTTTCGCTTAAAAACGCTAGAAATAAGACAAAAGAAGCAAAATCAAAAGAAAATAACGAAACAAAACAACCTGAGCTTGTATATTGTAGCTTTTGCGGCAGGCCAAATACAAAGGTAGCTAAAATGGTTCAGGGGCCGGGTGTTAATATTTGCTCGGAATGTACTATGATAGCCGTACAATATTTAATATTAGAGGACAAACTTCCTTCAGGTGAAGCCCAAAGAATTTTAGACATTTTTTGGAGCAAAATTAATAAATGACAATTTTTTCAAAACTTCAAATTCGCTCTAAGATATTGGAAATTATTTCAAATGTTGACAGTATGACTTCAGATGATGATTCACATTTTGATGCATTACTTAATCAAATAAAAAAACTAGATGATTATAAAACATCTGCAGAAGTTATACTTAAGGAATATCCGTTATTAAATGATTCAGAAAGAAACTTTTGTTCGTTTGTTTTAAAAAATATATCTTCTTTGGATTATATATGCGAAAAAATAACAGAGTATATTGCATCAAAAACTCTATCTGATGACTTAAAATATAAATATGTCGAACTGTTATGTTTTCTTAATATACGTGACAGAATCAAAGAATTGCCTAATTATTTTGAGAAACCAAATGAAATAATAGATCTTGAAACAAAAAAATTGCTTGAAAGAGCCTCTTTTAATCCTGAAGCAATGCTTGATTTCCTTGATTTCATTTCAAATGTTTCATTAAGTGATGCACATCTTTTGCTTGATTCATTATGCTCGGACTATAATGGTGATTCACTTGCCAATATTATTTATCCTGTCTTATATTCGGATTTCGATGATGAAATAAAATTAAAAGTTATTAATGTTCTTATTGAAACAAAATCACCTTTGGCTATAAAACCTTTTAAATATTTATTAGAAGTTAGCAATAATAAAGAAATTCTAAATGCTGTTAAAATTGGTTTGAAAAAATTAAAGCTTTCAGGGGCAAATGAAGATAAAGCAAAAGAATATTTCTCTTCAATGATACAAGATTATAAACCTGCGGAATTTTATGCTACAAGCCCTGACGGCTCTGAAAGTCAGGCTTTTTTGATGACAATGGTTAATAAAAAAGGACAATATCTCCTATTAGCTGTTGTTATCAATGATATTTTCGGAATATTATCCTGTTTTGGGTTCTATAATATACCGCAAAATGATATTATTAAAATAATTACAAAATTCTATAAATCGGAGGGTGATTATAAAGTAACTCCCGAATATACAAAATTTCGACTGAATAAAGCAGAAGAAGCAATGATAAATAGTAAAAAACCTTTCCCGTATGAATATATTTGCTGGTCTAATATGTTGTTTAATATACAACCCTTGGATTTTGAGCTTAAAGACTATTCAAATAAAAATTGTAAAATCCAAATTTTATCGAAAGATGCGGCTTTATCTTTTTTGACAGATGAATACACTTTAAGGTGGTTTCTTACACCGAATGAAAATAACACGATAAAACAGTTAACAGATGAATTCTATAATATGGATAATCCAAATATTGAATATATTAATAATCGTGCGAAACAAGAGATTGACAATGTTTTTAATGCTGAAACAACAAAGTTATGGGAAGATAAATTTTATAATCTTATATATTTGTTAAGAATTAACAATTTGCTAAAGGAGGCAGATAATTTTTATACTATCCTTAAAGAAGAGGAATTGTTCAATTTATTTAAAACTGTTATATTACAAAGAAGTATTTTTTCTTATTATGTAGGAATTCAAGAAACTATAAAAGAAATGAACAAAACGGCCAACATATTTAAAAAGAAAAATTCAAATGAAAGTAAATTTGATATAAAAAAAATAGAAAATTTGATAAGCATACTAAAAATAAATTGGATAAAATAAATAATGGAAAAAGTAGTAGGATTAGATATAGGCAAAAAACGCATAGGAATAGCAATGAGCGACATTATGGGACTTATTGCCCATCCTGTTGAAACTATACCCAGGGAACCCGAAAAAGAAGCAATTGCAAAAATTAAAAAACTTTGCAAAGATAATAATGTAAAAAAAATAGTTGCAGGGCTGCCGAAAAATATGAATAATACAATGGGAGAACAGGCTCAAGATTGCATAGATTTTACAAATAAACTTAAAAATGAATATGAAATCATCTTTGAAGATGAAAGACTTACCAGTAGGCAGGCAGAGTATATTTTGGCTCAAACAGGAAGAAAATACACAAAAGACAAAAAACTGGTAGATTTAAAAAGTGCCTGCATTATATTACAACAATTTTTAGACAGAAAGTGAGACATTATGGCAGAAAATAATCAAATTATAGAAACTTTTGATGAAGATGGAAATAAAGTATCTTTTGAACTTATTGATATTGTTTCGGTTGACGATATAGAATATGCACTTTTATTGCCTTCTGAGAAACAAGAAGATATGGAAGATGATGAAATACTTGTTATGAGATTAAAAAAAGATGGCGATGAATACATATTTGAAGTAATAGATGATGATAGTGAATTTGAAAAAATAGTTCAATATATTGAAGAAATAGAAGACGAAACAGAAGAATAGCAAGTTTATTTTTATCTCCAAATTACATATCATATACAATTATGACTGATAATTAATCACATAATTAGTTCAGGTTTGAGAAGTAATAGGAATAGAAATTATAAATTCTGTTCCTATATTTTGTTTTGAAGTAAAATTAATGGTTCCTTTATGAAGTTCAATAATTTTTTTTGATATAGAAAGCCCAAGGCCTGTTCCAATACCAATTTTTTTTGTTGTAAATCCAACATTAAAAATTTTATTTTGTATATTTAACGGAATACCTGCACCATTATCTTCTATTTTTACAATTAAATTCTTTTCATCAGAAAGCGTAGAAATTTTGATAAAACCTTTATTCCCTTTTTCCTGTATTGAATGGCAGCTATTTACAAGTATATTCATAAATACTTGATTCAACATATTAACACTGCACATAACAGGTGGAATTTGTGAATAGTTCTTTACAACTTTAATATTATTTTTTAATTCATGTTCAATTAATTTAAGAGTTAAATCTAATTCTTTATTAATATCTGCTTCTTGAAATTCTGCTTCATCAAGCCGTACAAACCTTTTTAAGGATTTTACTATATTTGAGATTCTTGAAGCAGCTTCGATATCAATATCATTAAGATTTTTAAGTATTTCAAGTTTCTTTGAGTCAAATTGTTCCGAAGATGAAAGTATTTTGTTTATAAGCTTATTATTTGAACTTATAGAAGCCAATGGGGTGTTTATTTCATGTGCGACTCCCGAAACTAATTGGCCTACGGAAGCCATTTTTTCCGAATTAATTAACTGCAATTGTGTATCCTTAAGCTCTTTTAATGTTTTTTCAAGTTTTTTATTCTTTTTATTTAGTTGGCTTATTAAACCGGCTTGTATTATAGAGCTCGAAAGGTGTACTGAAACAGACTGCAGAATCTCTCTGTTTTCTTCAAGTTGTATTTTTTGTTTTGTTAGAACAACAATAATTCCGAGAAGTCTGTTTTTGTTATAAACAGGTATAATAATTCTGTTTATACCGTCAGGTAAAAATGAATCTGCATTTAAATATTCTTTTTTACAAGCTGTCATAACTATATTTTTATTTTTGATTTCTTTTAAAATATCGGGTTCATATTCTGTTTCAACATCTGTTAAAGATATTTCGGAACCAATACAATATTTAATTTTAAATATATTTTTTTCTTTCATTGAAAAATATGTTTTATAAGCCCCCATAAAATTATGAATTTCTTCAAGAGCAGAAGCTAAAACTTTTTCAATGTCATTAGTTTCTCTGATTACAGATGATATTCTGTTTATAAGCCCCATTTTTAAAACTTGATTTTGAGCATGTTCTTGCAATTTTGAATACATTTTTGTTGTTTCTTTTATCTCATCATACTTTTTCTGAAGCTGAATATACCTTGATTCTGTTTTTTCTAAGGATGTTTGTGCGGTAATATTTTTAAATACAGTTATTTTATATTCATTATAGGTAAATTTATAAATATAGAAATTCAGATATTCATCATTATAATTTTGATATGTGCAAATAGTGTGAAAATTTTCATCAGATTTTAAAAGAATATCAATAGGAGTTAGATTTTTTATATTCTCGGAAGAAAGAAAACAAATATTAAAGTTGAATCTTTTTTTAAATCTTTCGAAATTTTTATAATCAAAAAAAACAGACCAAAATGTACTATTACTAAAGATAAGTTCATTATCTTTAGTAAAAGCGCAAACTGCATCGGAAAAATTATTAAAAAAATTTAGTTTATTCATAATACACTATTGAAAGAAGTAAAAATGGTTTAAGAATGCCAGGGCAGTACCTAAAAGGGCACCTACAAAAACTTCAAAAGGTGTATGTCCCAGTAATTCTTTAAGCCTTTCTGCAGGAACCTGACCGTGAACATAATAGTCATCACAAATTTTGTTAAGACATGCTGCAATTTTACCGGTAGAACGTCTTAAACCGGCTGCATCATACATTACAACAAGAGCATACCCTATTGCAATTGCAAATTCTACAGAATCAAACCCTCTTATTATACCTACCGTTGCAGATAAAGCAACAACACCTGCAGTGTGAGCACTTGGCATTCCGCCTGTTGTTGCCAATACTTGAAAATCAACTTTTCTTTTGAATATTATATGACCTAAAAATTTTAACAATTGTGCAACAAATGCTGCTTCCAATCCGTTTACTATTACTTCATAACTTGTATTTAAGAACATTTTACTACCCCTTCTGAAATATCAGATACAACTCCCAATAAAATGTCGGAATTTATATTGTTTGTCTTAAGTATATCACAAGCTTGTTTACAAAGGAATAAAGTTTGTTTTTTAGCTTCGTCAAGTCCAAACATAGTGACATAAGTAGATTTTTCCGCTGCTGCATCTTTCCCCGGAGTTTTTCCCAAAACTTCAATTGATGAAGTTACATCCAAAATATCATCATAAATTTGAAATGCATGCCCGTAAAGTGAAGCAAAATGAGTCAATACTTCAATCATATCAGAAGAAGCGCCGCCCATGATTGCCCCTGCTCTTATAGCCAATTTAAATAGTTTTGCGGTTTTATATTCCTGAAGATAATCTAAAGTTTCTTTTGAAATTTTCTTTTTTTCTGAGTCAATATCAACAATTTGACCTGAAATAATTCCATCAACACCTGCGGCAATAAAAAATTCGTTCAATACTTTTAGAATTATATTACTGTTAACAGTTGACGGCGTTTTATCTATAATTAACTTCGGTGCAAAACTCAACAAAGCATCACCTGCAAGTGTAGCAACCGCTTCACCGAAAACTTTATGATTTGAAGGTTTTCCTCTTCTGAAATCATCATTATCCATACAAGGAAGGTCATCATGTATCAGACTTTGGCAATGCAGCATCTCTATTGCACATGCGCAAGGCATTATGTTTTCTATTGGAACATTAAATAAAGATGCTGTTTCTATTGCAAGTACCGGCCTCAGCCTTTTACCTCCGGCTAAAAGAGAGTAGCGCATTGATTCATAAACTATTTCAGGATATTTAATTTCAATATATTTTTCAATATGCAAATCAACATTTCTTTTTATATCTTCAAATCTTTTTTTTGCATGAATTTCCATTTTACTCTTCTTCCTTATATAACCTTTGATTAGCTGTTTTTCTTGAAAGATTTCTTTTTTTATTAGAAATTTTCGTCATAATTTTGTTATTATTATATTTTACATTATGCTCTTCTTTTATTGATTCTTTTGAAATTCTTTTTTCATATTCTTTTGCTTCAATTAATAGTTTTTTATAGCTCTGATATCGTGATTCTGCCATATTTTCAATTATTTCAACAGCACTGCAGCCGGTTTCCCCGGTATGCAGACAATCTTTAAATTTACAATTTAGCTCATACTTACTAAATTCAACAAAAAGCTTTTGGACCTCATAAGGGAGCAGAAAATCAAATTTCAAATGTGAAAACCCGGGAGTATCAACAATATAAGAATTTGTATCCGTTTTTAAAAGTTCACAGTGCCTTGTTGTATGTGTGCCCTTTTTATTTTTATCACTTACCGCTTTTGTCTTTAATTTGCAATTATTTAAAATTGCATTAATCAATGATGATTTTCCTACCCCCGAAGCTCCGCATAATATGGAGGTATTGTCAAATAATACAGGTTTTAATTCTTCAAGTCCTGTTTTTTTTAATGCTGAAGTAAAAATAATTTTATATCCCAACGGTGAATATATGTCTGTTATTTTTTGCTTAAGTATATCATTATCTTGAATATCTTCTTTGTTAAAACACAAAACAGGGGTTATTTTATTATATTCGCAGTGCGCAATGTATCTGTCCAACTGTTCAAAATTTAAATCCGGTTCTTTTAATGCCGAAACAATTATAACTTGAGTAACATTTGCAGCCTTTGGTTTTGAAATAAGATTTACTCTGTTAACGGTTTTTAATATAAATGCCTGCATTGATTTTTCATCAAATTGTATAAGTTCAACAAAATCACCTGTATAAATATCTTGTTTCCCTTTTTTTAAGACACTCCTTAACTTGGATTCAACAAGCCCCAATTCTGTTTGAACATAATAAAAATCTGAAAATATTTTTACTACACGCCCTATCATACCTAAATACTACAACAAAATGAATTTTTAATAAACATATCTTAAAATAATCAGCAATTTTTTTCTGTAAGTTTTTTTTATAATAACAAGGAGGGTTTTAAATATGCAAACAAATGGTTTACAGCCTAAAGTTGATTTATCTGCTTATTACAATAAAAATAGTATCAATAAAAATGAAAAAGCAGATACAAGTGAAAATACAGTTGTACAAACAGATGAAAAATTATCATCAGAACCGGTAAAAGCTGATTTGGTCAGTGCATATTATCCGAATATAAACATTTCAAAATCTCAAGATTCTGCCGCTAAAAAATATGATAACGGTCTTGAATTGTCTGACGGTAGTAAATTGCTGAGAGTAATGGTTGCAAACACTGCTAACACTGAAATTAAAAAATCCGAACAAGAAGGAATGTACGATATTGTAACAACATCTTTAGCAGGTGGTCATGCGCAAGAACCCTCAGTTCAAACGGTTTCGGAAGAGGAACTCCTTAAAGATAAAGGTTTGGCAGCCGGCAAAGTTAAAAAGCTTGATGATGATTCTTATGAAGTTACTTACTATACAAGCAGTAATTACAAGGATTTTACCGAAACAACACAAGTTTTAACAGGTGAAGAATTAAATAAATTTATGACGGAAAATGCTTATTATATTTAAAAAATTAATATTTAACAAAAAAAATGACGTATTTCAAAATGCGTTGTTTTTTTTGCTGTTATCAAAATGAAAAAAAAATTCAATTCTCTTTTTAATACGTCCTAAATTGGCGTATTTTGTATTTAAAATAAAATTAAAAGAAAGGGATATTGAAATGAATAATTATGAAAAAAGAAAACTGGCTAAATATTTTAACGTATTAATTCCTTTATTTAATTTTAGAAATCCAATGCTAAAAGAGATATTAATAAATGTGAATGAAGCTTTTAATATAACAGGTGTGAATTATGAAGATTTTGAAGATGAAGGTCCAAAATACAAAGAAAACAGAAAAAAAATATTTCAGAACTGTGCAGAATTAATAAATATAAAAATTCAAAAAGAAAAAATTGTAAATTCGTTGGAAGAAAAAAAAATTAATCTGATTTCTAACATATATAATCTGAATAAAAAAGAAAAAGAATATTTAGAATATTTTCTTTTGATTAAAATTAACAGATGTTTTTACGATATAGACAGTAATGTAAGTAATAGTACTAAAATGGCCAAAATACTTTCCATAAAAGAGTGGGAAGTTGAGGGAATACAAAAATCTCTTATAAGAAAAGGTATTATGTATGATACATTTAATGAAGAGATTAACGCCAAAATTATTGAAACTATTCAAAGAAAAGATATAAAAACTCTAAGGCAAATACGTTGTATAATTCTTGGGCGCCCTCAAAAAAGTATTTTAAACTGGGACAATTTTAATCATATTGCAAAGGAACGAGAAATTGTATATAAAATAATAACTTCTGCTGCAAAAAATAAAGTAAAAGGGATAAACATATTACTATATGGACATGTCGGAACAGGTAAGACTCAATTTGCAAGATTAGCCGCCAACAGAGCCAAATTAGATATGTTTGAAATAACTTCTGAAGCAGAAGAAAATAAAGAAGCATCAAAAAGCGACAGACTTATTGATTTATATTCAAAACAGAATATTTTATCAGATGTAAATAATGCATGTATCCTTTTTGATGAAGCAGAAGATGTTATGAACAGATATTCATATTCTTCGAAAGCGTATTTAAACAAAATACTTGAAAATGCTCCTGTTCCTACATTTTGGACTACTAATAATATATTTGATGTTGACCCGGCTTTTCTAAGAAGAATGACTTATTCAATTGAGTTTGAAAAATTAACGGATGATACAAGATTAAATATTTGGAAAAAAATTATAAGAAAAAATAAGTTTAAAGTTGATAGAAATAAACTAATTGCACTAAATATGGCTTACGATGTATCTCCGTCAATTATTGCAAATGCTGTCCAAACAACAAAGTTAATAGGTGGTTCTCAGGAGCATTTTGAAATATTTGTAGAAAATGTTTCAAAAGTTGTAAGTAAAAAGAGGAATCAAAAAAAGATAAAATGTTTTGAGATGGGTAATTATAATGATAATTTAGTTAATACGGATTTAGATTTAAAAAATCTGACAAGAAAGATTAAAAATTGCGGAAATTTAAACTTTTCACTTTGTTTGTACGGAGAACCCGGTACGGGGAAAAGCCTTTATGCAAAATATCTTGCGAAACAATTAGGGCTTGAAGTTATATTAAAACATGCAAGTGATTTAATATCACCTTATGTCGGTCAAACAGAACAGAATATTGCAGCCGCATTTTCAGAGGCAAAAGCACATAGGGCTATGTTAATTTTTGATGAAGCAGACACATTTTTACAGAGCAGAAATGCAGCAGTGAGAAGCTGGGAAGTTTCAAAAGTTAATGAAATGCTTACAAGGATGGAAACATACGAATATCCTTTTGTCTGCACTACAAACCTGCTTGAAACACTTGATGAAGCTGCACTTAGAAGATTTACATTTAAAATTAAATTTAATTTTTTGGAAAAAGAACAGTTAAATGCAGCATTCAATTATTTTTGGAATATTAAAAATGCGGATCTAAATATAAAAGGGCTTACCGCAGGTGATTTTGCTACCGTTAAAAAGAAAGCTGATTTTCTAAATATTACGGATGTAAGGGAGTTGACTTCCATGCTTATAGATGAAGTTAAATTAAAGCAATCTAAAGATTTGAAAAATACCGTAGGATTTTAATATTGCTAATTATTTGTCCGAACAAAATTTCACTCACAACACTTCGTGTCTTATCGTGAAATTTTGATACAAAACGAACAGCAGAACCGAAGGTGATGCTTGTGAGCTTGTATCCGACGCAGCGTAGCTGCCAGGTGAGGGCGCCATAGCTCCCGCTCCCGCAGCCGGTAACCAAGAAGTGCGGGCGACACTAGATTAGATTTAAGAGGAAAAACATTTTTGTGTTATTTTTTTATATTATACTTTTTTGTTTATCCAAAGTTTTTTGAAGCATATCAATATATTGGTTTCTAAGGGATGTGGGTGATATTATTTGAACATCATTTCCCCATTTAAATAAATGCCAAATTATTTCATATTCTCCTGAAGCTTTGAATTTTACAATAACACTTTTGTCATCATTTTCTTTTATTTTTTGAGAGGGATGGAAAAAATAATTTTTTACTTCTTCTGCAACATTTTTAGAGAATAAAAGTTTTACATCATAACACTTGCCCTGATAAACTCCGAATGATTGTTTTGCATATTTATCAAGGTCAAAATTTCCTCTGTCAAAAGTTTCTTTTAATAGTTTAACTTCCGAAAATTTATGGAGTAAGTAATTGTATGGATTTTTTCCTTTTCCTTCATCAATAGCAATAAGATAAATTTTT
Source organism: Candidatus Gastranaerophilales bacterium (assembly GCA_944323625.1). Taxonomy (GTDB): domain Bacteria; phylum Cyanobacteriota; class Vampirovibrionia; order Gastranaerophilales; family Gastranaerophilaceae; genus Avigastranaerophilus. The sequence goes on from CALUTD010000005.1 coordinate 23,882, forward strand.
TCGCCGTAAATTAACCCTAAAGGTAAAAATTTTGCAGTTCGTCCATTGTATTTTGCACTAAATTTTAAATTTTTTTTCATTGCTTCTCTTATGCAAGAGATTATCTTTAAATCTATTTTATATTTAGGCATTTGTTTTACGGCAAAACCTTCCGACTGCATTAAAATTTCAATTATATCATCCGTCATAGTAATATAATTTCTGTTTAGGGCGTTTATTTTAGTTATTGTTGTTTCAATTACCTTTTCTTTATCAGTAAAACCGCATTCTTTATGATATTCTTTTATTTTTTCAAGGTTTGTAATTTCTTCGGGAGTAAAACTTATAATTTCTTTTAAAAATCCACTTTTAAAACCCCAGCGTTTTTCTCTTGAAAAGGTTTGAAGTTCTTCAACCTGCGGAACACAAACCATAATACTGTCACGCATTCTTTCTGCTGTTCTTCTCGAAACATTAAAATACTTTTGAATTTCAGATAATGTAACTCCCTGTATTTTTGATTGCATTAATATTAAAAGCTCAATTATATCACTTGTTCTCGAATATCTCGGTTTATCTTCCATAAAAATACCTATATATTTATATTTAGTCATTATAATATATTTTCTAAAATACGTCCATAATTGACAGATATTATTATTAAACTAAAAATAAGGAGAATACATTATGAAATATTTAATCAGAAACGGCAAAGTTGAGTTTTTAGGGAATAAAAAACAAATAATAGCTTATGTTTTAGAACAATACAAAAAGGAATATTGGGTTAAAGAGAATCATAAAAAATTTGATATTGATTTTGGCAGTTTTAAATTTACACTGGAAACACTAGGATTAGAACTCGCTGATAAAATGCCTAATAAAGAGTATAATAAAAAGCATAGGAGATAAATTTATGCAGGAAATTCAAGGTAAATATACCGGGGCTAAAATATTTTCAAATAATATTGAAGAAGAAGTTATAAATCAAACATTGGATATATGTAATCATCCGATATTTAAAGATTGTATCGTAAGAATTATGCCCGATTGCCATAAAGGGAAGGGCTGTACAATAGGATTTACTTCAACAATGCCGCAAGGCGGCGAGATTATTCCGAATATAATAGGCGTAGACCAATCTTGCGGAATGCTTGCAATAAAAATAAAAGACTGTAAAACGACAAGGGACTATATCAAACTGGATAAAGTAATAGAAATGAATATTCCGACCGGTACAGGAGGAAAAAGAAAAACGCTGCACAGATTCTTAGAAAACAACATACTAAAAGAACATATAGAAAAGGCTTCAAAAGACTACTTAAAAGAAGACTTTATGAATGAGTTATTAAAGGTTGGCACACTCGGCGCTGGGAATCATTTTATTGCCCTTGAAAAAGGAGAAAGCGGACTTTATTTAATAATTCACAGTGGTTCAAGACATTTTGGAAACGGACTTGCAATATATTTTCAACAAAAGGCTATAGAAACAAACTGTTACCAAGACGGATATTTAAAAAATCTTTCTTTTTTAACGGGCAAAGATGCACAGGATTATTTATTTTGGGCTAAAGTGTGCAGGGAATATGCTTCTCTTTCAAGAGAAATTATGGCAAAAGAAATACTTGATAATATGGAATGGGATTCGCTTGATTATTTTGAAACGGTTCATAATTATATCGGAGATGATAAAATAATAAGAAAGGGCGCAATTTCTGCTAAAGAAGGAGAAAGAGTATTAATTCCGATAAATATGGCATACGGAAGTTTTATTGCAAAAGGCAAAGGAAATACGGACTGGAATAATTCGGGACCGCATGGCGCCGGCAGAGTATTATCGCGTACACAGGCAAAAAATCAATTAACAATGAAAGAATATAAAGAAAGTATGAAAGGAGTCCATAGCTGTTGTATAACAACCGGGACTATTGATGAAGCGCCAATGGCTTATAAAAACGGAGATGAAATAAAAGAACTCATTTCTCCGACTGCTGAAATTATTGACAGACTTATACCCGTATATAATTTTAAAGCCTGTTAAATTGTCCGAGCAAAAAGTTACGATAAGCCCGAAGGGTGTGAGTAACTTTTTGTGAGTGGCGCTTCAAAAAGTGAGCCCCAATTTTTCGGCGTGGATGACACGGCGAAAAATGTGGGCGACACTAGATTAGATTATCAAAAAGTTAAAATATAAGATTTATAAAAAGGATTAATTTATGGAATCATTCCAACTTACAAAAGAAAAATCAATTGAAGTTATTTCAAAATACAATGAGTATGTAAAAAATAAATCTTTTAATCTGTTTGAAACAATACAAATGCCTGAAACAAGTCATACAAAATTTATCGCTGCCCTGCTTAATATAAAAGGAAAAGATAAAAACAGTCCTCAATATGTTTTTATGAGAAACTTTTTACAAAAAATACAAATGGAAAATATTGATAATTTGACTGACTTAATGATTCAGGACATGATTGTGGAAACCGAATATAAGACACCTTTCGGAATAATAGATATATTTATTTATTCACAAAAAGCAAATTTTGTTTGTGTAATAGAAAATAAAATTTATGCCAAAATATGTAATAATAACGGTCCTCAACTAAAAAGATATTATGAATATATAAAAAATACCGCTCCATATAAAGATTGCAATAAAAAATTTGTTTTTATTTCCGTATATTTAGATAAATTAAATCGACAAACCAAAAATTTACTTAAAGAATTTGATTACGTAAGTATTGAACATAGTGATACTGCTTTATTTATTAATGATGAAATGCTGTCAAAATGTAAAGATGACTTTCAAAGAGAACTTTTTAAACAATATAGAGAATTCTGGGAATTTAATTACTATGATTCAATTGACAATGTATATTTAAAAGATGCCTGTTATAACTTAATAAAAAACTGTAGCAAAGAAGAAATTCAAAACTTGCCCGAAAACGTAAAAAAAGTTATATTTAAATTCTATTCTTCAGAAAATTACTAAGAAAAAAGAGAGAGAATATGTGGATAGTTTTTGCATTTTTATCGGCATTTTTGCCGGTATTACAGCAATACTGGCAAAATGCGGTTTGCAAAAAACTGATTCTAATATTGCTATGGCAATAAGAAGAATAATAGTTCTTTTATTTTCCTGGGGAATAGTTTTTTGTATAGGCTCTCAAGCAGAAATTAGTAGTTTAACGTTAAAAACCTGGTGTTTTTTGATTCTTTCCGGTATTGCACAGGTACTTCATGGCTTTGTTATTTTAGAGCTCTTCAAGACGGCCCCGCAAGTGTTGTAGCCCCTATTGACCAGCTTAGTATTGTTATAAGTATATTATTTTCTTATATAGTATTTAAAGAAACATTATCAAAAAAATCATTATTTGGACTTATTTGTATTATTTTAGGAACTTTTCTTATTTCGATTCCATAAAAGATTGTCCGAACAAAACGAACAGCAGAACCGAAGTAGGATGCGGTAAATCAACGATTTACCGCATCAATAATGTATTTGTTTCGGTAATCAAAGATTACCAAAACCTACTTTTTTAATACTGTTCGTTTTGTAATAAAAAGTAAAGTAGGATGCGGTAAATCGTTGATTTACCGCATCAATAATTTTAAATACTCGAAAATTAAATCAAGGTTTTATTTTTTTATTTGTAAAAATAGAAAATATATGATAATATAAATTTTAAAGGAGATAATATTATGGATAAATCTTTAATATGCTACGGGGGGGGGTAATTTAAACTCTAAAAATAGATTTATATTGTATTTTGTTTATAATAATTTAAGAAAATATTTCATAGAAATATTTTCTTTGTTTTTGTTTAAATATTGATATATAATAGAATATAATTATTATTGAAGGTTTGGGGTTAAAATTTATGAAAAATATAAAATCATTTACTTTAGCGGAAGTACTAATAACACTTGTTGTTATAGGTATTATTGCTTCAATTACAGTGCCAATGGTTATGGCAAATCATAAGAAAACAGAAACTGCGTCAAAATTAAAAAAGTTTTATTCAACACTTACAAATGCCGTTAAATTGTCGGAGATTGACCAGGGGATATCTTCAAGAGAATGGGATTATAATAATCTTTCCAATGTTGAATTTTTTGAAAAGTATCTTGCAAAATATATTAGTTATGAAAAACTTGGAGAGGTTGAATATAGAGTAATAGAAGGTTCTACCTATTATGCTGATCATGCTGCATATTTAAATGACGGAACAATTATTTATTTTGATATGCCGGGATTATATACTTACGATGTAAACGGAGAAAAAGGACCGAATGAATATGGCAGAGATATGTTTGGATTTGAACTTCTTGGTACTTATTCGGATTTAGTCCATTATGATGTTTCAAATAAAGATGTAGTTGTTCCTGAAATGTGTCCTGATAAAGCTGAAAATGAAGATTGTTCAAGAAGCGGTTTAATAAATTGGTGTAAAATGGGTAATTACTGCACGCAGCTAGTTCAAACTGACGGATGGGAGTTTAAAGATGATTATCCTAAAAAATTATAAATCTTTAGACGAAATCAAAAAAGCAGCAGAAGAAAAAGTTGCGGCTGATGCGGCTGATGACGGAGAATTAACTGAAGATTCAAAAGTTAGTAGGATGCGGTAAATCGTTGATTTACCGCATCAATAATGTATTTGTTTCGGTAATCAAAGATTACCAAAACCTACTTTTTTAATACTACGGTAATAATAATTTGAACAATGTCGAAAATAAGTTAAGCCAGTTAGGAGCCCGCCGCTGCGGGGAAATTTGCTATCATAATTTTCACTCGGACGATTTAAGATTTATTAAATATATATAGTAGTTAAATTTTTGAGTATTATTTTGTTGTACCTGATGAAATTTAAAGTTCTCAAACTCTTTTCGGTTTTCTAAGGGAGTTTGGGTAATTAAATAGTTTTGTTTTCCTCTGTCAAGGCTTTTAATAAATTTATCATACTTAAATGCTTTTTCATTTCTGTTATATGTTGCTTTTAGTGCTTCAAATTCGTTTAATTTTCTGCCTTTCATATCATATATATAGATATTTTGATTATTCAAATACGGAAGTGCAACGGATAAGTGTATAGGATTTATGTCAGAATATATTTTACCTTGTTTTAGTTCTTCTGATTCCGATATTGCGTTTAATATAACAGGGTTTCCAAATGGCGGTATAATGTGAATTGCCGCAATTGTGTATACCAAGATAAAATACATTACAAAGAGGGAATAATGCTTAATTTTTATTGACGGGTTTTCTTCAAGAAAAATCCAGTAAGAAATAATTAAGTATATAAAAAAGAAGCATATATGCCATTCTCGCGGCAGATAGATATTTAAAAAGAACAATGAACAACCGAGCATAGAAAAAACATATACAATCAATGCTTTTGGACGGGTAATAAATGCAAAAAACATCATGACCAAAGTAATTCTAAAGAACCAAACTGATAATGAATATATTTTTAAAATTTCAGTTTGTCCCCAAAACATTACAAAAGGGTTAATTATAGTTCGCCAGGGTTTTGAAATTATTTCATAATCGGGCACGAAAGAGTTCGAAAACTGAAAATAGTACATAATACCGGTAAGAATTGTTAAAATCGTAACTGCTATTGCTGCTTTTTTCAGTTGTTTTTCTCTGTATAAATCAAATAAGAATACTATTCCTATTGCACTTGCGCCAAACAGAGCCTGAATGCTCGTATTCGCAGCTAAAAATAAAATAAAGAAATATGTATAAGGATGTTTTAGTCTTTGTTTGTAAAACGTACATGCAAGAAACAAAAATAAAACTCCTACAGCATAGCACCTTGCATGAGAAGCGTAAAGTAAAAATACCGGAGAAGCCACTATTGCAGTTTTAATTACAATATTAAACGGTGATTTTTTCCACATTATTGCCAGTGAAAGTGTACAAAAAATCCAATTTAAAATTTGCATAGGGTAGGGGTATGTAAAATTCAATTTGGCAAACGGCATAACAATCAGGAACCATAAAAGCATGTGTCCTTCATATTTCATTATTTCAAATATTTCAGTGATTGAGAGGTTTTGAACAATTATCCAAAAGTGTGCTTCATCCTCCCAGCACATACGCCCAGAAAAAAACATGATTTTTAGTGTGGAGATAGTATAAAAAAAGAAAATTATGAATGTTAACAGTATGTATAGGTGTTTGTTGTTGCATACTTTAAAACTTCCCATTCTTAATTTCCACCGTTATTTTTCATGTAATGGTCGTAATAACTTTTGATGTCTGTTTTAATACTTGTAGGATAACTTCCCTTTTTTTTATAGTTAAATTGCCAATTGTTTTTAACGATATCTATAAAACACTTTGAATCAAAAAGTGCTCCATGTCCGTACACATCTACATTATTACACGTTATGTTAGTAGTTAGAGAATCAGGGTCGTAAATATTTAAAGCTAAAGAACCACTGCTTGTTATTGGGATATGGAATACATCAAAATTTGAAATATTTGGTCCTTTGTATATACTATCTAAATCAACATAAAATTCGAGTTCTGTTTTATAAATTTCTTTTGCATAAATACTTGGCAAATTAATAAGGACAGTAATACCATCAGACAAAGTAAAATATTTATAATTGTTCGTATAGTGAGAAGTATATCCTTGTTGAAATGGAAAATTTTCGCCTGCTATTTTAACATCGCTTGCAATATTAAAATATTTAGAAAATACTTTTGTTGCTTCTTCTGCCGAAACAGAAGATGAAACTGCTTGATACAAATCTGTATTTCTTATATCCCCTGTGCCATTGTCGGCGAGAGCTTTTTTGCAGGCCTGTGAAACCACGCTTGCCGCTTTTTTCAGTTTTGCGGATTTAGCCTGTTTTGTATAATTTGCCATTATTGTAGGCACGGTTATTGCAGCAACTATACCTATAATTGCCAATGTAATTAAGACTTCCGATAGAGTAAACCCATAGTTTTTTATTTTTTTCATTTTAATTCCTCCTTATTTTGATAATTATAGTACAAATTTGTCTGATATGCAAAATATCAGACATTAAAATACTGTAAAATACTCTTAATTATTTTAGAATTGAATAAGAAGGGCAAAGCAGTGCAGGAAAAATTTGACAGAAAGTTTATCGGAAACGAGATTAGAACAGCAAGAAAAAATAAAAAACTTTCTCAGTTTGAGCTTGCCGAATTGACAGGGGTTGATGAAAAGCAGATATATCGCATTGAATCAGGAATAACCAGCCCTAAATTAGAAGTGTTTATTAAAATAGCGGAAGTTTTGAATCTAAAAATCAAATATTTTAATTCCGTTAATATAAGTACAAAAAGTTTTGTAAGACAGATTCTTGAAATTCTTGATAATGCTTCTGAAGAAAAGATTGAAATTTATTATAATGTGTTAAAAAGTCTTGATGACAGTTTACCTGATAAACTTTATAGTCATGAGTTAAAAAGAGTGAATGAATAGCTTATTGTTTATAATACGGATTTTATAAATAATCTCTTGTATAAACTCTTGAGAGTCTTGCTTTAAGTCTGCATATAAGTTCATAATTAATTGTTCCCAATATATAAGCCCATTCGTTAATTGATATCCCGTTTCCTATTAACGTTATAATATCTCCTTCATTTGCTTTAACACCGGTTATATCGAACATCATTTGATCCATTGTAATATTTCCGATTTGGCGGACTTTTTGCCCGTTTAAAATCCCGTATATTTTATTTGAAAGTCTTCTGTCTACTCCGTCGGCATAACCTATCGGAATTGTAGCTATTGTTGTAGGTTTATCGGTTATATAGGTGTGTGAATAGCTTACCCCCGAATTTATTGGCGCATTATGAATGTTAATAATTCTTCCTTTAAGGCTCATAGCCGGCAGCAATTCGGGAATATTTTTACAAAAAGGCGGTAAATCGGGAATTAAGCCGTAAAGAGCGAGTCCCAGGCGAACCATATTATATTGTGTTTCTTTATATCCGGCTATTGTTGCCGCTGTATTAAAACAATGCAGAATCAAACCTTCGGTATTGACTTCAGACAGTATATTTTCCCAAATATCAAGTTGTGCTTTTGTTTTTGTTTCATCTTCGGCGCAGGCAAAATGAGTGAATATTCCCTCGAGTTCGATAGATTCCATACTTTGGACTTTTTTTATAAATTTTACGGCATCTTCTTTTGCAACTCCGATTCTGTTCATTCCAGTATCGAGTTTAATATGTGCTTTTGTTTTTAATCCTGTTTTTTTATAAGTAATTTCTGCAGCTTCAAGATGATTTTGAAGAAACAGAGAAAGTGAAATATTATTTTGTGCTGCATAATCAAATGCCCAAATTGGTGCTGCACCGAGGACAAGAATAGGGCAAGTAAACTTATTATTTCTAAGTTCCATACCCTCGTCAACAGAGGCTACACCCAAATAATCCACTCCCGAAGCTAGAAGTGTGGGCGTAATCATTGCGCTTCCGTGTCCATAGGCATCCGCTTTAACAACGGCTAGTATTTTAGACCCCGAACGCACAAATTTTTTAAGGGTCAGAATATTTTTTTCTATTGCATCAAGATTAATTTCTACCCATGCATCTCTTTTTGTATTTATATTTGAAAGTCTTTGAAATTTCATATCTATATTTTATATTAAAAACTATATTATTTACATATAAAATCTTTTTTTGATATATTAATTGTTGTAAATAATTTAAAAGAGAGCAGAATTATTATGTATAAAGAATATTTTTTGGAACTTGTTGAAGAATCGGTTAAAAGCCTTGCGGCTTCTTCAAAACTGGGTCAGATGACATCAGAGCAGGAATTTACACTTCAGGGCGAAGTTCCAAAAAACTCTCAATTCGGTGATTTCGCCGTGAATGTTTCATCACTTGCAAAATTTGCAAAACTTCCTCCTGTTAAGATTGCGGAGCTTATTGCTCAAAATATTGACAGTAAAGATTTTGATATAAACATTGCGGCAGGTTTTATTAATTTTAAACTGCATAATAATCTTTTAAATAACATACTTGTTGAAATCAATGAAAAACAGAATGATTATGCAAGAAATAATCAAGGCAGGGGCAAAAAAGTTATACTCGAATATGTAAGCGCGAATCCTACAGGGCCGTTTCATATCGGGCATGGAAGATGGGCCGCTATGGGAAGCGCTTTGGCTAATGTTATGAAATATTCGGGGTATGATGTTTATCAGGAGTTTTATATAAATGATGCGGGGAGTCAAATCCAAAAGCTCGGTAAATCTCTTTATATAAGAATTCTAAAAGAACTCGGTGTAGATATTGATTTCCCTTCGGATGAAGAAGAAGCAAAAAACTTTTATACGGGGGAATATCTTATTCCTGTCGCAAAGGAATTTATTGCCGAAGAAAAAACAAAGGCGAATGAGATTAAAAATAATTATAAAGGCAGTTTTGACGAGGAATACTTAAAATATATATCAAAATATGCCCGTTTAAAGATGCTTGGAATGCAAAAATCTTTGCTTGAGAATTTTAATACTCATTTTGATAATTATTTTAGTGAATTAACGCTTCATGAATCGGGTCAGGTAAAAGAATGCATTGAAAAACTGGACAAACTCGGAGTTTTATATGAAAAAGACGGTGCTTTATGGTTTGCTTCTTCAAAATACGGGGATGATCAAGACAGAGTTATAAAGAAGTCAGACGGCGCATATACGTATTTGACCGCCGATATAGCATATCATTACAACAAACTTCAAAGAGGGTTTGAAATACTTTTAAATATTTGGGGTGCAGACCATCACGGATATATACCGAGAATGAAAGCTGCCGTTGAGGTTCTCGGCTATAATCCTGATTCATTGGAAGTTCTTTTAGGCCAGCTTGTAAACCTTGTTATGAACGGTGAACAAGTCAGAATGGGAAAAAGAACAAAAATGATAACTCTTGATGAATTAATAGATGATGTTGGAGTTGATGCAACAAGATACTGGATGATAATGAGAAGTATTGATACAACACTGGATTTTGATATAGAACTTGCGAAATCAAAAACAGATGAAAATCCTGTATTTTATGTACAATATGCCCATGCAAGAGCCTGCTCTATTTTAAGAAATGCTATAAAAGAAAAATATGATATTGTGGGAAATGATATTAAACCTGCAATGATTGACTCAATTGATGAAATAATTAATTCGTTAAAAAATGAAGATTTTAATATTTTATGGGAAAATGCAGAAGAAAAAACTTTGGAAACTACAAAAAAACTTCTTTTAAAATTAGAAGAATATAAATCGGTTGTTCAAAATGCGGCTAAAAACAGGACTCCGTATTTATTAACCAAGTATCTGCAAGAGCTTGCGGCAAGTTTTCACCAATTCTATACTTTCTCTAAAGTTCTTGTTGAAAATGAAGAATTAATGTATGCAAGACTTGCAATTGTAAAATCCGTAACAATAATCTTGAAATCCGCATTGAGTCTAATAGCTGTAAATGCGCCTGATAAAATGTAAAAAAATAATTATATACAATTGTACAGGCTTCTTTGAATAAATATTTGTAGTATAATGAGTTTATTATAAAGCGGAGAACGCAAACGGATTAGCGGAGGAAAATTTTTATGACCGTTAAGGATTGGTTTGAACAACGAAAAGAATTGCAGATTGCACGTAGAAAACAGGATCCTCAAATAGATGATAATATAGGTAAATTATGGGTTAAATGCTATAATTGTAATAGCCAGTTGTTGAGGAAAGAAGTGGAAGAAAATCTTGAAGTTTGCCCTAAATGTAACTACCACTTCAGAATAAATGCAAGAACACGAATTAATCAACTTTTTGATGAAGGAACATTTGAAGAACTTTTTAGTAATATTACAACTGCAGATCCTCTGAATTTTGTTGACACTGAACCTTATACTAAAAGAATTTCTCAGGCCAAGGCAAAAACAAATTTGAATGAGGCTGTTATATCGGGTGTCGGTAAAATTGACGGTAATTCGGTTGCCGCTGCCGTTATGGATTTTGATTTTATGGGCGGCTCTATGGGCAGTGTTGTCGGAGAAAAAGTTACTCTCGCAATGGAAGAAGCTTTAAAAAGAAAAATTCCTATGCTCGCTGTTACAGCCTCTGGCGGTGCAAGAATGCAGGAAAGTATTCTAAGTCTTATGCAAATGGCAAAAACAAGCTGCGCTGTTGCCCGTCTTAACGAAGCCGGATTACTATATATAACAGTATTAACCGAACCTACTTTCGGCGGCGTTACCGCAAGTTTTGCGACTTTGGGTGATATTATAATCGCAGAACAGGATGCTAGAATCGGTTTTGCAGGAAGAAGAGTTATTGAGCAAACAATAAGACAAAGTCTTCCCGCAGACTTTCAAACGGCAAACTATTTGATGAAATACGGCCAAATAGATATGATTTCATCAAGAGCCGATTTAAAATCAAATATTTCAAAACTTATTAATCTGCACAAACATTAAGGGAGTGAATAATGACAATACTGGAGTTTGAAAAACCTTTGTATGAAATTGAACAAAAAATACAAGAACTAAAAGAGATAAGTGAGTCATCAGGCATGGATGTATCAGATAAAATAGAGCTTTTTGAAAAACAAGCGCAAGAATATAAAAAAGAATTATATGCAAATTTGACTCCGGCACAAAGGATTCAAATAGCACGCCATTCGGACAGACCAAACTTTTTGGACTATATAAAATTGATTACATCGGATTTCATAGAACTCCACGGCGACAGAACCGGTACTGACGATAGGGCAATAATTGGCGGGCTCGCTAAAATTGACGGTCAAAACGTCATGATTATAGGTACCCAAAAGGGTAAAAATACAAAAGAAAATCTTGTTTATAACTTCGGTATGCCTCAACCACAAGGCTACAGAAAGGCTTTAAGACTTTTTCAACACGCCGATAAGTTTAACCTCCCTATAATAACATTAATTGATACTCCCGGGGCATACCCCGGCATGAAGGCGGAAGAAACCGCACAGGGAACGGCAATAGCAGTCAATTTAAAAGAAATGGCCAAATTAAATGTTCCCGTTATTGCGGTTATAACGGGTGAAGGTTGTTCGGGAGGTGCTTTGGGGTTAGCGGTTGCAGACAGAGTATTTATGCTTGAACATGCATATTATACCGTAATATCTCCCGAAGGATGTGCTTCTATTCTATGGAGAGATGCTTCAAAAGCAGATGTTGCCGCTCAAGCACTTAAAATTACAAGTGAGGATTTATTAAAACTTGATATAATTGACGGAATCATAAAAGAACCTCTTGGCGGTGCACATAACGATTATGAAATGATTTCCAATGAACTCAAAACAACAGTTATGAAAGCAGTTAACGAATTAAAAGATGTAAAATCTTCTCAGTTAAAAGATGACAGATATAATAAATTTAGAAGAATGGGTGTATTTTGTCAGTAAAAGAAAAAAAATATTGGGAACTTTGTATAGAAATTAATCCGGTTTGTGCTGATGTCGTTTGTGATATAGTTCAATCCGAGTTCGATTGTGAAGGAATTGTTACGGCTGAAGAAAAATATAAAAATTTAGAGCTTGTTTCAACAACCGAAAATACATTAAAAGCATACATTGTAGCTGATAAAATTGATTTTGATGAAGTAAAAAACTTTTTTAAACTGAAAAGGCAAGATTTATTAGAAAAAAATGTTTTTAAAGACGATATCGGAAGCTGGAATGTAACTATAAATAAGCAAGAAATTGTGGATTGGTCAAAAAAATGGAAAGAGCACTGGAAACCTTCTAAAATTTCTCAAAGAATTGTAATATGCCCTACTTGGGAAAAATATACTCCTAAAGATGATGAAATTGTTGTAAATATTGACCCGGGTAACGCATTTGGAACGGGCGAGCATTCAACAACTCAATTATGTGTCAAAGCTTGCGAAAAATATATGAAATTAAATGATGTAATTGCCGATGTCGGCTGCGGCTCGGGAATATTGGCAATATGTGCAATGAAACTTGGCGCAAAAGAGGCTGATGCTGTGGATAACGATGAAACTGCAGTTGAAACCGCAATTTTAAATGCAAAAATAAATAATGAAACTTCAATTAAATTTCAAACTGCAACGTCGGATGCTCTTCCCGGGGCTAAGTATGATTTTGTGTTCGCAAATATTTTGCACAATGTACTGGCTCAAATTATGCCTGATTTAAAACGTATAATGAAAACAGGCGCTAAAATAGTATTGAGCGGGATACTTGACGGGAAAGAAGATGTTGTATTAAAGGCAATTAAAGATAACAACTTACATTTGATTGAAGACCTAAGGCAAAAAGAGTGGATTGCTTTAGTTGTTCAAAAGGAGGATTAATGTCTAAAACTGCAATTATAATTCCTGCAAGATATCATTCAACAAGACTTCAGGGCAAACCTTTAATAAAAGTCCTTAATAAACCTATAATTCAATGGGTGTGGGAAAAAGCAATAAGGGTTAAATCTGCGGATACTGTAATTATTGCAACGGATAATCAGGAAATTTATGATTGCGCAAAAAGTTTTGGCGCTGATGTTGAAATGACCTCCGAAAACCATAAATGCGGCAGTGACAGAATAGCGGAAGTTGCAAAGAAATATCCTGATATTGCATATATTATTAATCTTCAGGGTGATGAACCAATGATAAACACTGATTGTGTTGAAGAATTAATAAGACAAATTAAAGAAAATAATGAAGCTGATATTGCGACTCTGCTGACAGAAATTCAAGAACAGGATTCACATGATCCAAATAGTGTTAAGTGTGTCGTTGATATTAACGGATATGCAATGTACTTTTCTCGTTCAAAAATTCCTTATGAAAGAAATTCAGGTATTTCAAAATTTTATAAACATATAGGAATATATGCATATAAAAGAGAGGCACTCTTTAAAATGACCTCTCTTCCTCAAGCCGATATTGAAAAAACTGAAAGCTTAGAACAGTTAAGAGCACTCTATTATGGAATGAAGATAAAAACTTCGATTGTTGAGTATAACTCTATAGGAATAGATACTCAGGAAGATTTAAATGCATTCAAACAGCTTGTTGAAAAGTAACTTTTGATTATAATCTAATCGGGTAATCATCCTTAATTTCCCAGGCATCGTAAAGTTGTAGAATATAAGAACATGTTAGCCCCAAGGCCGGATCTTCTGCACAGTCATTTATAAAATCCTCTCTAGTATTGTTTTTTTTCTTATAATTATAAAAACTACTGTTAGGTAACATATATTCAAACTGATCTCTGCCATGAGCATTAGGACCTTTTTCACCATTAATATCAATAAAAAATGTAATATCATTATTGTCAAAAGATAACAACATACCATCATCCAATACTACACAATAGAGCCCTATACAGCCTTTTGGGAAATCATCTGAAAAGTAATCTCTGTATTCTTTGTTATATTTAATATATTTTGCAAGGTATTTAATAAAGTATCTGCCATCACCGCCATAGTCATAACCGTCATCCATATCACTTACATCCCATTCTTCAAGAGGTACACCCCATTCTGTTTCCGCAAGTTTTATTGCGTTTTGTATTGTAGAATTGAACTTTTTTAACTTTGCAGTTGTTTCACTTTTTCTGTGGTTAGCCATAATAACCGGTACTGTAATTGCAGCAATAATACCTATAATTACAAGAGTTATTAAAACTTCCGCTAAAGTAAATGATTTTTTCTTTTTCATATTTCACCTCATTATTTAACTATATTTGTATATCAATATTAGTCAATATTCACAACAAAAAGAGGAAACCATACCTAAATATGATTTCCTCTTTATAAATTTTTTATTAACTATGCAACTAGCTAAATATGCACGGGGGGGGGGAATTTTTTATATCATTTTCTCTATATTTTTATCAATTATCTTTCAATATACATAAATTTTTGTAAACATATTATTGTTTAATCAATAAAATAAGGAGTTGAAAGATATCGCTCTCCAGAATCGGGAAGAAGAATAACAATAGTTTTACCTTCGTTTTCGGGCCTTCTTGCAATTTGTGAAGCTGCAAACAATACGGCGCCCGATGATATACCAACAAGAACGCCTTCATTTTTTGCAAATATTTTTGCCGTATTAAAAGCATCATCATTTTCAACCGGGATAACTTCGTCATAAATTGAAGTATTTAAAGTATTAGGTATAAAACCTGCTCCTATACCTTGAATTTTATGTGCACCTGATTTCCCTTTTGTAAGAACAGGAGATGAAGCAGGTTCTACTGCTGCTATTTTTATTTTGGGGTTTTTAGATTTTAAATATTCTCCTGCTCCAGATATGGTTCCTCCTGTTCCGACTCCTGCAACAAAAATATCTATTTGTCCGTCTGTATCCTGCCATATCTCAGGCCCTGTAGTTGTAAAGTGAGCTTTTGGATTAACCATATTTGTAAACTGACCGGGAATAAAAGAGTGCAAAAACTGTTTTGCAAGTTCATTTGCTTTGTCAATGGCCCCTTGCATACCTTTATCCCCCGGAGTTAAAACAAGTTCTGCTCCGTAAGCTTTCAGCAGATTTCGTCTTTCAATGCTCATTGTTTCAGGCATGGTTAAAATTATTCTGTACCCTCTTGAAGCGGCCAGCATGGCTAGTCCAATACCTGTATTCCCGCTTGTGGGTTCTATAATAACTGAATCTTTTTGTAACAGCCCTCTGTTTTCTGCATCATCAAGCATAAATTTGGCAATTCTGTCTTTTGAACTGCCTGCCGGATTAAAATATTCAAGTTTTGCCAGTATTTTAGCGTTTATATTTAAAAAACTTGCAAATTTTTTTGCATCCAATAGTGGAGTATTGCCGATTAAATATTCAACTGATTCATATACTTTCATAATAAACTCCTGATTCTAAAGACGGTTAGCAATATAACATTTATTATAAACAAAGTCAATTTAAATCGGATTATACATCTTCATCTGCAGATACGGTAAATTCTTCATTATTAACTTGTCTTATAAACTCATTCCAAGCATTATAATAATCTGCTAAAGCGTAAGTATGTGCAACGCTAATCATTCTGTATGATTCTTCCATTGTGATAAGTGTTGTTAAATCTGTTTTTCCCTGTTTATAGCTTTCTCTTGATGCTTTTATAAGTTCTTCCGAGTTTCCTAAAAGCTGCTCACTGTAATTTCTTAAATTCATTTGCGCCAATAAAAATTTATCATAAGATTTTTTTATATCATTTAATGCTTTATTTTCTACCGATGCATAATTAAGATGTGCTTGTTCCAATTTTAGTCTTGCATTTTTAATTTCAGGTGCATAGTTGTATAGAATAGGAAGATTGACCAAATTTGCACCTACGTAAGCACCGTGTTTAAATATTCCGTCACCTGACTGTCCCGGGTTTTGATAACTGTATCCGCCTGATATTTCTATATCAGGTACTTTTTGTCTTACAACAGTTATAAGCTCCTTTTCCGATACATCTATAGCTTGAAGTGCTATTTTTATATCAAGTCTATTATTTATTGCCGCGGTCGATATTGACTCAAAATCCGGCATTTGTGCATCAGGTTTTGGAATTAATAGAGGTTTATATTCCTTAGTAAAACTATCTTCTGTTGTATCATAAAAACCGTCAGGACAATTTATTACTTTATTAAACTCATACAATGCAGTTTTTACGTCATATTGAGCCGAATTTACTTCAGTTATAATTTGATTTAATAACAATTGAGCCTGTAAAACGTCTATTTGTGTAACTTCCCCGGTCTTGTATTTCGCTTGTGCCTGCTCAAGCATTTTTTGAAGCAATTCTTCTTGAGCCTTCATTGTAGTGTATACTGACTTTTTTGCAAGCAAATTTGTATAAGCTTCTCTTACATCCATCTTTAAATCAAACTCTAAATACTCGATATTTCTTAACGTCAGTTCATAACCTGCTTTTGCGAGTTTTTTTCTTGCTCCTCTTTTAGCTATTTCAACAGTTTGACTTGCTCCTATCTGCTGCGGATTCCCTTTTCCTGCCTGTCCAAAATTATAAAATACACCAATCTCGGGATTTTGAAGTCTGTTTGCAGCTTTTATATTATTTTCCTCAATGTTGATATTTAACCTTGCTGCCTGAATATCAAGGTTATTTTTTCTTGCAATTTCAACAGCTTCATTTATAGACACTTTTTGAGGATCTATAATCGCAAAAACAAACGGCTGTATAAATATGAATATAAAGACTGATAAAATTATCTTTTTCATAATCATTATTATAATTCAAAAAATTTTTTTATAAAATTCTACTAAAAAGTTTAAAGAAATATTGTAAATAATTACAAAAATCATTGATTAGGACTGGACATTTTTTAAAAAAAGGTATATCATAGTTATATATTGTCCCTGAGAATTTTCACGAATAAGTAAAAGTCTTGAACATATTGCAACAGTAAGTATTTATTATTTGTATCCGAAAAGAAGTGTGTGCGTGAATTTTTTCAAAAAATACAAGTTTGTCTGTGTGGTTTTACTGCAAAATAATTTGTTACTCCATAATAAATGAATGCGAGGTTTGTATGAATGTTTCTGCTGTCGGCTTCTTGTTTCAAGATGCAATTGAAACAAAAGGTTTATTAAAAGGGAAAAATTATACTTGTATAATTCATAAAATTAACCCTAATGGAGGTGTTAACCGTAATATAATTAAATCTCCCATTATTAAACAAAATACAATTGAGCAGATTTCGCCGATTGCCGCTTATGTTGACCTTGTTAATTCTTTGGCATATATTTCGTCTGATAAAACTCCGTCAAAATTTATAGGGGCAACAATTAAAGACGGTATAAAAGAAACAGAAATTCATTCGTTTTTATTCAATAAATTATATGCAGTAAGAACAAAAGATGCTGAAGGTAAAAACCATTTTAAAATTATGACAAAAGCTAATACAAGTAAATTACTTGCTAATAACCTACATTTAAATGCTTAAACTAATCTTATTATCCTTTGTTTCCTTATGTCAGGCAGGTATATGCAGTAAATACATGCCTGACTTTTATCTTAAATACTTGAAAATATTGAATAATATATGAAAAATCCTGTAAGAATAAGAAGTACACCGCTGAATTTCATAAGAATATCAGAATACTTTGCAAGTTTTCCCATATGCTTTAATGTTGATGTAAAAAGAGCAAAGAATATTATAATTGCACACTGACCTATTGCAAAACAAAATAAAAGAGATATTGAAAATAATATACTTGAAGATATTGTTGCAACCGCCATTATACTTGCTAATATTGGCGAAGAACAGGGGCTTGAGGCAAGTGCAAAAAAAGCACCGACTAAAAACGGAAACACAAACATACTGCCGGGTTTATTCTGAGGCATCTTTTTTACAAGTGCTGGAAAATGTATTTCCAAAACTCCTAAAAGATTCAATCCTAATATAACTATTACAGAAGCAAAAAGTAATATAACAATGGGTGAAGCAAAACTTGTAAATGCTCTTCCCGTTAATGCACATATAACGCCTATAATACTTAATATCAAAGATAATCCGAAAGAAAATGATAACATTTGTATAAATAACTTTTTATTACCTTCTTTTGAATATCCGCCCACATATCCTATAATTAATGGTAATACACCTAAACTACAAGGTGAAAGTGAAGCCAGTATTCCGGCTAAAAACGATATGCCAAGTAAAAGCGGAATTATAAACGGATTATTTGATCCATATAAAGAAAATGCCTGAATAAAATTATCCATTTATAACTTCCTCAATTTCTTTTATAAGTTCTTCTTTTGGAATATATCCTTCTATTTTATTTACTTCATTTCCGTTTTCATCAAGAAATACCATAGTAGGTACTAAAACTACATTATGTTTTTTTATATAATTTTGAACTTTTCTGTCTTTTTCCGTTGCATTAATTGAAATAAAATTTATTCTGTCTTGATAAGATGGTTGAATTTCTTTTAAAACACCTTTCATTTTTTGGCAATCCATACACATTGTTGATGTAAATGTCAATAAAGAAGGCATATTTTTTTCTTTTGCTATAGCGCTAAAATCATTAGAATTTTTGCTCATAATTAAATACACCAAAACCGGCAGAACTAAAATTAATACTATTGTTATAATGTTTTTCATGATGTTTCCTCCTCTTGAATAACATTACAATATTGTTAGTATAAACTAAATTCTCTAAATAGGTATATTTTTTTATAAATCTTCAGGCAGATATAAAATTGTATCATCTAGTCTGTTTCTTATTTCAGAATATGAACAGGCTCCAAAAGTTAGTGCCTGATATTCTCTTACAATATTTATTATATCCTCAGTATTTAATCTTATTTGTCTTCTTCCTTTTGAATTTTCAATAACTTTTGCCATAATTTTCCTCCTTAAAAAATATATCGGCATTAGTTTAACTTTCTGAAGAAATATACACCGATTGGATTAGTAGAGGCTTTTCATATTTTATACGAATGTCTAATTTAACATAAAAATGTTTGGTGATAAATCTTTTTAATAGCAGAGGAAAAAAGGATTTGATTATGAACAGAACTATTATTAAAGCTCCCTCGGTAAATATGGAGAAACTTGAAAATTTGTTTATTGAAATGACGGCTCAAAATTGTAATTTAAGATGTAAGCATTGTTATATTGATTTTAAAGATAAAAAAGTAAAAGATTTTATCCCGATTGATAAAGTAAAGCAAGCATTAATGAATGTTAACAAGAAAGATTTACAATATATACATCTGACAGGTGCCGAGCCTATGTTGCACCCTGATTTTAACCATATTTTAAGACTTTGTTTAAAATATTCGTCTGTTGTAATACATACAAACGCTCTTAATATTAATGATAAGAAAGCAAGATTTCTTCGTAAAGTTGAAGAAGAAAATAATATGAACCATGAAATTGTTTTTATGATTAGTATTGACCACTATATTGAAAAAGAAAATGATTCATTAAGGGGAAGAGGTTCTTACAGAAAAGCTGTACATGCACTTCAAAGTCTTATTAAATATGAATTTAACCCAATATTATCTATTGTTAATTATTTTAATATTCCAATTGATGAATTAAAATCTAATTTTAAAGAACTGTGTGATTCTATTAATTTTGAAACAACAGACTTGAATTTTAAAATTATTCCTTATCTAGATAAAAACAAAATGATGGATATGCCTGAAAATATTGATTATACTAACTTGAAAACGGAATGCAAAAAAGGTAGAACTCTTACTATTAACGGAGTATTCACATGCCCTTTATTATGTTGTGATAACAGAGGAAAATGCGGTTCGGATTTAACTGACTATTCTTCAAAAAGCTATTTGGAAACAGAGTTTTGTTCTCAATGTATTAACCATAACAATTTTTTATTCTCATTAGAATTGTAACAGAATTTTAACAAAACTGTTTAAAAAAGTCATGAATTGGTTTCAAAAAGTTTTCATGTAAATAAGAGGAAAAAAATAACGAGGATAAAAGGATGGCATACGCTTTATTTGCATCAAGAAAATTAGTTTTAGACGGGCAGTTAAACAATGCACAATTGCAACAGACTCAACGGTCAAATGAGCAGTATAATCTTGCAACAAGAAATCAAAACCTTCAACAGCAATTGACAAGCATGAATGTTTCTCAATCGGGAGAATTGGCTGAATTATATGAACAGTTATCAAATGCATCAAATACAGATGAGAGAAATTCAATTAATGCTCAAATACAACAAAAAGAATTAGAATATGAACAAGAAATTGACGATATAAACAGATCGATATATGAAATTTCAATAAAAGAAAATGCTATTGAAATGGAAGTTAAACGTCTTGATACCCAGGTAACAGCTTTGCAGCAACAGTTACAAGCGGTAGAAGAAGCAGAAGGTGCAGGCATCCAAAGGGCAACACCCAAATACGGCGGTATCCAATAATAATCTTAATAATAATAAAAACAGAAGGAGAAAATATATATTTTCTCCTTCTGTTTTTTGCGTTTAATATTGTTTGAAATGCTACATTTACATTAACACAGATTTTTTATATATGATATAATTTTTAATAAGATAATCTTGGAAAAATGATGAGAGTTATATCTAGATATATATATACGAGTATTTTTATTATTTTTATGTTTTTGTTCGCTCAAACAGGTTTTTGTGAAGAACAAAACGATTTGACTTCTGATATTTCAGATACATCTAAGATTACTAAAATAGAATTTGAAGGAAATCATCTTATTAATGATTCAGATATCGTAAAAGTTATGAACATGCAAATAGGTGATATATATAGTAAAGAACTTGTACAACAAAATTTGAAGGCTATATATAAAACAGGTTATTTTTCAGAGAAAATGAAAGCCATTCCTATACCTACAGACCCTGATTCTCTGACTTTAAGAATCTATTTGGAAGAAAATATTCCGATTACAGGATTTGCAATTTCCGGTAATACAGTCGTATCAACGGGAGAAATTATAAGTATTATAAATTATCTTGAAGGTCAGCCGCAAAATTTAAAAACTTTAGGCGAAGCCGTTGTTAAAATAGAAGATTTGTATGCATCAAAAGGATATGTACTGGCAAGAGTTTCCGCGCTTCAAGATGACCCTGACGGCTGTGTAAATATTGAACTTGAAGAAGGTATTATAAATTCTATTGCGTTTGAAGGAAATAAGAAAACAAAAGATTTTGTTATTGAAAGAAATATTTTGTCTACTCCCGGAAGTGTTTATAATGAAAATACTTTGAAAGCAGACTTAATGAGATTATATTCGACACAGGCATTTAGGGATGTAAATCGATCCATTGAAAGATGTGATGATAATCCGAATTTATATGATATTACTATTTTGCTTGAAGAACAGAGAACGGGAACAATCTCTCTAGGTGGTGGTTTGGATACTGCAACGGGACTTTTTGGACAGGCCGGATTTGTTGAAAATAACTTTTTAGGTAACGGTCAGAGAGTAGGTATTAACTTTATGGCAGGTACCGGGGTTATAATGTCTGACAGTTCAACACTTGACCATGCCAATTTACAGGCAGAAGTAAGTTTCTTTGAACCGCGTTTAAAAGGAACTGATAACTCATTACTGGTTAAAGCTTTCGGCCGTGATTTCGGTAGCTATCAGGTTCCTCTTGCCATAGAACAAAGATACGGAGCGGAAGTAGTTCTTTCAAGACCCTTTAAAACATATAAAAATTTACTCGGTTCTATCAAAATCGGTGGTGAATATATAAAAGTTAAAGAAGGTGACGCAAATAAAATTGCGGCAATATATAATCAACATAATGTACCGATATCAGAGCGTTCAAAGCAGTTACAGGGCGGAACATATTTTACTCTCGGACCAAGCCTTGTTTATGATACCCGTGACAATGTCTTAAATCCTAGAGATGGTGTACTTGCGACTTTAAGATTTAATGAAAATGTTAATTTAACTGATTTTGATTTCACGCACGGAACTTTATCAGCAGGTATTAAAAAATATTTCCCTGTTATGAAAAAGTCGTCTTTCTCTTTGATGGCAAGAGCTGCAGGAAAAATCCACGGCGATATGCCTGAAGTTATGGCATATAGCCTTGGTGGTCCTTATACCGTAAGAGGTTACAGAATGAGTACAATCGGTACCGGTGAAGGTTTTATGATGGGAAGCGCCGAACTTACTACTCCGTTTTTCTTTTTGGATAGAATTGAAAAGGCTAGATTCTTAGATAACATTAAGTTTTCTATGTTTGTTGATGCCGGTCATTTATATAACGGTACTATTACAAATAAACTCTATAACAGACCCGAATACGGTATTGCAGGCGGTGTAGGTATTAAATTGTTTATCCCGGGGGTTGGTCCTTTGTCTATAAATTACGGTATACCGTTTACAAATGTAGGTGAAGGAAACAGAAGAGGAGCATTCTCATTTGGTGTCGGAGATATATTCTGATGGTTTATTCAGTACTTTGTAATGACATTAATGATACTGAAAAACTTGCAAAAAAATTTGCAGATATAATAATACCTTACGGCGCTTTTGTATGTTTATTTGGAGAAGTAGGCGCGGGTAAGACAGCATTTACAAAACTGGTTTGTAAATATTTAGAAGTTAAAGAAAAAGTTACAAGTCCAAGCTTTGTAATTTTAAATGAATATAAAACAGGAGTTATTCCGGTTTATCATTTTGATTTATACAGACTTGAAAATGAAGGAGTAAAAACTGTTATTAATGAACTGGAAGAATATTCTGAAGGAAAAATACTTACCTGCGTTGAATGGGCTGAATTTTCTCAAAATGCTTTACCTTTTGACAGAATTGAGCTTAAAATTAATTATGTAGATGAAAATAGAAGAGAATTTGTTTTTGAATCTTTTGGAAATAAAAGCAGCGAAATTGTGAAAAGGCTTTCTTTATGATTACACTTGTTTTTGATACTTGTTTTAATAAATCTTATATATATCTTAAAATAGATAATAAAATTAATGTTTCAAAATCTTTGATTTCAGATGATAAAAATTATCATACGGCATATCTTATTCCTCAAATTTGCGAAATTCTAAAAGAAAACAAATTATTTGTAAAAGATATAGATGTAATCGGAGTAAATATAGGCCCCGGAAGTTTTACCGGAATAAGGGCGGGGCTTACTATTGCAAGAGTTTTATCACAACAGGCTAATATAAAACTTGTCGGCGTAAATTCCTTTGAAATTCTATCAAAAATTAATAATACTGAAAAACGAACTATTATTGCGCTTGATGCAAGAAAAAAAATGGTATATTTTTCTGATGGTATTTTAATAAAGCCTCAATTAATTCAAAAAGATTCTTTAAAAGATTATATTGATGATGATTGTTTTGTTATTACTGATTCTTCCATTAACTTATATTTAAAAGAAGCCGGTATTAATTCTCTTTGCTATGAAGATTGCAGTTGTGATTTTGGAAAATTTTTGTCGGATATTGTAAATTGTAAGCTTACAAATGAGCCCGATAATGATTTTCACTGGGCCAAAGTTAAACCTTTATATATTCAAGAACCTTCAATTACTAAGCCCAAAACGGTTATTCGATAAACCTAAATTTGTATTTTAGGATTTATTCGCTTAAGCAATTGGCAAAGTATATACCGGCATATTTACAATTTCCTCTTTTTTCTTTCTTGAAAGTTTCTTGAAATTTATTTCTGCTTTCATTGCTTCGCTTTTAGAATTAAATTCTTTTGAATATACAAGCATAAACGGTTTATTTGCTCTTGTATACTTTGCACCTTTTCCTTCTTTATGCATTTTATATCGTTTTTCAACGTCATCTGTATAGCCGCAGTATAATTTATTATTTACTGTTAAGATTACATACATATAATATTTTTTATTCATTTCCCTGTTCAATTTCTTTTAGTATAGAAACAATATTATCATATTTTAATTCCGTGACAAGCCTATGTCTGTATTCGCCTCCGCCTCGAACATTTTTTATATATGCAGGATAGAATTTTCTGAAAAATTTAATCCCTGTTTCTTCACCTCTAAATGATATTTGAAAATCTAAATGCTTTTTTAACATTTTTATTTTTTCATTCAAATCCGGTTCAGGAAGAAGTATTCCTTCATTTAAATATTTTTCTATTCTTGAGATAAGTGATAAATCTCCCATGCAGGCTCTTGCAACGGCGATTCCGTCTGCTTTTGAAATTGTAAGACATTCTTGCGCGTTTTGCGGGCTTGTTATATCTCCATTTGCGAAATACGGAATATCAATTTCTCCTTTTAGTTTTGAGATTTCAACCCAATCGGCAGTGCCCGAATACATTTGTGCTCTTGTTCTTGCGTGAACGGTCACTGCATTTGCGCCTGCTTCTTGCATAAGCTGCGCAAATGCAACAAAGTTTTTTGAATCTTGGCTCCAGCCAAGTCTAAATTTACATGTAACGGGAATTTTTACTGCTTCTTTGACTGCAATTACTATATCTTTCGCAAGCTTCGGATTCTTCATTAATGAACATCCGTCATTGCCATTTACTATTTTTTTTATCGGGCAGCCCATATTTATATCAATTATTGTTGCTTTAGGTTCAAGTATTTTTGCAGCTTTAGCCATTAGTTCAGGTTTGTGACCTTCAATTTGAAAAGAACATGGCGCCTCTTTTTCATTTGTATGTGTAATATTGCAATCAGGTTTTTGCACAAGTGCTTCAGAACTTATCATCTCTGTTGTAAGAAGTGAATTTTTAGAATATTCTCTTATTAAACTGCGCAAAACAAAATCTGTGATTCCTGCCATCGGGGCAAGTGCAACCTTTGATTTAATTATTACATTTCCAATTTTTATTGAAGGCTGTTCAATTAATGTTTGCATTATTTAATCTCTGTAATTCTTGTTTGAGCATATTTTTTATATTCATTATCTTCATTACAAAGTTCAACATATTTCTTGTAGTTTTCCTTTGCCGCCTGGTAGTTATTTATTGCATCGTAATCAACACCTAAAGAGTAATATGCAATTATCATATCAGGTGCATATTTTAATGTGGATTTATAATCTGATATAGCTTTTTGATAATTATTTAATGCATCATAAGCCAATGCCCTGTAATAGTATACAGTAGAATTTGAAGAATTTAATTTTAACACTTTATCAAACTCTGCTATAGCCTCAGTATATTTTTTTGAATCATATAAATTTACTGCATTTGCTAATATGTCCTCTGTTAACTTCTCAGAAATAAAAGATGAAAGCTCTTTTGCCTTAGTGTTGTTCGGATTTTTATTCAAAGACATCTGCAAATAAGTTTGAGCATTTGTTAAATCGTCGGCATAAGCATATAAGGAAGCAATATAATAGGGGATATCGGAATTTTTTGAATCAAGTTCCATGGCCTTTTTATAATAGAATATAGCATTATTGTTATCAGACAAAGACTGATACGCTGCTGCAATCCCTAGCAGAGAGTCGGCAGTAGGCGGATCAATTTTTTTATATTCTTCTATTGCCTTTTGGTAATCACCGCTTTGGAAAAGATTTGAAGCATTATTATATCTGTTAAGACTGTATTCACTTTCTGCAATTTTATATTGTTTTTGAACAAGTTCATTTGCAGGGGCTATACTTTGAGCTTTCTTAATTATGTTGTATGCATCATTATAATTTTTCTTTTGTCTGTATGCTTGTGATAGATTAATATATGCATCTATATTGTTATTATCCATTTTAATGGATTGAAGATAATAAGTTATGGCATCATCTATTTTATTAGCTTTATGAAGTTCATAAGCAAATTCATAGTATGCTGCAGCATTCATTGGACTGTTTTGAACATTTTTATATAGATATGCAAGTACATCTTCAGTAGACATAGTATTTTTTAATAAATCAAATAATGCTGCTTTTATTGCCGCATTACTCGGATCAACAGCCAAAGCTTCTTTATAAAGTGCAACTGCTTCATCATTTCTTTTAAGATTTTTATAGCATTCTGCCTTATAAACTAAAACTTTAGGATTTTGAGGCTGCATTTGAAGTATAGAATTATAAGTTGTTATTGCGGAATCATATTTTTTTTGCTCTTGATACAGTGTACCTATATTAATTTTAGTGTTTATATTTGAAGGATTTAGAGCTTCTGCTTTTTTGTATTCTGCTAATGCTTCGTTGTATCTTTTTTGCTTTTGATAAACTACTCCCAAATTAGCATGTGCCTCCGCATCTTTTGGTGCTTCATCAACTTTTTTTTGCCATATTCGCTCTAATGAATTTAGTATATCATCTCTCTCGGATGATGAATTAAGCGCATAACTGTATTCT
Source organism: Candidatus Gastranaerophilales bacterium (assembly GCA_944323625.1). Taxonomy (GTDB): domain Bacteria; phylum Cyanobacteriota; class Vampirovibrionia; order Gastranaerophilales; family Gastranaerophilaceae; genus Avigastranaerophilus. Next base: position 50,635 of record CALUTD010000005.1, read on the forward strand.
TTTAAGGAGGATGAAAAATCGTTTAATTGTTCATAAGTTCTTGCAAGCTTTAAATGAATATCAATATTATCAGGTTCAATTTGTTCTGCTGTTTTATAAAGTTTTAACGCTTTTTCGGGTCTGTCAAAAATTTTATAAATATCACCTAAAGAATATGTTGCTTGAAACTTATATTTCTGATTATTAATAAGTCTATAATAGTCGTATGCTGCAGCTGCAAATTCACCTTTAACTCTTGAAGCTTTTGCATTTTCCAATATTGTTTCAGGAGTAAGCTGTTCTTTAAGGCTTCCTTCTAATGCAGCAAGGTTTTTTTCCATTGAAGCTACTGATTGAGCGGAAGCAAAACTATTTGAGTCGGAAAAATATTTTACAAAAAATAATGCGGATTTTATATCAGAGATTGCTTTATCTACAGATTTGACGGTGTTATTATAATATACTGCCCTCATATTATATGCATTTGATAAACCGATAAGAGAAGATGTGTCATTCGGGTTAATTCTAATGGCTTTTTTAAATTCATTTATAGCACTTGAATACTGAGAATTAGAAAGGTATTGATTCCCTTGGACGTAATTTTCACTTTCTTGATAATTGTCATCATATACAGTTTGCGGGTATGCGGCTGTTTGAAGTGCTAATATAACAATAAAAAAACTAAATAATCTCTTCATGTTCGGCTTGCTCCTTAAACAATAACTATTGTATACCAATTATAAGAATATTCATATAGCAAAACAAGATAATTTAATATTTTTCAAGAGTTATAATTTTAAATTTTGTTTACAAAATGTTAAATTAGGGTATAATATTAATATAAATTTATAAGGAGGAATTATGAAGAATTTGCAAAATCTAATGCAAAATACCCCCCCCCCTTGTAGCGACTAAATGATTTATACATAATTTTTCCCCTTTTTTCAATTTATATTATCATATATTCTTTATAATTTGTAAATAAAAACAAAAACTTAAAGAATCGTTTGCACTATATTCATAAATTTCTCCTTTAGAAAATAAATTAATATATTAAACGTACTTGAATCTACCTTTATAGAGGCTTTTGACTTTGAGCACAAAAATTCAAACGATGATTTAATTAAACAAATAAACACTATAATGCAAGAAAATCCGCAGAAAGTAGAAGATTTTTATAAAATAGTTGTTGCATTAACAAAATAATTTAAGTTTTACCTGACAAAATAACACAGTATTACCTTTGATATCAAGTTATTATATATATTTTTTGCTTTCATTTAAAATGCTATCAGTTGATTTAATTATTTCATTAACCTGTTTATCAATTTCTTTTGTATTATCTTCTATAGTTATAGGGTCAATTGAAGGAATATATCTGTCTGAGTTGTCATTATTTGAATCATTTTTGTTTAAAGCGGATGAGGCTATAGTATTATTTTCTTTTGACTCAGGTTTAATGGGGGTTTGATTATTATTAATATTTTGAGCCGGTAAAGCGTTTTGATTTTGAGGCATATTTGCAGGCATATCTATATTTTGTACCTGAGGTTTAGAATCTGATATATGTTTATTTACTAAATTTGTTTCTCCATTTGTCTTAGCGGAATTTGATGTATTTGTATTTATTGTAGTTTTATCCGTTTTTTGAGTTGTTTTAGAATTATTATCGGCATTTTGAGTCTGATTTTGTTTTTCTAAATATGTTTTTGGCTTACCAAAAATTTTATGAAATAATTTTGTAATGGGTTTTTGAATAAAAGGTTGGATTGCCATAGTTATAAGTATAAACCTGCCAAGTCCGCCAACAAAGCCTTTTACTGTTGGTTTAGGAATTTTTATTCCTTTAATATATGTTGGTTTTTGGAGTTTATCTAATCCCATGCTCAAAACTTTTCCTGCGAATTTTAATGGTTTTTCCCAAAACTTGAGCTTTGCACCATCTTTCTTTAAAGATTTTGCAAGGGTTTTTGCTTCATCAAGACCTTTTCCGGCAAGTTTTGCAACTTTGTCTTTGTCTACCCCCTTAATTAAAAGTTTTTTCTGCATTTTTGCGATTTTAAGCCCTTCTTTTGTAAGTTCTTTATTCGCGTTAGTAGTATTAATAAGACTTTTAAGGGCTTCTCTGCCTTGTTGAGTCATTCCTCTATATTTATTCCCGCCTGCTTTATATAATATATTGGCAGAAGGTTGCAACAGTGCAAGACCCAAATAGCCTTCAGAAAAAACGTGCATAAAGGTACTTAGTTTTTCTCCTTTTGGGGCTTCTTTTGCCGCTTTTGAGGCTGCTACTATCCCCTGAGCAGCAAAAAACAAACTAAATGCGCCACCTCCATAAGTAATAAGATTTTTTCCTTTTATAAAGCCTTTTGCCATTCCGTTGCCGAGTGCGCTTTTTCCTATTTTGGATTCTGCTGTTTTCAGTTTATTATTTAGTTGTGATAAATTTATCCCGCTCGAAAGCAGTCCGTCTTTTTTTACTTGTTCTATGCCATTTTTTATTAAATCATCTGCTGCATTTATTAACATATTATTAGGTAATTTATATTGTCCGGAGGATTTTGCTATACTATTAAGCACATTTTTGGTTTCATTTGTTAATTGTATTTTATCATTTGCTAATTCTTTTATAAAATCTTCATTTTTCACAAGTGTTCTTAAGCCGGCAACCAGTTTATCGGCGCATTCACTGCTTAGACTGGTAGCTTTTACTGCAGACATACGTGGAACTGCCTGATATTTATTTGTAAAATATTTAGTGAATCTGTTATTAGAAATAGATTTAGCTATTTTTTGTTTTTTTGTAGGGTTAAAGACTTTATCAAGATGGAGTTTATCTGAAATTTTGTCACCAACATTTGCAATTTTTTTCAAAATACTTTTATTTTCAGAGCCGCCCATAGTATGATTTACAAAATTATCAATAATCATTAACGGAGGAATTAAAGTAAGTGCTTTAATTGTTGAATCAGTATCCGCAGTACCGGTTAATGCCTGCACTGTAGAAGTATTTTTTGAATAATCCGTTACTGCCTGTTGCGATTTTGATAAATTGGATTGTATATCTTCTTTTTTTATCCCGCTGCCAAATCCGGAAGTATTATTTGAAAAATTAATGCCGTTAACCATGGTTTACCTTACTCCTATATTTTTATTAAAACAAAATATAAATTAAATTGCATTAATTTTTTAGAAAATTAAAATATAGTAACATTTTGTAATAAAAAAACAGGAATTAAATCCTGTTTTTAACCGTCTGTAAATAGTTTAAATGTTCTTTCAATATTGTTACTTATAACTTCCTGAACGGATTCTAATTCACTCATAACTGCTTCGTGCTGTGTTTCCAATTGCTTCAGTTCCATTTCAAGCATATTATCTTGTCTTGATATTCTTGCTGTTTCGTATTCATATTTACTTTCTGCTTCAGCATCATCAGATGTATCTTCCACATACCTCATTTCGGTATTTGATTCTAAATTGCTTATACTTATTCCGTCTACTTGCTCTGACGGATCAGATAAAAATAAAACTCCGTTCATTATGGCATTTTGAAGAACTTTGCCGTCATTCAAATATTCACTGCCATCTAAAATATCATATTCTTTTTCGCCAATTATTGCTTTCCCTGTTGTTGAGTCTATGGATAAAAGATTGTTGCCGTCCATATCTTGAGGTATTTCCCATTCGCCGGTTTCTTCATCTTTCTTTAGATATATTTGATAATTTGAGTTCGTAACAAGATATCCCATTTGAGTCAGATTTGAATAATTTAAATCCTCTGTAGTATATCCTTTATCTTCTGCTGTATTTGTAACATTAATTGTCAATTTATAATTGCTAAGTGCATCATTATATTCAGTTGCTGCCTTTTCTGACTGCATTGCTAATTGATTTTGCCTTTGAGATATCATTATCTCCGCAAGCTCAATAGACGACAAGTTTGCCGTTAACATTAATAATCTGCCCTGTGAAGATGATAATCCCATTATATTTTTTCTCCGATATTGCCTTATACATTATATATATCGGTTTTTTTTAAAAAAACTTAAATTTTACGTTAGAAAATCTTAACATTTTTTAATGTTTATTTATTTTTAATATAATTTGAAATATCTATTACTTTGTTAACTTCTTGAGGTATATAAAATTCACATTCTGACCAAAGCAATGTTTCAGGGATATCGCCATCAGAGTTTTCCTCCATTGCTTTTTTGTTGCAGTACCCTTTAATCATATTATTTGTGCCGTCAATTTTGGGAGAGAAATAAGCGCAAGACTGACATATTTTCATTCTGAATCCGTGTTGTTCCAAAATATCGGAAATATTTTTAACCGCATCACACATTCTTACGAAACTTTGTGCAGTCTCTTGTTTTTTATTTTTGTATCTGAATACAGCTTTTTTAAAACCGTCTTCAGATATTAAATCCAAATAACATTGGAATATATTTCTTCCATTTGTTACATTTACGGGAACAGTAATTTTTTCTACATTAACTTTTTTCTTTTTATTTGTAAATTTAAAGAGTTTTTTAAATATTTTCATTTTTGAAATGGTGTCTGCAAGAGTTAAAAATGGACAAGCGGCCAAATAAAATAAAGGTTTTATATATAATTGTGAGGTATATATTGAAAATCCGAAAGCCACTGCAAGCACTATTGCAAGGAATACAGACCAAGGGAAGTCAAACATAAACTTGTAATTAAAAGAGTATGTGGCTGTCAAAACAATTATACCAATTAAAATTACCGGATTAGGCTTAAATAAAGAGAACAAGAACTCTAAAAATTTGAAATTAGTAATAACTCCCGGGTTAAAACAATGTCTGAATAATGACATTTTAAATGCGAAATCGGGTCTTCTTATTTCGTAATCAATTGAAGAAACATATGTTTTGATTTCAGGAACAAATTTTGGAGGATAATTGACTCCGGTAAGGAGAAATGAATATTTTAACTCTGAATTTGCATCTTTAAAATCTATACAGCGTACTTTTTCAAGTACTTCATGTTTTATGATAGTAATATCAGAATCTATAGGAACAGCAAGTCCCAATTGTGAGCGACCAAGTTTCATTATATTTACGTTGTACTCATTTACATTTGAAAATACCTTTTCATAGTAATTTGCATCTTCCAAAAATATTTCTGTAGAACCTACTATAACAGGATTTTCCTGTAGTGCTTCATTTATTTTAGATAAGAAATCAGTTCTTACCATTCTATTTGCGTTTAAAAATACGTATCCATCAACTCTTTTAAAAGACAATAAATTTTCTAAAAGCCATGAAACTGCTTTATCTTTACCAAAAGGTACATCATCCTTGAGTCGCCATAACTTTGCCCCTCCGACAAATTCAAGTTTGTTTGATGAATTATCTGTGCAGTTATCTAAAATTATATGTATTTGATAGTTCCCTTTCGGATAGTCTTGCTTTTTTAACTGTTCTAAAAGGTTTACAATAGTTTTTTCGTTGTTGTGAGAATATATTATTACTATTAAATTGTTATATTCTTTTCTTGTATCTGTATTTTTTTTATTTTTTGATTTTAATATACTCATCGATACAATTAATGCAAAATATATTGTGAAAATTGCAGCATATAAAAATAAAATTGTTATTATACATAATAGTAATTTATTAAACATGTTCCACCTCAATATTAATTGTATGAAAAAAAGAGTAATAATTCCAGTATACAGAACTTGTGACAAAATCAATACATTGTAAATTTTTATTAAAATTATAATAAAAAATATAAACTTTTTAATAAAACTGAATTATTATAATTGTAACAAATCCCCAAATCTCCTCCCAAGATTATTAAGTATTAGCTGCTGTGCAGCTTTTTTTTTGCTTATTTATTTTTCTTTTATTGAATTTTTAATTAATATTCTTGATAATAAAAATTTATGTTGTATTATTGGTAGTATATTGAGTTTGTACTCGAAAGTCGGTTGTATTGCTAAATTTTTTAGCTATAAGAATTTAGTTCAATTGGCGGCTTTTGGTAAAATCAAAAAACTGAATATGTGCCTGCATGCCAGCTGAGCCGTTAAATCTTTTACGAAGTAAAAGTTTAACGAAGTAGAGATTAAAAACACTCTATCCGGCGGCCGGGTATAATCGAAAAATTGAATATGTGCCTGTAGCTCAGCTGGATAGAGTGTTTGGCTACGAACCAAAAGGTCGGGGGTTCGAATCCCTCCAGGCACGTTTAAAGAGACTCTTAGGAGTCTTTTTTTTGGATTCGAACCCGCAAATTTATAATTAGTAATGATTAGTTGGGTTGAAAACCCAACCTACAAAATTTTCAGGAGTATTTCAAATTTGTAGGTTAGGGTTTCTACCCTAACAATTCTAAATTACAGGCATTTGGAAGTTTTTTATGTATAAAATAAATTTTAGGTTGGGCATACTTGCCCAACAAAACTGACTCATTATTAGTTTTGAAGTTTTGTAAATGTTTAATCGGCAATTAAAAAACATGTAATATTTATGTTAGTATTTAGTAAATAAAATGAGTTTTTCATCTTTTTTTAGTATGGTTACGAGTTTTCGTTAACAGAGGGTTATTAGACAGAAGAAGTTAGAAGTATATAATGGCAGATAGTCTGATTATTGACAATGTTTTAACAAAACAAATTAAGCAAAGCTTATTTGGTTTATTATTTTCAAAAACTGAACCGGAAACGGTATTAGTCAATTATATGCCTAAATCCTCCGTTTTTTTGTCATTGTACCCCCCCCCGACACTCAATTAATTTTTATTTTAAACACTAAAAAACGAAATTTTTGTTTTTCTGTTAGTTTATGTTTATTAAAGACAATTCTCAAAACAAGTTCAGTTTGGGTTTGTCTTGGTCTTATTCTTAAAAACTTTGAAATTTTAATGCAAAATATTGTGTTTTTGCATTTCTCAGTGTTGCACATTTTTTGTGATTGTTTGACGGAACTTTGTTGTTCTTTAAATCTGACTTTTGCTTTTTCTACGTCAAATTATTTTTTTCATACAAAATTTTTGGAGGTATTTTAAATGGAAAATTTGGTATCTATAATACTGCCAACTTATAACGGAGAAAAATTTTTAAAGGATTCTATTGAAAGTATTCTTAAACAGACATATACTAATTGGGAGCTTATTATTGTTAATGATTGTTCAACTGATAATACATTAAAAATTATTGAAGAATATGCTCAAAAAGATGCTCGAATAAAATATATTTCAAATAAAGTAAATTCAAAATTGCCTCAATCTTTAAACAACGGTTTTAAATTAGCAAAGGGAGAATATTATACTTGGACAAGTGACGATAACATGTATAAACCAAATGCCATAAAAAAAATGGTAGAATATCTTAATGAAAACCCGACTTGTGATTTAGTTTCTTTTAATTTTGATTTCATAACCGAAGATTGTCAATTTGAAAAAAAGTTAACTGATTATTTCCCAACACGTAATATGTTACAATTAGCTACATATTGTAATGTTGGTGCGTGTTTTATGTATCGAAAAGAAATAGCTGCCAAAGTTGGCGAATATGATACAGAAATGTTTTGTGCAGAAGACTACGATTATTGGTGTAGAATAGCAATAAACGGAAATATACATTATAATGATGAAAATTTATATATGTATAGAAATAATCCACAAAGTTTGACCGCAACAAAATCTGATGTTATCCAAAAAAGAACAAATGAAATAAGAAAAAAATATGCGTTGAAAATATTAGAAAAATGTGGTTTTAATAAAAAACAACAAGTCGAGTATTTATTGCATTCTTATAAAATTTCAAATGAGTATTTATATTTAGAAATAGTTCAAGATATTGATAAAAAAGTGTTTGAAAAATTGAAACAAAAAGAAAAAATAAAAAATTTTATAAAATCTATTTTTTCATTAAGCAATGTTTATTCTAATAGTAAAAAGTATAAAGTTATAAGTGTATTGGGAATAAAAATTAAATTTAGAAAAAAAGAAAAATCTGTTGACAAAAAAATAGATTATTTGCAAAAGTATAAATTAGCAAAAGAATGGATAGAAAAATATACAGTCGATAATAAAGGAATTTGTGTTGAATCAAATCTACCGAAAACAATATATCCTGAATGTACAGGATATTATATACCTACGTTGTTAAAATTTGGAGATAAAGAAAGGGCTGTTAATTTTGGTAATTATTTAATTTCCATACAAAATGAAGATGGTTCCTGGAATGAACAAACCGGAAAAATTGCTTATACGTTTGATACGGCACAAATTTTAAAAGGTTTAGTTTCTCTTATTGAACATAATTTAGATGAAAAAGATAAATATAAAAATGCTTTGTTAAAAGGTTGTGATTGGATTTTATCAATGCAAAGAGAAAACGGTTCAATTGCTACACCTGATTACTCATACTGGGGTTTGCCTTATGGAAAAAGAGTTCCTGAAGCAATTCATGTTTATTGCCTTGAACCGTTGCGAAAAACTGCAAAAATGTTTGGAATAAATAAATATGAAGTCTGTGTTCAGAAAGCATTGAATTACTATTTGTCATTAGAAGATTTAACTGATTTCAAAACTTTATCTCATTTTAATGCGTACATTATTGAAGGACTGATTGATACAGGAGAAATAAATAGAGCTAAAAGAGCAATGGACTTAATTTCCTTGCATCAAAGATTAGATGGTTCGGTTAGTGCATATTCTCACGTTGATTTTGTATGTTCAACCGGATTACTTCAATATGCAATTTGTTGGTATAAATTAGGTGAAATAGAAAAAGCAGATAAAGCATTCGATTATGTATGCAACTTGCAAAATAAATCGGGCGGCTGGTATGGAAGCTATACAGTTGCAAGAGATAAAGCAAATTATTTTCCGGATGGAGAAATTGACTGGGCTGTTAAATATTTTTTAGATGCTATTTATTTTCGGACAAAGGTCAAATATGACACAATTAATTGGAGTAATATGTGGAGTTGTTTACAAAAAAATGATGAAAGATATTCGATTATTGAAAATGAAGTTGCAAATGAATCAGTTAATACAGTTTTGGATTTAGGCTGCGGAAAAGGCAGATATACAAAGAAATTGATAGAAAAGTATCCAAATAAAAAATATTGTTGTGTTGACATTACAGAAAAATTATTTAAAGATTTTGAATTTAATTCAGAAAACAAAATCGGAACTATATTGGATATTCCCTATCCGAATAACTATTTTGACTGTGTATTTATTTGTGAAGCATTAGAACATTGTATTGACTTAGATAATGCAATAAAAGAAATTGCACGAGTTATAAAACAAAATGGCAGATTAATAATTATTGACAAAAATATTAAATCATTAGGTCAACTAGAATTGGCTGATTTTGAACAATGGTTTGATGAAAAAGAATTATGTAAAAAATTGGAAAATAACGGTTTTTCCGCAACGGTAAAATCAAACATAGAATATGAAAATGGAATAAAGGACGGATTATTTTCGGCGTGGCAAGGAGTAAAAAAATGAAACTGTTCTATAAAGAAAAACAAGGAAATAAAAGAATTATTCACATTGGAAAAATCAAAATATCATATAAATGCAATTTAAAAAAAGTATATCAACAAAAATGTATTGAATGTGAAGAATTAAGACAAAATTATGAATATTTAAAAAGACATAGCGATATAACAAAACTAAGACCTGCAAATGGTGAATTAAGATTATTTCAAATTGCTTTATTAGAATATTGTAACAGTTTAATAAAAATTATTGAAGAACAACATTTTCAATATTTTCTCATTGCGGGAACTTTGCTTGGAGCAGTTAGACATAACGGATTTATTCCCTGGGATGATGATTTTGATATTGGTATGATGAGAACTGATTTTGAAAATTTTAATCAATTTTGTAAAGAAAATTTTGTAAATATTGATAATTCAATGTTAAATATAAATGATACTAATTTTATTCAAAAAAACTATGATTTAATAGATTTCTATTTAAAAAAATATCCGAATCAAATTTTATATTACAGATATTGGGAACATTTACAGTTATTTTCAGGAAGCTCATTAAAAGATTTAAAAAATTTGGATATTTTCCCCTTTGATTATTATAAAGACGACTATGATATAAATTACCATAATTCATATTTGAAGGAATTAAGAAAAAAAATACAAGAAATAGGCAATATTTCTAAAATTATTCAATATTTAGATAATGAAAGAAAAACAAATAATAATATTGTTATAAATTCTAATACTATATTGTATGGAATTGACAATACATTTAGTTATACGAAGGAAATTAAGAAATTTTTTAATAAAAAAACATTTTTACCATATACAAAAGTACCTTTTGAAAATTATAAATATTTTGTTCCAAATGATTATAGCAGTTATTTAAATCAAGAATTTGGAAATTATATGTGTTTTCCAAATGATATAGGATATTCTCACCATTTGGATATTAGAAAACAATATACTACTAATGAAGAAAAAAAATCAGTAGATGTAATATCTGACAAAAATTCTCTTATAGAATTTTATCTTATTGATGCCTTTGAAATATACCATTTTCTTCCAATATATAATGAATTGTTAAACCAAGGTATAAATGTTCGTATTGTTGCAGAGCCTTGCGAAATAAATTCTGATGGCGGTTGGTTTGATTACAATACCGCTGTTAAAATTTTAAAAGAATTAAATATTGATTACAGCACAAAATGCAATCCAAATGCAGCTATAGCTATTACTACCCAAAGAGTTGAAATATTAAATAAATACAAAAATCTAAAAATTAATTTTTCTTATGGTGTCGGATTTTCTAAAAATTATTTTAATAACAGCAGAGAATCAACAGATGGTTTTGATATAAAATTTGTACATGGAGATTATCAAAAAAACTTAATTGAAAAATATAATCTTTCAACCCAAATTATTAAATTTGGGTATCCGAAATTTGATAGTTTCTTCAATAATACTCCTGACAGAAATAACTTGTTGAAAAAACTAGGTATTAATACAGAAAAAAAAATAATAACCTATTTTCCGACTTGGGATGAAGACAGTTCAATTTCTAAATTTGCATTAAGTATAAAAGAACTTAAAAAGAATTTTTATATAATTGTAAAACCTCATCATTGTACATTTCGTATACCTGAAAAGAAAACAGATTTAGAAACATTGTATCAAATTTCAGATTTTGTTCTTGATGGCAATTATAATTTTGCAGAAGCTGCACTCTTAGGAGATATTGCTTTATGTGATATTAAATCAGGTGCATCCTGTGATGTTCCGTATATAAATAAAAATATTGCAGTTATTCTATTGTCTTCCTGTTATAATTTAGACAGGTACAGTAACATTGCTTCTGAATATTTTGATATAGTTATAAATCCGTCTGAATTGGTCCAAGAAATAAATAAAATACTTATTAACGGATTTGATAAAAATAAAAGAGAGAAATTTTTAAAAGAAGTATATGATAATACTGATATAAAGCACACAACAGAGATATTAATTAATCTAACAGATAAGAAAAATATAAATGAAAAAATTATGAGGTATGATAAATGGAAGAAATAAAAAGACCCATAGTATATATGTGTTTTTCTACAGACATAATTCACAGCGCTCATATTGCCATTATTGAAAAGGCAAAAGCATTGGGGAATATAGTTATTGGAGCATTACCGGATGAGATAATCGCCAGCTATAGGCGTTTTCCTATTGTACCTTATGATGAAAGAGTTGCATTATATAAAAATATCAAAGGGATTTATAAAGTAATTGAACAAAAAACATGGGGTTATAAGGATATATTAAGAGAACTTAAACCCGACTATTTGGTTCATGGTGATGATTGGAAGGAAGGTTTTCAAAAACCTATAAGAGAAGAAGCAATACAAGTTTTAAATGAATATGGAGGCAAATTGGTTGAATTTCCATATTCTAAGGATAAAAAATATGATGAATTAGATGCCGTTTTCAGGCGCCAATTGGCGACTCCCGATATGAGAAGATCAAGATTAAGAAAATTAATTTCCATGAAAAGCTGTATTAATGCAATAGAAGCACATAGCGGGATAACAGGACTTATTGCTGAAAAAACAACTGTTTACCAAGATGGTAAAGCATACCAATTTGATGCAATGTGGCTTTCTTCTTTATGCGACAGCACCATTAAAGGAAAGCCCGACATTGAACTTGTTGATATGACATCACGTTTTAGGACCGTAGATGATATTATGGAAGTGACTACAAAACCGATTATATTTGACGGAGATACAGGGTCTTTGACGGAACATTTTGTCTATACTGTAAGGAGTCTTGAGCGAATGGGTGTTTCAATGGTTATAATTGAAGATAAAACCGGATTAAAGAAAAATTCTTTATTCGGAACGGAAGTTAAACAAACTCAGGATACTATTGAAAATTTCTGTGCCAAAATCAGTGCCGGAAAAAAGGCTCAAAAGACAAAAGATTTTATGATTTGTGCGAGAATTGAAAGCTTAATTTTAGAGCAAGGTATGGAAGATGCCCTTACACGTGCGTTTGCGTATGTTAAAGCGGGGGCTGATGCCGTTATGATTCATAGCCGTAAAAAGGAACCTGATGAAGTTTTTGAATTTACCAAACGATTTAGAGAACACGATAAAGTAACACCTATTGTTGTTGTTCCGACTTCATATAACCAAGTTACTGAAGAAGAGTTTAAGCAGCATGGTATAAACGTGGTTATATACGCTAATCATCTGACACGTTCAATGATTCCGGCAATGAAAAAGACTGCTGAAACTATACTTAAAAACCATCGTTCGTTCGAAACAAATGATATGTGTATGTCGATTAAAGATATTATTACGTTAATACCCGAAGAATAAGAAGGAGAAAATATAATGGATTTAAAAGAAAGAATCAGATTAAAAAAAGCGGACAGAACTGAATTATATACGGAAGAGCCGCCATTCCCGTATTCGAACTTCTTATTGGAATTATCAAATATTTGTAATCATCACTGCATATTTTGTGCGCACAATAAAATGAAGCGAAAAATCGGCAAAATGAAGCCTGAAATGGTTGAAAAAGTTTTAAGAGAAGCATATGAACTTGGAACAAGAGAAGTCGGTTTTTATGCAACGGGAGAACCGTTTTTAGTACCTGAGTTACCTCAATATATAAAATTAGCGAAAGAAATAGGCTATGAATATACATATTTAACTTCAAACGGGGCAATGGCAACACCCGAAAAAATCAGAGCGGTAATTGATGCAGGTTTGGACAGTATTAAATTTTCTATAAATGCTCCCGAGAGAAAAATGTATGAATTTATTCACGGGCATGACGATTTTGATAAAGTTGTCGAACATCTAAAATATTTGAATCAATATAGAAAAGAATCCGGTAAAAATTATAAAATATTTGTAACCGGTATTATTACACGCTTTACCGAACCTATGATGGATATGTATAATGAAAAATTTGGTGATTTAACGGATGAAATAGGGTTTAAATTTGTATATAATCAGGGCGGATATATGCCTGAAATAGACCACCTTTTAAGATGTCCTTGCGATAAAGAAGAAAGAAGAAGATGTAATTTAGCGTTTGATGCTATATGTGTAACTTGTGAAGGGTATTTGTCAGTTGAAAATGCAGATTATGAAAACATGCTTGTAGTTGCAGACTTAAATAAAGTAAGTTTGAAAGAAGGCTGGTACGGAGAGAAAATGAAAGAAGTAAGAAGAATGTTCCTGAATGATTGCCTGGAAGGAACATTATGCGACGGTTGCGTACATCATAAACAAGCACCTGCAGAACCTTTAATGCCTGAACTTGCAACAAAAAATGATGATATATTTAATGATAAAATCGTTAGAATGAGAATAAAAAAAGCAGGTTATGATTACTCTAAACTTGTTTATGTTCCTATGTCGGCAGATATTATTCATCCCGGGCACATAAATATAATTAAAACTGCGGCGAAATTAGGCAGAGTTATGGTTGGTTTATTTTCGGATGAGGCAATCAGAACATATAAACCTGAACCTTTTATGAACTACGAACAAAGAAAAACAGTTGTTGAAAATATTAAAGGCGTTGAATATGTTGTAAGACAAGAAACAAAAGACTATGAAGATAATTTGCGTCGTTTTCAGCCTGATATTATGGTTCACGGTAAAGATTGGAGAGAAGGAGCTTTAGCAGAAGTTCGAAAAAAAGCAATTGATATAATGGCAGAATGGGATGGTGAGATTGTTGAGCCTGATTATACAAAAGGAATTTCTTCAAGTATTTTGAAAGAAAAGGCAAAAGGAGCAAATATATAAATGCTTGCGGAAAACTTTGTAAAAATAATAAAATCTGATTTTTATACGGGAGTACCGGATTCACAATTAAAAGCCTTATGCAATTATTTGATGAATATGTACAGTATAGATAAAAAGCATCATATCATAGCGGCAAATGAAGGCAATTGTGCTGCACTTGCAGCAGGGTATTATTTAGCGACGGGAAAAATTCCCGTTGTTTATATGCAAAATTCAGGCTTGGGAAATATTATTAACCCTGCTGCATCATTACTAAATGATAAAGTCTATGCAATTCCAATGATTTTTGTTATAGGTTGGAGAGGGGAACCAAATGTTCCTGATGAACCGCAGCATATTTATCAGGGCGAGGTTACGCTAAAACTCCTTGAAAATATGGATATTGCATATTTTGTTATTTCGAAAGAAACGACAGAGAATGAATTATCCGCTAAAATGAAAATGTTCAACAAAATTCTTGAAAAAGGTAAACAAGTTGCTTTTGTAATTAGAAAAGGTGCTTTAACTTATAATAAACAAGTTATTTATAAAAATAAAAATTTAATGAAACGTGAAGAAATAATCGAACATATTGTAAAAATAACCGGCAATGATTCAATTGTTTCAACAACAGGCAAGGCGAGCAGAGAACTTTTTGAAATACGAGAAAGAAATAATCAAGATCATAAGTATGATTTTTTGACTGTCGGTTCTATGGGGCATTCAAGCTCTATTGCATTAGGTATTGCCTTAAATCAACCTGAAAAGAAAATATGGTGCATTGACGGCGACGGTGCTTTATTAATGCATCTTGGAGCTATGGCTCTCATTGGGGCTAATAATCCGCCGAATTTAGTACATATAGTTTTAAATAATTCTGCTCATGAAACTGTAGGCGGTATGCCGACTGTTGCAGATAAAATTAATATCTGTGAAATTGCAAAAGGATGCGGATATAAAAATGTAATTTGTGTGGAAGATTTTGAAAATCTTGATAAAGAACTTCAAATTGCAAAATGTAAAAATGAATTATGTTTAATTGAAATTAAGTGTTCAATAGGTTCAAGAGAAGACTTGGGCAGACCGACAATAAAACCGGTAGAAAATAAAAATAATTTTATGAAGAATTTAAGTGTATCCGATCAAAAAATTAAAAGAAGCTGCGAAATTGCTTGAGTAAAATTTTGATACAAAACGAACAGCAGAAACGAAGTTGATGCTTGTGAGCTTGTATCCGACGCAGCGTAGCTGCTAGGTGAGGACGATTTAAAAGCGGATTGTGCGAGCAGAGGCTGAAGGGCAGGGAAGATGAAGCCCTGACCGTAATGCCGTTTTACGCGAGCAACCAAGAAGCGGATTGCGAGCAGAGGCTGAAGGGCAGGGATGATGAAGCCCTGACCGTAATGCCGTTTTACGCGAGCAACCAAGAAGTGCGGGCTACACTAGATTAGATATAATCATTATATTAAAGGATGGGAGTTTCTTTTCCTTAGGTCATTTATGTTATAATGAAGTTTTTCTCCTTTTGCGCATTCATTTCCGTTTTTTATGAAAATTGCTTGTTGAGATACATCGTATCCATCTGAACCTTGTTGTGAAATATATATTCCGGTAAAAGGTTTCTTAGTAATAATATTTACTACAAGCCCTGTTTTATCTTCGCAAATAAGTTCAGAATCTGTAGGTTTAAAATTTTGCCATTTAATACTTGAAAATTCATCAAGATTGTTTATCTGTGAAGGAATTAAATCTAATTCTGATAATTTAGGAACAATATATTCTTTAGTCTTTGTTGAGCCAATTTGGTCATATCCATCAACAAATTTACTTTGCCAAAGTGTGAAAGAGCCGTTCCCACCGGTTGTTCTTTCTACATATCCCGTAAAAGGTTTATTATCTATAAAAACTCTTCCTTCATTATTAGATGATAATTTTTCGTTAAATTCTTGTCTGGTAATGTGTTGGGATTTGCCGTGAGGCCATTTATTAGCGACTTGAGTTGAAGCAGTTTCTGTATTAGTTTTTCTTGCGAAGTTGATTTGACTATTAAATCCAGTAATTCTTGAAATGTTCATTTTAATTCCTTTATTATTCTATCAGATGTTTTAAACTCTAGAAAAATTTAATTTGCTATTTGTATTGAAAATAAATTAATATTTTGGTATGTTTTTTTTTTGAAAGGTTAATTGCGCCTGTACAACTGCGAAGGTACGTTAGTTGCATGCAACCAAGCAATGCGGGCGATATTAGATTATTGCATTAATTTTTTGGAATAAATTTTTTATGGATATAATTGCCGAAAAAATATTTGATAAAAAAGTATTTGATAAAAATAAATTATTAGAGTATGGATTTAAAGAGGTAAATACAGGAGAATACTTATATGTCCAAAATATTTTGGATAATCAGTTTGAAATAAGAGTGTCGGTGTTATTATCGGGTGAAATTAAAACCCGTTTGTTAGATAATTCTACGGGTGATTTATATACTCTTCATTTATCGGAAACCTCAAAAGGAAGTTTTATAGGTCAAGTTAGAGAAGCTTATGAATCGGTCTTAGATTCTATTGCAAAAAATTGCTGTATCTGTACTTATTTTAAAAATTCTCAGACAAACAGAGTTACAGAGCGAATCAAAGATAAATACGGTGATAACCCCGAATTTTTATGGGAAAATCTTTCAGGAACGGCAGTATTCCGTAATTTTGAAAATAAAAAATGGTATGGAGTAGTTTGTTACATAAATAAATCAAAACTTGATTCTGAGTCTGACAGTCAGGTAGAAATTTTAAATGTAAAGCTTGATGAAAACGAAATTGTAGAATTATTGAAATTAAACGGATTTTATAAAGCTTATCATATGAATAAAAAATACTGGATAACAATTATACTTGATGAAACTGTTGATGATGAATTAATTATAGAACTTGTAAGTAAAAGTCACAAATATACAGAAAAAAAAGCAAAAACTTAATATATTTTTTTATATTTTAAATATGCTTATAAGGCATTATTCTTGATACAATATAAGTATTTGCTATTTTATAAAAATGAGTTAATAATAAAAAAGATAAGTTATTTTTTGATTAGTAAATTTTTCTCTGACAAATAACTGATATTTTAGGAGATTGCCGGCATGAAAAAACAAATAGTATATAAAACATTTGATGAAGAGCGTTCTTTATATAATTTAATTAGTACAAAAGTTTTAAGTTGCATATTTTCAGGTCCGAAAGACGGCGAGTCCGTTTTAAAAGAGTGCAGAGATATTGATGTTGATAATTGCAGATTTTCATTAAGGTATCCTTTGTGGCATGCAAAAAAATTCTCGCTTATAAATTCACAAATGGACGATAAAACAAGAGCCCCTTTATGGTATTCTCAAGACGGCAAAATATTTAATTGTGATATTCAGGGAATTAAATGTTTAAGAGAGTGCAATAAAATTATTATTGATAAATGTAATATTATTTCACCGGAGTTTGGCTGGAAATGCAACAATATTAAAATTACTAATTCAATAATTGATTCAATGTATTTTCTGTTTGAATCAAAGAATGTTGAAATAAAAAATCTTAAAATGACTGGAAAATATTCTTTTCAATATATGGAAAATCTTTATATTGAAAATTCAAATTTGGAAACAAAAGATGCATTTTGGCACAGTAAAAATGTAATTGTAAAAGATTCTGAAGTTAAAGGTGAATATTTAGGCTGGTTTAGTGAAAACGTAACATTTATAAATTGTAAAATTACCGGAACACAGCCTCTATGCTATTGTAAAAATTTAAAGCTTATAAACTGTACAATGAAAAATACGGATTTGGCATTTGAATATTCTGATGTAGAAGCGGACATAAAAGGTCACATAGATTCGGTTAAAAATCCGAAATCGGGTATTATAGAAGCCGATTCAGTCGGAGATATCATACTTGAAGATTCAATAATGGAATGTAAAGGTGAAGTTGTTTTAAGAAAACAAAAAATAACAGCATAAAAGGAGATTAAAATGTCTGCAAAAGTACTGGTAATATCATCAACCCTAAGAAAAGACGGTAATTCAGAGGCTTTGGCGCTTGAATTTGCAAGAGGGGCAAAAGAAAAAGGTCATGATGTTGAATTTGTTTCTTTAATCGATAAAGATATAAAATTTTGCAAAGGCTGCCTTGCCTGCCAAAAACTTCAGCATTGCGTAATAAAAGATGATTCAAATGAAATTGTAGAAAAAATGAAAAATGCTAATGTTATAGCGTTTGCAAGTCCTATATACTATTATGAAATGTCAGGGCAGTTAAAAACACTTTTGGATAGGGCAAATCCTTTGTTCCCGTCTGATTATAAATTCAGGGATATTTATTTTCTTTCTGCCGCAGCCGATTCAGACCCAAAAGCAGCCGATATTGCAATAAACGGTATTCAAGGCTGGATTGCCTGTTTCGACAAAGTACAATTAAAGGGAAGTATTTTAGGTGCCGGTGCTCAAGATATAGGTGATATAAAAAACAATCCGGCAATGAAAAAAGCTTATGAAATGGGGCAAAATGTGTAATAGCGGCTTAAATATTGATGATTTTTATGCTTATATGCAGGAAGGCAGGATTGTTGAGGCTGATTCACCAATGAGTGTATTATTTAATGAACTTGCTCAGGAAGCTTTAAAAATTACTGTTGAATTAAATAATAAATACCATACACCCGAAAAAGTTGTCGAAATTTTTTCCGTGTTGACGGGAAAAGAAGTTGATAAATCTTTCAGAATGTTTCCCCCGTTTTATACTGATTGCGGAAAAAATATTAATGTAGGCAAAAATGTATTTATAAATTCGGGCTGTAAGTTTCAAGATCAAGGCGGTATCTATATAGATGACGGTTGTTTAATCGGACATAATGTTGTAATAACAACTTTAAATCACGACAAAAACCCCGAAAAAAGGTATTCAATGCTTCCCAAACCTGTCAAAATAGGAAAGAATGTATGGATAGGTTCTAATGTTACAATAATACCCGGAGTAACAATAGGTGATAATTCAATAATAGGAGCAGGCAGTGTAGTAGTAAAAAATATACCTGATAATACTATTGCTGCCTGTAATCCTTGCAAAGTCATAAAGAATATTGAAAGTGAGTTATAAATGCTTAAAAATATTTTAATTTTGTTTTTTATATTTATTTTAGTTATAGGAGGCACTAATATGAGCATTGCAAAAAGTAATGATTGGGATAAGACATTCCCCAAGAGTGATAAAGTTGATGTAAAAAAGGTTACTTTTAAAAACAGATACGGAATAAAACTGACAGGAGATTTATATACTCCAAAAACTAAATCAGAAGAAAAAATGGCAGCTATAGCTATATCGGGACCTTTTGGTGCAGTTAAAGAACAGGCATCGGGATTATATGCCCAAACTTTAGCGGAAAGAGGATTTATAACTCTTGCATTTGATCCCTCATATACAGGCGAAAGCTCGGGGGAACCGAGAAATGTTGCTTCCCCCGATATAAATACGGAGGATTTTAGTGCTGCAGTTGATTTCTTAAGTGTTCAAAAAGATGTTAATCCTGAAAAAATAGGTATTTTGGGTATATGCGGTTTTGGCGGTTTCGGCTTAAATGCAGCTGCAATGGATACAAGAATTAAAGCAGCAGTAACATCAACAATGTATGATATGACAAGAGTAAGCGCAAACGGATATTTTGATTCTTTAGATGAAGCCGGACGATATGCTTTAAAAGAATCATTAAATAAGCAAAGAACAGAAGATTATAAAAATGGTTCGTATGCAAAAGCCCCCGGCTTGCCTGAAAAACTTACAGGTGAAGAACCTCAGTTCGTTAAAGATTATTATGGCTACTATAAAACACCGAGAGGATTCCATAAACGTTCAATTAACTCAAACGGCAACTGGAATACAACCTCTTCTCTTTCTTTGATAAATATGCCTATTTTGGCATACAGCGGCGAAATTAAAAATGCCGTACTTGTGATACATGGTGAAAAAGCGCATAGCAGATACTTCTCTGAAGATGCATATAAAAAATTAAAAGGCGAAAATAAAGAACTTTTAATAGTTGAAGGTGCTAATCATGTTGATTTATATGATAATCTTGAAAAAATCCCGTTTGACAAAATTGAACAATTCTTTACAAAATATTTAAAGGAGGCTGAATAATGAGAAAAATAATTACTTTATTATTTGTATTAGTTTTAACCGGAGGTAATATAACTATGGCTCATTAATTGGAACAACCCTTTGCAAAGGGAGAACTTAATCCTTTTGGTAAATTTTTTACCGGAACAACACATCTCCAAAGACTTGTTGAAAAAGATGATATTTGGAACTCTTCAATAGCAAATGTGACATTTGATGCCGGAGCAAGAACAAACTGGCATAAACACTCGGGCGGTCAAATTCTTTTAGTAACTGCGGGCGAAGGCAGATATTGTGAACGAGGTAAAGAAATTCAACATCTAAAAAAAGGTGATGTAGTAAAAATTCCGCCCGAAGTTGAACACTGGCATGGTGCTGCCCCTGACAGTGAGTTTGCGCATATTTCAATAGAACCGAATATTCCAAATAATCAGACAACCTGGCTTGAACCTGTTACGGACAAAGAATATAAATAAAAAGGAGTTGTATGTTTAAGAAACTATTTACACTGCTTTTATTATTAATTTTGGCTCAAAATATTGTATTAGCAAAAGCAGTACAAAATGAGGATAAAAAAATGACAAGAACTGATATATGTAAAGAAAATTACAGGACTCTTTTTAAGGGTGAGGCACTACCTAAAGAAGGTACTGATACCGAAATGATGGCAATATTGCAAAAATACATTTTTGGAGAAGTATTTATTGTAGGAGAGCTTGATATTAAAACAAGGGAAATGATTACGGTAACTTCACTTGCTGTTCAACAGACTCTGCCTCAATTAAAGGTTCACTTAAACGGTGCATTAAATGCAGGTGCAACTCCAATTGAATTAAGAGAAGCAATATACCAGCTTGCTCCGTTTATAGGATTTCCCAAAACTTTAAATGCAATAACTGTAATGAATGAGGTATTTAAAGAAAGAGGTATTTCTTTGCCTCTAAAATCTACCGAAACGGTTAAGGAAGAAGAAAGATATCAAAGAGGTTTTGAAATACAAAATCCTTTGTATGGTGATGAGATTGAAAAAGCACTCGAAGGACTTCCTGAAGATATGGGCGCCGATGTTTCAAGATTCCTTACGGAAGTATGTTTCGGTGACTTTTATACAAGAGAAGGTCTTGATATAAAAACAAGAGAATTGTTGTTTATATCTGCTCTTGTTACGACAGGAAATACTGTTACATTAAAAAGTCATATAAAGGGCAATTTAAAAGCAGGTAATTCTAAAGAAACTGTAGCTGCAGCCATTGTACAATGTCTGCCTTATGTAGGATTCCCTAATACAATTGCGGCTTTAAAAACACTCAAAGAAGTATTAAGTGAACAATAAACGAGGTTAATAAAATGAAAAAATATATTTTGTTTGTAGTATTAATTATTGCTGTTTTATTAACGGGTTACATTGTTTATGCAAATAATTCACATAAGGAGATAACAAATATGGAAGGCAAAAAAGTTCTTATTGCTTATTATTCGTATTCGGGTAATACAAAAGCTGCAGCGCAAAAGATTCAAAATATAACAGGCGGCGATTTGTTTGAAATAAAACCAAAAAAAGAATATTCAAAAGATTATAATACTGTAGTAGATCAGGCGCAGCAGGAAAAACAAAATGATGTAAGACCCGAACTTGTTGAGAATATTGATGTGTCAGGCTATGATGTAATATTTATCGGAACTCCGGTATGGTGGTATACAATGACACCTCCGGTAAAAACATTTATAACTTCAAATAATTTTGAAGGAAAAATTATAGCACCATTTTGTACACACGGTGGCGGCGGAGAGTCATCCACATATACGGATATTAAAAAGCTTGCTCCCGGTGCTGATGTGAAAGAGGGATATACATCTTATGAAAATTCGGCTTTAGTTTCGGATATAAAAAAATGGATTAGTAAAATTTAAAATGTTCTAGCAAAAAGTTACGATAGCGGATTTGCGCCCGCAGCGGCGGATTTCTAGTTTAGCTCAACTTTATTTAACAAAGATTGACCTATTTTTAAGCAAAGCGGAATGCCGAAGAGGCGAAAGGCAGGCGGAGCGTTTTTGCGTAGGGCGCCGGCAAAGCCGGTTTCTAAATTTGCTCAACTTATCTTAATTTTGTGTGCTGCATAGCCGCCCAGCCCGAATATGAGAGGACAAAAGTTTGCGGCAGCGATAGCGAAGCAAACACTTGTCCGAGAGGAAGCAAAAACAAGACAGCAGCAAAAAATGAGGAAGGGCAGCCTACCGCTTTAAATAGTGAGCCAAAGCACATAAGACGAGCGGTTGAAGGTTCTTTAAAACGTTTACAAACAGATTATATAATCAACACAGAATCGACCCTAAAGTTCCTATGGAAGACGTTGCAGGTACCGTAAAAGAACTTATTACCGAAGGTAAAGTTTTACATTTCGGATTGTCTGAAGCCAGTACAAATTCAATAAGAAAAGCTCACTCAGTCTGCCCTGTTTCTGCCGTTCAGAGTGAATATTCTTTAATTTGGAGAGAACCCGAAACGAAAATATTCTCAACCCTGGAAGAACTCGGAATTGGGCTTGTACCTTATTGCCCTTTGGGCAGAGCTTTACTTACCGGTGTAATTACAAAAGAAAGCAGATTTGAAAAATCTGACAGACGTGCAACTCTGCCTATGTTTACGCCGGAGGCGCTAGAACATAATGTTGAAATTGTTAAACTTGTTAAAAAATGGGCAAGACGGAAAAATGTTACACCCGCACAGTTTGCACTCGTGTGGATGTTATCCGAAAAACCTTGGATTGCTCCGATTCCGGGTACAACAAATCCTGAACACCTTGATGACTTTTTAGGTGCTTCAGAGGTGAGAATGTCAACGGAGGAATTGAAAGAATTTGAAAAAGATTATTCTAAAATTCATCTTGTAGGACATAGGGCAGATCCTTTTACGGAAAGCCAAATAGATAAGTAAAAATATTATATGCGCGGGCAAACCCTTAAATTCGTTTTTTTATAAATCTTTTTTAAGATAAATCATATCTGTCAGTAGTTTTCCGTTTTCAATTATCGGATGTGAATAATTATCTGTAAAAAAATTTTTTATTATATGTGTTTCAGTAAAGCCGCGTTTTTTATAGAAATTAAGTGTTTTTTCATTTTCTCCTGTTCCGAGTATTAATTTTTTATACTTTGTTTTATATTTATTGCATATAAAATCAAGTAACTTTGAAGCATACCCTTTGTTTTGATATTCGGGATAAGTTGCAATATTTTTGATTTCAACGGTTTCAGAATTTATCTTTTCAACAGCACATATAGAGATTAACATATCATTATCATACAAAATAAAAATCTCTGACTGTTCAATATACTTACTAACCATTGATTCATCTTCGTCACCGATTAATAATATATCCATGTAATCGGATTTGTTTGAAGTTACTTCATAAATTTTCATTTATAATCCTATATATTTTATTAATGTAAACATGATAATATATAACAAGAAAGTATAAAAATCTATGAAAAAAATTTTTTTTGTTATTGTCATTCGCTGTTTTTAGTATTTTAATTGAAAGAGTTAGTGTTTTTGCACTGGATTTAACTGATTTTGTGCAAATACCTGCTAATTTAAAAAACAATGAGTTTTATATCGGGAAATATCCTGTTACGAATGCTCAATATAAAATATTTACTGACAGTACAAAAATAAAGATGCCAAAATATTGGAAAAACGGAATTTATCCCACTGGAAAAGAAAATCACCCTGTTGTTTTTATTTCATATAATAATGCGCTTTCTTATTGTAAATGGTTAGAACAAAATTATCCTGAGTATACATTCAGACTTCCTACTGTAGAAGAATGGGAATATGCGGCTTCGGGCGAAAAAAAATTATATGTACCCATGGGGAAATCAAGTCGATGATAATAAATTTAATTATAATAAACTTGTTGCTTCCGTGTATTTAAAACAAAACCCTATTGTAACATATAATAATCCAAAATCCGTAAGTTACGGACAAAGTATGCCGTTAAGCCGGGTGATATCAATAAAACCAAACGGACAAGTATCGGGATGGATTAATCATAAGAATTACACAGGATTTGTTTATACCAATTTATTTCAAAAAATAATGGATAACGGTGGATATACTACACCTGTAAATAAGTATCCCGAAGGTAAAAGCTTTTTTGGTGTATATGATATGTCAGGAAATGTTTGGGAATGGACAAGTACACAAATTACAGCAAAAAACGGGGCGGAAAAAGGACAAAAAGTTTATGCAATAAAAGGCGGTTCCTGGTATGCAAATCCTTCATCCTGTAAAATAACCATGCAAGGAGAAGGGAGAAAACCTAATATGGGCTATAATACAGTTGGATTTAGAGTTATAGCTATAAAGAATGTTAATTAATGCTTATTCCTTTATGCTAAATAAAAAAACTATTCCTAAATTGAATACAGACAAAATTCCGCCTTCAAATTCGATTTTTAACTTTTATCGATATTATATTTATATGTTCTTTCCCAGTTCATAAGCCTGCTGAAGATATGGTGTATTATTTACGGAGCCTTCAGTCCATACACCGGATGCTATTATTTTTCCTGCATTAGACCAGCCGAGATAATTTAGTAAAGTATCGTAATGATTAATTATCGGTTGGGCCTCTTTTGCCGCCGTATCGGCATAAGTCATTATAAGAACCGCTTTTTTAGGCTTATGAATTTGTCCGTTAATTGCATAAAATCTGTCTATTACAGCTTTTAATTGTGCAGATATGCCAAAATAGTACATAGGTGTTACAAAAACAACCGCATCAGAATCAATAATGTTGTTTCTTACAAATTCAAAATCGTCTTTAAATATACATTCACCGTTCATTCCGCATTTATTACAGGCAATACAAGGATGAACATTTTTAAATGCGGAATCAAATCTGACTACAGTATGACCTGCTTCTTTTGCACCTTCTATAAATTTGTCAGCCAATGTATTTGAATTCCCGTTTCTTCTTGGACTTCCTGTAATAACAAGTATTTTCATTTTTTTATCTCCTTTTTGTATTTTTTGATTTACTACGTTGTTATTTGTAATATTGGCTGCAGCGCCTATAACAAAAGCTCCTGCCGCTGTTAAAACTATATTTTTTACAAATTTTCGTCTGTCCATTTTGAGAACACCTCCATATTCTATTCTAATACATTAGAGCCGCTATTAGTCAAGCCTTCTTTGAATCAACATTCAAATATAATGCTAGCGGAATTAATATAAATGCAATTAATGCAAATATTGCAAAAACATCAACGTAAGCCATTAATCTTGATTGAGACAGTAATGATTTGTACATATACATATTTGTTTTTACTGTAGCAAAAGCACTTGATGAATCCGTCATAAATGTGCTCATTAATGATGAAAATTTTTGTTGAAATATTATATTAAAATCCGATAAGTTTTTAACCAAATAAACCTGATGTATTTGTGCATGTCTTGCAACCAAAGTTGATGCAACTGAAGCAACTATTGCTGTAATTGCACTTTTACAAAGATTATGCAGGCTTGCACCGTTTGCAAGTTCAGACTTTGGTAAAGTTCCGAGTACAAGCGCCGATATAGGTATAAATACCAGTATTACACCTACTCCCATAAGTATTTGCGGAATTGCAACATATATGAATGAAATTGACAAATTAATATTAATAAAAAATAGAGTAGAAATTCCCAAAAATAAAAATCCTAATGCAATAAGAATTCTGTTGTCAAAAACTTTCATAAGAGAGTTAATAAATATCATCATAAGAATACATGAAACAATTCTAGGCGCAAGTACATATCCGCTTAATATTGCAGTATATCCCATCATATTCTGTAAAAATTGAGGTAAAAGAACTATTGTTGAAAATACAAGCATATTAACCGAAGAACTTAAAATTGTGCCTATAAAAAAGTTTTTGTCTTTAAATAATCTTAAATTAATTAAAGGACTTTTGCATTCAAGCTCCCAAACAATAAAAAATGCCAGTGCACATGCGGAAAATCCTGCCAGCCATGATATCCATGCGCAGTCAAACCAGTTGTACTGCTGTCCTTTATCAAGGACTACCTGCATTGATAATAACCAAAGAACAAGTGCTATCATGCCGGGGAAGTCCGTTTTGTCAATTTTTTTTCTTGTTTCCTGATCTTCAATATTTGCGTGTATTAAAGAAATAGATAATATGCCTACGGGTATATTTACTAAATAAATCCATTGCCAGTCTGCATTATCTACAATAAAACCTCCGAAAGTCGGGCCTAAAATGGCGAATACCATTACTGCTAGTCCGTATAAACTCATTGCTATACCTTTTTTGTCAGGAGGAAAAGCCGCAAGAAGAATAGCTTGTGAAATCGGAGTCATGGGACCTCCTCCGATGCCTTGTATTAAACGGCCCAAAACCATGATATTAAGATTTGGCGCAATTGCGCATATTAAAGAACCTATTGTAAATATTGTTATAAAAACTTTCAATAGCATACTTCTTCCCATAAGATTCTCAAGCCAGCCGGACATCAAAATTAAGCAGGCATTTGCAATCATATATGAGGTTATAATCCAGTTTGCTTCATCAACAGTTGACCCGAAATATCCTGAAATATGTGGTATTGCAACGTTAGTTGCCGAAGTCGCAAGACAGGCAAAAGAAGTCGGCAGCAGTATTGATAGGGCAATGAGCCAGAGTGGAGAATGTTTATGATGAATAACTGCCGCCGCTTCCATGCTTTATTTTACCTTTACTTCAGGAACTACTGACATCCCGGGTACTATGTTGTAATTTGATATATCTTCTTTAAATATAATTTTAACGGGAACTCTTTGTACTATTTTTACATAGCTTCCCACTGCATTTTCAGGCGGAAATAAACTTTGCCTTGATCCGGTTGAACGCTGTATACTGTCAACTTCTCCTTCAAATTTTTTACCGCCGTATGTATCTATTTTAATCTTAACAGGCTGTCCTTTTTTCATATCCGCAATTTGAGTTTCTTTAAAATTCGCGACAACCCACATTTTTTCGGGAACTATTGCAAATAAAGGCTGTGCAACTTGAACGTAATTTCCTTCTTCAACCGTTCTGTTTGTTACAAGTCCGTTTTCAGGTGCATAAATTTTGGTATATGAAAGATTCAGTTCATCTTGCTCTACTTCAGCTTCAAGTCTTTTTATTGAAGCTTGAATTTCATTGAATCTTGCTTCAGCAGAGTTGCTGTTTGCCTGAGCGGATGTTAATTTATTAAGACTTGAGTCATAATCTTGTTTTGATGAAATACCCTTTTCATACATTTTAGAATATCGTTCATATTCCGCCTTTGCAAAATCCAAATCGGAATAACATTTCGTCACCTGATTTTGTGTATTTATAAGTGCCGCTTTTGCTTCTTCCAATTTTGCCTTGGTTTCTTTTAGTTTTGCAATATAGTCATTAGGATCAATTTCAAGAAGTAAATCTCCTTTTTTTACGTCCTGATTATCTTCTATATTTAAATGTAAAACAGGACCTGCAACTCTCGGCGCAATTCTGATTACATGTCCTTCCACAAAAGCATCATCAGTAGATTTATAATATATTGTATGTATTGAATAACATATACCGCAGATTAAAAATATTATCGCAGTAATACTCGGAACAAGAACTCTTTTCTTTTTGTATTCCGGGCGATGGTCTTCATTATCATTATATTCGGCTTTTATATCTTCCTTTTTTGTTTCTTCCTTATTCGGCTTTTTTTCTTCCATTATAAATTTCCTTTTAGATTTGCAATTTTACTGTATCTTTAACATTTTTATATATTTTTTCTATTGTTTTAAGAGTATTCTCAATTTCCTTTTGAGATATACCTTTTTGCATTAAACTTCTTAGTTCAATATCAGTGGGATATATTTTATTGCGCAGTTCTTTTCCTTTCTCTGTAACAGCTATTTTATATATTCTTCTCCCGTTTGAATCTGTTATTTTCTTTATAAGCCCTTTTTCTTGTAATATTCCTATAATTCTTGCAATATTTCCTCTATCTTTAAGTGTTATTTCTGCAAGTTGTCTTTGATATAATTCTCCGTTTTCGACAAGTAGTGTTAAAATCAGATATTGTTCAGGTGTAATTTCAAATCCTTTTTCGGCAAATTTTTGTGATGACATACATCTTATCAGCGTACCTGTCATAAATATCATTGACCCGGGTCTGCTTTTAAGAAGTTTTTTTCTCATTTTTCTCTTTCTTTTTTTATTGTGTTTCTTTTCTTTTTGTGATGTAATTATAGCACAAGAAAAATTTTGGGAATACATACTATGAAAAAATTTTTTATATTCTGTCTGACTGCAATTTTAATAGGATTGCCGGTTTATGCAAAACAAAAACAAACAGAAACACCCCATGACGAAAATACAATTGTATATTTAAATCTCGATTGGTGGGCAAATTATAATGACGATATTTTAATTCAACATCTTAAGGAATTATATGAGGCAAATTATGATTTAAAAAATGCAGATTTAAAAGTGAAAGAAAATGAAAAACTAGTTAAAATCCAATTTGCAAATGAGCTTCCTCAGGTATCTTTTGATGGTTTTATATCAAGAGATTTCAGATCTTCTATTCAAAGATACGGCAATATGACAATTCCAAGCTATGCTCAAAATAACTTTCAACTTCCGTTAACGGCAAGCTATGAAGTTGATATTTGGGGTAAAAACAGGTTAAAAACAAAAAGTTCGGAACAGTATTTGGAAATTGTAAAACAGGCTCAAAGAGCGGCTTATATATCTTTAACTTCCGGTTTTGCTGCTGATTATTTTAATTTAATAAAATGTGATAAACTTTTATCAATTCAAAATGAACTTATAGATGTTCAAAATGAAATTACAAATAAAACCGAAGAAAAATATAAATCCGGTCTTGCAACTTTGAATGATTATTTGGCGGAAAAGAAATTTCTTACTACTTTAAAAGAAGAAAAAAATAATCTTGAAAATAAGCAGGATGTTTTAGTTAACAGTTTAAGAGTTTATCTTTCTAAAAATGATGAAGATATTGAAAGAACAGATTATTCGGAAATAAATTTGATTCAAAATCTTCCTCTTGAACTAAACTCTGATATTATTGAAAACAGACCTGACTATATTCAGCAGGAAGCAAATATAAAACGTGCCGGATATGATGTAAGAATTGCCAAAAAAGACCTTTTGCCAAGTTTTATTATTTTTGGTCAGCTAGGGTTTAATGCATATAGATTGAATAGCCTTTTTAATAAGTATTCACAAGTGTATAACGCCGGAATAATGCCGTCTTTTGATTTATTTTCAGGCGGAAGAAAACTGGCTTTTCTTAAATTTAAAAACTACCAATATGATGAATCTTTAAATGATTATAAAAAAACTATTTTGGAAGATATAAAAGAAGTGAATGTAAGTCTTCATGAGTATAAAACCTCACAAAAAAACTATAATGAAAGTTTAGAAAGGCTTAATATACAGAATAAAACATTTAACTTGATGAATGATAAACAAGAAATTGGCGCTGCATCTGAATTGGATGTTTTATATGATAAAGAAGCATATTTGATTACACAAAAAGATGAAGTTTCAAATAAAATTAACTGTCTTATTTCCTCTATAACTCTATATAAAGCTGCAGGAGGTAAAAATCTGCTCGACTCTGATGTAAACTTGTAATATTAAAAGTTACAGTTAATATTAACAAATGTAACGAATTTTTCTTTTTTTGAAATTTTCAAATTTTTATATACTTTATATATACAAGAGGTATATATTATGAATAATAAAAATATAGATTGTAAGATGAAAGAGATATATTTTGATATTGAACCGGTACAGATTGAAAACAATGTTAAGGAATCTATAAATAAGTTTTGGTTTACTATGGATTTAATCGGAATGCAAAATTTAGCTATGCAAAGAGTTTTTGTAAGATAAAATTATTTTAATTTCCATTTTTTTTCAAGGTATTTTATTGTTCCGTCTTTAAGCATGCGGGTTATAACTATATCTACAGATTGTTTCAATTTATCATTATCTTCTTCTTTCATCATACCAACAGCATAAGGCTCCTGGGAAAGTTTACTTTTAAGCATTCTGTACCCTTTATTTTTATATATAAAATCTGAAAGAATAGTATCGTCGGTAATGAGTGCTTCTCCTTTACCTTGTATAAATGCGGAAAATGCCTCATCATAAGTTTTGTAGCCTATAATTTTGGCTGTCGGAACAATTCTTCGCAAATTCTTTTCTGCTGTTGTTCCCATTACAATAATTGTTGTTTTGTTTCTTAAATCTGAAAAAGTATATATATCACTGTCTTTTTTTACGACTGCAGTTTGACTTGCTATATAATAAGGAACCGAAAAGTCGATTAAATATTGTCGTTGAGGAGTTATTGACATAGTTGCTATAACCATATCAACATTTCCTGATGTTACGGATTCAATTCTTGTATTTGAGTTTACACTTACATATTTAATGTTTTTGTCAGTTCCTAAAATATCTCTTGCTATATATTTTGCAATATCTATGTCAAAACCGTCATTTTCGCCGGTCGTTTCATTAATAAAGCCGAAAGGTTTAGCATCTGTTTTGACTCCGACTGTTAAAGAATCATTTTCTATTATCTTATCGAATACCGGTTTATTTTCATTTTTGTTGCAACCTGTCAGAAAAAGAATCGGTAATATAATTAAGCATAGTATTTTTTTCATAACACCCTCTTATATAATTTAAGCATGTTATAAGAATAATTAAAATACAATTAAAGATGTAAAGTTTTTCAAATTAAACCGACATTTACAAATAATTGAAAAAATATTATACTTAATAACTAAAGGAAAAGGAGTTTAAAATATGCAGATAAAAGATTACCAAGTTGTTTTACTGGGCGTTATGATTGCACTCGGAAGTATATTTTCGACATATATTCTTTCAAAATCTATTATTGAGTTTCAAAAATTACAGAATCAAACAATTAGAGTAACGGGAAGTGCAAGTCAGGAAGTTACATCAGATTCGGCTTCTTGGACGGTTAGATTTTCAAGAATCAAACCTACATTGAAAGAAGGATATGCACTTTTGGAATCGGATGCTCAAAAAATAAAAGAATTTTTTATTGAAAACGGGTTTGAAGAATCTGATATTGATTTTTCCATTATAAACAGCTACCCGAATTATAAGCGTTTTCCCGGGTCTTATAATGTTTCCAATGAAATTGAGTCTTATACCGTTAATCAATCTGCAACTGTCAAATCAAATGATATCGATAAATTAACAAAAACTTCCAAGAAAGTTAGCAGTTTAATAAATCGTGATATTACCCTTGAAGCTGAACGAGTACAATATTTTGTTTCAAATCTCGATGATATAAAAATAAAAGTTGCATCTGAAGCTTCAAAAAATGCAAAAGAACGTGCAAAAAGCCTGGTTGAAGGTACAAACGGAAAAATCGGAGTAATGACTAATGCAAAACTCGGAGTATTTCAAATTGTACCTGTTGATTCAACGGAAGTTGATGATTATGGAATAAATGATACATCTTCAATAGAAAAGAAAGTTGTTTCAACTGTAAGCGCAACTTTTACCGTTAAATAATAATCAGTTATATATAAATATAAAGGCAGATTTTATATCTGCCTTTTTTAGTATGTTTTTGTTATTATTTAACGGGTAAACCGAATAACAATTTAAGTTTTTAGTTGTACCGGCCGAAAAAAATAATTTCATTTTAAAGGAATATTTTATGTTTAAAAAAGTATGCAGTAAGTACAGATATGTTACGGGATTTATAATTCTTTGCGCTATTCAGTTTGTATGTAATTATGCTGTTAAGACTTTTCATATAATCTTACCGTCACCGATATTGGGAATAATTGTTTTAGCTTTATTACTGAAGTTTAACATTATAAAAAAAGAGTGGATAAAGGATATATGTAATTTACTTTTAAAATATATGCCGTTATTGTTTGTCCCTTTGTTTGCGGGAATAATTATTTATTATTCTTTAATAGAAAAAAATTTAATTCCTATAATCATTAATATACTTGTTACAACAACGATAACTCTTGTGTTATCTGCGTTATTTGTCGAAAATATAATAAAATATATAAAATTCAGAAAATTTAAGAGGATTCACAATGATTAATTTATGGGGTTTTATTATTACTTTTTTTATCTATGAATTAGCAAAAAGACTAAAACAATATAAGCTTTTAAGTAAAATTCCGCCTATGATGACAACGGGTATAATAGTAATCTTATTCTTAAAATTGCTTAATATAGAATATCAGGAGTATAATGAATCTGCGTACTTGTATACGCTGCTTTTAGGTCCTGCAACGATTGCACTTGCTTTTCCTCTTGTTGAAAATATTGAATTATTGACGAAAAACAAAAGAGCGATATATTTTGGATTTATTATTGCTGCTTTAACCGCTGTAATAACAACTATAATTGTCGGAACAATTTTTCACTCAGATAAGCAAATAATAATATCTCTAATGCCAAAATCCGTAACTACACCAATCGCAGTTGAGATATCAAAAGCAATTGGAGGA
The DNA here is from genome assembly GCA_944323625.1 of Candidatus Gastranaerophilales bacterium. Classification (GTDB taxonomy): domain Bacteria; phylum Cyanobacteriota; class Vampirovibrionia; order Gastranaerophilales; family Gastranaerophilaceae; genus Avigastranaerophilus. The sequence continues at coordinate 83,609 of CALUTD010000005.1, forward strand.
ATTCCCGAACTTACAGCTTGTATAGTTGTGGTTACCGGCATATATGGTGCTGTTTTCGGGCATAAGTTATTAAAACTTATTCACATAAAAAGTGATATAGCTAAAGGTTTAGCAATAGGTGCTTCAAGTCATGTTTTAGGTACTTCAAGTTGTATAGAGAAAAATAGACCCAAACAAGTTGTTATATCTACTCTTGCACTTATAATAACCGGTATTTTGACTACGGTTATATGTATTGTCTGTTTTTAAAAATTAAACTTTAAAATTATTCAAAATATTTCTTATCTTTTAATTCATCAGGCATGAATTGTTGTTTATAATCAGGATTGTCGTGTGTGTATACATATCCTATTCCGAATCCGTATTTTTTTGCATCTATGTAATGAGAATCTCTTAAATGCATTGGAGGTTGAAAGTTTAATCCGCTATATATATCTTGCATTGCCTTATCTATAGCCATGCAAGATTTATTTGATTTTGGTGCTCTTGCAATATATTCTACGGCCTGGGCAAGCGGTATCCTGGCTTCTGGCATGCCTAAGAGCTCTGAAGCTCTGAATGCGTTTATTGCAACTGTTAGGGCGTTTGTATCGGCGTTGGATACATCTTCTGCAGCGCAGACTATCATTCTTCTTGCAATAAACCTCGGGTCCTCGCCTGCTGTTAACATTTTAGCAAGCCAGTATATTGCCGCATCAGGGGCTGAGCCTCTCATGCTTTTTTGAAATGCGGATGCCATATCGTAGTGTTCCTGTCTTGAGTATCTTATTGAAGAAGTTTGCGCCAATTTTTCAAGAGTTTCTACAGTAATATATCTTGTATTATTCTTAAGGGGTGAAGCAAAATATACATTTTCGGTAAGATTTAAAGCGCTTCTTGCATCACCTCTTGCATAGTTTAATATGTAATCAATAACATTTTTTTCAGCCGCTGCTTCAATATATGTATCGGATAAATATTTAAAACCTCTTGTTATAATTTTTTTCATAGATTCATCATCTATAGAGTCAAGCCGTATAACCTGAGTTCTTGATAGTAATGCTGCATTGACCTGAAAAGAAGGATTTTCGGTTGTAGAACCTATAAGAAAAACAGTTCCGTTTTCAAGATGGGGTAAAAGTGCATCCTGCTGAGATTTGTTATATCTGTGTATTTCGTCAATAAACAGGATTGTTTTTTGTCCGTATATGAGTTTTTCTTTTGCCGTTTCGATTGCATCTTTTATATCTTTGACTCCTGATGTTACGGCAGAAAGTTCAATAAAAAGACTTTTTGTATGATTTGCTATGATTCTTGCAAGAGTTGTTTTTCCGCACCCCGGAGGTCCCCATAAGATTAATGAAAAAAGTCTGTTTGTTTTTAATAATGAAATTAAGGGTGAATCATTACCTGTTACATTATACTGTCCTATAAACTCTTCAAGTGTTTTTGGGCGCAATATCTCTGCAAGCGGAATCTGTTTATTGTTTTCTTTTAAAGTATCAAATAAATCCATTGTAAAAAAATAGCCCTTCTCTATAAAATATTTTATCATTAATAATGGAGTTTATTTATGAAAAAACTTTATTTATTATATTTTTTAATAATAATATTTATAATTTTTGCTCTGCTTTTTTTTACAAAAAAGACTGATGAAAGAGATACGGTAGTTTTTTGGACATTGCAGCTAGGAACTTTTGATAAATATATAAATAATGTTATAAGTGAGTTTGAGGTGCAAAATCCCGATATAAAAATAAAATGGATAGATGTACCTTACTCCGAAGGAGAAAAAAGGACTCTAGCAGCGCTTCTTACTGATAATCCGCCTGATTTGGTAAATTTAACTCCGGATTTTTCCCTAATGCTTGCTCAAAAAAATGCTCTCTTTTTTATAGATGAACAGTTTTTAGATTCTTACATTCCTTCATTATCCGATGCTTTGGCCTATAAAGGAAAATATTTCGGTATCCCTTTTTATGCAACTTCTGCTGTTACTTTATATAATAGTGAACTTACAAAAAAAATGCATTTGACACAAATGCCCGTAACTTATGATGATTTATTCAATATCCCTTTTGAAAAAAAAGATTCTTTTTATCTCACTATGATTAGCTTTTCGGAAAATGATACTCTTTTAAAATTATTAAATAAATACAGTATAAATTCTCCCGAAACAATTAATGGTAATAAAAGTATTTTATTATTCGAAAAGTTTAAACAAATGTATGATAGAGGAAGTTTTCCGAAGGAAAGTGTAACTCAAACTCATCGTGATGCGCTTGAAAAATACATGTCAGGACAGCTTGCCTTCCTTGTTACCGGCGCAAATTTTATTAATATGATAAATGAAAATGCCCCCGATATTTACAAAAATACCGGAGTTTTACCTCAATTGACAGGAGATACTAAAGCCTACGATTATTCATTAATGAATTTTATTATTCCAAAAAAAGCAAAACATAAACAAGAAGCTCTAAAATTTGCACTTTTTTTAACAAATAAAGAAAATCAATTAGAATTTGCAAAACTTACTTCAATTTTACCTGTTAATAAATTTGCGCTCCAAGATGAATATTTTATTCAAAATTCAAATTCTGATATTAAAGTACAGGCTAGGAAAATAAGCGCGCAGCAGCTGTATAACCTACAAACTCCTTTAAATAATATAAAAAATAAAAAAGATTTAAATACACTTTCTGCAAATTGTATTCAAAGTATTTTAATTAATAACAAAAATATTCAAGAAACTCTTGATAATTTTGCGCTCTATTGGCAAAAACTTTGATTGGAAAAACTAATTGTTTGGTTTAAAATTATTTTATGAAATCATTATTTAAATTTACAATATTGGATAAATTTATTTTAAAGCAGATATTGGAAGTATTTGTTCTCGGTATTGTCGTTTTTACTTCAATTATATTTGCTTCGGATACTTTTATTTCTCTGATAAAACAAATTTCAACATACGGAATGTCTGTTAACATTGCTTTTATGATTATTTTGCTTAATCTTCCGGCTGTTATTGTTATGACTATTCCTATGAGTGTGTTATTTTCAACCGTAATGACTGTCAATAAAATGTGTCTGCAATCAGAAATTACAATACTTAAAGCCTGCGGAATCAGTATAAAGAGAATTTCAAGACCTATATTTGGTTTTGCCGTTATTATGGCTTTAGTTACCTTTTTTATAAATGAAACAATAGTTCCAATAACAACATCCCAGTCAAAAACTCTTGCCTTGTACGCTCTTGTACAAAGGAATATTCCTGAAGGCAAGAGAAATTTTTCAATAAAAGAATTAAAAGACGGTAATTATTTAAAACGCTTATTTTATGTTGAAAAGTGTGAAGATAAGCAGTTTTCAAATGTTTCTATTATAGATTTATCAGATACTAATAAAATACAAATTCTTCAAGCTAAGACGGGTACTTCTGTTGTAGAAGGCTGGCAATTTGATAATGCTTCTGTTTATACAATATCTAAAGAAGGTAAAACACTTAACACATCATGGATTGAAAAATCAATTCTTGATTTTGGCAGCGACATACAATCTCAATTAGATAAAAAGAATGACGGTACAGACTTGAATTTTATACAGCTTTTGCCTTATCTTAGTAAAACTCCCGATGAAAATATGGGGAAAGAAGTTTTAACAAAATATCAGGTTTGTTTTTGGGATAAACTTGCTCTTCCCATTACTACAATTGTGTTTGTTATACTGGGGATTCCGTTAGCTATCACTCCTCCAAGAGTAAGGCATAACAGGGGATTTTTGTTTACAATTGGTGTTATATTTTGTTATTATATTATTCGTGCTTTTTCGGTTTCTATCGGCTATAACGGTACTATTTCTCCTTTTCTTGCAGCTAATATGCCAAATGTAATTTTAGGTATAGCCGGTTTAATGTTGTTTGTGAAAAAAGCTAATAATGTGTAATTGTGAAGAAATGTAAATTGTAATTTTGAATATTTGTATATAATATTTATATATTATATATTTATTGTTTAAATCTGTAAGATATTTGTTGTATATATAAAAATGCACTATATAATGTTTAAAATACAAACAGGCAAAGGGTTTTAGAGGTAAATGCTTAAAAAAGTTAATTTTAGAAGTGCAGTTAAGCAATTTGTTAAAGAAAAAAGTTTTTATATAAATGTGGTTAGTTAATATGAAGTTAGAAAAGGTAGGTTAGTTATGGCGTATTCTTTATTTTCAAATAGAAAGATATATTATACAAATCTTGTATATAATATCCAATCTCAGTTAAATAATATTATGCAGCAAAAAATAAGTTTAACAAATTTCTCTGCAAATATTTCAGATGGTGTTGTAACAATAGATGAAATAGCATCTGATGCATCAAATTTACAAAATTACAAAGAATATTTAGAAGGTGCAGATGCATATATTAATACACCTGATGATGAAGGAGGTTCTGGTACTTCAGTTAGTGATGTGGGTGCATTGGCAGCAGAGCAAAATGATAGTGAAGAGTATTTGGCTTCAATTGCGGAAATGTTAAACACTTCGGTTAATGAAGCATATGCAACTCAAGCAACAAAGAAATTAGAAGCATTAGAAAATCAATTGGATTTAAAACAAAAACAATTGGAAACAAAATTAACTGCTGCGCAAAGTCAGTTAGAAACTATAGAACAAGCAGAAGCTCAGGCAATTCAACAAGCAACTCCGAAGTATGCAGGTCTAGGCTAAACCGTAAAACACTAACTAACTTGAAAAAAATAACTTCTAACCATAAAAAACAGTCTTATTTAAAGACTGTTTTTTTATGTGTTATGAAATAAAAATAAATAAAAAAGTGAAATTTTCTTAATCGAATTATGTAACATATATATTAATTTTCAGAAACAACTCTTGCAGGGTAACCTTTTTGTTTAAAAGTTAAGGCAAGAGCATCTGCTTTTTCTTTTTCAGAAAAAGAACCGACTTGAACTACATAATAATTATTGACCGATTTAACAAAAGGTAAAACTTCCAAATTTTCGCGAACAATATTATTTTGAGTTTCAACAGCTTCTTCTACTGTTGAAAATTTGCCTATAAATACTTTGCTGGGTGTATTCTTTTTTGGTTGAGTAATTACCCCTGAATCTTCAGCCGCACGTCTGAAATCCATTTTTAAATAATCAATTTTATCCTTTTTTTGTTCATTTTCTTTTTGAGCAACTGTTTCTTCTTGTGGAATATCTTCATCATAGTTTCGTTTTTTTGGTAATTCTATAATTTTTTTTATAATTCCTTTATCTGCTATTTCTTGTTCTTCTTCTTCGGGCGAGTATAGCTTTGGCACATTTGCACCGGCAGAAGGAAGTTCATCTTCTTCTTGAATCCATCTTAATCTTTCATCAATTGTTCTTTCTTCCTGATTTATATAACTGCCGGTTAAAGTTACGGGTTCTGAATTTCCTATGGCGACGTCAACATCAGGAGAGTAGACATCTACAAAATATGACATCCCAAATAATGTAACAGAGAATACTACTGCAAAAAGCAGTATATATTGAAGAATATTATTTTTTCTTTTATGTTTTTTTGTTTTTATTTGTTTTGTATGTGTTTGGTTTTGCATTATATTACTCCTCTGACTTTTGTTGCCGCCAAAGATATATCTTCTGTTTCTTCTTTATATTTGTTTAAGAGTTCAATGGCAAATTGTTTTATGTCGTTTATTTGTGCATCTTTTTTAAGGTCTGAAGCATTAACCGGAGCATCTGTCGAATCAATATTTAAGCCGAAGTGTATTAGTGTTGAAGTGATTGATTTTGTTGCAATCGATACTGATAATTTTTTGTTATCAATAAATAAATCATCACCTTTTCTTATAATATTAACAGAGGGACAATTCTTTTCTATTAACTCTTTGGTTATAGTTACAAGTAATCTTTGTTTATATACAGTTTCTTCAAGTGTGGAGTTAAAATTTTCTTCTATGAAACTAAGCATTTTTTTACTGTATATAGGCTCATTATTAATGACATCTTCAATATCTACCATGTGAGAAAGATTGACTTCGCATTCTCCTATAAATGATACTATTGCATTTCCCATAATGTTAAAATTTTTGTAAATCCAATGCGGAGCAAGCTGTTCGCCTGTATATTTAATTTCTCTCTCTATAAATAATGTTTTCATGTTCCACCTGTTAAAATATTTTATCGATAATGTCCTGACGATTGTTATTTTGTAGTGCTCTTTTTAATCTGAGGCAAGATTCACATTCTCCGCAATTCTTGTCATTATTTAAGTAGCAGCTATGAAGAAGTTCAAATGGAATATCTAAGTCTATTCCCGTCTTTACAATTTCATTTTTCGTCATATTTATTACGGGAGCAATAACTTCTACTTTTGTATTAACTGAATTTTTTATTGCTTCATTTTGTGCATTAACAAAATCTATTGTGTTATCTTTAAAAGTTGCACCTTCTTCTTTGTTAGCACCCAACACAATATAATTATAGCACAGTGCTTCGGCATAACATGCTGCTATATTTACAAACAAACCGTTTCTGTTTGGAACCCATACTTCCAGGGCGCTTTTTTGGGTTTTAGTTTTATCATCAAGCTCATTAATATTAATTTGAGGAAGATTTTTATCCGAGGTTAACGAGGAGCCCGATATATCTTTGAGCCAGTCAAGTTTTATAATTTTATGTCCTATATTGTAATATCTAGATATTTTTTCAGTCGCTTGAGCTTCTTTTTCAAAGGCTTTTTGTCCATAGTCAAAGGTAAGCGCCATAATATTGTCAAAATTTTGCTTTATTATTGCCAAACAAACTAAAGAATCCAGTCCGCCGGATAAAAGTATTATTGCGTTATTATTCATCTTCATCCTCATTTTCCATCAAATCCTGTTTAAGATTTATGGCTTCTTCTCTTGCTCTTGAAGGAGTTTCAGGGGTGTTTATTAAAGAGTCTAGATATTCATCTCCTTTAATATTATAGAGTGCAATTACAGCATTTTGTACAACATCGCGGTTTGGGTCATTAAGCATTTCTTCAATTAAAGAAACTGCTCTTTTGTCTTCGGAATTCATAAGCACTTCTATTGCATTTATTCTTATTTGGGGTGATTCATCCCTTAGTGATTTAACTACGGCATTAAAAACTCTTTCTCCTTTGAAATTGAGTTTATTTAATGCTTCAAGAGCTCTTTCCTTAAGGAAAGTAAATTTATCCAAAAGCCCTTTTTTACTTTCCAAAATTGATACTAATGAATCAACGGCTTTAGAGTCGCCTATCATTCCGAGTGCACAAACCGCGGATTCTTTAACATAAACCGAGTGTTCTTCTTCATCTTCAACTATATTCATAAGAGGTAGTACTGCGTACTTATCTCCGATTTTACCAAGTGCTTCGGCGCATGATAATTTAATCTTATAATTTTCATCTTTACTGTTCAGGCAATATAACAGAGGATATACGCATTGAGAATCCTTGGTATTGGCAAGTACTTTTGTTATGTTAATTCTTATTCTTGTAAGATTATCGACATCTGTAATTTTTTGTGCCATTTTATTTTTCATCAAAAGAGAATCAATTAAGACGGGAATACTTGTTTTACTTCTGAATTTATCTATTTTGTTGAGTAAAAACATCAAGACTTCATAGCTGTCAGATACTTCAAAAAAATAATTATATATGAGTATTAAATCTTCATTAGGATACTCAGAGCACAATGAAACAATGCTCTCTATTACCTCCTTTGGATGTTCGGGGCTTAAGATACCGCATTTTTGCGCTAACTTTTCAAAGGGTAATTTATCGTTCTCTTTCATAGCTCACATGTACTAATACTTAATTACAGAATATATAAAAAAAAGAACTATATCAACCTTTTAGCCGAAATCTGCAACATCTGATAACATTTCTAAATCTTTTTCTTTTATTGCTTTTTCTATAAGTTTGTTTATATCAAATGAAAATTTCATTTTCTCTAATTTTTTTGGAAGTTTTATTTCAGATGTTTTGTGTAAATCTACAAATCCGTTATTCAATTCTAAAAATTCTGAATATAAAGAAAGAATATTTTTCCAATTTTCGGGAATTACATACTTTTTGCCCGTATAATATAGCATATCTCTTTCAAAAGATTCAAAATAATTTTGCATAAAACTGACTTGAAGCATATAATCATAATCATCTTTTTGTTCATCTGTCAAATTTAAGAGCGAATTTCCTTCTATTTCTTTAGGAGAATCAATATTTTCATTATACAAATAATATGCCCACAAAAGACATCCAGCGTAGAAAGAGATATTATTTTTCATATATTTTTCTATTTTATTTGCATAAAGTTTAAAGCGTGCACGTTTTTGGTGGATTGTTCTGAATGACATCATTTGTGAATAGACTTCATTCACGTAACTGTTAAAATCAACTGTTAATTCACCTATACCGGGGTCAAATTTTACTGTATTTGTCATTATAATCTTACCTCAATATTCTTTTTTACAAGTTCTTTTTTCAGGTTTGGAACACTTAATGTGTCAAAGTGGAAAATAGAAGCAGCAAGAGCGGCATCCGCAAAACCATACTCAAAAATATCGCTAAAGTGGTTAGGGTCAGGTCCGGCACCTCCCGAAGCAATAACCGGAATATCTGAATTTAAAGATACAAGTTTTGTCATTTCTATATCAAAACCGTTTTGAGTTCCATCTGCATCCATTGAAGTTAAAAGAATTTCACCGGCACCTCTTTTTTGAACTTCTTTAACCCAATCAATTAATTTTATTCCGGTATTTAAAGTTCCTGCATTTATGTGTACATAAAAATCTCCGTCAGTTCGCTTTGCATCTATTGCAACTACAATACATTGGGAGCCGAAATAAGATGAAGCTTTGCTAATTAAATCGGGATTTTTAACTGCTGCAGAGTTTATGCCGACCTTATCCGCCCCCGCAAGCAGCATTGTTTTGATATCTTCTACAGTTTTTATACCTCCGCCTACCGTGAAAGGAATAAAAACCTGTGAAGCAACTTTTTTTACCATTTCTTCGGTTGTTTTTCTGCCTTCATTAGTTGCCGTTATATCTAAAAATACCAGTTCATCCGCACCATCTTCAGAATACTTTTTTGCTAATTCCACGGGATTACCGGCATAGCGTAAATTTTCAAAATTTACACCTTTTACGGTTTGGCCGTCTTTAACGTCTAAACAAGGTATTATTCTCTTCGCCGGCATATCAGAACTGCTTTAAAAATCTTACATCATTATTAAAGAACAATCTTATATCATTTATTGCATATTTGAGCATTGCAAGTCTTTCAACACCCATTCCGAATGCAAACCCTGTATATATTTCAGGATCTATTCCGACATTCTTTAATACATTAACATGCACCATACCTGAGCCCAAAATCTCGAGCCAGCCAGTTCCCGAACATATTTTACATCCTTTTCCACCGCACATTATGCATTGAACATCAACCTCCGCACTTGGTTCAGTAAACGGGAAGTAGCTTGCTCTGAATCTTGTGGGGCGGGAAGCGCCAAAATATATTCTTATAAATTCGTTTAAAATTCCTTTTAAATCCGAAAAAGTGATATCTTTATCAACCAATAAACCTTCTATTTGGTGAAATAAATTGTTTTTTCTTGCACTAACGGATTCACATCTGTATACTCTGCCGGGAGATATTACTCTGACAGGAGGATTTTGGTTTAACATTTGTCTTATCTGAGCACCTGATGTTTGGCTTCTTAATATTACATTAGGGGCTACTTTTGTGTAGAACGTATCTTGCATATCTTTAGCGGGATGATTCGGAGGAAAGTTTAACATGTCAAAATTTATATATTCAGTTTCAACTTCCGGGCTATACTCTGAAGGCATAACAGAAAACCCTAATCCTTGAAATATCTCTGTAATTTCATTTATAGTTTGAGTCAATGGATGAACTTTGCCTTGCGGTCTAAAATCTGAAGGCAAAGAAATATCTATTTTTTCAGTTATAAGTTTTTTATTTAGTTCGATTCTGTATAATTCAGAATTTCTTTCTTCTATGAGTTTATTAAGCTCATTAGATACATTATTTGCAAAAGAACCTACTACTCTCTTATCCTCATCCGATAAATCTTTTAAATTCTTTTTTATGGAGTTTAGTTCACCTTTTCTGCTTAAATATTTAAGTTTAACGTTTTCTAAATCCTGAATACTTTCTGATTTGTTTATTTCTTCCGTTGCATTTTTTAGTATATGTTCTAATTTTTCTTTCATATTGGTCCTTTTATAATTGTATTTTCATGTTAATTTATTTGTTTCTTACGAATAAAATCATAATAAAACAGGAAAATAAAATCAAGTTTTATCAGATTTTGCAAATATTTATTGTATATGTTACGTAATTCAATGACAAAAATTGTTTTTTTTACATTAAAATCCTTATACTGTCATCCTGAAAAGTCTAAAAATCAAGCAATTTATTGCGTAGATTTTGACTTGTTCAGGATCTTACCAATAGGGAAATTATATTTATTCTAATAAATTAAATTAAAAATAAAATTTTCCGCTCGATATTTTTTTCCAATAATGCTAATTTCAACTTAAGGCTACGTAACTCACGGGCTAACGCCCGTTCAGACAGTACTTCGCCTTTATGTTGTTTCAATAAGCATTATTGAGGAAAAGAAATATATGCTGTCAAATTTTATTTTTTAATTTAATTTATAATATGTATTTTCGACATATTAGAACTTTATTTTTGTCATCGAATTACGTAACATATACATCTATGACCTTATTTATATATTCCCGATTCTGTTTTTAATTATATAATTAATAAAGCACTTAGGCATTTTGGATATAATTTCCGCAAAAAATGCTTGAGCTCCGACTGTATAAACAGGTTTAGGATTTTTTGAATTTATAATTTTAAGGATTGTTTCAACGACTTTTTTAACATCAATACCTGAATCATTGTTTTTTAATGCATTTTTTTCGAGATATAGCAGTTCTTTTGTATATTTTTCTTTTGCGGTTTCATTATACTCTTCAAAATTGTTTCTTGCCCTTTTTACGGATTTATTCCAAATTGGTGTTTTTATAACGGCAGGTCTTACGGAAATAACTTTAATATTAGATTTATTTTCAATTCCGAAACTGTTGAATAAAATATCTAATGCACTTTTTGAAGCACAATAAGGAGCAACGAACGGGAAGATACCTGTTGCGGCCATTGAACTTATGTTAATAATTTTTGCATTATCAAGCAATGGCAAAAACTTTTGCATAACATTTATAGCCCCAAAGGTATTTACATCAAATTGTTCTTTTAGTTGTTGAACGGTTAAACATTCAATCGGACCGGCAACTGCTATACCCGCATTATTAATTAAAACATCTATTTTTTCAGTATTTTTATAAACAAACCAAAAGGCCTTATCAACACTGGACTCCGATGTAATATCAACATATACGCCTGTTATATTTGAGTTTAAGTTTTCAAGCTCGGTTTTATCGATTTTTTTTCTGATTCCCGCAAAGACTCTATATCCTTTTTTTGCAAGAGTTAGCGCAGTTTCTCTTCCGATACCTGACGATGCACCTGTTATAAAAATTACTTTTCGATGTTTTTCCATAGCATTTATTTTTTTATCACAAAATTTTGATATAATCAAATCATGGTTTTAAAAAATAATTATGTAACAGGTAAATATGGTGAAGAACTTGCCAAAAAATATCTTATATCAAAAGGATATAAGATTATTGAAATTAATTGGCATTATTCTAAAAATGCAGAAATAGATATTATTGCAAAAGAAAAAGATACTTTAGTTTTTGTCGAAGTAAAAACTAGAAAAACATTGAACTATGGCCATCCGTTTGAATCAATTACAGAGTCAAAAATTCAAAAAATTCACAGTGCAATTCTTGCCTACATTGCAGCTTCAAATAAAAAATATAAATCCTACAGATTTGACGGGATTGCAATTATAGGGCTTGAAAATCCTAAAATCGAACATTTAAAAAATTTGGGTCAATATTAAGACCAGTTGCAAATATTGTCGGAACAAAGTACCTTTTCAAGCGTCGGAATTACATTATCCAGTGTCATTTCAAAAGTAATCGGTGTAATTGATACTTTATTCCATCTTAAAGCGTTAATATCGGAATCGTCATTTTCGCACTGTCTTATTAACTCACCGGCCATCCAGTAATATACTTTACCCCTGGGGTCTATACGTTTATCATATTCATCGGTAAACATTTTACCGCCGAGTCTTGTTATTGCAACGCCTGCTAAATCTTCGGGCATTAATCCCGGAACATTTATATTTAAAATTGATTTTTTAGGGAAATTAAACTCTTTAATTTTATGCACAAATTTTGCCATAAACATTGCTACGTTTTTAAATAAAACCGGGTCTGATGACATACTCGCCAAAGATACGGCAATACTCGGTATACCCATCATTGCGCCTTCCATAGCACAGCTTACCGTACCTGAGTATAAAATATCAGTTCCCAAATTGGGGCCGTGGTTTATACCTGATATAATTAAATCGGGTTTTTCTTCGGGAGTTAATATGGCATTTATTCCTATTTTTACACAATCACCGGGGGTTCCGCTTGTTATCCATATTCTTTTTGCACCGAATTTAGAATCCAATTCTTCTACCCTTATAGGTGTGTGAAGTGTAAGAGAATGACCGGCTGCACTTCTTTCTCTGTCGGGAGCTATTACATATACTTCATGCTCTTTACTGAGTTCAAGTGTAAGTGCTTTAATACCTTCTGCCATTATTCCGTCATCATTTGAAAGTAATATCTTCATATAAACCCCTTTATTTCTCTGTTTACATTATACCATTTTGATGTTTATGTGTATATTTATTAAATACCCTGTAATATTGTTTTTTTATCAATATTATTTTTTATTGTCACTTCTTTTGGGGCTATAGGTATTACAAAGTTTATTTTTTTATCCGAAACTTTTTTGTCTGACAGCATTGATTCATAAAACTCTTCATGATTAAATTCATCTTTTAAATTAATCATTAATTCATAGTCTTTTAGTAAATTTGTTGCTGTATGATAATATTCTTCCTGAATGCAATTGATTTCAAGAGAAAGGTCAAAAATAAGCTTCATGCCCATTGATACGGCTTCGCCGTGTGTGTATTTATCATAACCTGTTAATTTTTCTATAGCATGCGCGTATGTATGCCCGAAATTTAATATTGCTCTTAAGCCTTTTTCTTTTTCATCTTTATTTACAATACTGCTTTTTAATTTGCAGCATATATTGATTAGCTTTTTCAGAACTTCAGGATTTTTATTGTAAATTTCCGTTCTGTTACTTTGAAGAAACTCAAGAAAATTAAAATGTTTTTCGCATTTACATGATTTTTCAATAAACGAATATTTTAAAACTTCACTTAACCCGGTTTTAAATTGTCTTATATCAAGAGTCTTTAGAGTGTTAATATCAGAAAGTACAAGTTTAGGCTGGTAAAAGCTTCCAATAAGGTTTTTACCTAAAAAGTGGTTTACCGCAACTTTTCCTCCTACGGATGAATCCACCTGGGCCAATAGTGTTGTGGGAATTTGTACGTAATCTATTCCTCTTTGATATATTGAAGCCGCAAAGCCTGCAATATCGCCTATTACTCCGCCGCCAAGAGCTATTATTGCATCTTTTCTTTCAAGTTTTACTTCAAGAGCTCTATCTAAAATTCTGTTTAAAGTATCCATGTTTTTATATATCTCACCGTCAGGTAAAATAATAAATTTTGAGTTGTTGCTCTTTAATTTTTCACCGTATATTGAGTATACTGTTTCATTTGTAACTACTAAATAGTTGTTTGCCTTTGTGTATTGTTCAATGTAATCATAAGCATTTTCAAGTAAATTTTCGCCTATAAAAATAGGGTATGAGGACTCTTTTGTTGCATTAATTTTTACTTCTAATTTATTCATGTATTCCTAATTTTTCCGTTATTTCTTTTACTATTTCTTCTTGAGTTTTATTATTTGTATCTATTATGTATTTTGCTTTTTTGTATTTGTCTTCTCTTTGCTTGAGTAAATCAAAAATTTTCTTTTCCATATCAACGTTATTTAACAATGGTCTTTCTTTGTTATTTTTTATTCTGTTATATAATACTTCTGCCCTGGCATACAAATATATTGTAACAGATTTTCTTAAAAGAACATCTGAATTATCAGTATTTTTTATTATTCCTCCGCCGGTTGATATTATGTTATTGTCCGAATTTAATATTTTTTTTAAGACTTCCGATTCAATTTTCCTGAAATATTCTTCTCCCTCACATTCAAATATTTCATTTATTGAACGATTTTCAAGTTTTACTATTTCTTCATCGGTATCATAAAAAGAAAACCCGCGTAAAGAATCGCACAAATGTTTCCCTATTGTAGTTTTTCCTGAGCCCATCATACCGATTAAAGCTATATTCATAAACTACCTTTCCTCGATTCTTTTGATGTAATTTTGAAAATTGCGCTTCATTTCATCAATGCTGTCATGAGAGAATTTTTCCATCATCGCATCTGCCAAAACAATTGCAACCATTGCTTCTGCTACAACCGCACAAGCTGCAACGGCACATGTATCAGAGCGCTCAAAGTGTGCGCTTACTTCTTTTTTTATATCAAGCGCTATTGAATTTAGTGGTTTTAACATTGTCGGTATTGCTTTCATTGAAGCGGTTATTACAATGTCTTCGCCGTTTGACATACCTGACTCTATTCCGCCTGCATTATTTGTTTTTCTAATGTATTTTCCGTTTTCAATAAAAATTTCATCATGAGTTTGAGAACCAAAGGTTTCTGCAGCTTTGTGCCCGATTCCAACTTCAACCGACTTAACCGCCTGAATACTCATAACCGCTTGAGCTATAAGCCCGTCAAGTTTTCTGTCCCATTGTACGTGTGAACCTAAACCGATTGGAACATTTCTGAATATAACTTTAAAACTTCCCCCTAGAGTATCGCCTTGTTTTTTTGCTTCATCTATTTCTTTTTTCATTTTTTCATAAGCAATATCATCTGCAGTCCTGAGGTCAGAGGCTTCTATTTTGTTTTTTAACTCAAACGGATTTGACGGTATATCTGCCTTTATTTTTCCTATTTGGGTAGTGAAGGATACAAAATCAATATCAAATTCTTTTAAAATACTTTTTGCAACAGCGCCAACAGCAACTCTTGCAGCAGTTTCTCTTGCACTTGAGCGCTCAAGTATATTTCTTACATCAGCATGATTGTATTTTAAAGCCCCTGCATAATCGGCATGCCCGGGTCTGACATTTATAATCTTTTTTGATTCTATAATTTGAATATTTTCTTGTGTTTGCTCAACAGGTTCCGAACTCATCGGAATAGTCCAATTTGCCCAGTCTTTATTTTCTATTTCCAAACAAATAGGGCTTCCTATAGAATAACCATGACGGACTCCCGATAAAATTTGAGCTTTATCTGTTTCAATCTTCATTCTGCCGCCTCGTCCGTAGCCGACCTGGCGTCTTTTCAGTTCGGAATTTATAAAGTCAGAACTTATATTTACCCCGGCGGGTACTCCTTCAATAATTGCATTTAAACATTTTCCGTGTGATTCACCTGATGTTAAAAATCTGAATATCATTTTTTTCCTTATTTTATTTTCTGCATGCGTATATTATATCAAATAAACAATCAGGTAGTTTATAATAACTTTTTTTGAAAAAATGCTTATAGCATTGTATTACAAAAGTTAATATGTAATATCAAAGAATATATACTATTTGCATGCCTGTAACAATCTAAATACTGTTATTTATATAGCTGTTATTGAAGAATATTGAAATTAGTGGACATGCTCTTGTCAATAGAAAAAATAAAAAAAGTGTACAAAAAACGTTTATTAACAAATGTAAAACTTTATTTAGCTTACTAAATAAAGGGGCAGAGTTCTTTGTAAATAATAATTAAAAATATTTATCTTGTATGTTAAATATGTAAGTCTTACTATTTATATACAGAGAAAAACAGGGAAAATACACAAGGGGAAGGAGTGATGGCTTAACAGCTTATTGGGGCGAGAAAAGGGAATAATTAGTTAGACATTAATTAAAAAAAGATTTGATTTTAATCAAAGCGAGGTTGGGGATAAAAAAGTTCTTTATTATTAATAAGAACTTTTTTTAATATTAAACTATAATGAATGTATATAAAATATTTTTGGAGTAAGGCATGAAAAGAGCAATAGTTATTGTAATAGATTCAATGGGCATAGGTGCTATGCCCGATTGCAGGGAATATGGTGATATTCCCGAATGTAATACATTATGTAATGTTGCAAAATATTCAGGCGGTTTAAAGGCTCCCAATTTATATAAGATGGGACTTGGTAATTTAGCGGATATAAAAGGAATTGAAAAAAATCCGAATCCGGTTGCGCAATACGGAATAATGAAAGAAAAGTCAAAAGGTAAAGATACAACAACCGGACACTGGGAAATGATGGGGCTTATTTTGGATAAGCCTTTTAAGGTTTACCCAAAAGGCTTTCCTCCTGAAATTATAAATAAATTTATTGATGAAACCGGCTGCGGCGGTGTGCTTGCAAATTATCCCGCCTCCGGCACCAAAGTTATTGAAGACTTACATAAAGAGCATGAAAAAACAAAATTTCCGATTATATATACAAGTGCCGACAGCGTATTTCAAATAGCTGTTGATATTGATATAATTCCGGTTGAAAAGCTTTATGAATATTGCTTAATTGCAAGAAATATTTTGACTGATGAATATAATGTTTCAAGAGTTATAGCAAGACCATACAGAATAGTTGACGGTAAACCTTCTAGAATAGGAGCTTTAAGGCGTGATTATTCTGTTGAACCTTTTAAAGATTCAACTTGCGACATTATTTTAAAAAATAACGGTATTGTTTTGGGTATAGGAAAAATTGAAGATATTTTTGTTGGCAAGGGAATATCTCATGCCGTGCACACGGGAGGAAATACGCAGGGCCTTGAATTAACACTTAAAGCCATAAAAAATGAGCTTAATTTAGAAGAATTAAAAACATCAAAATATGATATAAAGGCCTTCGACAAAGAATTTATTTTTACAAATCTTGTTGATACAGATATGTTATACGGACACCGTAATGACTACAAAGGTTATGCAAAAGCAATAGAAGAAATTGATACTTATCTGCCGGAAATTATGAACAGCATGACAGAGGATGATATTTTAATTATAACTGCCGACCACGGATGTGATCCTACTGTTGAAGGTACTGACCATACAAGAGAGCAGGTTCCGTTAATTGTATATTCGAAAGATATTAAACCTCTAAGATTGCCTGAAATTGACTCTTTTGACTATATTTCAAAAAGAATTTTAGAATGGATGGAAATTAAATAATTGAAAAAAATTTTATGTTTTGGCGACAGTAATACATACGGATATAACCCTTTAAATGGTGAACGTTTTCAAGAAAATGAAAGATGGACGGGAATTTTCAAGCAGCTTTGTAAAAGTGATTTTGAAGTTGTGGAGGACGGCTGTAACAACAGAAAATGTTTTTCAGAGCTAGCCATAAATAATATGAATGGCTATAATGCAATTAATAAACATTTAAATAACAAATATGATTTAATAATTTTACAGATAGGAATAAATGATCTTCATAAAATATATTCAAATGACAAATTGCAGATTGAGCAGGGTTTTGAGAAGTTTATTAAGCAAATAAAAGATAAATCATCAGAGTCAAAAATCCTTATTTTATCTCCGTCTAAAATTAAAAAGAATATTCTTAACAGCTCTTTTTCATCACTGTTTGACGAAAATTCAATAATTAAATCTTATTGGATAAAAGATATTTATAAATCTTTAGCCGATAAATACGGTTGTTTTTTTATAGATTTGAATATGGAAACAGATGTATCAGATATTGACGGATTGCATTATACAAAAGATGAACATAAAAAAATTGCGAATCTTGTTTATAATTTTGTCATACAAAATGTACAAATCTAAACTAAACTAAATAGTATTTAAATTTTTATTTTTTTTGGTATAATTAGTTTGTACTTTTAGCAAAGACAGTTAAACAAAAAAGGAGAAAATGATGAAAGTTACAGTTAATGACAGTTGCATAGCTTGCGGCGCATGTGAATCAGTTTGTGATGCAGTATTTTCAGTAGAAGATAAAGCGGTAGTTAATGAAGGTGCAGTTGCAGGAAATGAAGATTGCGTAAAAGAAGCTGCTGATTGCTGCCCTGTAAATGCTATTGAAGTTGAATAACAGAATATATTATAAAATTAAAAATGAGAGGAACAACCTCTCATTTTTTTTATACTTTTAAGTTGTGAGATTCTATCATAACCATAAGAACAGAAATATCTGCCGGTTTTACTCCTCCGATTCTTGAGGCTTGCCCTAATGTAACAGGACGTATTTTATTTAGTTTATCCCGTGTTTCTGTTGAAATATGACGAATTTTACTATAATCGATATCTTCGGGAATTCTGATTTTTTCAAGTTTGTCTGACATATTTACCTGTTGAATTTGTCTTTTTATATATCCGTCATACTTAATTTTAACTTCAACCTGTTCATAAACGTCTTTTGAAAGGTTAAGTTTTTGAGTATTTTCATCTATCTCTTTGATTACTTCATACGTAATATTCGGACGTTTTATAAGTTCAGATAATTTCATTCCTCTTTCAATATTCTCTCCGTATTTTGAAAGTATTTTATTTACGAATTCAGTAGGAGAAATTTTTTCAGTCATTAGTCTTTTTATTTCGTCTTCAATAGTTTGCTGTTTTTTTAGGAATGAATTATATCTTTCTTCACTTATCAAGCCTGCTTCATATCCTATTTTTGTAAGTCTTTCGTCCGCATTATCCTGTCTTAGAAGTAATCTGTATTCAGAGCGGGAAGTTAGCATTCTGTATGGTTCATCAATATCTTTTGTAACTAAATCATCAACCAAGGTTCCTAAATATGAAGATTCTCTTTGAAGAGTTATCATATCTTTATTTTGTAAATATTTTATTGCATTTATACCGGCCAAAAGACCTTGCGCTGCGGCTTCCTCGTAGCCTGAAGTACCGTTTATCTGTCCTGCACAAAAAAGTCCGTTTACTTTTTTTGTCATCAATGAATGTGATAATTGCACTGCGGGCATGTAATCATATTCAACCGCATAAGCGGGTTTCATTACGTGAACATTTTCAAGTCCCGGAAGAGATTGAAGCATTTGTATCTGCACTTGAGCGGGAAGGCTTGTTGAAAACCCTTGAACGTACATTTCGTATGTATTTTTACCTTCGGGTTCGATAAATATGTGATGTGATGGGTTATGCGCGAATCTTATAACCTTATCTTCAATTGACGGACAATATCTTGGTCCTATGCCGTGGATTAACCCCGAATACATAGGAGATTTATCCAAATTGTTTTTTATAATTTCGTGAGTTTTTGATGTTGTTCTTGTAAGATAGCATGGATATTGTTTTCTTATTGGTCTATCGGGCAGAAAAGAGAAGAAAGAAGGAATTTCATCACCCGGCTGTATAAGCATTTTGTCAAAATCTATTGTTCTTGCATCAACTCTTGCAGGAGTACCTGTTTTTAGCCTTCCCATATTAAATCCGAGGTTTTTAAGCGAAGGAGAAAGTCCTTTTGCGCTTGCTTCTCCGAGTCTGCCGAATTCCAAATATTGAAGACCTACCCATATTCTCGCCTCAAGTGATGTACCTGTTGTCAAAATTACACATGGGGCTAAATATTCCTGACCAAATTCATCTTTCAAACCCTTAACGCAAGAATCTTGAACCATAAGTTCAGTCATTGTACACTGTTTAAGTTTAAGATTCTCTTCACTTTCTAATAAACTTCTGACAAAACGCATATACTCTTTTTTGTCGGATTGAGCACGTAAAGCCCTTACCGCAGGTCCTTTTGAAGAATTTAAAACTTTCATTTGCATATAAGTTGCATCGGCTGCTATTCCCATTATTCCGCCGAGCGCATCAATTTCTCTAACCAAACAGGATTTTGCCGGTCCTCCAATAGCGGGATTACAAGGCATTAACGCTATATTGTCTAAATTTAAAGAGGCAAGTAGTGTTTTTGCACCCAGCTTCGCACAAGCTATTGCTGCTTCACATCCTGCATGCCCTGCCCCTACTACTATTACATCATACTTAAACATACTTTAATTATAGTCTAAAAAAATTTATACTTATACTCCTTTTTCAATTTGTAAAAAATTTGACTTCTTATCTTAATAAACATTTAAAATTACATGACAAATTAACCTTAAAGTTTTATTATATTTATGTATATTTTAAACTGTACGGAGATGGGGAAATTAATACAACAACTGTAAACAAAAATCATAAATTGTTTCTTGAAAGTACTAACTTAAGTTCTTTGTCAGGCAATGATGACAGGTTTAGTTCGTTAAGTACTTCCGCAATGCTAGCGCGCGGTGAGGTTCCTGATATCCACAGAAGAACTGCCGATAATTATATGGTTATAAAAAAAATATACGGTACTCCGGTTGTACAGCCCAGAATAAATAATAAGGAAAGGGCTCTTTTAGCAAAATATGATTTTAATTCGCTTGAATATTCAACTATAAAACAAATTAATGAAGAGTTATCTTTTCTTAAAAGATGGTCAATGTCACTAGATAAAAATTTAAAAAATGATGCTGATGAAATAATTCAAATAAGAGCAAAAGAGTTAAAATTTCTTGCCGCTTCAAGATATGTTAATATAACAAGCGAAATTTATTCAGGTTATAAGGCGCTTGAAAGATATTTTGAAGAAATATCAAAATATTAAAGATATTTTTTTATACTGTCGTATAATTCTTTTGCTAATTTTACCGCATTATTTTGTGCTGTTTCATTTTCAAAAAAATCTTCTTGATTTACAAAATCTTTAACAAGTTTTCTTGCATAACTGCCCAGTGCAACTCCTTCAATATTTAAATCACACTTTTTTGCCAATTTTGTTGTTTTTGAGTTTGTTCCGCCCGATAAAACAAGATATGTATTTATGTTAGAACTTCTTAGAAGCTGTGCAAATGCAACTGCCTGAAGTGTTGAATTATAATCATCACAGCCGCCCGACATCGGTTTTCCGTCGGCCTGTATCATAATATTTTCAGTTTCTTTTGTCATTTTTAAAAGCAAATTTATAATTCTGTCATCTCCAAGTTTAGAGCGGTCTAAACAAATACTAATCAAGCCGTTATATATTGATTTAATTTTATTGAAGGAATCAAGAATAAGACTTTCATCCGCGCTTGTACAATGAAATTCAACACAATCAATATCTTCAGATAAAACTGGCAAAAGCATTTCATAAGGTGTCTTATATTTGTGTTCGTTTAAAATTGCCTGATTTTCGCAAACCTGCGCACAGTTCATGCAGCCTATACATTTTTTTTCCTCAACAAAAATTTTTTCATCTTCAACAAATAAAGCATTTTGACTGCATATATCAATACATTTTCTGCATAAGCTACATTTTTGTCTGTTAATTACTGCTTTTGAAAGATGGATATCATCTTTTAAACCTACGCTCACGCAAACGGATGTATCATTTTCTTTTCCTGCTTTTTTAAGACCTCTTTTGGCTGCACTTATTACATCACATTTGGCACTTACATCAATCATATTAAATCCTGCTTTCGAGAATACAAATGCCAGTTTTTCTATTTCTTTTATATTTTCATTTGCAGCGCCGCAAATTAGTTTTATACATTTATTGTTTAAAATATTTTTTATCTTTTCCATAAAATTATTATATAATAAATTTGTGACAGGAGAGAAAAATGAATACAATTAACAGTAAAGATGCTTTAATCTTAATTATAGACGTACAAGAAAAACTTGTAAAAATGTTAGACGATAAAACGGTTGGAGAAAGTGCCGTAAAAATAGCTAAAGCGGCAGGAATACTCGGTATTCCCTCAGTTATAACCGAGCAATATCCGAAAGGGCTTGGAAGTACCTTAGAAGAAATAAAACTTGCGCTTCCTAATGCAAAATATTTTGAAAAGACTTCATTTAGCGCTGTAAAAGAAAATGGTTTTTCAGAATTACTTAAAGAAACCGGAAAAAAACAAATTGTTATATTTGGTATAGAAACTCATATTTGCGTTCTTCAAACAGCTTTTGACCTGATAAAAGAGGGCTATGAAGTATTTGCCGTCAAAAATGCCTCAGGTTCAAGATGTGAAGATAATAAAAATATGGCGCTTCAACGTTTAAGGCATGCCGGTTGTCAAAGCGTAACTCTTGAAATGGTTTTATTTGAACTTCTCGAAAGTTCTAAAAACCCCAATTTTAAAGAGGTTCAAGCTTTAATAAAATAAATTGTAAACAAACTTTTAGTTTTGTTAAAAAATATAGCAATATTTTTCTATTTCAATTTTTAATATAATTGAAGGTTTTAGTATGCTTAATATCGATAAAATAAATAACAGTTCTTTTTATATCCCAAAGAAATGTAAAGTGAAAGAAAATACTTTTGAAGGCAGCAGTTTACCAATGTCTGCTAAATACCCGAATTTTCAAAATTTACAGGCGTATCATCCTTCTTTTGGTATAGAAAGAAACAAAAATAAAGCTGACAAAGTTCAAAATGAGCAGCTAAAACAAATCAGTTCTTTGATAGATAGTGATGCGCAGGCAGCATTATCGAGAATACAACAAAAAGGGATATTAAATGATAATTCTTCAAACGATGGTTCAACAGTTTTGGATAATCTGTATAAAATCGCATCAGAACCCAGGATTCAAGGATTAGATACGGGTATAATACTTAAAGAAGTTATTAACGCGCTTGATAATCCTTCATCGATAACGCAAAAATTCGGTGATATACCTGATATTGTTGCACAGCAAATTACTGCGGAAACCGGTGAAGAAGTCCCTGAAGAGGCGAAACATGTTGCTTCATCTTCTTGTGTTGTTGCAAGTATGGAATATAATCTTGCCAGCAGGACTCCTGCGGAATTTGTTCGTTTTGCCGAAGGCTTGAGCAGCCAAAATTATAGTGTGGATAAAAACATAAAAATGTCTGATATAGCTGACGGCATGGCTACAGGATTATGGATGCTGCGAGAATTTAATACAGAAAGCCAAATAAGTTCAAACTGGGAAGATGTAACAGTAAAAATAAAACCTGACAGAAATGCAATTGTAAGAGCAAGAATGCAAACATCTTATAAAGATGAAAATGAACGTTCTTGTGTTGATGTATTAATTCAATCGGCTCTTTTAAATTTAGGCTCTCAGCATACATATAATTCAATCACCGATAAGAGAACCGGTAAATTTAATGCTGATAATGAAGGGTTAACTGATTTTGAAAAGACATTTACGGAAGAAGTTGTATTCGGAACTCCTAAAATATCAGTTGTTTATCAGAATCTTGATGAAAATGGTAAATTGTTAAATTATAACTGTGAACCTTCTGAAACAAAACAACATATCTTAAATTCTTTAAATTTAGGACAAAATGTAATTGTTGGTTATACTCATTTTAATAGTGATAATCAGGTTGATGGGGGCCATGAAATAACCATAATAGGTTATGAAGAAGATAGGAACGGTCAGGGTTGGTTTATATGCAATGATACTGATGATGACCTTAATCAACCTATAAAAGTGCAAGATGACAAGTTAATTAAATTAATACATCATGCCGGAATTCCAAAGGAAGCACTAAACGAGCAGGATATTGTAGTACCTGCGTGGCGTGAAATCCTTGAAGAGTTTAAAAATATGTTAAACGCTGAACAAAGTTCTGAAATTTCTGCAGTATAATTAAATATTTTATTTTTTTTAATAAAAAAACTACCGGTTTTACCGGTAGTTTTTGTGATATTGTGATATTTAATTAAGCCATATAAGATATACCACTATTATTATCTTTTTTGTTGCCTCTTGCAGTTAACTTATTTAGCACAAATGAATTCAATTTCCCGACAATTGTTGTAGGTTCTTTAGCTGAAACAGTTGCTGCAGAACTTGAACTATCGCTGCTTGAAGATGAAGAACTGCTTGATTGTGCTTTCGGAGCAGATGATTCACTCTTAGTAGAAGTTGATGAAGAAC
>CALUTD010000006.1 GCA_944323625.1 Candidatus Gastranaerophilales bacterium
CTTGTCGCTTACCGGGCTGCGCCCGTCCGAAAATTCGCTCATCCACGCCGAAAAATTGGGGCTCACCTTTTAAAGCGTCCTCACCTAGCAGCTACGCTGCGTCGGATACAAGCTCACAAGCATCGCCTTTGGCTCTGCTGTTCGTTTTGTAACAAAAAGTTACTCACACCCTTCGGGCTTATCGTAACTTTTTGCTCGGACATATTATATTTACGTAGTATAATAGCGTTATGAAGAATCAATTTACGGAAGATACAATAAGTGCAATTGCGACTCCTGTAGGAAACGGAGGAGTTAGTATAATCAGGATTTCCGGGCCTGATTCTTTTAGCATAATTGATAAAATGTTTTCAAGTAAAAACTTAACGGCAGGTAAAATATACCATGGTTTTATTATTGAAAATACCGACAAACTTGATGATGTTATAGTACTTCCGTTCAGAGCTCCAAACAGTTATACCGGTGAGGACGTTATAGAAATACAATGTCACGGCGGAGTACATATAACAAATAAGATACTTGATTTAACAATAAAAAACGGAGCAAGGCATGCCGAGCGCGGAGAATATACTAAAAGGGCATTTTTAAACGGGAAAATGGATTTATCTCAAGCCGAAGCAGTACTTGATTTAATTCAGGCCCAAACCGAGGAATTTGCCGTTTCAAGTGCAAAAAATCTTTTCGGAAAATTGTCACAGGAAGTTAGTATTATTCGTTCGGAAATAATGGATTTACTTTCTAGAATCATTGCCGCTGTTGATTTTCCTGAAGATGTTAAAGAACCTGAATATTCTTATATTGAACAAACTATTGAAAATATACTTGATAAAATTAACCGTATATTAAGTTTTTCCAAAAGTTCTAATATATTCAGACAAGGAATAAAAATTGTGCTGGCGGGAAGACCTAATGTAGGTAAATCATCATTGTTTAACACTCTTTTAAATTTAGAGCGTGCGATTGTAACCGATATAGCAGGCACTACACGTGATGTTATTCAGGAAACACTTGATATTAACGGGATCGCAGCTACAATTATTGATACTGCCGGTATTCGTGATGATGAAAATATAAATGAAGTTGAAGCTATCGGTATAGATTTTTCAAAAAAATATCTTAAAGAAGCAGATGTTGTTCTTTTTCTTTATGATTTAAATGAAGGATTTACAGAAGAAGACTCCGAAATATTTAATGAAATCAAAGAAAAAACTTATATAAAAGTAGCAACAAAATCGGATTTAACACAAAGAAAAGATGATAGTGCCGTATGTATTTCTTTAAAAACCGGTGAAAATATTGATATTTTAAAACAAAAAATCAAAGCTGCTGTTTTAAATAAAAATCTTACGGAAATTGAATTTATAACAAATAAAAGACAGCAGAAATGTTTGGAAGAAACAAAATCATCACTGATTAATGCGCTATTTGCCGCTCAAAACAGAGAAATACAGGACTTAATTTCAATAGATATCAAATCTGCATTAATGTTTATCTCCGAAGTATCGGGAGAAGTAATTACCGATGATATTTTAAATAATATTTTTGATAATTTCTGTATCGGTAAATAATTATTATGATATTATAAACTGTATGGATAATATAAAAAAGATATTAATAATAAGAACGGGGGCAATCGGTGATGTAGTGCACAGCACAAACCTTTATCGTTCAATAAAAAAGTTTTATCCGTCAATAAAAATTCATTATATGACATCAGAGCTTGTAAAACCTTTATTAATTTCAGACCCGGATTTAGAAAAAATTATAACAATAAATCCTAAATTCAGTTTATTTTCCGCATATACAAAAGAACTTGCAAATATTTTAAAGCAAGAATACTATGATTTAGTAATAAATTTGCATCCATCGTTCAAAGTACGCGGTTTAATTTTTCTGTCAGATATAAAAAAACAACTTATATATAAGAAAAATTTTAAAGTACATGCAGTTACAAATTTTTGGCAAACCGGTTTAAAAGTGTTTCCTGATATGAAAGAGGAAAAAGAGTTAACTCTACACCTTCCGAAAGAAGCAGTTGAAATAGCAAAAGAACGCCTAAAAAATCTTCCTCGGCCTCTTATCGCAATTAATGCAGGAGGAGTTATGTCTAAACGGCAGGGAAGAACTTATCCTGTTGATAAATGGGTTGAACTCGGAAATAAAATTCAAGAAAAATATAATGGAACAATTATTTTAAATGGGGCGAAAGAAGATAAAGAAATTCTGTCACCTTTAAACAATATAAAAAACAGTATAAATTTTATAGGTGAATTATCACTTGTTGATTCTTGCGCTGTTATTTCTCTATGTAATCTTATGATATCGGGGGATTCGGGTCCTTTACATATTGCTTCTGCGCTTAAGGTTAAATCTATTGGGCTTTACGGTTCTATGCCGGTAAATAGAACAGGTTGTTATTCTTCCGGAGTAAATATAGTATCAGAAAAATATTGTGTTCCCTGTAACAGAAGAAAATGTAAATATTTGAAAAATTCAGGAAAAATATATGCGCCCTGTATGGAGGAAATACAAACAGATACTGTGTTAAATACGGTCATTGATTTTCTTAAGACATAGTTTCTCATTTACATATTTCAAAAATACACCTGAATAAGTGCTCAAAATCATTGTAATCAGAAAATAAAAATATGTATTTTTTAACGGGTTATAAATCCAATAAATATCGTGTTCTTCTCTTATTGAAACGGGAATATTGTTTATATACAAGAATACTGACGTAATTAAATACATTATAAAAAGATGATTAGCCATAATATGGTATGTATTTTGCCCCATTTGACGAAGAAAAGTATTGTCTTTTACAAAAGGATAAAGCATTTTGATTATAAATAATGACATCCAAATCCCTGTTAAACTTGTTAATACAGGTATTATAGGGGTATCAAATTCTCCCCATACAAGTATATAGCTTAGTCCTATTCCGTCTTGAGGAGTATAATCTTTGTTTGTTAACCAAAGAATACATTGTAGAGCAATAACCCCCAAAAGCCATTTTGAATTTAATATATTAATTTTCTCTTCAATACAGTTTTTATAAAAATATCCCAAATATATGAAAAACATTGAAAACATAGTTCTTATAACAACAAGCATGAACTCATCATATCTAAAATTTGTAAGAAATGTCGATAAAACGGCTAAAGTCAAAAACACACAAAAGTGAACCAATTTATTAGTTTTTGTTTGTTTTAATTTTCCGAATATAAAGACAAACATTGTTAAAGATATAAACAGTTGAGTTACAAACCATAAAGGGCAAGATAAATCCAATTGATGAGAGTTCAAAAACGGGGTAAGAATATAATTCTTAAATGTTACAGGCATGCCCCAAAATTTTCCCGTAAGTTCTGCAATTATTATTGTAACAACAAAATAAAATGCCGTATACAAATAATAAGGAACGAGCATGCTTTTTGTCTTTCTTTCCAAGAAACCTGTAATATCGGTTAGATATTTTTCTTTAAACAAATATCCCGAAATAAAAAAGAATAAAGCAATATGAAATGAATAAGGCGGAAACATAGGAATAAGTGAAAATTCTAAATGCCCCGATACAATAAGCATAATCCCGAGCGCTTTTAATAAATTTATTTTGTTATTAAACATTTTGCAATCCTTACTGATTTATAATGTACGAGCAAAAAATGTGAGCGACACTAGATTAGATTTCTGACAGGTTTACAAGGATTACCCACAGCAAGAGAATTTACCGGAATATCTTTTACTACAACACTTCCTGCCCCTATTACACAATTATCCCCTATTGTAACCCCCGGAAGAACGGTAACATTTCCTCCTATCCATACGTTATTACCGATTGAAATCGGTTTTGCCGATTCAAGCCATAAATTTCTTGTTTTTACATCAAGAGGATGAAGCGCGGTATAAAATCCGCAATTAGGGCCTATTAAAACATTAGCACCAAACTTTACTTTTGCACAGTCTAATATTACACAATTGTGATTTATGTAAAAATTATCACCTGCTTCAATATTATATCCGTAATCACAGAAAAAATTTGATTCAACACAAATATTTTCACCTGTTTTCCCGAATATCTTTTTTATGAAATCCTTTCTTTCATCAGGTTTTGATGGTGGAATTTGATTGTACTTATGGCATAATTCTTTAACTTTTTGTCTGTCATTTATTAATTCTGAATCTGTCATCGGGTTATAAAGTTCGCCCTTAATCATTTTTTCTTTTTCACTCATATAATAATCTCCTTAAAAAAATTATAGGATAAAATATTTTTTTGCGTTAAATTAATTTAAAGAGGAGAATTAAAAATGAAAAAAATTACATTTATTATTGCATTTACTTTGTCATTAATTGCGGGCATAAATATGTGCTTTGCTCACAGTGACAATATTTCCGCTAATGATGCACTTGAAAAACTAATAGAGGGTAATGAAAGATTTGTACAATTACATCTAAAACATCCGGATAGCAGTGAAAAACGAAGACAAGAAATGTTAAAAGGCCAACATCCGTTTGTTGTGATTTTGTCTTGTTCCGATTCGAGAGTACCGCCTGAATTGATTTTTGACCAGGGTTTAGGTGATATTTTTGAGATAAGAAATGCCGGAAATGTTTTAGATGAACATGTTATAGGCAGTATAGAATATGCTGTTATGCATTTGGGTGTAAAACTTATTGTAATAATGGGGCATCAGGATTGCGGTGCAATTGCCGCAACTTTGTCAGGTGAGTCTGATACAAAATATATTAAATCTTTAGAGGATTCAATACAGCCTGCTATTGATGACTGTAAAGAAAACGGACTCAAAATAACATCCGATAATGTCGTAAAAGCACATATTATGCAAGATATTGAAGAACTGATAACCAAGGATTCAGAACTTGTTAAATATATGAAACAAAATAATGTAAAGATTGTTCCGGCATATTACCACTTAGATAGCGGCAAAGTTGAATTCTTAAAATCCATATAATCAAATATAAAACCCTAAAACTAAACAAAAAATTAGTTTTAGGGTTTTAGTTCACATAATATTTTACCTTTTATTTTTTATTTATTAAATTTAAATTTTTTATATTTTTAACGGATAATCTTTTGAAAATTTCCAACCATCCCTATAAATAAGTTCAGTACAATATCTTCCGTTATTTTTATATGAACACATAAATTTTACTTGATTTCTTGTCAGATTTTTTGCATTAGGAAAAGTACCAAAACTATCTACACTAACTTGTTTGCCATTGTAATCAAAACCATTAAATTTGGTGCATAAAAAAAAGTTAAATATATCTTTTCCATCTGTATTTGGTCCTCTTGTATCATTCGTATCATAATACATTTCAACACAACTTGTGGATCCTCCGTCAGCGAATCCTATATAATGATTGTACATTGTAAAAGTAGAACCGTCATTCATATAAACTTTGCAGCGTTCTTCACCACTTTCATTTTTATATTTACAATCTATTTTCATATAATTTAAATAAGGTGCAAGATATTCTTTAAAAAACTTTTCTCCGGCATCTTTTCCACCAAAAGCATTAAACCCAACTTCGGCTGTAGATATTCCATTTTGTATTTCTGATAATCTTGCAGCATTACTCATTGTAGAATAAAATTTTTTTAGTTGAGTTTCAACTCTAGTTCGTTTATTTTGCTGTATTATATTCGGTACTGTTATTGCAGCAATTATACCAATGACCACAAGTGTAATTAAAACTTCGGACAAAGTAAAGGATTTTTTACTTAAAAATACCCCCCCCCGTGACAATTCTCTGTCTAATTAACATAATATTCTCCTTATATATTCCACATTAAAATTATAATAGGTATTTTTATTTATTTCAATAATTTTTTATAACACCGAAAGCCAAATATAACTTTTTATAAATTTAACTATAACCGGACCCCAAAAAAGCATTATAAACATTGAAACCAAAATGGCAGGTCCAAAAGGAATTGTGCTAAAACCCTTTTCATATATAGTGTTTCTTAAAAGTTTAAGTACGTAAAAAGCAATTGCCGCAAGTATTACAACAAACACTATTGCTCCTGTTGTATTCATCGGAATTATATTAAACATAATCCAATAAAGCAGCGACAATCCTAGAAAAACCGATAAAGAAACGAGTAATTTATACTGCTTTTGTTCATAAAGTCCTTTTAAAAAAGAAGGAACCAAACACACAGCCTGAAGTACAATTGCAAAAATAATTGCGACAACAGCATATTTCCAGCCCAAAAGTGCACCCGCAGCAGCAGTTAAATATGTATCACCTTCTCCAAATACTCTTTTCTTTTTTTTAATATACTCTTTTATTTCATTTTCTTCATTTTCTTCATTTTCTTCATTTTTTTCATCTTTACTTTGAACTTCATTATCAGTATTTGTTTCATTTGTTGTTTCGTTTTTTTCATCATTTACGGGCGCTTTCTTAAGAAAATAGTATGCGCCGCGTGCTATTATTTCCATTACAACTATACCGGCAATAAGTCCTAAAACAGTAAATGACCAATTTTTTAAGCCATGAAGATATAAAGATGTAACAATAGCAGCACCAATAAATATCCAAAGATGAACATTAAATGTAATATGTTCTTTTATATCAGTTATTGAAAGTACAATGGACAAACATAAAAGTATTAGTATAAAAAGAGTTTTTAATGTAAGTCCGAATGCAATAACGCAAGCTAAAAACAAAATGGCAGTTAACGCTTCAACAATCGGATATTGAATACTGACTTTACAGCCGCAGCTTCTGCATTTACCTTTAAAAGTCAGAAAATATGATAGAACGGGAATATTATCATACCATTTAATCGGTGTAGAGCATGAGGGGCATTTTGAATTAGGAAATACAATTGACTCATCAGACAAAGCCCTTAATGCAACTACATTCAAAAAGCTGCCGATACATGCACCGACAACCAAAACAAAAAAACTTATTAAAAAAATTTCATACATCTCTTCTACTCACCTATTTTTCTGACAATATATTTAAAAGCATATTTAAAGCTTTTTTAAGCCTTCTTGAAACCTGCATTTGCGAAATCCCCAGTTTTGTTGCAATCTGCGTTTGACTCATATCCTGGAAATAGTTTAAAACAATAACTTCTTGCAATTTAACATCTAATTTTTTAATAGCATCATTAAGAAGTATTTTATCCTCTTGAAATGACTCAAGATTATAATGATTATCATCGGCAATTTTATCAAACAAAGATAAAGATTCGTCGTTACCAATATTAATAACCTGATCCAAAGAAATTGTTTGTTTTCTTCTTTCTACATCAATGACTTCTTTTATTTTGACAACAGAAGTTCCAAGTTCTTCCGCCAAAACTGTTTCAGACGGTTCATTACCATTTTCGTCCTTCATTTTTTCCATTAATTTGTTAACCCGATATGCAAGCTCATATATTTCTCTCGGCGCTTTAATCATAGATACTTTATCTCTGAGATAATGCCTGATTTCTCCGGTTATTAAATAAGTTGCGTAGGTTTTAAAATTCTCGCTTACTTTAGGATTATAAAGTTGAATAGCTTTAACCAAACCTACACTGCCAACCTGTATTATATCTTCTACAGGGTCGGTATTTCTTCTTGCAAGACCTCTCGATATTTTTTTCACTAAAGGCATTGTTGCCAAAACTATGATATTTTGTAAATGTTTTTTTTG
The DNA here is from genome assembly GCA_944323625.1 of Candidatus Gastranaerophilales bacterium. Lineage (GTDB taxonomy): Bacteria > Cyanobacteriota > Vampirovibrionia > Gastranaerophilales > Gastranaerophilaceae > Avigastranaerophilus. The sequence goes on from CALUTD010000006.1 coordinate 7,684, forward strand.
TTTTTCATCATTAGTTGACTTATACAGCTTAAGCCATTCTGAAACTTCTTCATAATTAATGGTATAATCAGCCACTAATGTATCCTCTTTCTTCTCTCTTCCTTAATTATATCATATCATAACAATTTAAAAGAATACGGTAAAAGGTCGTTGATAAAAAATGAACAACATTCATGATTTTCATCTTCAAGAATAATTTCTACATTGTTACAATTTGAAAATTCTTGAATCCACTGACGGCATGCTCCACAAGGAAAACATTTTACAGTATTCGGTGAATATATTGCTATTTTTAAGATATCAGATGTTTCACCTTGAGCTATTGCAGTTGAAATTGCATTTCTTTCCGCGCATAAAGACAATCCGTAACTGGAATTTTCAATATTACAGCCTGTATAAATATTTCCGTTCTTATACAAAACACAAGCCCCCACCGCAAATTTAGAGTAAGGGCAATATGCGTTATTTGATACTTGTTTTGCCTTTTCTAACAGTTCTTTATCCGATACCATATAAAATCCTCTTTATACCTTATTTTAGCTTGAAAATCTTACTAATAATATAGTTCATTTAAATGATATAATATTATAAAGTTTACAATAGTTAATCTATTTACCTCTAAATGTGTAAATTATATTATTATAAATATAGAGTAAATAATAAATTTTGATAAAACATCATACTTTGGAGGAGCATTGTCAGAGAAAATTAAAATAATCGGAGGAAGGCAGCTAAAAGGCGAAGTCCGGATATCAGGCGCTAAGAATGCAGTGCTTAAACTTATGGCTGCAGCGCTTCTTGCTAAAGGTGAAACAAAAATATACAATGTTCCCGAGTTAACAGACGTTGTAATTATGCTCAATGTTATAGAACAATTGGGTATAAAAACAAAATACGATAAACAAGAGAAATCCATAACAATAGATGCCGAAAATATTACTAATGTTCGTGCAAGTTACGAGCTTGTAAGCAGGATGAGAGCTTCTTTTATAATACTGGGAGCACTTGTCGGAAGATGTAAAGAAGCAATAGTTGCCCTCCCCGGAGGTTGTGCTATCGGTGAAAGGAAAGTGGATTTTCACATAAGAGGTCTTGAAGCTTTAGGAACTTCAATAAAAATTGAAAACGGATATGTACATGCCAAAGCAAAAAAATTAACGGGTTCTGATATTTATCTTGATATTCCGTCAGTAGGTGCAACCGAAAATATAATGCTTGCAGCAGTGCTTGCAGAAGGTTCAACTACAATCCAAAATGCAGCGCAAGAGCCTGAAATTGTCGATTTAGCGAATTTCCTTAATGCAATGGGGGCAGAAATTATCGGAGCCGGGACATCCGAAATTGTTATAAACGGTGTAAAACAGGAAAATCTAAAACCTATAGAATACACAACAATACCCGACAGAATTGAAGCCGGAACTTATATGGCCGCTTTTGTTGCAACAAAAGGGAAAGGGATTATAAGAAATATTTTCCCAAATCATCTTACATTTTATACTTCAAAACTTACAAAAATGGGGGCGGATATTAAACTTATTGACCCGACGTCACTTGAAGTTAGTTGTAAAAAACGTTTGGATGCAATAAATATAATAACTCAGCCATACCCGGGATTCCCTACAGACCTTCAATCTATGGCAATGGCTCTAGCTACAACTGCCGACGGTGTAAGTATAATTACAGAAAGTTTATATGAAAACAGATTTATGCAGGTTCCTGAATTAAGGAAAATGGGAGCAGATATTCATCAGGAAAGAAATCATGCACTTGTAAAAGGAGTCAAAAGCCTTACAGGAGCCCAACTCAAAGCCAGTGATTTAAGAGCCGGCGCATCACTTGTTATTGCAGCCCTGATTGCAGACGGAGAAAGTACTATTGATAATATATATCATATAGATAGAGGTTACGAACTCTTAGAAAATAAGTTTAGAATGATAGGTGCGGATATTCAAAGAATATATCAAGATGACAATGATATAATTAATCAACAAAATAAAGGAAATTTAAGTGAGTCACAATTATAAAAGATGGTATGATCATGATCCCGTTTTGCTTGAAGTAATTAATTTACTTCAAAACTATCAAGATGAGCTTAAAGCACAGGCTGAAATTTTCTTGCAAGAAATAGAAAAAAAAGTTTCAAAAGAAACTATTGATAAATTTTATGAAATGGTAAGGCCAAAAGTTTGTAACCGCTGGTATGACAAAGACCCGGTAATATCAAGAACAGTAGAGTTATTAAGAGTTGTTCCGCCTGATGTTCAAAAAGCAACCGCACAAAGCTTTTTGAAAGCACTTGAAGATATGGGGATTTATCATAAAGAAACGGCAGATTAATCGAGTATTTCACCTGTAACTATATTTACTCTCATAGGACTATATAGTTTTATATAAATTATTTGGCCGTCTTTTGCAACAAAATTTCTGCCTTTAAATATGGTTTTAGCCGCTTTTTTAAATTTGTTTGCCTCAACTGTCGGTGCTTCACAATGCGCAACCGCTAAAATTCGTGTTAACACATTATCATTATTTGCTGCCGATAATTCAAAAAGAAGTTCTCCATTATTTATAAGACTTTTTGCTTTTTTTGTATCCAAAATTTTTCCAATGAGCACTATATCTTTTGAAAGTAAAATATGATGTTCATGGTCAATTATATTATCAGAAAATCTTGCCTGAAACATTTGACCGGGAGTTGAATCTTTTGAACTTAAATGCCCCATAACCGTAACCGGTAAAACAGTTTGCGCAGGAATTGTAACAACATCCTGATATTGAATTGTATTTTCAATAACAAGTCCGTCACCAATTTTGGGGCTTGTTGCTTCTTTTAGAGCTTCTTTTTTGTATGAATCAGTTTCTCTTAACATATTATACAAAAACACTGCCGCCTGAGCTTTTGTAACATTTTTATCATAATCAATATAATGCTCGCGGGGCGGTTCTTTGGCTATAACATTTATTATTTCCGCCTTTCCGGCCGTAACTTTAAACCAATCGGGAACTTCAAAAAAATCCTTATAATTATTTTGTAATGTCTTTATGGCATCTTGTTTTGTAATATCTTCAGTTCTTAAAAGATTAACTAAAAAAGTTATCATTTCACTTCTTGTTACAAATTCATCAGGATAAAAATAATTATTATCGGCAGGTTTCAAAATATCCATATTTACCGCCCTTATAATATATTTCCAGTCCGGATGAGAGTTATTTACATCTTCAAATGAATACATTACATTAACAGGCATATTTTCAAGTTTTAAAGCTTTTATAATCATTTCAGAAAATTCAGCACGTGTAATATATTTCCCCGGATGAAACAAATTCCCCGAATCACTTATAATACCTTTTTCCGTTAAGGATTGTATTTCTTTATATGCCCAAAATCCTACAGGTACATCATTAAAATTCGCAGAATATACATAAGGAACAAATAATATTATTAAAACTAATGTTAAAATCAGATTTTTTATTAATTTTTTTATCATAAACTCACTCTTTCTTAATAAATTATTACAAATTTTGATTAAAATTTCAATTTTATATTTTTTTGCATTATAATAATAAAGTGTTTATTATTAGGAGAGAAGAATTATGCAAGTTAGAGCTATTTCTGCGCCTTTGAAGTGCAGTTCTTTTAAGTCAGAACAAAACAAAGATATGTTAAAACAACAATCTGTTTCAATTCCTTTAGAACCCGATCAGGAAATCAGTCTTTGGGGCGGCATGCCTGTTCCTGTCACTAAAGTAGTTATTGTTCCTGTTGCGGTAGAAAAAGAATATCGTAATGTTGTAAATACAAAAGAACCTGAAGAAGAATATTTAGCACGAAAATTATGGTCTCCTGAATTTTGTGGTTAAAAAATCCGGCTTAAAGCCGGATTTTTAATGTTGTTTAATTTTTTTCATTAAATTCACTATTTTTACTATGTTCATCAATCTTTTTTACTTTATTTGTACTGATTTTCTCAGCATAATCTTCATCATCAAATAAAATATTGCGTTTTTTATTTTGAAGCACAGAGACAACATTTAACAAAGCAAGTGAAGCTAAAGACGCCTTTAGCTGTATACTTCTGTCAATGAAAGATTCATTCTGAGTATTAGGCTCTTCGCCTTCTTGCATAAAGTATTCAGTTCCCTGACTTGCCCTATCGTCGGATGTTTTAGCTGCAGTACCCGATATATCTCCGCTTTTAAAATTTATACTGCTGCTAAGTCCGATAGGGCCAAAAGCCCTGTTATCAACCACTTACTTTTCTCCTTTATTTTCTCGTGTTTATTGAATTCGATTTATTATATAACACTTTTGAGTTTTTAACAACTCACCATGTGCTACAAACCAAGATTTTAATTTTTTTTGCTTATTTTACTATTTTGTATTAACTTTTGTTAAGCCCCTAAAAATATTGGGGGTATTTTTATCACTTACAACTTTTGAAAAATCGCCTGCTTGTTTCTTTTGAGCTTCCTCAAGTTTTTTAGCTTCAGCAACTTTCTTTTCTGTTACTTTTCTGTTGTATTTCGGAAGTAAAATACCGAGCATACCGATAGAAAATGCTATATCTGCGACTCTGCATATATTTCTTAAATTGCGTACTTTAACACTTGAAACTTCGGCAGCAGTTTTTAATTCCGTATTTTTAACCCAGTTGCCAAATTGTTTTGCACGATATCCGACTTGAGATAAAGCTTTTTGCCCAATTGAAGCACCTTCATTCAAAACAATCTGAGGTACTATTTTCTTTCTGTTTAGCAGTACTATATTTTCACCTAATAAAGAAGCACCTTTTTTAGTTTTTGACAATGCTTCAATTCCTGAAGCTACACCTTTTTTTACATAATCACCAAGGAAATAAAGTCCGCAGAAAGAAGCAATATCTCTTACTGTTGTTTCTCTTAATTCATTTTCATCTTCAGAGGCAATCATTCTGCTTGCAAAAGTTGAAGCGGCAATCCAGCGGCACTGGTCTAAAGTCGGGAATATACCCGAGAATTGGAACATTTTCAATGATGGTTTTTTCATCATTGATGCAGCAGCTAAACCATACATACCTATAGCAGAAGCCATTTTCTTTGCAAAAAATTTCTTTTTCTGTTTCTCATCCATTTTTTGAGTAGTATCTTTTTTACCGAAATCCTTATAAATAGGAGCACCTTCCGCATTAAACTGTTTTCTTGTAATTGCTCTGTTTATGGACTGAATACTAACTGCAATTGCAACGACAATACCAAGCCCGATTAAACTCTTTTTATTTACAAAACTTTTTAAAGATGACCCGTATTTGTCTATTTCTTTCATAACATTTTCGGAAATTTGTTTTTCATCGACAGCATCTGAAATTTTGGATACTGTTTTTTCTTTAACATAATTAAACTTAGACCCTAAATCCGCAACATCACGAAGAGTTTCACTCAAATTAGCCTGTGGTTTTCCGTCAAATTTCAATATATTTTCAGCTTTTGTCAGACCGGCAAGAGAAGTTTGAGCTTTTTTAAGAAGTTCTTTTCTTGCCGAACCTTTTTTTGAAATAGCTTCAGTTACATAAGATACGGCATTTTTATATTCAGGGGCTGCGGCACTATCCGCATATTTTATCCAATGTTCACCGTTTAATCCTTCTAAAGAACCTATTGCTTTTTCAACATAAGCTTTTGTTTTATCGGCAGCGCCGGATTCTTGAGCCTGTCTGTAAACACCTTTTAGTTTATCAATTGCATCACTGTTTGCCCATGAACCCGCAACATTTGTTCCTTTCAATGTTTCGGATTTAGGCATGATTTTTGCTAAACCTTTTACCAAAAGCCCGGGCATCAAGCAGTTTACGAATAAACCTGAAAATTCACGTCTTGCCGTTTCAAAAGCAGCCGCTAAACTTGTTTTGGAATCCACAATAATCCTGGGAATATCTGTTGATACACTATCTATAAAAGATACTTGTATCATTGCATTTTTATCAAGTACGCTAAACCCTTTATCAAGCGCATTAAATAAAAACTCACCTGCCGAACCTTTAAAATTAGGGTTTTGCTGTTTTGCTTGTTTATTGCTATATCTATTTTGATTTTTTGTTACTAATGTTTGATTACTTAACTCTGATATTTTCACTTTTTTTCACTTTGACCTTATAATGTATTCCCTAACCATTTGCAATAATATCAATTTAAAAAATAAAAACAAATTTATTTGCGTATTATCAGCTTTTTTATTTTAACCGAAAAAAAACTTATTTACTTGTTTTTTGTCAATTTAATTACATTTTGTATCTTTTTTTATTTTTTCAAAAATAAATTTTTAAAATTTTTCATTTTTTTTAAAAAAATCACATCTTTTAGTTACACAAAATTCATCTTTACATTTGTTAACTTACATTAGCAAATTATTATATTTTAAGGTTTCATATAAATAAGTATGAAAATAAATGCAATTAGCCAAACTATTATTCCAAAAATATACTCTAAAAAAGAGGATAATGTTTTTATTGCAAACAACAAAGAAAATTTTAAACAAAACTTGCTTTTAAATACATACTTTTATCCTGTTAATTTTACATCAAGAAAAAGAACCGCTAATTCAACAATTCCTTCTTTAAGATTAAGATCAAGTAATTTTCTTCCAAACAGATTTCAGGATTTACCCTGCTGTTCTTGTGGGAAAAAAATGCTTACAAAAAAGAAATACTATGAAATTAAGCAAGAACTTGAAAATATTGACCCCAATAAATATTTGGAATACTTAGGCCAATATAAAGAATATATGAGACCTGTTGAAGAAAGTGTTTATAATCAGCTTTGCGAATTATCAAAAAAAGAAGGTGAAACTGATTTAAGAACTCTTATTGTATCCTTGAGAGAAAATGAACTACCCGAGTTGCAAAAAAAGCAGATGAAACAAGTAAAAAAAATGAATAAATTTGCAAAATATCTTACGCTTAACGAAAAAAAGGAACTTTTAAAAAAGACTTTAGAGCTTGAAAATGAAATTTATAAAAAGAATTCTATAGCTCCTTTTAGACGAAAAATAATGTTAGATAATATACGTAATATTAAAATAAGCAATAAAAAGAAACATGAAAAACTTATACAAATAGCAGAAGGTTTCCCAAGTTCAAAAGATTTAAGTTCTGCTTGGATTGTTAAATACTCAGGCTCAGATAAAGAAAATAAACCTTGGAATTCTCTTGACATTGCGCAAAGATTTTTAATGTCTTCAGTTGCAACCACAGACCATATTCTTGCATATACCATAGACCCTAATCACAATGACATAACAAATTATATCGGAATGCATTCAGGGTGTAATGAGATTAAACAAAATAAAACTTTTATGCATTGGCTCCATGAAGATAAAGAAAATAGAATACAATATATGAAAAATTATTTTCTTGCAGTTCAAAATCTTATTGATTCAAAAAAGATAAATAAACCAATGTATAAAAACTATGTTGCATATGCAACATACAGAATATATAAACTTTCAAAAGATACAGTAAAATTGTTTGACGACAATGAATTTCCGTTAACTGATGATGAAAAAGCGCTTATAGACACCCCAAAGCCTGTAAATAATCAAAGCCAAAACAACCAGTTATTATGCAATAATGTCGTATGATTTTATTCCCTGGCTTGCAGCGGATTTTTTAGATGATTTAAAAAATTTAAATCCCTTTTGAGGCGGATGATTTGGAGATGTTTCGGCTATTGAAGGATCACGAAGTTTATATATCTCTTCAACTCTGTCTTTCAAAGAAGAAGGTGATTTTTTGTATAGTTCGGCTGCATAATCCATTTCAGGGTCTTTTATATCATTTGAATTTTTTATCCAAAACTTAGCGGCAGCTTCATAAGCATCTTGTTCTTCTCTTATTGAAGTATAAGGATCATTATCATGAGCATGTATTGATTCATGCACAGTATAAGCTGCTATAACCTCAGGGGCTGCATAAATATAAGAATCAGAAACCGTTATTGAATTTTTTGAGTTCTCATACTGAGCAATATTTGGAGTTCCTCCCATTTCGGAGGTTTTTCCAAATTGGATTGTTACATCTTTAAGTTTACTCATGTAATCTGCGCCAAGGTAGTTTACCGTCATATCAAGCGCTGCCTTTAGATTTTCCGCAGCATATTGTGTTTTTTCTCTGTATGCTCTTTCCGGTGCATAAACACTTAAAAGATTATTTTTTGTTGTCAAAATATTTCTTTTAGCTAAATCATTAGAATTATCAAGTTCGTATGCTTTTTCAAAATCCTGAAGTGCAAGTTGATACAAACCTTGTTTTTGTCTGCTCGCACCAAGTTCTATCAGACAGTCCGCATCATCGGGATTTTTTTCCAAATATTTTTTAAAATTTTCATCTGCATTCTTATAATCTTTTAAATTGTAATATGCTTTACCGAGTTTTCTATATATACTATAATCTTCAGGGTTTTGATTGTTCGCCTCCTGATATGATTTTAATGCATCTGAAAATCTGTTTTCATTCAAAGCCTTATCTCCTTCCTGAATAAGACCGGAGACATCACTGCCTTTGAAGTTTACAGGTTTTATATATTTAAGAGAATTTATATTTGATGATACCGAAATCACTTATTTAACCTTTTTATTCTGTTCTAAACAATAAGAAAAAAAATTATTGATAAAAAAAATGCTTTTGTTAAGAAATTTAAAATTTGAAAAGGAGTGAATTATCACTCCTTTTCACTTTGTATATAAAAGAATCCGGATCATTTAGACTCTTCAACAACAGCCTGTGCCGCTGCCAATCTTGCCTGCGGAATTCTGAAGGGTGAACATGAAACATAATCCAACCCTATTTTATGACTAAATTTAACACTGTCAGGATCTCCGCCATGTTCGCCGCAAACACCGCCTACCAGTGAAGGATTAACTTTTTTCCCTTTTTCCATAGACATTTCTATTAATTGTCCCACTCCTTTTGTATCAAGAGTTTCAAACGGATTTGAAGAAAGTATTTTTTGTTCGACATATCTGTTCAAGAATTTACCTTCCGCATCATCTCTTGAATAACCAAATGTCATCTGAGTAAGGTCATTTGTACCAAAGGAGAAAAATTCCGCATATTCTGCTATTTCATCAGCTGTTAAAGCAGCACGAGGTATTTCAATCATTGTACCAAACTTATAATCCACTTCAACACCTTTTTCTGACATAACTTCTTTTGCTACACGTACTAAAATCTCTTTAGCAATCTTAAGTTCATTTACATGCCCGATTAAAGGAATCATAACCCAGGGTTTAACTGCAATACCTTCTTTTTTTAGGTCACAACATGCTTCAAATATAGCTCTTACCTGCATTTCATTAATTTCGGGATATGTAAGCCCCAAACGGCAGCCTCTAAGCCCCATCATAGGGTTAGATTCCGATAAACCTTCAACAACATGCAAAAGTTCTTCTTTTTCTTTTGAATCTTTTCCCAAAGCCTTTAATGTTGCAACTTCTGCTATTAAAGATTCTTTATCGGGCAAAAATTCATGAAGCGGCGGGTCAAGTAATCTTACCGTTAATGGTTTATCACCAAGAGCTTTAAACATTGCATAAAAGTCTGAATATTGCATTGGTAAAAGTTTGTCCAGAGCTTCTTTTCTAGCCTCGGGGGTACCTGCAATAATCATTTTTTGTACCCACGGCAATCTTTCAGGATCCATAAACATGTGTTCCGTTCTGCAAAGTCCTACACCTTCTGCGCCAAATTTCAAAGCATTTTCAATATCTTTAGGTGTATCGGCATTAGCTTCAACTTTTAATTTTTTAATTTCATTTACCCACGTAAAGAATTTATTCCAATTATCATCAATTTTTGCTTCCACAAGTTTAACTGCACCGGCCATAACAATACCTTTGCCGCCGTCTAAAGATATAATGTCATCTTTATGATAAACAGTGCCGTCAGAACCTGTTAATGTTTCATTCGCAAGGTCAATTTTAATATCTTCACAACCTGATACGCAAGGTTTTCCCATACCTTTTGCCACAACTGCAGCATGTGATGTTGCACCGCCTCTTAAAGTTAACACACCTTGTGAAACTGCCATCCCATGAATATCATCAGGGCAAGTTTCAACACGAACAAGTATAACTTTTTCTCCTGCTTCACCTCTTTGAGCTGCTTCTTCAGTATCGAATACAATTTTACCAACAGCCGCCCCGGGTGATGCATTAACACCTTGCCCGATTTTATGTGCTTCTTCTACTGCTCTTGAATCAAAACAGGGTAATAATATTTGATTAACAGTATACGGGTCAACAAGTTGAATTGCTCTTTCTTTTGTTATGATGCCTTCTTCACACATATCAACGGCAATTTTAACAGCTGCAACTGCTGTTCTCTTTCCGTTTCTTGTTTGAAGAATATACAATTTACCTTTTTCTATAGTAAATTCCATATCCTGAACATCTTTATACCCAAGTTCAAGTTTTTTTGCTATATCAACATACTGTTTATATAAATCAGGCATTTCAGTTTCAAGTTCAGCAATAGGCTTTGGAGTTCTAATACCTGCAACAACGTCTTCACCCTGTGCATTTGTCAAATATTCACCATAAAATTTATTTTCACCGGTTGCCGGATTGCGGGTAAATGATACACCTGTAGCACAATCATCACCCATATTCCCAAATACCATTGTCTGTACATTTACGGCTGTTCCGTAATTATGGTCAATTTTATTCATATTCCTATATGTAACAGCACGGGGTATATTCCAGGAACGAAATACGGCTTCAATTGCTTCTTGAAGCTGCACAAACGGGTCTTGAGGAAATTCTTTTCCCGTAACTTCTTTAATAACTTTTTTATACACCGGAATCAAAGACCTCCAGCCCTCCGCCGAAACTTCGGTATCCGACTTAACACCTTCTTTTGCCTTGACTTTTTCTACTTCAGACTCAAAATATTTTTGTCTGTCCATTTCCCAGGCTACAGAACCAAACATAGTAAGAAAACGTCTGTATGAATCATAACAGAATCTCGGGTTGTTGGTTAGTTTTACCATTGCTTCTACAGTTTCATCATTTAAACCCAGATTCAAAATTGTTTCCATCATTCCGGGCATGGAAACTCTAGCCCCTGAACGAACAGAAACAAGCAATGGATTTGTTTTATCACCAAATTTTTTTCCTGCTTGTTTCTCAACTTCTGCTAATTTTGTTTTTACTTCTTCCATAAGCCCATCAGGCATTTTATTACCATTACTTATATAATCCATACAAGTTTCAGTAGTAATTGTTAATCCCGGAGGCACCGGAAGGCCTAAATTCGTCATTTCAGCTAAATTAGCGCCTTTTCCGCCTAACAGATTCCTCATCGAAGCATTACCTTCTTTGAACAACCAAACTCTTTTTTCTGTCATTCTTCTCTCCTTACTGTTTATTTTTGAGTAGTCAGATTATTTATATTAAAATATCATATTTTTATGTTTTACTCAAATTTATTACTAATCACATATTATATTCTCACTGCATTCTGCCGCCAATTAAGTAGCTTTCAGAACAAAAGAGACCATTTCCGATAGGCGAGCAGCTCATTTTTACTTTTGAATTAGATTTACCCGCACCTAACGGAGTTATATGATATTTATATATATTTATAAAAAATATATCTCTGCCTATTTTATTGGGTTTATCCAATCCGTTTATATCTATAAACATATAAAAATCCGGTTCACTTTCATCTTTGTATAATGACAAGTTACGCTTTACAGATATTAAAACTCCTGATTTTGTTTTTACAAATTCATCAAAACGGAATTGGTTTTCGGCTTTCAATTTTGTACCATTCATTTTGCGATATGAATATTTTAAATATTGCGAAGGATGAATAGTCTCCAAATTAAAATAAGGTTGAAATCTTTTATAAATATCATCCCGGGAAATATGCTCTCCTTTTTTCTTGTCAGGGATTATACTTCCTTCATATAGTTTGACGAGTGCAAAAGAATATGCCAATTTTTCGTATTCAGACTTCCATTGAGCAATTCTTTGAGCCTGCTCTAAATCAACGGGATTATATGGAGCAACAAAAACTAAAGCAGCTATAACAGCCGTTATAAATAGCGCAATAAAAAAAGTATTAAACAATAACTTTCTCACCTTGCAAGTTCCATTCTTCTTTTTTCTTTTATTAATTCATCATAAATCCAATCAGGAACAAAGTTTTTACCCATAATTATATTTCCGTTATTAGGATTCGGAGCATGAAAATCCGAACCGCCTGTAATTATAAGCCCGTATTTTTCCGCAAGAGTGGAAAAATATTCAATAATTGCGGGTGAATGTTTTCTGTGATATGCTTCTAAACCTCTTAGTCCAAAATTCATCATTTCTTTTGTAAGCTGTTCTGCAATATCAACATCAAAAGGGTGGGCGAAAACAGGAATGCCGCCTGCATCGTATATTACTTCAACAGCATCAAAGGGCGTAACGGTTTTTCTTTGTACATAAACATTTGAGTCATCATTTATATACTTATTATAAGCCTCAATTACGCTTGAAGTACCTCCTGCATTGGTAATTGCCTTTGCAATGTGAGGTCTTCCGATACTTCCTCCCGGGGCAACCTGTTTTGTTATAGAGTCATAAGTTATTTTTATACCTTCTTTTTTTCCGAGCAAAGCTATAATTTCTTTTGTTTGTTTTACACGTGCTTGCTGCTGTGTTTTTATAAGTTTTTGAAAATCACTATTGTTTAAATCCATAAAATAGCCAAGAATATGAACCTCATATCCTTTATAAATTGTATTTATTTCTACTCCCGGAAGTATTTCAACAGGTTTATCTTTTGCATATTCTAAGGCAATATTATGCGATAAAATATTATCATGGTCTGTAATAGCAATCGCACCAAGCCCTGCATCTATTGCGGTGTCGACTATTTTCTCAGGAGAAAAAGCCCCATCCGAATAAGATGTGTGGATATGTAAATCGACTTTCACTTTCCTTATCCTTTCATAATCATTTTTCCTCTTTTATTTTTATTTCTTCATTAATTCTTTTTATAGATTCGGCTTTACCTGTTAAAACATCAACATCAATAATTACTCCGTTGATTTGAGAAACACCCGAATCAGAAATATCAAGCCTTTCAGGCATTAAAGTTTTTAACCTGTTTATTGATACTTCATAATCCATACCTATTACGCCGTTAACATCTCCGCAAAAACCTGCATCCGTTATATACGCACAAAAATTTTCATATATTTTTTCATCTGCTGTTTGTACATGCGTATGGGTTCCGAATATTCCTGAAACCCCTTTTTTGGCATAATACTTTCCAAGACATATTTTTTCTGCACTTGCTTCTGCATGGATATCCATTATTATTATATTCGTATCTTTTTTAATTTCACTAATTGCATATTCTAACAATTTCCATGGTGCTTCATAAGAATTCATAAATGTTCTGCCAAGTACATTTATTACTCCTATTTTACCTTTTAGAGAATCAAAAACACCATACCCTCTACCTTTTGTATTTACAGGATAATTTATCGGACGAATAAGCCTATCTGCAGTATCTATATAAGTAAAAATTTCACGTTTATCCCAAATATGATTGCCCGACGTAAAACAATCAATTCCATATGATAATAATTCATTATAATTTTTTTGTGTCAAACCAAATCCGTGCGAAGCGTTTTCAACATTCGCTATTATAAAATCAGGTTTGTTATTGTTTTCAAGTTTTTCAATATAATTTTTTACGGCAAGCCGTCCGGGTTTACCTACTATATCACCTAAAAACATTATTTTTATTGTATTATCTGACATAAGATTCAATTATTCTTTTTTAGCCCCGAAACATCTACTTCAGAGTCTATTGTTATGTATATGATAAAATCATTTCGGACTCAATTAGGAATCTATTACACAACGACCCCCAAAATGAGTCCGAAGGATATTTATTTTTACCGGCAAGACAAAAGTTCTACTTTGCCAACTCAGTAGTTCTTATCTCTCTTACAACGGTAACTCTAATCTGACCCGGATAGTCAAGTTCATCTTCAATACGTTTTGCTATATCTCTTGCAAGTCTTGCACTTGCAACATCATCAAATTTATCGGGTTGAACAATAACTCTTATTTCTCTTCCCGCTTGAACTGCAAATGACTGTTTTATTCCGTCATAACTTAAAGCTATTTCTTCAAGTTTTTGCAATCTTTTAATATAGATTTCCAATGTATCTCTTCTTGACCCGGGTCTGCCCGCCGATATTGCATCAGCGATTTTGACAAGTACAGCCTCTATTGTATTTGCCGTTACATCATCATGATGTGCCTCTATTGCATGAATTATCTCTTCTTTTTCGCCGTATTTTCTTGCCAGTTCAACCCCTAGTTCTATATGTGTACCTTCTTGAGATTGATCAATCGCTTTTCCGATATCATGCAATAAACCCGCACGTTTTGCCACTTTTACATTGGCTCCGATTTCTGCGGCTATCATGCCTGCAATATTGCCAACTTCTAAAGAATGCAATAGAACATTTTGTCCGTAACTCGTTCTGTAATAAAGCCGTCCCAATGTTTTTATAAGTTCTTTATGGATATTTACAATACCCATTTCCATAACGGCATTCTCGCCTTCCTGCTTTATTTTCTGTTCTATTTCAACACGTGCTTTTTCTACCATCTCTTCAATTCTGACAGGATGAATACGACCGTCCGACACAAGCTTTTCAAGTGCTAATTTTGCAATTTCTCTTCTTACAGGGTCAAAACAAGATAATACTACTGCCTCAGGTGTATCATCTATTATTAAGTCTACTCCTGTAAGTGTTTCAAGTGTTCTAATGTTACGACCTTCGCGTCCTATTATTCTGCCTTTCATTTCATCTGACGGCAGACTTACAGAAGAAACTGTAGACTCAACCACATGTTCAATTGCACATCTTTGCATTACCGTTGTAAGTATTTCTTTTGCTTTTTCATTCGAAACTTCTCTTATATGGTTTTCATTTTCCCTTATAAGATTATTAGCTTCCTGCTGCAAATCGACTTTTAACTGTTCAAATAAAAGCTTTTTAGCTTCTTCTGAACTTAACCCCGAAATACGTTCAAGTTCTTCAGTTTGCTTTTGTATTGTAACCGCAAGATAATCTTCTTTTTCAAGAATCTCATCAGCTTTCTTTTGAAGTTCATATTCTTTATCGGCAATATTTTGTTCTTTTTGTTCTAAATTTTCTTCTTTTTTATTAAGTTTTGCCTCAAGCCTCGAAAGTTCCTGTCTTCTTTCTTTTGTTTCTTCCTGAAATTTCTCAATATCTTTTTGAACAGCTTCTTTAGCAGCAAGCATTGCCTCTTTTTTGTAAAGACTGTTCTTTTCTTCTAATCCTTGCAATAACTCATCTTTTTCCTTCTGCCCTTTTTTTGAATCTCGCCACAGAAGAAAACATGCAAAAATTAATATTGAAAAAAGTATTATTAATGTATTGTAATCAATGTTAATTTTCCTGTACCTCGTTCTTTCTACAGGCATTAAAAAATAATGCACTTTTATATTAAAATAACTATTAATTACTTATTATTAAACCATTTATATATAATTCTGTTTATTTTGTTACTTATAATTGTAATTCTATCATGATTTGGTTGTTTTTAACAACTTTTATTTTTATACATTTTAAAATAAATTTAATTTTCATATTTTACTTTACAGAAATTTTTTTTTATATTAAGATTACAAGTTGTAAGCCTTGGTGGCGGAAGTGGTAGACGCGTTGGACTTAAAATCCAATCAGGCTCACCCCTGGTGCCGGTTCAAGTCCGGCCCAAGGCAAATTCTACAAAAGACACTCATTTGAGTGTCTTTTGTGTTGTAATGAAAATAAACTACATCCTTTTTTTGCAGCCATTTAGCTTTATAATTAAATCCTACAAATAAATCTGTTAATTACTCCGATATATCAATTTTTATACTGTAACCGAGAATTTTACATATCATTTTCATTTCTGAATACTTCAAGGATTCTTTTGACAGCTTATGGGATAATAAACTCTGTGAATAATTTTTTCCGCTTATTTCGCTCATCCGCTTTGCTAATTCCGTCATAGTCATACACTTTGACACAAGCATTATTTTTACTTCTTCCCTGATATTCATAAAAACATTATACATTTCATTTCTTTTGCAGCTTGACAATTTATGATAATTTTTATATATTCATGAATATATTTCATAATAATGAATATTATTCATAATATATTTACAAAGGAATAAAGAAGTTATGAAAAAAATAAACTCATTTACTTTATCGGAAGTCCTGATTACACTTGTAGTTATAGGAATAGTTGCCGCAATAACAGTTCCTGCTATTGTTGCAAATTATACAGAAAAAGCAAGAATTTCAAGAATTAAAAAAATTTATTCAACACTTGCAAATGCAATGACTTATGTTAAAGCAAACGGAGGAGATTATGATTTTGAAGCTGCTGCAAACAATAAAGATGAAGCGGAAAGATGGTTTAATTCATATATAAAACCTTATCTTTCTCTGTCAAAAATTTGCTATAACGATAGTAAAGGCTGCTGGAGTAATGATAATACAAGAGCTTTAAACGGCAAAGTTCTTTTTAATACGGGAATTTATGGTGATGGACTTGTCGGTTCCGGAGTAATTACAGCCGTTTTAAATGACGGAAGCTTTATTAACTTTAATATTTGGGGTAAAAATACTGCAAAGACAATTGCAAAAATTAATTATACCGATTTCACAATAGCTATTCACTTTGATATTGACGGAGAAAACGGACCTAATACTATGGGCAAAGATGTATTTTTAGTATTTTTTATTCCTAATAGAGGACTTGTTCCTGCATACATAGATGCTTCAATCGCCGAAAAAGAAAAAAATTGTTCTCAAACAGAAACAAGCAACACTGCAGGTTTTTCATGCCTGTTAAAATATTTAAATATGTAAGTTTATCATTACACTATTGTTTAAAACAATTTGTCAAAAATAAAGAATATATGATAATATTAATTAAGAAGGAGATAAAATTATGAATAAAAAATCAAATTGCTACGGGGGGGGGTAAAAATAGCTTAAAATTTAAAAGTTCTTTCTCTCTAAACAAGTCTTCATATACGCTTGCAGAAGTTTTAATTACCCTTGTTGTTATAGGGATAGTTGCCGCAATAACAATTCCTTTAATTATAAGTAATTACACAAAAAAGTCGACAGCCGTTAAACTTCAAAAAACATATTCCGCAATAGAAAATGCTTTCAAACTTGCCGCTTTGGATTATGGAAATTCTTTAGATTGGGATTGGTCCAATAAAGAATATGCGCTAAAAACTTATTTAGGAAACTATTTTAATGTTATTAAATATTATGGTCCCGAAACGTATCGCACTCCAATGTGCCATGAAGAGCAGGTCACTTTTTATAATACTAATTTCACATACGGATGGCTTACAAATGTATATATAAGTTCTCCGTTTCATCCGCAAAATAATTATTCATTCTTAACAAATGACGGAGTTTGTATAGGTTTAGGACAATCTCAAACAGATGGTAAACATTATATTTATATAGACATAAACAGTTCTATAAAAGGTCCTAATAAGGCAGGTAAAGACTTATTTATTTTTGTTTTTGTCAATGGAACAATAAAACCATGGGGATATGATAAAGAAGACGTAAGCAGTCCATCAATAGCAAAAGCTTGCAATAAAAAAGCGCCCTCAGGCGGTGGTTACTGTGCAGAAAAAATTATACGTAATGGCTGGGAAATACAATACTAAATAAATTCTTAATATAATTTTTACAAAAAACTTAATCTTTTCCCTATCTTTTTACAAAAGAAAAAAGCTATGATTTTATCATAGCTGTAGATTAGGGATATGTGTATCATCGTTTATTATTTCCAAGGAATATAGTGTAATATTAGCAATTCATATCTTTTTTTAAATCATACATAATTATGAATAAATTTCTCATACTTTTTGCAATTTTCGTATAAAAGAAGTATGTACGAAATTATTATTAGGCTTCCAATTAATAATTTCAGACAACTTTACACTACATAATAAAATTCTTTTGTGTTATATAATATGAAAATAAGGAGAAACAAATGAGTACAAATGCGCTTTTAATGCAGGCACAAATGCTTATAGATAATGAGCAGTATGACAGAGCTTATGAATTACTTGAAAATGCTTATGAAAAATTAAAAGATAATGAAGAGTATCTTGAAAAAACGGCACTTCTTGCCAAAACAATGGATAAACAAGAGGAAGCAGCTAAATATTGGGAAGAGCTTGTAGTTGTAAATCCGAATTCTTTAGTCGGATACTCCGAACTTTTAGACATTTATATACATAAAGATAATTATAAATATTATATTACACGTGCAAAGTATAAAATTCTTAACGAAAAAGTTACTCAATCAATTGACGATTACAAAAAAGCTATATCTTCAACAAGTGATGAAAATGAAATTATAAATGCAAGATTTCTGCTTGCAAAAGCATACGAACATACAGGTAAAACTCAAAATGCAATTGATGAATACTACAGAATAATTGAACATAAAGATGACATTGCAATTTATCATAAATTAGCGGATTTATATGTTGAAATGAATGACCGTTTTTCTGCCATCAATGTCCTTGAGCGTGCCGTTAAGGCATTTCCCGGGGCAGATGACCTTGCAGAATATCTATGTGCTTTATATTTAAAAGAAGGGCGTTACGATAAAGCGCTGGAGAATGCCCGCAGTGTATATGCAAAAGTTAAAGCACTGTTAATGCTCGGGAAAAATGATAAGGCTTTTGAACTCCTTTCAAAAAATGAAGATACAACTAATGCAAATTATTATGCTCTTATGGCGGAATATTATTTTAATTTGAAACAATGGGATAAATGCAGTGAAAATATTGATAAATTTAATGAATTATCGCCTCAGAATCCTCTTGTATACCAAATGCGCGCACTTGTTTGTGATTCAAATGATGATTCATACGGATATCATTACAACATGGGAAAATGCTATTCATATAAACAAGATTACGAATTGGCACTGGCTGAATATTTAAATGCGCACAGGTGTGATTCAAGTAAAAGTGAAGCAGTAAAAGAAATCATTAAAATAAATGAAGCTACGGGCGATAAGACAAGTCTTATGGAGTTTTATGAAAAACTTGCAAGGCAAGAACCCTATAATACTATTGCATTAAAAGGCTTAGGCGATATATATGCCGATATGTATGAGTTTAGAAATGCACTTGAGTATTATAATAAATTAATAAAAATTAACCCCAACGCTTATGAAGTTTATCAAAAAATGGGCTTTTGTTATGAGAAAATAAAAGATACAAGTTCTGCAAAAGAATGTTATGAAAAATATCTTGCAAAAGCACCTTTATCTCCCGATACCGAAAAATTAAAAGAAAAAGTTTCCAAAATGGTTACAGATGGTAATTCTTTGTCTGATTCTTCAGAAGAAGGGTTTATCGATAAAATAATGAGATTTTTCGCGAAATAGTCTGTTCACACAAAAAGTGAATTGCTGCTCAAAATAATAGACTACAGGCACAAATTCGGATTAGTTAAGCTGTAAATTTTCTTTTTTATAGATACTGAAAACTTCCTGCTCCATAATTCCGCTTAAATTTTCTTTTTGAGTGGAGAAAACTTTTTGAAACCCCATATCTTCTTTTAGTTCATAATTATTTTGAACTATATAATACTTAGACTCTTCGGGAAACCCGGCTGTTGCCTGAGTATCTTCTTTATTAAAATTATAAAAAGTTAAATATTTTCCTGTTTGATATAAATATAATTTCTTATCGGGAATATAAGCACTCAAAGTTGTAAATGTGTATGGCAAACCGATTATAATAAATGTATCTTCACTGTTTAAGTTTTTTCTTATATATTCAGAAAGCTGCTTTGCCCCCGAAAAATTATACTTAATATCCATTCCTACTGAACCGTAAGAAGTTATAAAGCTTATTATAAACAATATACTTACAGTAAATTTTAAGAGTTTTTCTTTAGCAAAAACAGAATTATTTAAATTATTGTTCTTTATTACCCATAAACAAAATACCAAAATTAAAAAAGGAATAAAAACCTTTTGGTATGGTATACCGCCAAACCAAAACTTATTTAAAACAGCAATTATATATACAAAGCCCCCAAAAAATGTTAAAAACATTTTTTTATCAAGAACAAATAATCGAAATAATATAACAAAAAAAGAAAAATACAGGATTAAAGTTAAAATCGGAATATATGCCACTAAATTCCAGTATGTATACATAAATGTCATTATAGTATTACTTATGGAATAACCTCTGTTTGTATAGTTGGTTATTATTTTATTTTCACCGGGTACACTGTAAAATAACAAAAGCATTACAAGAAAATATACTGCCAAAATTAAGGGCGGTATTAATTTTTTATAGTTTTTATTTTCAATACACTCTTTTAATTTTTCAATACCGAACAAAATAAACAGTATTGCACAAAACCCAAGCATTAATATATGTGTTTGAGATAACAGTATCAATAAAATTGTGTAATTCCACGGCTTAGAAGTCCTTTGTGGATAAGCCTCTGCCAGTATAAATAAAAATAACGGTATAAGCGCATAATTTCTTGTTATTATTGGCAAATAATAAAGCATGCCGGCACTTAATACAAAAATTGTTTTAAAAAAATTACTAAAAGGTGATTTAAAAACAAAATATACAACAGAAACAAAAACAAAAATTAAACTTATAATTTGAAGAGAAAATACATTAACCCCTAATTTAGAAAACGGAGTAACAATCAAATACCAAAGAAAAGGATGACCTTCAATTCTTGAAGTATTAAAAATTTCAAGGAAATTTAAATCTCTTGTTAAACACCATACCTGTGCTTCATCTCTCCATATTTCATGATGAAACATTGTAATTGTAGTGATTATAAAATATATAAACAATAAAACAATATTATACTTATTTTTCGAAACAAATTGTTTTACAGCTTCAATTCTATTCATATCCATACAAATATAATAATTTAAAAAAATTAAAATATCCTGTTTTTAGCAAAAATATACATTTTCAAACTTTAAACATATAAAGGCGAAATTATGAAAATAAGTTTGATAATAAATAATAATACGTGTTTTTCATCAAGAAAAACTTTTAAAAAAATGTTTAAAAAATGTTCATATTCAGGTGAACCCTTTACCGATAACAGAAAAAAAACAATTGAACACATAATTCCTTCGATAAGAGAGGGGAAAAATGATTATGCAAATTATTTGGTCGTTGACGCACAATGGAACTCATTAAGAAGTGCAATGCCTTTAGGTGAATTTATTCAAAAATATCCCTTTGTCAAAAAAAATATAATCGATAATGTAAATCAACTTGAAGGAAAAGAAATAGAAGGAATAATATGGTCTGACGAGGTTAAAAAAACATTAAAAAAAGAAATAGGGATTGATATATTTTCTTAAAGAATTGATGTATTTTATTTTCAATTGTGGTTTAATGATTTAGTAAACAGTTAAGGGAGCATATATGAAATCACTGAATATAGGAATAATCGGCTTCGGAACGGTAGGAACAGGCGTTTATAATGTTTTAAAATCTTTTAAAAATATAAAAATTAAAAAGATTGCCGTTAAGAATATCAATAAAAAAAGAAATATTGAAAATTTTGATGAATCATTATTAACCTCAAATGCTTATGAATTGGCAAATGACCCTGAGATTGACGTAATAGTTGAAGTGGCAGGCGGACTAGACCCCGCATTTGATTTATTAAAAACAGCTATACAAAACGGAAAACATATAGTTACGGCAAATAAAGAACTTTTAGCAAAAAAAGGAAGCGAATTATTTAAGCTTGCAAAAGAAAAAAAAGTTGTAATTCTTTATGAAGCTGCAGTTGCCGGGGGAATCCCAATAATTTTCCCTATAAAAACAATATTATGCGCTAATAAAATAAACAAAATAGCCGCAATACTTAACGGAACAACAAATTATATTTTAACAAAAATGGCGGAAAAAGAGCTGTCTTATGAAACAGCTCTAAAACAAGCGCAAGAACTCGGCTACGCAGAAACAGATCCTACAGGTGACGTTGAAGGCTTTGATGCTGCATACAAAATAGCCATACTTTCCACGATTTCCTTTAATAAAAAAGTTGACATAAATAAAATTTACAGAGAAGGAATAACAAAAATAACTTCTCAGGATATAAAATCGGCAAAAGAATTGGGTTATACAATAAAACTTATTGCAATGGGACAGTTGCTTGAAAACGGCGAAATTGATGTAAGAGTCCATCCTATGCTTGTTGCTAAAAAACACTTGCTTGCTAAAATAGACAATGCAACAAATTCGATAATGTTATCTGGGTATCCTGTCGGGGATTTAGTATTTACAGGCGCAGGCGCCGGTGCTGAACCCACTGCAAGTTCTGTTGTAGGTGATATTTTAGTTTTGGCTTCTGAACTCGAAACAACAGATATGCCGCTTCCTCAAACCGTTTGCAATCATAATGAATATGCAAAAC
Organism: Candidatus Gastranaerophilales bacterium; assembly: GCA_944323625.1. Taxonomy (GTDB): domain Bacteria; phylum Cyanobacteriota; class Vampirovibrionia; order Gastranaerophilales; family Gastranaerophilaceae; genus Avigastranaerophilus. The sequence goes on from CALUTD010000006.1 coordinate 30,229, forward strand.
AAATTCCTATAGGCGAAACTTATAACGAATATTATATTGCAATAAATGCAAGTAACAGTCCCGGAGTCATAGGGCTTATAGGTACTATATGCGGACAAAATAATATTAATATTTCAACAATCATGCAAAAAGGCATAAACAATGATAATACTGCAGAAATTGTTGTTATTACGGAAAAAAGCAAAGAATCCGATGTGCAAAAAGCACTTGAGGAGCTTTTAAAATCAAATTGCATAAAAAATATAGATAACTTACTCAGAGTTATGAACTAGGAGGCATTAATGGAAAAAAATCATTATCAGGGCTTAATTAACAAATACAGAGAATACCTTCCCGTAACGGATACAACCCCCGTTATTACATTGAATGAAGGTAATACTCCTTTAATAAAAGCTGATAATTTAGCAAAAAAAATAGGTTTAAAAGCAAATTTATACTTGAAATATGAAGGTGCAAACCCGACTGGCAGCTTTAAAGACCGCGGAATGACAATGGCCGTCACAAAGGCGGTTGAAGAAGGCTCTAAAGCAATTATATGCGCTTCAACCGGAAATACAAGTGCTGCTGCAGCGGCATATGGTGCAAAAGCAGGATTAAAAGTTTTTGTGCTTATTCCGGATGGATATATAGCACTGGGGAAACTCTCTCAAGCAATGATGTATGGGGCCGAAATCATAGCTATTCAAGGAAATTTTGATGAAGCTCTTGAAATGGTTATTGAAATATCAAAAAATGCGCCGATTACACTGGTAAATTCAGTAAATCCATACAGAATTGAAGGCCAAAAAACAGGTGCATTTGAGATTATTGAGGCATTAGGTGATGCACCCGATTACCATTTTATACCTGTCGGAAATGCAGGAAATATAACAGCATATTTTAAAGGGTATGAAGAATTCTTTAAACTCGGGAAAATTACTCATCTACCGAAGATGATGGGCTATGAAGCAGAAGGAGCTGCAGCCATAGTAAGAGGTGAAAGAATTTTAAAACCTGAAACCATTGCGACGGCAATAAGAATTGGGAACCCCGCAAGTTGGAAATACGCAGAACGCGCAAGAGATTTATCTGACGGAGTTATAGACTGCGTATCAGACCCTGAAATAATTGAAGCATATCAATTAATGCCTTCAACAGAAGGTATACTGGCGGAACCCGGCAGCGCCGCATCGGTTGCAGGCTTGATTAAAGCAAATAAACAAGGTTTAATTAAAGAAGGTTCAACCTGCGTTTGTATTTTGACGGGTAACGGATTAAAAGACCCTGACAGCGCTATAAAATACTCTCATTCAAACGTTAAAAAAACAAAAGCCGATTTACACGAAATTTTAAAAGTAATGAATATATAAAACTAAACGGAGAGAATAAACTCTCCGTTTTTTATATTATAACTTATAAGGATAATCATCGTTAAATTCCCAGCCTGCATTTTCCAATATACGTGTACAGCTTTTTATTTCACCCCCGTCTTCATAATCCCAAATATTTCTTACATACGTATTAAAAGTGGGAATAGTTTGGTCGTATGCAGATGAGTTATAACCGTTGCAATTGTTTTGCGTAGAACAAATTCCTTCCGTATAAAGATAAAATACAAAGATATCTCTGCATAGCTTATTTGGTCCTTTTTCTCCGTTAACATCATAATGTACTGTGTCTGAATAAGGAGATATCCAAAATATTGAACCGTCATTTAAATAAACGGCAAATTTGTTGTCGCCATAACCGTAGGAATCAACTTCATTATAATAATTTATATTATCTGCTAAATTTTCGGTTTTTAAATAACTAATTTTATTTAAGAATCCTATACTTTCGAGCAATTCTTTTTCTTCTTCATAAGTACAATCTGTTGCCTCGCAATTAGTATTCATTTCAAAGAATCTCATTCCGTTTTCAATTTCTGTAAGTCTGAACGCTTCTGACATGGTTGAATAAAATTTTTTCAATTTTGCCGCTGTTTCCGTTTTTTTGTGGTTTGCCATTATTACAGGTACCGTTATTGCGGCAATAATTCCTATAACAACGAGGGTGATTAATACTTCCGCAAGCGTAAAAGACTGAAACTTTAGAGAAAAACAGTTATTAAAATTTAATCTGTTTTTACCCCCCCCCTGTGGCGATTTAATGATTTATACATAGTTTTATCTCCTTTTTTAATTTATATTATAATATATTCCAAATTTTTAACAAGTTATTCACATTATTAAAAGAATCGTTGTAAAAAGTTTTATGTTTAAATTTTAGGCTAATTTTTATCCCCTTCTAAATGGGAAAAGGTCAAATAAAAATTTAAAAATAGCATTTAAATTTTTTAATGTTAGAATAGGAATATAAATGTCTGAGTGGCGAAATTGGTAGACGCGTACGATTCAGGTTCGTATGGCTTAGCCATGTGGGTTCGAGTCCCATCTCGGACATTTTTTATATCAAAGAGTTTAAAGATAATCTTTAAATTCTTTTTTTATAACTTTATATCCGCAGCCTTCTATCATTTGTTTATTTTCAAAAATTTTCTTTACGGGATAATTACGGCAGATATTTGGTCTTTTATCATAAATTGCACATTGTGAGTCTTCTGTTATATATTTACAACAAAGTATAAGGTTACCGCTTTCATCTTTTCCAGTAATATAAAAATTTCTGTAATACGAAAAAAACAGACTCATAAACTTAAGTTCTTTTTCGTTTTTCATTCCGTATGAGCGAACTTGAGTGCAGCATTTAGCGCATTTTTTACACTCTCCCTCTATTTGGTACTCAATTTTTTGAGGCACAAAATAAGATAAAAATTCAAAATATAACGATTTTATAAAATCTATAGACATTTGTTTACAATTTGTTATTCGAAATTTATTTATTTGTTACAATTAACATAATTACATAAAAATTCGGAGAAAAAAATGAGTTCTAAAAAAAGAAAAGGTTCTAATCCGTTTGTTACATTTATAAAAGTATTATTTATTATTGTTTTTGCAATAATTTTGGCAGGATATGCAGCAATAAAAATGTATTTGAATGATTTAGAACCTATTACTCAGTTGAATGATTATAACAGAAATATAGTTACTCAAATATATTCTTCAGATAACCATCTTATAAAAACATTCCAAACTTTTCATTATCAGGAAGCAACAATTGATGAAATTCCACAGTATTTGAAAGATGCTGTAATTTCAACCGAGGATAAAAACTTCTATTATCATGACGGTTATGACATATTTGGAATAGCACGCTCAATAATTGTAAACATAATAAACAAAAAAGCGACACAAGGGGCAAGTACAATTACTCAGCAGCTTGCAAGAATACTATTTTTATCTAATGAAAAAACAATAACAAGAAAAATAAAAGAAATACAAGTTGCGGCAAGAATAGAAAAAACTCTTTCCAAAGATAAAATTTTAGAGATGTATCTTAATAATGTATACCTGGGGTCAGGAGCATACGGAGTTGCAGCTGCGGCATCAACATATTTTGACAAAAATCTTTCCGATTTAACTTTGGCGGAATGTGCGCTCATTGCAGGGCTTCCTCAGGCACCGTCAGTGTATTCTCCATACAAAAATATAGATCTTGCCGAAAAAAGACGAAATAAAGTTCTTAAAAGAATGTATATTATGAAAACAATTAATAAAGAACAGTATGAAAATGCACTAAATGAAAAAATTGTTTTAAGAAAAAATAAAGGAACATCAAGAACAAATGTTGCGCCATATTTTATAGACTATGTTTTAAAAGAACTTGAAGATTTGGGCTTTGATGAAACAGAAGTTTCTCAAGGCGGATATAAGATAATAACTACACTTGATTATGATGCACAAGTTGCTGCAAATGAAGCAATAGAAAAGACAATGAAGGCATGGAAGCTTACGAAACCAAAACAACAGGCAGCACTATTTAGTTTTTCACCTGAAACCGGTGCAATTATTGCATATTGCGGAGGAAAGGACTATAGTGAAACTCAATATGACAGGGTAACTCAAGCAATAAGACCGCCGGGTTCATCATTTAAACCTATTGTGTACGCGGCTGCAGTTCAAAAAGGTTATCTTCCGACAGATATAGTTGAAGATTCTCCCGTTACAATAGGTGATTGGAGCCCTCATAACTATGCAAACAAATATAAAGGCAAAATGCCGTTATACAAGGCTCTTGCCATTTCATCAAATGTTGTTGCCGTAAAATTAATAAGAGAAATTGGTATAGACTCTGTCATAAATATGGCAAAATCTTTAGGGATTACAACTCCTTTGACAAAAGATTTCACAATAGCTTTAGGTTCTAATGGTGTTAAACTCTATGATATGGTTGTTGTATACGGTAATTTTGCAAACGGCGGCTACAGGGTTAAACCTTATGCGATAGAAAGAATTGAAACCTCAAGAGGAAAAGTTATTTATCAGGCAAGAAGAACAAAAATAACAAAGGCTTTAGATCGTGATACTGCAGGTATTATGACTGGTATGCTCAAAAAAGTAATAACTTCCGGAACGGGAAGATCTGCAAATATTGACAGACCAATGGGCGGAAAAACCGGAACAACAAATGAAAACAAAGATGCTTGGTTTATAGGATATACTCCATACCTTGTTACGGGTGTTTTCATGGGAAATGATGATAATACAAGTATAGGTCTAACAGGTGGCAGTGCACCGGCCAGGATTTGGAAAGAAATGATGAAGGTTGCCGTAAAAAAATATCCTGACACTGATTTTGACTACCCCGAAATTGATTTTACTTATACTTTATCTCTTCCGTCAGGAGAAACCATAGATACTGAAGAAACAGGAGATTTAGAGTCTTCGGAAACCGACCAAAAACAACCTGATGCAAATGTACAAACAGACGGGCAAAATCAGGCTCAACCGGGCGGTAATAATAACGAGTTTAGCGCAATTCCGGTTCAATTAAATAACATTCCGTTTGATTTAAATCCAAATAACTAATCTTTATTAAGTTTGGGAATTTTCATTCTGAAAACATCTTCAAAGTCAATGCCGTTTAAAATTTCATCAATTAAGACATTGGCTTTGATACTGCTGCCTTTAAAATTTCTAATAAGTCCTATGACTTTTGCATCGCTGTATTTTTCAATAAGTTCGGGGAAAAGCTTTATTTCGGGATTATCCGAATATACTGAAAATTTGTTTATAATAACACCTGCGACATCAAGCCCTGCCGTTTTGGCTGTATTAAGTTCATTAAGATATTTGTTTATATTCTCGGCTTGCGGAGTAATTATAAATAATACCGGAAGGTTAAGCAATATTGGGATATTAAAAGAGAAAAAACTGTCTTTTAAAGGAGTCATAAGTCCTCCTGCCGCTTCAATCAAAAGAGTATCTGTTTGCCTTGAAAGTATTGTATAATCTCTTAAAATATCTTCTTTTGTTATATTTATATTTTCAAATTCACATGCAATTGAAGGTATTGTTTTGGATTTAAACATATAAGTACAATGAGTTGTTATATAAGGGTCAACCATTTTTACAAAGGTTAAATCGGGGGATATAAGAAATTTGCCTTTATCTATAGCACCTGTTTCTATGGGTTTATATACTCCGGCGTTGTATCCTAACGACTGCATAACAGCCGCAATTCCCGCAGAAATTACTGTTTTACCGTTCCCTTTATCCGTACTTGTTACATAAATATTCATATTCGAATTATATCAAAATTTTTTTTTAATTCTACCTTCATAAGGTTGAAAATGTAAAAATATTAATTAAATATAAATTTTTTTAATTTTTATTAAAAAACACATTAAACTAAGAATATGAATAATACGAATGAAAAAATTTGTTTTATTTTTTATGAAAAGAGGTGTTCTAAGTGATAGATTTTAACAGACTTACTGATTATACAAAAGAAATAATATATGCAGCACAGCAAATAATGTACAGATATAAAAATTCTCAGTTGGAGCCTGTACATGTTATGTTGGCAATTGCGGAAGATAATGAGGGTATAGCTAAAGATTATTGCGCCGAACTAAAAATCAATAATGATAATTTTAAACATCAACTTGTAAATGAAATATCAACACTGCCTCAGATTCAGACAACTAACCCAAATCAACAGCTTTATATGTCGCAATCGGCAAATACAATGTTTGATATGGCACAGGAGGCTGCCGATAACTTAAAGGATTCTTTTATAAGTATTGAACACATTTTAATTGCAATGTCTGAGCTTACGGGCTCAAATATTCAACAAATATTAAATAAAAATAACGTTAATAAAAATACAATATTAAACGCTATGAAGAAAGTAAGAGGTAACAGAAAAGTGGATTCGAAAAACGCAGAAGATTCATATAAAGCACTTGAAAAATATTCAACAGACCTGACGGCGATGGCAAGAAAAGGCAAGCTAGACCCAGTCATAGGCCGTGATGAAGAAATCAGGCGAGTAATACAGGTATTAAACAGAAAAACAAAGAATAACCCCGTATTAATAGGTGAGCCCGGTGTAGGTAAAACCGCAATTATAGAAGGCTTGGCACAAAGAATTATACGAGGTGATGTTCCTGAAAATCTAAAAGAAGCTAAATTGATTTCATTGGATTTGGGTGCACTAATTGCGGGTGCAAAATTCAGAGGAGAATTTGAAGAACGTTTGAAAGCTGTTTTAAAAGAAGTTGAAGATTCAAACGGTGAAATAATAATGTTTATTGATGAACTTCATACAGTAGTAGGGGCAGGTGCCACCGAAGGTTCAACTGATGCCGGAAACCTTTTAAAACCAATGCTGGCAAGAGGTACTTTAAGGTGTATCGGCGCCACAACTATAAATGAATACAGAAAATATATAGAAAAAGACCCTGCACTCGAAAGACGTTTCCAGCCCGTAATGGTTGATGAACCCTCTGTAGAAGATACAATAAGTATATTAAGAGGTTTAAAGCAAAGATATGAAGTACATCACGGTGTAAGAATTAAAGACTCCGCTCTCGTTGCAGCCGCAAAACTTTCAGACAGATATATTACCGACAGGTTTTTGCCCGATAAAGCTATAGACCTTGTTGATGAAGCTGCTTCTTCTTTGAGAATAGAAATAGATTCCATGCCCGAAGAACTTGATTGTCTTGTTCGTCAAAAAATGCAGCTTGAAATTGAACGTGAAGCTTTAAAACAGGAAGAAAATCCCGATAATGCGGAAAAAATTCAAAATATAGAAACAATACTAAAAGATCTTGATGAAAAAATAAATAAGCTTAAAACACAATGGGAACTTGAAAAGAAAAGTATTCAAGGGGAAGCTTCAATAAAAGAAGAAATAGAAAAAGTCAAAGTTGAAATTGAAGAAGCCGAAAGAAATATGGATCTTCAAAAAGCTGCCGAGCTTAAATACGGTAAATTAATGGCGCTTGAAAAACAATTAAAAGAAGCCGGCGAAAATGCACAAGAACATAAAAATACTCTTTTAAAAGAAGAAATTGATGAAGATGATATTGCTGAAATTGTAAGCAAATGGACAGGAATTGCAGTAAATAAACTTCTTGAAAGTGAAAAACAAAAACTTGTTCAAATGGAAGACTTCCTTCATAAAAGAGTTGTCGGACAGGATGAGGCTGTTGAAGTTGTGTCTGATGCAATAAGACGTGCACGTTCAGGGTTAAAAGATCCTAATCGTCCTATAGGTACATTTATATTCTTAGGACCTACCGGGGTCGGTAAAACTGAACTTGCTAAAGCACTTGCGGAATTTATGTTTAATGATGAAGATGCACTAATCAGAATAGATATGTCTGAATATATGGAAAAACATACGGTTGCAAGACTAATAGGCGCACCTCCCGGATATGTCGGCTATGATGAAGGCGGTCAACTTACAGAACATGTAAGAAGAAAACCTTATTCCGTTGTATTGTTTGATGAAATCGAAAAAGCACATCCCGATGTATTTAACATAATGCTTCAGATATTTGATGACGGTAGATTGACCGATTCAAAAGGCAGAACGGTAGATTTTAAAAATACGCTTATTATACTTACAAGCAACATAGGCAGTGAAATTATTCTTAAAAATACTTTGGAATCAATGCTGTCTGAAAAACAAGCCGAACAAACAAAAGAGGAAGTTATGGCTATAATGCAGCAAAGGTTTAAGCCTGAATTTTTAAACAGAATTGATGATATAGTATTCTTTAAGGCTCTAACTATGCCACAGCTTGCCAAAATAGTTGATATTCAGGTTTCACATTTGCATAAACTGCTTGAAGAACAAGATATTAAACTTGAAATAACCGAGGAAGCGAAAGAATTTTTAGCTCAAAAAGGATATAACCCTATATATGGTGCACGACCTCTAAAAAGAACAATAAGACAATTAATTGAAAATCCGCTTTCAAAGAAGATTTTGAAACAGGAAATTGTTCCGCATTCCAAAGTTATTATTGATACTGATAATGATGAATTGACATTCAAAAGTCAAGCTTTAAACTAAATCTCACTCATATAAAACTTATTCCCGCCTGACAAAGACGGGAATTTTTTTGTGTAAATATTTATAATCTTAAAGGATAATCATCTTTAAATTCCCATCCGTCTATTTCTAAAAGCTTTGTACATGAACCTCTTGATGTTTTTAAACTTTGACCACAATTTTGTTTTGCTTGTTCTCGTGATATATTTCTAAAAGAAATATTATCGCTGGTAATAACATGTGGTAGTGTTAAAAGTTCATTTTCTGTATAATATCCTTTTGTACTTGGGGCAAGAATCATAAATCCAAACATATCTCTCCCATATTCATTTGGGCCTTTATCACCATTGATATCAAAATAAATACTATCATTTGACTCTAAAGTAAACATTGTGCCATCGTTTAAATAAATTCCCGTAACGCCACATACAGTATGCGATCCATCTACATGAATACCATCAGGATCTTCATCACCGCATAGATAAATAATTTTTGTATAATTAAAATATTTAGCTAAATATCTGTTAAAAAAACTATCTAGATGAATATTTTCCCACTCATACGATGGTAACCCTTCTTCAAGTTCTGCAAGTTTGACAGCATTAGACAGATTAGAGTAGAACTTTTTCAATTTTGCCGCTGTTTCCGTTTTTTTGTGGTTTGCCATTATTACAGGTACCGTTATTGCAGCAATAATTCCTATAACAACGAGGGTGATTAATACTTCCGCAAGCGTAAAAGACTGAAACTTTAGAGAAAAACAGTTATTAAAATTTAATCTGTTTTTACCCCCCCCCTGTGGCGGTTTTCTGTTTTAATCATATTTTTTCTCCTTTTTTGTTATTTTAGCACATTTTATTTCTGTATTACAATTTATATTTAAAAATTTATTTAAACAATACTTTAAAGAATACTTTATACTTAGTTTGAAGTTATAATAGCAGGTTTAATTGTCAATTTAACACTCTTTTATACTGATGAAACCTACATGAAAAAAATGTTTAATAAATATGTCCGAGATATTTTTTGGGTTGAATTTGCGATGAAACATGTAAAATTATTATCAATAGTATTGATTTTGTTTGTTTCAGGGGTAAGCTCGCTTACACTTAATGAAACGGTTTATTCGAGAGATAATGAATATAAAGGTGAAGAATTCATAAACGTCACAGTATACGAGCGTATTAATCCTGCAATCGTACTTGTAGAAGCTCAGCTTCCCGATGGGCTTTCAAGCGGTACGGGTTGCATTATTAATAAGAGTGGAATTATTTTAACAAGTTCTCATGTTGTTGGCGACTCTACACATATAGAAGTAACAACGTCTAAAGGCGAAACTTATAAGGCCGAAATTTTACCCTCGGACGGCAAAAACGGTGATTTGGCTTTATTAAAAATAAAACCCGTAAAACCTTTGCCGACAATAAAATTCGGAGATTCTTCAATGGTAAAAGTAGGGCAAAAAGTTTTGGCAATAGGAAATCCTTTCGGTTTTAACGGTACTTTAACAACCGGAATAGTTTCAAGAATAGATTATGAAAGAAACAAAATTCAAACCGATGCGGCAATAAATCCGGGCTCATCCGGTGGTCCTATTTTAAATGCTTCAGGTGAAGTTATCGGTATAAGTCAATCCATTTATAATCCTGATAATAACAAATCCAATATTGGTATAGGGTTTGCAGTACCTGCTAACGAAGTTAAAAAGGTTGTAAGCAATTTTATCTGATTTTCCTATTGACATAATAATTATTTGGTTGGTTAATAATAAAAATGACTTAATAAAGGAATAAATATGGAAGAAATTTTAAAAGAAATTATTATTAACCATGCCAGTAAAATCAACTTTTTTACTATCGGTAAAATAATTTTAGAGATAATTGCGTTTATTATTATAATGCGTATTGTCAATAAAGCATTATATTTATTTTTTAATAAACTTATTTTAAAGATAGAAGATTACGAAGTAAGAAAGCATTATATGACTTTGAGGCAGCTCGGAGTTTATATTATTGATGCAATAATAATACTGTTTTTTGCAACAAACATTCTTGAAGGACTCGGTATAGATATGAAGCCTATTTTGGCAACCGCCGGAGTTTTAGGTGTTGCCGTAGGTTTTGGTGCTAAAAAAATCGTAGAAGATATTTTTACAGGTCTTTCAATTATATTATCGGGTCAATTACGCCTTGGCGATTATGTTACCGTAAATAATTCAACAGGTACGGTTGAAAAAATTACTTTAACTATGATTGTTATAAGAACTTTTAACGGAGATGTTCATTACCTGAGAAACGGACAAATAGATACAATCGTTAACCAAACTAAAGATTTTTCGTATCCGCTTTTTAATCTCGGAGTATCATATAAAACAGATGTTGCTCATGTTGTAAGAGTACTTAAAGAAATAGGAAAAGAATTAAGACAAAATCCCGAATATTCAAAATTTATACTTGCGGATATTGAAGTATTCGGCTTGAACGAATTTCAGGATTCATCAATAGTTATACAATTCAGAATTAAAACAACTCCGCAGGAACAATGGATGGTAAAACGTAAACTCAATCAAATGATAAAAGAAAGATTTGAACAAGAAGGTATTGAAATCCCTTATCCGCAGCTTGTTTTACACAATGGTTAACTATGTCCGAGCAAAAAGTTACGATAGCGGATTTGCGGACGGACGAAGTTCCGGAAAGCGAAAGCCGAAATGAGGACAGCCGAAGACGAACGAATGACAGGCTTGAGCGCAAAGCAAATCAAAGAAGCAGCCCAAAGGGTGTGAGTAACTTTTTGTGAGTGGCGCTTCAAAAGGTGAGCCCCAATTTTTCGGCGTGGATGAGCGAATTTTCGGACGGGCGCAGCCCGGTAAGCGACAAGCAAAAGCCGGCAGAGGCAAAGCCTCAGAGGCGATACGCTTGGAGCGTAAAGAAAATTCAAGACACACGGCGAAAAATGTGGGCGACACTAGATTAGATTTTTACTTTTGAAAATATTACATAATCATGCAGATTTATATCTGTAGTTTTATTAAATCCGTTTTGAATAATATAATCAAACGGAATTTCACATCTGACAACTGCTGGTTTTTTGTTATCCGTTATTTCAATTATTCTGCCTTCATAATCAAGGTAAGTACATTTTGAAACAGATTTTTCACCATCCTTAAAAGAATCAAATTTTACAACCATTGTAGAGCGCATTGTTTTATTGTCGGTAATAATATGGTCAAAAAGCCGCAAATTATAGTCCTGTATATTTTCCGCAAGTATTTTATCAATATGGAATCCAAATAATTTTAATTTTTCAATATCAAAAAGAACAGGGTATTCATTAAAAGACATTAAGGCTATTCTTACGGGCTTTTTTTCTGATTGGTTTGATATAAAATATTTAAAAATAATATTCTCTTCACGTACATTATTGTTAAATCTTTCCCATCTTTCGTTTTTAGAAATATCAGGATTATTGTTTAAGAATTTGGCATAATTTAAAAAGAATGAGGCGGGAGTTGTAAAACCTGTTACAAAAAGGTAAGTAAACATAAAATAAATAAAAACCCATTTAAAAATATTTTTATTTGATTTTATATACGAGAATACAATTACCGGAGAGGCTAAACATACAAATGTTATAAGATAGCGCATATTATATTTTGTAAAAACCATTACCCTTGAAAATATAAGAATATTCAAAATAAGAGATATTGCCAGTATTGATAAAATTTTTGCCTTAACTGAGATATTCTTTTTGGTAATAAGGACAGTGGAATAAACCAGTGAAGGTAAAAAAATAAATAAGCCTAAAGCACCTAAAAAAGAACAATCCAGTCCAAGAAGAGAATTATACTCAAAGTTATTATCAAATAATACGGAAGTATAGCTGTCAGGCTCAAGCCCTATTATACTTAATACCTTTATTTGGGCTTTATTTATAAAATTGTTATAAGAATCTATATTTTCTATTCCCGACATATCAAATATCGAAAAAATGTATTTAATAAGATTAGACAAATAACCTTCAATTCCGCCTCTAAACTTATTTAGTAATAATTGTTCGGGGCATGAAATCGGATTTAAATATTGAATAAAATTTAAAATATAGTTATAAGAAGAGAAAACAATAAAATTAAAAAATAAAAACCCCGTAAATAATAAAAGATTCTGTTTAAATTTTTCTCTTTTACAAAGAAACAATAAAACTCCGATTATTAAAAATATACTCAGAATTGCAATAACTGCAGTTGTTTTTGTTCCAATTGCAAGTGCAATTGCAAGAGTTGAGAAATATAAAATAACTTTCTTATTTGTTTTAACAAATCCATAAAACAAATAAATACCCGTTAACAATAAAGACCCTGTAAATAAGTCTGCGCAAGGAGTGTATGCCATTATACCTATTAATGGAAAAGAAGAAAAAACAAATATACTCCAAAGCCTTTTTCTCCTTGAAAACCCGAGTTCACCCAAAAAATTATATATTACGTATAAAATATTCAGAAATGAAATATATGAAAATATTGCGCAAGCTTGCTGTGTTTTGGTAAACAGTAACAGCCATGTATAAAGAAATTCCATATTCACCGGCATGATAAGCTCTCTTGTATCGGGAGTTATAAAATGATTTATATCTCCGTTTTGTATCCAGCTTGTACATCTTGTAAGATAATATGTAAGTGCATCGGCAAATGTTACGGGTAAATATAAAACGCTAATAAGTGTTGATATAATAAAAATAACAAAACATAATGAAATAAAAAGCAGTAATTTGTCACGTTTTAAAGCTTTTAATATTTTTTTTAATTCTGTGTTTAAAGCAGGTTTGTATATTGGCAAGTTATTCAACTTCAAAACAACAAATGCTGCTAAACAAAAAAATATATTGCAAAATAAAAAGGAATTTTTTGATATTGCACTCAACAAAGATAATACTTCAAAAGATAAAACAATCTGAGCAAATGCAATTAGTAAAAAGAAAATAAAACCCAAATTATTTTTACAACGATTTGAAAAAACGGAAGTAAAAATATAAGAGGATAAACATATTAAAATTATTGAAAGAATCATATTTCCCTTTTTAGAATTAAATAATTATTAAATTTAACATCATCAACAGGTTTAAATCCTTTTTTCGCAAGGTAATCAAAAGGAACCATACATTGAACTGCAGCAGCTTCATCAAGATTGTCGGTTACCTGTTTTTTCCAATCAAGATAAAGACAATATTTTGAATTTGTTTTCATTATGTTTGAAGACGAATAACTGTTTTTACTTGAAATAATGTAATCATAATTATTTAAATCATAATCTTCAATATTTTCAACAAGAAGTCTGTCTAAAATAAATCCGTGGAGTCTCAATTTTAATATATGGAAAATTGCTTCTTCGTGCCTGAAAGAAAATACGGCAATTTTAGACTTATCTTTTTTTATAAAATAATCAAAAATATCAGGTTCTTCACCTTGAATAGACATAATTGATTCTATATTTTTAACTTCAGGGTGTACTGTTTTGTATTTATGATAAAACAAGAATATAGAAACCGGCTGTGTATGCGCAACAAGAAATAAATACACAAACATAAAATAAACAATAATCCATTTAAACAGGTTTTTATTTGACCTTATATAAGATATAACAACAATCGGAATACTTATAACAATAAAAGTAACTATATATCTTAAATTAAAGGTTGTAAACAGCATAACCCGAGAAAAAATTAATATATTAAATGCCAAAGACAGAGCAAGTGCCGCCAAAAGCTTATATTTGGGAGATGAATTTTTTTTGAATCCTTTTACAATAGAGCGGAAAAACGACGGAATAAAAGTTAATATTCCAACAGCTCCCAGCCCGCATTTTGCTACGGTAAAATCATAATCATAATTAAAAGTTCCGTCAAAATATTCGGATTTATAACTTAAACTGCTTTCCCCGATTAAATTCAGTACTTTTTCCTGCAATGCAGTAATAAAATAATGGTATGAATTTATGTTTTTAATTGCCGAAATATCCAAAAAAGTAAATATATATTTTATAAGATTACATAAGTATCCTTTAAATCCGCCTCTGAATTTATTTAACAGAAATTGTTCGGGGCATGATACAGGATTGTGAAATTGAATAATATTCAAAATATAGTTATATGATGAAAAAATCATAAAATTTATAAACAAAAAGAAAATATAAAGAATAAGCCCTTTTTTTAACTTTTCTTTTTTGAATAATAATGCAGTTATAATAAGCAAAATAAAAACAGAAGGAAAAGCAATTATTGCAGTTGTTTTAATTCCGACGGCAAGTGCCGTGCAAAGAGTTGAAAAATATATAGAAATTTTATCATCATATTTCAAATAAACGTAAAACAGGTATAAAGAAGCCAATAATAAAGCTCCTATAAGTACATCCGCACATGGGGTATAAGACATCACCGCAAGTACTATAAAAGAAGATATTACAAATACGCTCCAAAGTCTTTTTCGCCTTGAAAACCCGAGTTCGCCCAAAAAATTATAAGTAACATATAAAAGAAACAAAAAGCCCGTGTAAGGAAACAGTGCAAGCCCGAAATCACTTTTTGTAAACATTAATGCCCACATGTATAAAAATTCCAAATTAACAGGCATTATAAGTTCCCTTGTATCAGGCGTTATGAAATGATTAATATTCCCGTTTTGAAGCCATGCCGTTACCCTTGGGAAATAATAAGACAGCGCATCTCCAAAGATAACGGGATTATAGCGGGCAATTAAAAATTCTGATACGATAAAAACAATAAAACATAATGATAAAAATATTAAAAGTCTATCACGCTTTAATGCCTTTAATATGTTTTTAAATTCTGTAATCATTTTAGGCTTATATAAAGGAAATCTTTTAACAATCCAAAAAATGACTGAGGCGGCAAGTATAACTCCATTACAAATTATAAAAGGTTTTGGAAATATAAGATTTAATAATGATAAAATTTCAAAAGACAAAATAATTTGCGAAAATGCAATAAGAAAAAAATATATTATTCCCAAATTATTCTTGCTGTTTTTAGAAAAAAATGATGTTAATAAATAAGAAGAAATAAATATTAATAATCCGGACAATAAAAACATAAGCCCTACCTTATAAACATACAATCACCGTAACTGTAAAATCTGTAATTATTCTTTATTGCTTCTTTATAAGCTTTAAAAATATATTTCTTTGAAGCAAAAGCACTTACAAGCATTAATAAAGTTGATTTTGGAAGATGAAAATTGGTTATTAATTTATCAACAATTTTAAATTTATAACCGGGGTAAATAAAAAGCTCGCTTGAGTCTTTAACAGGAACAATTTTTCCATATTTATTCATAACAGTTTCAAGAGTTCTGACAGAGGTTGTACCGACCGCAACAATATTTTTACCGTCTTTTTTCGCCTGATTTATGATTTTTGCCGTTTCTTGCGTTATTTCAAATGATTCCGAATCCATTTTGTGGTCTAAAATATTTTCACATTTAACCGGTTTAAAAGTACCAAGCCCGACATTTAAAGTGACAAAACAATGCTGTGTACCTTGCTTTTCCAATTTATCTAAAAGTTCTTTTGTAAAATGAAGTCCGGCAGTAGGTGCTGCAACCGCCCCTTCTTTACTTGCAAAAACTGTTTGATATCTGTCAAAATCTAAATTTTTGTATTCATCATCAGTCATTTTTCGCTCAATATATGGCGGCAGCGGTATATGCCCCGCCTTATCAAGTACTTCAAATATATTCCCTTCATATATTAAACGGACATGCCATTTATCTTCATCTTTTGTTAAAATTTCAACAGAAAGCTCATCTGATACTTTTAACAGCATACCTTCTTTGACCCTTTTTGAAGGTTTAATTAAAGAAATCCATATATCTTTTTCAATTTCTCTTACAAGAAAAATTTCAATCAAAGCACCCGTTTCTTTATGCGAATATAATCTTGCAGGTATAACTTTTGTATCATTTAAAACAAGAAGATCATTTTCCGTAAGGAATTCTGTTATATCACAGAAATGTTTATGAATAAAAGTTTTATTGACTCTGTCAAGTACCAGCATTTTAGACATATCTCTTTTTTGTGCCGGTACTTGAGCAATTAATTCTTCGGGCAGATTATAGTTAAATTCTTCAAGAAGCATTATTTTTTATCTGTTTCTATTGTTTTTGTTTCAATCGGATTAATTGTTTTTGTATTTGATAAATCAACATTATTTTTTGCCGATTTATGTGCATCTTCAGCTTCTAATTGTTTATTAATAACAATAGTTTGAATTATTTGGAAAATATTACTTACAACAAGATATAAAAGTACACCTGCAGGAATAGGAGCAATAATGAACATAAATATAATCATTAAGGGCATCATTGTTCCCATCATTTTTTGCATTTGAGCCTGAGTGGGATCTTGCGGGATATTTTTATTTGAAGCCATCATTACTTTTTGAGTAACAATCATAGTTGCAGCAAACAAAAGAATTAAAACCAATACATCATAATGGAACTGATTTTGAGGTCTGTTTGTAGGCATTGATGCCGCCATTATGTTGCCGATTTTCTCAAACTTAACAGTTTCAACTTCTCTTGTTTTCATATTTTGTATATCAATTTCGGCGGAAGTAATTTTTTCAAGCTGGCTGTATTTAAGATTAAAATTATCTAATTCTATTTTTAAATCAACCGTTTCGCCGGGCACAACGCTGCCTTGAATTTTTACGGGGTCTTTACCCGTGATTTTAACATTATCAAGTGCTTCATCTCCCATAAAAACTTTTACTTTTTTATAAACGGTGAATTTATCATTATCAGAAACACTAAAAACACCGTCATAAGAATTTCCGGCACTTCCTCTTAAAGTTGTATCGAGTCTGTTAATAAACAAGAAATTAGAATTTCCGGCCTCCTGAATAAATTGAGGACTTATTAATGCAGTATAAAGCAAAATGAATATAGGCATTTGAATTAATAAAGGCAAACAACCGGCCATCGGGTTAAATTTATGCTCTTTATAGAATTCCATAAGTTTTCTTTGAGCGGTTTGAGGGTCATTTTTATATCTTTCCTGAATTAATTTCATTTTAGGTTGAAGTATCTGCATAGCCCTCATTGAGCGCTGTTGAGAAACACCCAAAGGCCAAAGACATAGTCTTACAATTACTGTAAGTGCAATTATTGCAAGACCATAACTTCCCGTAATGAAATTAAGTCCTTTTAGTAATTCTATAGTTAATGCTGTAAAGTCCACTTTATATTTTCTCCCTTCCTAAACTTTTATTAATGTTCCCTGTTCCTGTTTTTCTGTTTCAATTTTTGTTTTAGTCATTTTTGCATTTCCATGCTGCGTTTTCCCCCAGGCCAGTGTGTTTTTCATAAATATTATTTTAAATATAATAAATATCGCAAGCGGAAACCATAATACAACTATATAAATTGCCGTTTCCACAGATTGAATAAAATTATCCAACGGTTTTAGTTTGACATATTTTCTTAAACTGTAAAACAGCGCAACAATAAAGAAAACACACATCAAACTTGATAATGCCATAGAAGAAAGTATCCAATTCGGGTCATCCTTTATGAATCTGTAAGACTGAATTAAGACCTCTGATACCATCCAAACAGGAAGAATAAATTCGGTAATATAAGCTGTCATGTCAAGACTAACTCTTAAAGACATATCTTTTGAAGTTAAAACATCTGAAAAATGTTCCAAATAACGTCTTATACTCCCTTCAATCCAGCGTCTTCTTTGTCTTAAAAGCGGAATATAAGCAACAACTCCCTCTTCATATACACAAATATCGGGGCAAAAACGAACGTCCCATCCTTTTATTTGCATTCTTGTTGACAAATCAAGGTCATCGGTAATTGTATATATATTCCAGCCTCCGACATCTTCTAAAGCTTCTCTTTTTATTAATTCACCATTACCTCGTAATTCGACGGCGCCTTTAACCGAATCTCTTCCGACCTGAAAGTGAGTATCAACCGCCATCTCATTATCTTGACATCTTGTAAGGAAATTTTGTTCCCTGTTTATAATAACTTTTCTTGCCTGAACGGCCCCAACTTGCGGCGGTTCTAATGAAGGAACAAGTTCTTTCAAAAAGTCAGGCTTAACCCTTGCATCGGCATCAAATACAAGAATGGCTTCTCCCTTTGCTATTTTTAATGCATCATTTAATACTGCGGATTTTCCGGGGAATGCATCTTGTGTTCTTGAAAAATATTTAATTTTTGGATTAGCCTTACATATTTTATCTAAAACTTCTGCAGTATTATCCGTACTTCTGTCATCAATAACTATTATTTCATATTTAGGATATTCGATTTTAGAAATATTTTCTATTGTATTTTCTATAACACATCCTTCATTATGAGCAGGGATAAATATACTCACAAAAGGAATATAGTTATAATTTTTTTCAACCGGATGTTTTTTTTGTTTTCTTACTCTATGTTTAAACGCAATTTGCATATAGGCTGTGTATATAATCATAAAGCCTAATATAGTTAAAAATGCACATGGCGTATTCATGTTATTTTGGAAAAAATATAATAAAATTAATAAAGAAGTAATTATAGTTAAAAGGACGATTCTCTCTTTCATTTCCCCAATCCGTTATGATTCACTTACTACATTTTACCAAAAACAAAGAACTTTTCACCAATTATTACTTTTCGTTAACAGCTCATTTTCGATGTTACCCAATTTATTTTCATCACAGCGGGCGGTTCATAGTTTAAGATTAAACTATTTTTAACGCCGAAGAGGTTAAAGCGGAAATAAAAATAGCTGATACGGACGAATGAACTATCTCAAAACAATTAATCCAGTGTCGCCCGCATTTTTCGCCGTGTGTCTTGAATTTTCTTTACGCTCCAAGCGTATCGCCTCTGAGGCTTTGCCTCTGCCGGCTCTTGCTTGTCGCTTACCGGGCTGCGCCCGTCCGAAAATTCGCTCATCCACGCCGAAAAATTGGGGCTCACCTTTTAAAGTGTCCTCACCTAGCAGCTACGCTGCGTCGGATACAAGCTCACAAGCATCGCCTTCGGCTCTGCTGTTCGTTTTGTAACAAAAAGTTACTCACACCCTTCGGGCTTATCGTAACTTTTTGCTCGGACAATATTTTATATTTTGTTAAAGTCCTATGTTTTGTTCCAATTTTAATGTATCAATAATTTGCAAAACTGAATGTAAATCCCTTATGAGAGTTTTATAGTTTTCTATATCGGTTGCGGGCTTGCATAGTGGTATCTCAAGCCAATCTTTATTTAAAGAAACCGCAATATTAATATAATCCTTTTCAAAAGAAACAAGAATTCTATTTCCTATTCCCTTTTGTGACAAAGACACCATTCTATCCATAAATGCCGTTGTCAAAAGATATCTTGCCTCGATTTGATCCGTTGAGTACGTATCATATAATTTTTCAAATTCGGGATCTTCAAGATTTACCTTTTTTTCTTCTGAATAACCGTGATGAGCTTTTTCCGCTTTTATTATTGTTCTTCCTTTATATTTTTTTATACTTGGTACACGGATAAAAATTCCCGAAAAAACCTTTTCCCCTATTTTAATTGTTTTACTTTGTTTTGTTATTATAGTAAAGACATTTTCTATCAAATCAAAAACAAGTTTCCATTGCGCTGATATCACAACAGAACCGCTTGAGGATTTAATTCCGGTGTTATTATTTCTTTTTGAACCTATATTCTTTTTTCTGTCCGCATTTTCAAGACGGATTTCTTCAATTAATATATCAAGCCCCTTGTATTTGCCTTTTAATCTGTCATCATAAATATATTGGTTGTAATAATTAAACAAATGCAAATCATCCGCATATTTATTCAGTATTTCATTGTCTTTATTAATTTCAAATGTTCCGAGAAAAGAAAGAATTTTAGGGATTATTTGTGCTTTTGCTTTTTCTTTAAAAAGTTTTTGAATTATTTTTGCTGCCGAAAATGCAATCATTTCTGCAGCAATAATTACGGATAAATTAACAGATGATTTCAGTAAACAGATAAAAACACCTATTAACGTAGCAATTATAAAAAACAGAATACATATAAATAAGTATATTTTTCTTTCTTTTTCCACTGTTTCAAGCTTGGGTAGAATATTTTTTTTGAAAAATGCACTATATTTTTGAGAAAAAGAAAGTTTTTTTGGGGTTTTTGTTGTCAGGTCTTTATTTTCCATGTTCACCATAAATTATAGATAATCTTTTGCACTAATAGGTGCTCTTGCTACCGCATCAGTTTCAAAATAACTAAAATTTGCCACTTCTCCTGCATTCGAAGCGAATAAAGAACCCGGAAATATCTGTATAGTATTTCTTAATTGTGTTAAAGCAGAATTATAAAATCTTCTTGCAGCAGATATATGTTCTTCAACTTCATTATAAGTCTGCATTGCCTGTACCATTGTTGCATCGGATTTTAAAGCGGGGTAATTTTCCACATTTACCATTAATGCTTTCATTTGGGTATCCAATGCCGCTTCCGCCTCAAATTTTTCCTTAGACCCGAGTTTTGAATTTATAGCTTTAGTTCTTAATTCTGTTATTTTCCCGAACAATTCATTTTCATGTTCCATAAATTTTTTAGCTATTGTCAATACATTAGGAATTAAATCATATCTTTTTCTAAGCTGTACATCTATTCCCGATAATGCTTCCAAAACAGCATTTTTGTTTTTTATAACAGAAGCATATAGCGAATACAAAAACAAAAATACTACAGCAATTAATATAATTAAAGTCAAAAAAATCATTCTTAGTTCCTTCTTTTTTATATCAATGTAAATAATATAACATATTTTTTATCTAATGACAATTCTATAGAAAATAGAATAATCAAAGATTCTCAAGTATATTAATAATGTCATGAGGTGTTGCTGCAAATATAGTTGCGCCATTTTGTTTTAAAAACTCCTTATCTCTAAAACCCCAAAGAACGCTTATACAATCCATATTTATATTTTGCGCCGTTTTTATATCCACATCAGAATCACCGACATATATTGATTCTTCTATTGATGAATTAAGTTCTTTTATTGCTTTTAATACACCATCGGGCTTTGGCTTTTTCTCTATTCCGATACCTTCTCCTATAGCAATATTAATATAATTACCAAAATACTTTTTTGTCAGTTCTTTAACTGCCATATCATATTTATTAGATACTACAGCCATTTTAAAACCTCTTTTTTTTAGTTCCTCCAACATAGGAATTATACCTTCATAAGGCTGCGTTTTTTCATGCATGTGGTCTTTGTAATAAATTTTAAAATAGCTTACGACTTTTTCCAAATCTTCTTCTTGGATTGTACTTGGCAATGCTCTTTCTATTGCAAGTCTTATACCGTTACCCACAAAACTTTTTATTTCTTCAAAGGTTCTTGCGGGGAATCCGAAGCTTGTTATTGCATAATTAAAAGAACTATGTAAATCTGCCAAAGTGTTTAAAAGTGTTCCGTCTAAATCAAAAATTATTGTATTTTTTTTCATATTTGTAAAATTCCATCATAAAATTATAAAACAAAGAAAATATAAAAAACTATAGCTTATACTCCATAATATAATCGTCCATAACAAAATTGTTTCCTATATCTGTTATAACCGAATCAATGGTTTGGAATCCCCATTTTTCATAAGCTTTTATTGAGTTTGTATTATTTTTGTTAACGGTTAATTGTATTAAATTTTTATTGCATTGCTGCGCAATCTGTTTAATTTTATTAAAAGATTGTTTCCCACAGCCTAAACCTCTGAAATCATTTTTTATATATAATTTTGATAAAAACAGGTAGTTTTCTTTCGGACATACACCAAAATATCCTATTGTATTACCATTATCTTCCAAAATATTATAAAAGTATCTTTCTTTTTCAATTTGCTCTTTTATTGCATTATAAGATTGAAATTTTTCAACCATATAATTTATTTGTTCTTCAGATAACAGGCATGGCCAATATTCATGCCAAATTTCGGAAGCAAGTACGGCTAATTGATTTATTTCTTCATCTGTTTTTATATTTTTATAATTCATAACTATCCTTTATAAAGGCAAATAGGCAGAATATACCAAGCTCGAAAAGTCTTCAAAATAACTTATTTGTGTAGCACTTCCCGTTGGTATATATATTTTATATTGACTTTCCGGTGGAATAGAAAGTGCACTTGCAACTGCCGACTGTATTATTTCTCTGTTTGTTACTATTATAAGTCTTTTTGAAAGGTTAGACTCAACCGCTTCAGAGATTGATTTATCAATCCTCTTATTAAAGTCAAAAAGAGTTTCACCATTTTCAGGACAAAATTTTTCCGGATTTGAAAAGTATTCATCAAGAGAACCGGGAAATTTTTCTTCAATATCTCCGTATGAAAGCCCTGACCATATACCGGCTTTTCGGCCGGTTAAATTCTCTTTTACTTCAAACTCTTTATCACAAATTTGAGCAAGTATTCTTGCGCTTTGAGTCGTTCTTAATGCAGGGCTTGAATATATTTTATCTATTTTCAAGCCTTTGCTTTTTACCCATTCTGAGATTTTTTGCATTTCATATTTACCGGTTGCATTAATTGCCGGATATGATTCATCATCAAAAAATCTGTTTTCTTCAGTATTTATTGTTGAACCGTGACTTATAAACGTTATTTTACATTTTCTTTTAAATATCATATTCTTATTCCTACTTTTTATATTATATATTATTTTTGTATTTATACAAAATAAATTTATATGAAAACGTAAGTTGGGGTACACTTCATTCCACCCCAACAAATACAAAAAACTCAAATGCAAATTTCCTTATCAAAATTATAACGGAACAAGCAATATAAACAGCTGGTATTTAATACCCGAATAATTTCATTACAAGTTTTTAAGAACTTCAACAATCCGCTTTGAGGCTAAACCATCGCCGTAAGGGTTAATTGCTTCTGACATTTTTTTATACTCATCTTCATTATTTAAAAGAGTTTCAACAGATGAAATAATTATTTCCTTATTAGCTCCTGCAAGTTTAACAGTACCATATTCAACCGCTTCAGGACGTTCAGTCGTATCTCTTAACACAATTACGGGTTTACCCAAAGAAGGCGCTTCCTCCTGCACTCCGCCTGAATCCGTTAATATAATATTTGACTTTTTCATAAGAGTGCAAAATTCAGCATATTCAAGCGGCTTAATTAAATGTATTCTGTCTTTTCCTCCCAGTATTTCATATACCGGTTTTTGTACATTCGGATTCGGATGTACAGGGTATACAACTTGAATATTTTTATTATTTTTAACAAGTTCATCTACTGCTTTACATATTTCTTTGATAGGCTCGCCAAAATTTTCTCTTCTGTGGGAAGTCAAAAGAATTGTTTTTAAATCGGGATTCAAATTTAAACCTTCAATATCCTTTTCATAATTTTTAACAGTATACAATAATGCATCAATAACCGTGTTACCCGTTTTATAAATATGTTCTTTAGGTATTTGAGATTTTATAAGATTTTCACATGACTTATCAGTAGGTGCAAAATGATATGTACAGACAGCATCTGCAAAAACTCTGTTTATTTCTTCAGGAAACGGATAATATTTATCAAAAGTTCTTAATCCCGCTTCAACATGTCCTATGGGAATTTTTGCATAAAACGCAGATAAAGCCGCTGCCATTGACGTTGTAGTATCACCATGTACTAAAACAATATTTGGTTTTACTTCTTCTATTACCTCTTTTGTTTTTAAAAGTACTTCACTTGTTAAAGACCATAAATTTTGGTTATTTTTCATTATGTTTAAATCATAATCGGGCTCAACTTGAAATAAATCCAAAACCTGATCCAAAATTTGGCGGTGTTGAGCAGTTACACAAACTACACTTTCGAGAGTATCTGTATTTTTTTCAATTTCTTTAACTAATGGCGCCATTTTTATTGCTTCAGGCCGTGTTCCGAATATAGTTAAAACCTTTGTTCTCTTCATAACAACCTCTCTACCAAAGTGCATTAGGCATCATACGCTCGTAAAACCAAATAGGAACACCATCATACACGGGTTGTTCAAATTCTTTTTCAAGAAAATCAGCGACTCCTATGGCTTTTATTGGAATATTTACCTGAAGGGAAACGTTTTTAAGAATCTCATATCCCTTTATAACATCTTCTTTTGTCGTTTCACTTCCAAAATGGGTATTACTTATAAAACCTGAAAATTTTTTCCATTGTCTTTTTTCAATTCCTTCGGAGAAAGTAATGTACTCAAGTATATTTTCTTCACTTGAAGTTTCAAATTTTGAAGTATTTATAACAAGATATATTTCAAGGTTTTTTTCCATATCTATATTTGTAATAATATCAAGAATATCAAGCCCTGAAGCGCCATAACCTACATCTATAATAATATCTCCTTCATTTGACAGGCAGTTAATTTGTTTAGAAGTAACATAAGTTGCAGCTTCCCCCAGCCCGAATGCATCTTCTTGAGTAATTACGTTAATACCTTTTTCTCTTAATGGTTTTACAATCGGCCTGAGAGTATATGCAGGTTCAACTGTATCTAAATCGACAAGAGTAATTTTTTTACCTTCTCTTGCAAATTGTATTGCCCTATTTAGTGCGGTTTCGGATTTTCCGCTCGCGTATGCTCCGGCATATACCTCTGTTTTTCTAGTCATAGTTTCTTTCTATATGTTTACTGCATCACGGACTTTTTTCATCACTTTTTCCGCTTCAAGCGCCGCTTTCTTGCTGCCTTCATTAATAATATCATAGACTTTATCGGTGTCTTTTTTATATTCTTCTCTTTTCTCTCTTATCGGAGCAAATTTTTCATTTATTATTTTGCCCAGTTGACGCTTGCAATCCGCGCAGCCTCGTTTACCTGCTCTGCATTCACATTCAACTTGTTGAACGGTTTCTTCATTTGCAAAAGCCTGATAATATTTAAATGCAACTTCACACTGTTCGGGATGACCCGGGTCATCTTTTCTTGCCCTCGTTCTATCCGTTACACACTGCATTATTCTTTTTGAGGTTGTTTCTTCATCATCGGATATTTTTATGTCATTATTAAATGATTTTCCCATCTTTTGACCGTCTACACCTAAAAGTAAAGGTATTTCCGTTAACTTTGGTTTCGGTTCATTAAATAAATCCGTTTTATATATATTATTGAACCTTCTTGCAATGTCGCGTGTAATCTCCAAATGTGCAAGCTGGTCTATTCCAACAGGCACTATTGCTGCATTTAAAGCCATAATATCAGCCGACATCAATATAGGATATCCGAGCAAACCGTATGTCATTTGCGGCATATTATCACTTGTGTCATTTTCTTTATTTTTGAGTATTTTAACCATGTCTTTAAGCGTAGGGTCTCTTTCTGCCCAGTTATTAGGTGTTATCATACTCAATAATATATGTAATTCTGCTATTTGCAGTACTTTTGACTGAAAATATATCACGGATTTATCAGGGTCTATACCGCAAGCAAGCCAATCCAAAACGACATCAAGTTTATCCTGTCTTAAATTTTGAGTATTATCATATTTTGTTGTAAGAGCGTGCCAATCCGCCACAAAATAAAAACAATTGTATTCATCCTGCAGTTTAACCCAGTTTGTTATTACGCCCATATAATGCCCCAAATGGAGCCTTCCCGTTGAACGCATGCCTGATATCAAATTGACTTTTTCCATATACACCTTTCAACAAAATTTTTTACATATATATTATACATAAAATATTTTAAGATGTACTATTCAATAAATTTGTTCATATCGGAAAATACCGTAGTCGATTTATCATTATTCAATATGAAAGTCATATCCGCGGATTTGTTATTATTCAAGGCCTGTTCTTTATTTATTCGTTTTTTTGTAGCTCTTTCATTTATCCAAGGCAGCATGAAGCCAAGGAAAACAGGAACTAATACAAGTACCGAGAATGTTGTAAATCTTGAATTAATTGTTTTTGCTTTCTTTACCCAGGGATTATCTTTATTTTCAAATAATTTAACAAGTTTTTGAACCTGTTCGGAATCTTTTGCCTTGGTCAATATATCTTTTATAACAGAATTATCGGCATTTTTTATATTTTTGCCTTCTTGTTGAAGCAAATCGTCAACTAAATTTTTCGATTCATCGGTTAAAGAAAAGACCTTAGATAAATTTCCGCCCTGTCCGTCAATAAATTCGCAAAAGCCTGTTATTCCGTCTTTATATTTGTCTATACCCGAATATTTAGAAATAATTTGCGAAGTTGATAGTGTCTGTACTCCTTTTATAGGTTTAAAGTAGTCAAATATTTTTCCGAATATATTTTTATTTTTAAATTTTTCATCTTTCAATGCAAGTACCAAACCTGAAGTTTTTTCATTAAGTTTTGAAAAACCTTTTCTCAATTCTTTTTCGGCAAAACACATTGTTGTACATGTAACCAAATCACGTCTTATAATTTCTTCTCTGTCATATTTATCCTTTGCCTGTCTTGTCCTGGGCAACAAAATACCAAACCCCATAATACCGAGAAGAAGCGGGAAAGAAAGATTCATGCCCTCAAATTCAATACCCTGCGCCATTCGACCAATCAAGCCGTTTCCCGTTAATTTATTTACAACGCCCGAAGAACCGAAAGACGGATTTGATTTATCCTTTTTTTCTTCCTGTTTATCTTTTGTTTTTGGTTCTTTTTGTACCTGAGAATTTAAACTTTTATCATTTAAAGTTTCTTCTTTCATTAAACCTTTTAGTCCGGCATTTTCTTTACCTTCAGCTTTATTATAAAGTTTTGGAATTATTTGCAAGAATGCCATAACAGCACCATACATAGCTAAATTTGCACCCAAGCGGCCGATTACTTTTTTATTTGTCATTTTATTTACAAATTTTTGGACATTTTCAGGATTTTTTATTTTAACTTTTTCAACAACATCATCTGCATATGACATAGCAAATGATACGGCATCATCAAAGGAACCCGAAGTTGTTTTTGAAACAAATGCACGTGTGAAATCCGTATATACAGGGTCTTTTGAATGTCTTTTAGCTATATCCGTAAATTCATCGGCAAGTTTACTTATAGTATCCTTTTTAGAAGCCTTGTCTTTTATATTCTCAGTAATTTTCTTTGCAAACTCAGCTGCTTTATTTATGGTTGCTTCGGAAGGCTCTGTTTCGTTTTTTGCATTTTTTAAAATTTCCGTGAATGTATTTTTGTAGAAATCCTGTTTCCCTATTACTTTACCTTCCGCATTAACGGGATTTGCAGCATGAATATCACCGAATGCTTTAATAAACTTCATAGGTACTTCGGTTGACTTGCCAAAAATTTTATTACCGACAGCAAGCATGCCACCGGGGATTAAAAACATACTGGGGCCTGTAAGCATTTCTCTTACAAACTCTTTTGCCGCGAAACTAAAATTCTTCTTTCCTTCATTTTCCTTAGAATTTCTTTTTAACCCCATAAAAGGACGCGGCAAGTTTGTGCCTAACATATCTTGAATTGTGAAAGACACGAATAATCCGCCGTTTTCAATTAAATCAGCAACTTTTAAAGCAAATGTGTCTATAGGCCCCAAACCTTTAAAAGATACACTCTTACCGGTTTCTTGTTTTATATTACCGTTAATATTATAATGCTTTAATGAAACGGCTGGCTTATTATTTTTATTTAAACGATTTTGTCTGTATTTTGTACTATCGGCTGTTTTGTAACTTACTTGATTTACCTGCATATTACTCACAACTATTTATATGTATTCACTCTTCTATTAATATCTCTAAATTAATAAATTTGCTATTTATCTGAATTATTTATTAATATTTTTTACAAAACTTTAACAAGTGTACTTCATACTTTTATTTTAGATACTTATTAAATTTTGTAATTTTTATGCTAAAAGTTTTATACATATTTTTCAAACAAAAAATGCTATAAATAGAACATTACCAAGGATAATCATCGGGAATTTTCCAACCAACTGCTTGTATCCAGGCTCCGCATGTAGCGCCTGCATATTGTGCACCTGTTCCTTTTTTGCATGGATATACAGTTGATGAGGCATAATTTGTATCTCCCCAAAATCTGACTTTACCATTTCTATATATATCCAGCATAAAAATATCTTTGCCAAGCCTGTTTGGCGAGTTTGATGCATTTATATCTATTAAAATCCAACAGTAATTTATTCCGCCGGAAAACATTGTAAGACCTGTTCCGTCAGATAACACATACCAAACAAGAATGTTATTTACCCTTTGACCGTCGATATTATTTACAGGATATTCAACTCGGTCAGGTGAATGAACACCATATTTTTTTGTACCGATAATATAAGGCTCAAAATATTTTTTAAAAAATTCAGAATTTACTCCTTCTGAATTATAGGAAGTGTCGAATTCCCAGTCTTTCAAAGGCCCGTTATCAAGTTCTGACAACTTAACAATGTCGCATACAGATGCAAATCCCTTCTTGAGCTTTTGAACAGTTACTTCTTTTATGTAATTTGTATAAATTAAAGGGATGGTTATTGCTGCAATAATCCCGATAATTACAGTAGCAATTAATATCTCAGAAAGTGTAAAAGACTTTCTAGACACTACGGGGGGGGGGTATTTTTGTTCTTATTTTGTAGTTTATTCATAACTAATCCTATTTATTAATATATTTATTATATCCTTATTTTTGTTTTTGTAAACTAAAAAAGATGTATAGGTTAAGTAATTCGATGACAAAGATTGAATTTCTAATATTTCAAAAAATACGTATTATAGATCAAATAAAAAAAATTTGACAGCCTATATTTCTTTATTTAAATTTACTTAATTCTTTTTAGCCAAAACGGACTTTTGTTAACATCAAGACTCATTGGAATTCCGAAAATTGATATATCAAATGTTTTTGCGGGTAATTCCTTAAAATCCATTTTTTCATAGAACCCTTTAGGATTTTGTTGCATTTTATGCAATTTGTCGGCATTTAAAGTGACAACTCCTCTATTTCCTTTATCCATACTTCTTTCAACAGCAACTTGCAAAAGGTTTGTTCCAATTCCTTTATATTTATGCCTGCAATATGATTCTAAGTTAATTACAAAAACAGAATCTTTATTTACTTCAATTTCTATGTCCCCTATGAGTTTACCGTCTTTTCGCATTTCATACTTTTCAAATGTATCTTTTTGCAGCGTTTTATATATTTCAGTTTCACAATATTTATCTTCTTTTTTTAAAGGCAAACTTTTCTTTTTAATTATGCAGGTTTTATAAAGGGTTTCAACATCTTTAATCCCTTTAAAACTAATAACATTTTTTACAGAGAAATTAATCATACTACTTATAAAATACGTAAATAAAAAATTTGCTAAAAAATAAAGACCGCATATGCGGTCATAAAATAACAAACAATAATTTTGAGGAGAGGAAAAATGAGCTACGATTTCAATCTGTAATAATACAGCATAAAAATTGCGCTCAATACTATATTTGATTATGCTTCGTCGTATGAAGAATTTACAAATGCAAGTGCAATACTTCCGGCCGCCTCTTCTGATAAATCCGGAAATTCCTGCATTGTTTCGTTTAATGCATAATCATAATCCGCTTGGAAATTGTTCATAAAATCAGATATTCTTGCTTCTTGTTCAGGAGTGACATATTTTGATACATCCAGCGTTTTTTGTGTTTTTACCGGAATAATATCAATATTTTGTGACGCCATAAATCCCAGTATTTCTGATGATTCATACTTTTTTTGCGCTCCTTGAGCCGACTCTGCATCCTTTTTTGTTCCTTGAGTTAAATCTTCCTTTTCTTCCTGTCTGAAAAATTGATTTGCATTAACTCCGAAATTGATTGGATTAATGTTTGACATTTACTTTCTCCTTATTGTTTGTTACACACATGTATTCGACATATTTTTAATGAACTTTAGTGTTTTGTCATATTTTTTGTTTTGGTTGTAACAAAACTTAATATATTTCTCATCAAAACAAAATAATTAGCCGAAGGTGATGCTTGTGAGCTTGTATCCGACGGAGCGTAGCTGCTAGGTGAGAGGGCGCTTTAAAAGCGGACTGCCGGCAGAGTGCGAAGGCTTGGCTGCGTTAGCAGACAACTGAAGGCACGTTTATGCGGGAATGAGTTGCGCCATAGCTCCCGCTCCCGCAGCCGGCAACCAAGTAATGCAGGTGCCACTGTATTAATTACCTGTGGCAAATTTTTCTTTTATATGTTTTAAAATAAAAGAAAATACGATGGCCGGAGAATATAAATGAAAATTCTATTTAATACATTTAATAACAACTATACAAAAAATACATCTTTTAAAGCAGGAAAAACTTCCCGGTCTCAAAAAGATTCTATAATTGAATATACTGATGAATTTATTAAAACTTCGAAAGAATTTGGACAAGAACAAAATCCCATTGATTTAAAACTTGATTTTTGCATAAGAGAACTATATAAATTGAAAGCGGCTTTAGGTCAAACTGATAACATAAATGGCGATCTGATTTGTGATGAAGATAATTGGTATATTATTGAAAATAATGAACAATCTCCGTTTGCACCTGAAAGTATTAGAAATATTAAAAAAATTAACGGAAATGTTATATTAAAAAATTCAAATTCTATTAAAACCCTAAGAGGTATTCAAAAAATTGCCGGAAATTTAAATATAGAAAATTGCCCATATTTGACAAATATTAAAGATGTTCTGTCTGTTGGCGGAGATTTAACAATAAAAGATTGTCCCGATTTCAATAATTTTGGTGATTTGGAATTTATAGGCGGAAGCCTTTATGAACAAGGAATTGATACTAATACATCATTAGGAAGCTTATTATCTGTATGTGGCAATATTTTTTCGGAAAGTATATCTGATACCGGAAATTTGAAATACTTAGGCGGTGACTTAAATATGAAAAATATATCATCTTTAGGCCAACTTTATTCAATAAAAGGCAGTTTAAATATATATACAAAGCTCAATGATTTTGGAGAACTTGAGAACTGTGGATGTATTTCATTTAAAGACAATCAGGATATAAACCCGCCAAAAAACCTGACAAATGTTAAGTTTTACATTAATTATAATACTCCTCAGCAAAAAGAAGCTCTAAAAGATGTCAAAATATGGCAGTTTAATCAATAGAGAATATATCTTGTAAATCAGCGTATGTAAGGGTTTTACCTATATTCCTATCGACAGAAATGACGGAATCCACAAGATTTCTCTTATCTTGTTTAAGTTTTTGAATTTTTTCTTCAACCGTATTTTTAGTAATAAGTCTGTAAACAAAAACTTTTTTTGTTTGTCCGATACGATAAGCTCTGTCTGTTGCCTGGTCTTCAACTGCAGGATTCCACCACGGATCATAATGTATTACATAGTCTGCACCCGTTAAATTCAAACCCGTTCCGCCGGCTTTTAAGCTTACAAGGAATATCGGAATAGAATCATCATTATTAAATCTTTCAACAACTTCCTGTCTGTTTTTTGTTGAACCTGTCAAGTACTCGTGTTTTATGCCTTCTTTTTGCAGCCATTCTTTTATAATATCAAGCATATCTACAAATTGAGAGAACAACAATATTCTATGCCCCTCAGAAATAATTTCTTCGAGCATTGATTTTAACTGTTCAAATTTACCCGATGTTGTTATGCCTTTTTTGTTTTCCTTATCATATAACATAGGATGACAACATATTTGACGTAGTCTTAAGAGTGCAGAGAATATAGACATTCTGCTCTTTTCAAGTCCGTTTTGCTCAATTGACTTAAATAATTCTTCTTTTGTTGAATCTAAAACTTCAAGATAAAAATCTTTTTGTTCGGGGGTTAGTTCACAATATGCAACGTTTTCAACTTTATCCGGCAAATCTTTTGCAACATCACGTTTCATACGGCGCAAAATAAACGGATAAATCTGTGATTTTAACCGTTTTTCTACTATTTTTTCTCCCCTGTCTACAATAGGAGTAACATATCTGTAGTTAAATTCTGACCTGCTCAATAGAAAGCCAGGCATTAAAAAGTCAAATACAGACCATAATTCTTCAAGTTTATTCTCTATGGGAGTACCCGATAATGCTAATTTATGTTGACCGTTCAATGTTTTTATACATTGTGCCGTTATGGATTCGGGGTTCTTTATGTTCTGCGATTCATCAAGTATTATATATCTGAATTCATATTTTTTTAGTTTTTCAACATCTCGTCTTATAAGCGCATAACTTGTGATTATAATGTCATATTTAGGAATATCTTTGAAATGTTCTTTTCTGTCTGTACCGCTCAATTTAAGACATTTTAAAGTTGGAATAAACTTTTGAACTTCAGATTCCCAGTTAAATACGACGGAAGTAGGACATACAACCAAATTAGGAGCTTTTTTATCTTTTTCTTTTGCCTTTTGAAGCAATGTCAAAGCCTGAAGTGTTTTTCCCAACCCCATATCATCAGCCAGTATACCGTTCAAACCGTACTTATATAAAAACCATAACCAACTGTAGCCTTTAGCCTGATATTCTCTAAGCTCGGCATTAACTCCTTTGGGAAGAGGCGCATTGTCCATTGTTGAAAATGTTGAAATCTGTTTCCAAAACATCGAGAATTTACGGCTCATTTTAAGTTTAATTCCCAAATTCTGCATTTCAGAAAGCAATCCGGCTCTGAATGTTTTTACAATATATCTGTTTTCTTCATTTTTATAAACGTCAAAAGTATTAAACGATTTTAACAACGAAAATATATCCGCCCCCGGAACTTCAACAAATCCGTAATTTTTTACACGTAAATATTTATCACCTTCTACTATTAAGTCATAAATTTCTTCAAACTTAATTTCTTCATCGCCGACTTTCCCATAAAGATAGACTTCAAAACTATCTGTAGTATCAATGGCAAAATCGATTTCTGCTATAAGTTCAAACGGTTTTGGAGAAAGTTTAAAGAAAGACATGTCGTCTTTTTCTTCAAAAACCCAACCTTCGCCTGCCTGTTTCAAATAATAATTGTAAAAATCAATAGCATTTTCTTTTTCTATAGCAAGATTATTTGTTTGCATAGGAGCAAATTTACAAGCAAGCAGCATTTGATAGGCTTTTTCTTCATGCGCAACATTTCTTTTTACCCAGTATAATAAGTCTTCTTTAGGTTTTTTTATTGTTACATAAGGGCTTTTTGAGGCGGCTTTGGAATATGCAACCCTCGTACCGTCATAGTCAAATTCCAATTCCGCTTTTAGTGCACCATCATAATCAAGTCCCATTGTAACAACATTTAACGGCGGCTTTTGTTCCAAAGTAAGTTTATCTATTATTTCAGATACTTCGCATGGAATGAGTTCTCTTAGTTTCGGCAGTTCTTCATATAAAAACTTGGCTCCCTCTGCATCTTTTACATCCGTAAATGTCGATTTTATAAGATTCTGAGGCAATTGTGATAATTCAATATTTATCGGAAATATTTTGTTTTTATATCTTCCCCATTTTAACTGGCGTGAAAAATATCTTACTTCTTCAAACGGAATAATATCATCCTTATCGGGTCTTTGCCAGTATAAAGATAATAAAACATTTCCAACCATTGAAAAATTTACGGATAAAGATAATTTCCATTCATCTGCACAAAAAACAAGTTTATCTTTTGTCTTTCCGTCAATTACATCATCCGCCAATGAAAGCAATTGAAAAAATCCGTCAAATTTGGCAATCGGAATATCATACCAACCTGCTTTTTTATCAAGACGTGAATTTTTTAACAATTGTTGAAAAATAGCAAGCTCAATTTTTTGAGAATTGTTTAATTCAAAATTCGGGTCCGCTTTTTGTGCCGCAATTAATGCTTTTAATATAGCTTCTATATCTCTGATTACTTTTCCGGTGTTTCTGTCCATAACAAGGATTGAAAAAAAGTTTTGTCGTCTTTTTGCATTAAAGTGGAAAATATAACCGCCAAGAGGATTTTCGCACATATACGTTTCAAAATCGGAATAATCAGGAACTATTTTAAATCGTCTGTTTAAAAACTCATCATAAATATGTTCGTCAATAACTTTAAGTCCAACCGCTATAGCGTGTTTACACCATTTTTCTTTTAACGGACATGAGCAAACCGGTTCAACACCCGATTTCTTAAATTTTAGCTCAACATCATAAAAAGACTTAAAATTTCCTTTTACTTTGGCTTTTACACCGCTCTTACCGACCTCTAAAGAAGCCACTTGTTCTTTTTGGTGGTATTCATATCCTCTTCTCCAGCTCCCCGGAGTAGAATTATCTTTTAAATACTTAAAATTAAAATTACAAACAGTCATGAAATCTCTTAAATTAATAGGTAAATCTGCAAAACAAGGCCGGTAACTATTTAGCTTAAATGGTTTTTGTTCTTTATCCGAGAGGTTTAAAATAACAAGATTTTAAAACCTATACCTTTAACAATCAAACATTTGTATTCTTATGCAGTTAAAAGTCTGTATTCCCACAATTAAAAAATACGATGTCAAACTGTTAGAAACCTGCACCCTGAACAGTAAAAAACCTTAACTATATTCTACAACTACATTATACATAAAACTAAAAAAAAATCAACAATTTAAAACATGGGGGCAAAGTTTTAACCCTGCCCCCCTGTTCTGATTTTAATGCAAGAATCTCACATAAATATATATAGTACTTATAACAAGAGATATAAGTACAACCGGAATCCCATATTTTAAGAAACGCATAAAAGTCATCGGATGCCCTTCTTTTGCTGCATTTTCGGAAACAATTACATTTGCTGCCGCACCTATTATTGTCATATTCCCACCTAAACAAGCGCCAAGAGATAAACACCACCATAATGGATAAGCGTATTCTGCGCCCATTACTCTTTGAATTTCTGCTATCATAGGTGCCATTGTAGCTGTGTAAGGAATGTTATCTATAACACCGGATATTATGCCTGAAGCCCATAAAATAATCATTGCCGTAGCATTTTCTGAGCCATTTGTAACATTTAATATCCATTCCGCCATTAATTTAATACCACCCGAAGCTTCAAGACCACCTATAATGATAAATAAGCCGGTAAAGAAAAATATAGTGTTCCATTCTACTTCACTTAATATTTTTGCAGGTTTTTCGAAAATTAATAATACACTGGCGCCCAACATTGCAACAACGCATGTTTCAAGATGTAATACATCATGAAGCATAAAACCTAATATAACAAGTAATAATACCGTAACACTACGAATCATTAGCGCTTTATCAGTAATAACATTACTATTATCTATATTTAATATTTCTTTCATCTTTTCAGGAGCAGCAACAAGCATTTTTCTAAAACATAGGACCAAAAATATTAACACAAATACTAAAATTATAGCAACTATACCGGTTAATTCTTTTACAAAGTCCATAAAACTAAGTCCGCCGGCACTACCTATAATAATATTTGGCGGGTCACCAATTAATGTAGCAGTTCCCCCTATGTTTGAAGCAAATATTTCAGTAAGTAAATACGGTATAGGATTAATTTCAAGTTTTTTTGCAATAGAAAATGTAATAGGCATTACAAGTATTACTGTTGTTACATTATCTAAAAATGCACTTAAAACAGCTGTAAATAAACCCAAAGCCACAAGTATTTTTATAGGATGCCCCTTGGTTAACATTAAAATATTATTCGCTAAATAATTAAATACTCCGCTTCTCGTTGTTATTAATACAATAATCATCATTGAAACAAGAAGGAATATTACATTAAAATCAACGAAATTAATAAAATATAAAGGATTAATTCCGGATTCTATTGTTTTACTTTGACTTACCAAACCTAAAATTATTGTTAAAACGCCGCCCAAAAGTGCTATTGTAACTTTAGATATTTTCTCAGTTGCTATAAATATGTATGCAACAATTAATATAGTTGCAGCAACAGCAACACTATGAGCAGATACAAATGCCTGTAATGCTTCCATTATCTGCCTCCTTTAATAAGCGGTCTTAATTTAGTTGCGCAAGCAACAGCTATTGCAATTTCATCTTCCGTCTTAACCGGTTGAACTTTTTTAGGTTCTTCATTAACTTCTTCAGGGAAAACTTCATTTAGTTTCAACATAATAACATCATTTAATTTCATAACCCACATCATGAAAGTTAAAAAAATCATTACTACGCCCATACCAAGAATGGCGAGCATTAATCCATCTTGCATGTTTTGCCAAAATAAATCCATATTCATAATTTCTCCTATCTTTTAATTCTTACCGTCAATAACCGATAACTAATCAAATTTTACAAGAAACACGTTACTTTTTGACAACATCAGTGCCATGACGCTCCGAGTTTCATATACAATCTCACTCGTTTCA
The DNA here is from genome assembly GCA_944323625.1 of Candidatus Gastranaerophilales bacterium. Taxonomy (GTDB): domain Bacteria; phylum Cyanobacteriota; class Vampirovibrionia; order Gastranaerophilales; family Gastranaerophilaceae; genus Avigastranaerophilus. The sequence continues at coordinate 67,034 of CALUTD010000006.1, forward strand.
GTTAATTTCAACGGTCACTTTGCAACTTTTGTTTGAATAAAGTTTTTTAAGGAGCATTTGGTAATATTGAGGATAATATAACAGAAAAATTAACCTTTGATTTATTATCTAAAAAGGATTTATTATAATTATAACTTATTACTTGTTTAATTATATTACCACTAAACAATGATAATTTATTTAAATTTCCGTCTGATCGATTGTCATTCTTTCTTTGAAATGACGAAATAGTATCATTTTTTTGAATAAACTCGATACTTTGACCGCTATCTTTAGAATTTAATATATCGTGGTGATAATTTTGATAAGAATATATGGCATCAATACTTTTTAATTTAATAAAATTATTTTCAATGCAAAAAGCATTTGCACCCAATGTTATACAAAACATGAATATTATTAATATAAATCGGCAAAATAATTTCATAATTAAATAATATGATAAAAATAAAAAATTGAAAATAAAAATTAGAAGTTAAAATATCAATATATAAAACAGAACCCTAATACATATAAATTTTTAATAAAATTAAGAATTGTAACAAAAAAGTAAGTTTGTGAATTCACACCTAAAAAAATGTTTTTATAAATGTAAGACGCAGGATAAAAATAGGAGACAAAACAATGGGCAATATAGGCTATGTTTCATTTTTAAATACTAATAACGGATACTATGGCGCAGAAACTGCAGGTTCGGTTGCAAGAGCAAATTCCGGACACAAAACTGCAAGCTACGGTGGTGAAACTGCAGGTTCGGTTGCATCAGCATCATACGGCGGATCTGCTTCATCATCAGGCAGCTGTGGTTCATCGTTCTCTGCTGTTGCATAATAAATTTGTGTTCTCTTTATACCAAAAAGGATAACTGTTTGACAGTTATCCTTTAAACTAATTTGATTTACAAGTAAAACTCTATCTAAACAAAATAAAAACTATTATGCTTGAGTTTCTTCTTTCATCGCATTATAACAGTCTTTGCAATAAACTTCTTTTCCTTCAATTGGTTTAAAAGGAACTTTAGTTTGACATCCGCATTTTGAACAAGTAACTTCATATAATTTTTTTCTATTTTTCTGTCTTCTGTTTTTTCTGCATTCAGGGCAGCGTTTTGGTTTATTTACAAGCCCTCTTGCAGCAAAAAATTCTTTCTCACCCGCGGTAAACACAAATTCGCTTCCGCAATCTTCGCAAATAAGTTTTTCATCTTCGTACATTGTTTTGTCTCCTTAAATTGGTATCTGTCTGTAAATAATTTGCGATAGGAATTAATTATCAAGTTTTACGCACGCGGCTTTTTAATAAGTTAAATGTTAAAAAGCGGTTATTTTTCTGATTTAAAGACTTGATATCTTTATACACATCAGTTTTTAAAGTGCCTCTGCGAAATTTCTTTCGGACGTATTAATTACTAAATAGTTATCTACAGATTATATTGTATAATTTTAGTTATGTTTTAGCAAGATTTATATTTTTATTTATACAAATGTAAATTTATGTAAAAAATAATATTTTTATTAATTTCATCTAGCAACAATATTGTTTTACAATACTTATAAATGCGGGTATGTATCTATAAGGAAAATGGTCTAAAATATGAATGTAAGTAGTATTAACAATATAAACAGGGGACATGCAGCTTTTGGTAAAAATAAAACCGAAGAGAAAAAAGAGCATGGGAATGATAAGCTTTTAGTTGAAGAACATACAAAACATCCTATAAAAACAGGTTTAAAAATACAAGCAGATAAGTTTTCAAAAGCATTTACAACTTATCCGAAAAAAGGACTTGAAGGAAGTAAAAATGCTAATTTTTATGAATTTTTAACAATGGGCATGGTACCTTATTTAACCGGTAGTGCTGCAATGATAGGTGTTTTTAATTTAGCAAGCAAGTTTTTTGATACACCCAGCGCCGTAAGCGCAACAAAAGGGCTTGGCAAACAAATGGGGCTTGGAGTTGTTTTATATGGTATAGGTAAGACTTTATCCAAAAAACTTATTGAAACCCCTGTTAAATGGAAATACGGTGTGGATGTTAACCTTCCTTATAAAAAGAAAATAAATGAACTACCCGAAGAACGAAATAAAAATAATTTAGTTTCGTATGAATATCATAAAGCATATGAAAGTGTAGATTTTCCGCGTTGGGATTTGTTCTATGATAATGAACATTACGGACCGGAAAGAAATTCATATTACGATATGATTGCCAAAAAATTCGGAATGGAAGATGTCAAATATTCCGACCAACAAGTAAAAGATAAAATAAGAGAAAAAGTTGTACAAACTAAAGTATTTTCAAGCATAACTTCATTTTTATGGGCTGCAACAGGTGTTGCAATAGCTGCACAAAAACCGTGGCAGAATTTAATAATTAATCCTAAAACAAGGGTTAAAAACTTTACCAAGCATGTAAAACAGGTTAAAAACTCCACAAAAGGTGCTCAAAAAGGTGTCCTAGAAAGTGTTAAACAAATAGGAAAATATGATTTCTTTGCAAAAGATTTTGTCAAAAAATTTGCGCAAAGCTGTAAAGAGTTATTATATATAGATTCTTCAGCTTTAAAGAGAATAAAAACGAAATTATCTTCTCCTGAACAAATAAAAACTGTAGAACAAAATTTGATTACAAAAAAACCGAGTGAAAAATTTATAAAAGAATGTAAAAAATTATCTAATAAAGGCCCAAATGTCGCAAAAATAGCCGGAAGAACACTGGTTGGTTTAGCCGTCGGTGTTACATTATTAGGCAATTTTAAAACTCTTTTTGACTTTAATAATAATAGGGGGAATAAATCTCAGGGCGCTTCTCCGATATTCGACGAAAATAAAGAAAAGGTAGTGTGTTAGTATGACGAATATTCTAAATCAAGCTTTAAATAAACAACCCTCTTTTAATCAACAAAAAAAACCTGCCTTTATTTTAGACAGCGAAGGAAAAATAAAACCAATGGAAGATAAAGGGCGTTTGCTTCCTTCCAAAATTTTTGATTCTCCTTCAGAATATGCAAAAGATCTTAAAAAAGATATAGTAAATATAAAAAAAGCTGCAAACGGAAAAGCTAATGACCATGAGCTGGGAAGAATAAATGATGTTGCAATAAAACTAGGTTCATTGGGTATAGCAGGTTACTTATGTGCTAAAAATCCGTTAAAATTAAATAAAGCAATGCAATTTGTCGGATTTGGCTCTTTCTTTGCTGCAATGGCATTGTTTCCTAAATTATTTATACAAGCTCCTCTTAGAGCAAGAACCGGTGTAGATATACATCAAAAATATATTGACTCTCAGAATCGTAAGAAGAAATTATTCCAGGACCCTCAATACGATTTAACAGATTTATATTCAAGGGAAGATTTAGACAGAATAGGTAAAAAACTAAAAGTTGATGAAAATTTACCCGATAGAGATAACTTTATAAAACAAAGAGCAAAGAAAACAGCTACTCAGGGAAATACACTTTGGATGTTGGCTGCAGGAAGTTCACCTATTTTTAGCGCGCTAATGTGTAATGTGCTGGAAAAAGGCGTAAACAAAACAATAGAAAAAGGCACAATGACGTATGCTGATTATAATTTAACAAAGAAATTCAATCCTTTCACATTCCCTTCAAGATTAGTTGAAAATTTCTCCAAAAAATCAATTGAAAAACTTGTTAAACTTCATGAAAAAGAAAATCAAACAAAAAATTTGCCAAAGGCTAAGACACCGTTTGAACACTTTATCCAAAAAAATGCAGAACAAAGAATCACACCTGATGTAGCAAAATACATTTCTAAAATTCTTACCAAAAAAACTACTAATTCGGCTACTATTGAAAAAGAAATTGAAAATGCAATTTTGAGCTCAGGCCAACCCGAAATTCTTACAATGGGTTTTGTTAAAAATTCATTGAAGGGTCATATAAATGAAGAAATATTTAAAAATCTTTCTCAGGCACAAAAAGATACAATAAATAACTATCTAGCAAAAGGAGAAATGAAGGGCATTGCGGATATACTCGCAAAAGAATCGTCTGCCAAAAAACCGCAGCAAATGAAGCTTGCAAAACAATTTTTCGAAATACTGAAAACAGCTAAGAAAAATGAAGATATGACAACTATAAGTAACCTGAAGCAGGCTTTATACAAATTAAATGTAGGTATGATTGATTTTAGAAGGGATAAAAAAATCCTTGACGGTTATATATCCTCTAGAGTCGGTGAAAAATCGGGAACTTATATTGCAAATCAATGGAACAGATTTACAACTTCCGCATTAAAAGGCTTGAAATTATCTTCTAAAGAACTTAAAGCTCTTTCTCGCGGTGATATAAGTGTGTTAGATAAAAAATTAACCGAAATTGCAACTAATGAACAAGCTTATTCAAATATTGTTAAAGACTTAATGCTTCATATCGATGATTATGAAAAAGTAACAGGAAAACATTTTACAGATACAGTTGCAAATAAATCAAAAGAAATATGTGAAAATTTAAGTAAAATATTCAGAACTGAAGGTTTCGAGGATGCTGCAAATAAAATCACAAAGAAAACAGTCAATAAAGCAGGTACCCTGGAAAATGAAATAAATGAAAACGTAAAAACACGCATACTCGGTGCTAAATCATCATTCTACAGATTTATGCAAGCACTCGACATTTATAAACGAGCAAACAATAATAACCAGCTTCAGAATGAAATATTTAAAATATTAAAACAAGAATCACAAACCATACCGGATGAAGAACTCAAATCTTCTGCTAAAAAATTAGTTGAAGTATGTAAAAAAGCTGTAATTAATGCAACAACAACAGATCAGGTTGAAAAATTCACAACGTCAGGTTATGAATTGTCAAGAACCGAATATAAAGCTTTAATGAAAGTTTTATATGGTGAAGATTCATTAAAAACGATAAAAAATGTCATAACTAATAGCAACAAAACATCAGGAATAATTAAACAATTAAAAGAAGTTAAAAACTCAGATGGCAGTGCAAATACAGTTAAAGAATTTTTTAAGATTATGAAAAATAAAATTAAAGACTTAACCAATATAAGAGCAATTAAAGTAAAAAATCACACTATTAATCTTAATGAATCAAGCAGAATATTAAGCAATTGTGATGCTTACAAAAAAGAAGCGAATCAAAAACTTGCAAACTGGGCCGGCGGTATAACAACCGAACTACAGCACAGGGTAGTTAACGATAAAACATTCAGTGCAAACGCAGTAGAAAGAAATGCATTAACCGGTAAACCGTTAAAAGATATGATACAAGAGGCTGCAAAACAATCATATAACTCTAAAACCTGGTTAAAAATTTGGGGCGGTGCATTTGCAGCTATAGCAGGTATAACATTAATTGCCGGCTTGTTCATAGGTCGCAAGGGCGAAACAGAAAAAGAAATAGAGGCGCAAAGTAAGAAAAATGGTTAATTTTATTGAAAAATACACTAATATTCCATTAACACAAATTAATAAACCGGTGCAAAATAATAGCACTGTAGCATATTCCATGCCTGTTCAAAATACACCCGTACAACAGAGCGGGAATAACGTCCTTGAAAAGTTTTTACAAAACCAAGGATTAATAGCCGCACCTCAAGTAAAGCCTGTAGATACAAAACCCGTCCAAACATCGGGATATAAAAATGATTTAAGAACAAAGTTCAAAAATAATGATGCAAAAATTATGGGTATAATTATAAGAAATTTTGGTGCCGAAGATAATACGGGCAACCAACTTTTAAGAGAAGGTGACGTCCGCGGAAACTTTAACAATGCCGTAAAAAGACTTGATGAACTAAAAAATCTCGGAATAAATACATTACATGTTCTTCCCGTAAATCCTCCGGGGAAACAAAATGCAATGGGTACAGCAGGTTCTGTATATGCACCTAAAAACTTTCTTGAAATTGATCCGGCACTGGATGATAAAAATGACCCGAGAACTGTAGAAGAAGAATTCAAAGGCTTTATAGACGAATGTCATAAGCGAGGCATTAGTGTTATGTTAGACTTACCGAGCTGTGCTTCTTATGATTTGTTTAAAGAAAGACCTGAATTAATGGCATTTGAGAAAGACGGTACTCCGAAAACTCCCGGCGGATGGGATGATATAAGAATGTTTTCTCCATTTAAAGATGAAACAAAACGTGAGTTAAATCCTGAGTTATACCAAATGCACAAAGATTTTGTGGATATGTGTATAAGATTAGGTGTTGATGGTATCAGAGCCGATGTATCAAGAACAAAACCAACCGAATTTTGGGATATGTTAATAAATTATTCTCATGAAAAAGACCCTGAATTTGCGTGGTTAGCAGAAAGCTATACTTATGAAGATGCATCGCCGCAACTGAATATGAATTATGACAGACCTCAAGATGCTTTAAGAGCAGGATTTGATAGTTATTACGGTCAGTATCATATATTTCATGAATGGACAAAAGCACAACAATTAATGGATTATGTAAAAGAAAATCTTAACATGTCTCAAGAACTTGAGCCGGGAAAATCATTAATAGGTTCATTCGGTACGCATGATGATGTTTCAATAATGAATCATGGCGGAGTAACTTATACTAACCTTGTTTCAGGACTTCAAGCAACACTACCCATGTTAAATCCGTATTATTTTGACGGATATCAATCCGGTGATTATTATATGTATGACTTTGAAGGCGAACAAGACAGTGAAACCGATACTGATTCAAATGAATGTACCGTTCATAGAAGCAAGCCCGATATATTTAATTTCTCAAGACCTTTAATAGGTGATCATCCCGAAATTGGTGACTTTATGAAAAATACTCTTGAGGTAAGAAATGATGAAAAGTATCATGATATATTGACAAAAGGCTCATTTATTCCATTGGCAACAAACAATAAAGACGATAAAATCATAACATTTGCAAGACATTTAAATGGCAGAACTCTTTTAGTTGTTGCAAACCGTGATGTAAATTCCAGACAATCGGGAGTTATTGAAGTTCCGGGGTTAAAGTCAGATCAAAAACTAACAAATTTATTTAATACCTGCGGAGAAAGTTCAACCCTTCAATGTGATGATAATATGTTAACCGTTGATTTAGGACCTGGAAGAGTTCATTTGTTTGAAATAGATGATCCTTATATTGAAAGCTATGGACTTGAAGTTTATAAACAAAAACAGAAAAGGAAAGCAGCATAAATGCAAATAACATTAAATCCAAATATAAATTATGCTTCTTTTGAAGGAAGAAAAAGGAAAAAGGTGGATACCGGTGAATTCGGTTATCTTATTAAGAAAGATGACGTAGTCGAAAAGAAAATAAAGAAAACTGTTTCAGAACTAACATATATTATGATTGGATTTAGTATTATTTATTTTGCAGCAAAAAGGACTTTCAAATATAATAAATTAATGCCAAAAACACATAATTTAAGAAATTTTGTAAAAGAAAACATGAAAAAAAATGTATCTACTTCGCAACAAGCAAAAGGAAATGTAACAACAAAAGTTAAAGAGGTTGCTCGCAAAGCATAACTCCCGAGCTTGTACCAAGTCTTTCTGCACCTGCATTAATAAGTTCTATGGCTTTCTCTCTTGTTTTTATACCACCTGAGGCTTTAATTTTAACATTTGTTCCAATTAAAATTTCATGCATTAATTTTATGTCTTCAACTTTAGCACCAACTCCATTTTTAACAAACCCGGTTGAGGTCTTTGCAAAATCAGCTCCTGAAAAAGCTATAATTTCACATGCTTTTTTTATTTCATCTTTTGTTAATAAGTCTGTTTCTATTATTACTTTTAAGATTTTATCATTGCAGGCATGTTTTACTTTTTCAATATCAAGTTGAGTAAAAGTATAATCCTTATCTTTTAAAGACTGCACATTCATAACCATATCAATTTCATCAGCACCTATTTCAATTGCTCTTTGAGCTTCAAAAGCTTTTACTTCCGATAAACAAGCACCCAAAGGAAATCCTACTACAGTAACAATTTTAATAGGAGTGTTTTTTAGACTGTTTTTTGCGAGCATAATATTCGAGCTGTTTATACAAACACCTTTAAAATTATACTGTTTTGCATCTTCAAAGAGTTTTAAAAGCTCTGTTTTTGTAGCATCTTGTTTTAAAAGAGTATGTTCTATATATTGATTTAAATTCATCATCTTATACTTTCCAGCATTTGCAGCGTTTTAAACCTTTTAGGCGAGTAATATTCTATATAATTTTTTAAAAGATTAATACAAATATCACAAATTTTTTCTGTTGCCAGTTCGTCATATCTTGTATTTAAATTAAAATCCTCAATTAAAAGCGTATATAAAAATTCCAATATTTTTTGAGGTATTTTTATTTTTTTATTAATATCTTGAGCACAAGTTTTGCAGAGAATACCGCCATGCTCTACGGCAAAATAAATTTCGCTTGTACATGGCTTTTTAAGACATTTTACACAGTTATTCAATTCAATAGAATAGCCAGTTATATCCATAATTTTCAATTGAAACCTTAACACACAAAGCATTGCCTGTTTTTTTGTTTTTGCTTCTGACATTCTTTCCAAAAAAGAATAAAACAGATTATATATTTCTTCACTGTTAGGGTCATTTTCCGTTCCGAAATTACTTACTATTTCACAGCAATACATTGAATAAAATAATTTATTCATATCAGAGCGAAGATTCAAAAAAGTATTTAAAGCCTCTGCCTGGCAAATTGTATCAAGATTCCTACCTTTATTAAGCAGCATTTTGTTGGCGACCAAAAGTTCCATCCTGCCGCCAAGTTTGCTTTTTGTTTTTTTTATTCCTTTTGCAACTCCCTTAATTAGTCCTTTTTCTTTTGAATACATAACAATAATTTTATCAGATTCACTGATATTATATGATTTAAGGTTAATTGTATTTGTAATAAATTGTTCTTTCATAGTTATTTATATTTTTGTTAATTGCTAAAATTTGTAAAAAAACGTAAATAGGTAAACCGACTCTAAAATCTTATAAGTTTTAGAATTCCATTTTACCGCTGCCTGAATAAACTCCTCTTATATACTGCATAAGTTCATTTCTGTTATCGCTGTGTTCAATGGCGGTTTCTTTTGATATATAACCTTGTTTATACAGATTATATAAAGACATATTAAATGTAATCATGTCATTATAAGAACCTTTTTGTACTAATTTATAGATTTCTTCAAGTTCATCTTTCAGTATAAAATCTTTAATTGTAGGAGTTGTGAATAGAATTTCGAAAGTTGGGATTCTGCTTCTGTCATCTGCTTTTGGAAGAAGTTTTTGAGATATAGAGCCTCTAAATACTTCAGCGAACTGACTTCTCATAACTTCACGTTCCGAAGGCGGGAAGAAGCTCAAGACACGATTAATAGTTTGAATAGCATTAAAAGTATGGAGTGTTGCGAAAACAAGGTGGCCTGTTTCAGCGGCATGAAGGGCACTTCTGACTGTTTCCATATCTCTGATTTCACCGATTAATATAACATCAGGGTCCTGTCTTAGTGCAAATTTTAAACCATCTATATAATTTGTTGTATCAATTCCTATCTGCCTTTGAGTAAATATTGACTTTGCACTTGTATAAACATATTCAATCGGATCTTCTATTGTAACAATATGCTTATTTTTTGTTTTATTAATATGTTGAATAAGAGAAGCAATTGTAGTTGATTTACCTGAACCGGCAACACCGGTAACAAGTACAATTCCATTATCGAAATTTGCAAAGTTTTCAATACATTTTGGAAGGTTAAGCTGGTCAAAAGTCGGTATTTCATAAGGAACCAAACGAACAGTCATTGAGTGATATCCGAAAGACATTGCAAGATTGACCCTAAAGCGTGAAACCCCTTTTATTTCATAAGGAAAATCAGAATCATAATAGCTATAGATTTTATCCCTCAAAGAGAGAGGAACCATTTTTTCAATAGCTCTCATCATATCATCTTCCGTTACAGGAGGAAGTTTAGATTTCAGTATTCTTCCGTTAATACGAAACGAAGGAACTTCTCCAACCATAAAATGTAAATCCGATGCACCTAATTCATGTGCTTTTTTTAGTATTGAATCAATTGTATAATCACTCATATTGCTAACCTCTTAAAAATTATCTAATCTAGTGTCGCCCACATTTTTCACCGTGTGTGTCTTGAATTTTCTTCTTGAAATTTGCTGTCTCTCGCCCGAGTCGCTCATTCGGCTTACGCCTCCAATTCGCTTACGGGCTCACATACTCGGGTTTGCTACGCTTCACCCTTGCGCAAATTTCGCTTTACGCTCCAAGCGTATCGCCTCTGAGGCTTTGCCTCTGCCGGCTCTTGCTTGTCGCTTACCGGGCTGCGCCCGTCCGAAAATTCGCTCATCCACGCCGAAAAATTGGGGCTCACCTTTTGAAGCGTCCTCACCTAGCAGCTACGCTGCGTCGGATACAAGCTCACAAGCATCGCCTTTGGCTCTGCTGTTCGTTTTGTAACAAAAAGTTACTCACACCCTTCGGGCATCTTGGATTTTTCTGTCTTTCGGGCAAGTCGTTCATTACGCTATCGCTGTCATTCACTATTGCCCTCATATACTCGGGCTTTCGCCCTTTCGAAAAATCCGCTTCTTGGATTTCCCTCTCGGCTCAATCTTGTATCTCCGCTTTCAGAAACCTTTCGGTTTCTTGCGCTTCGAACGATTTTCGCCTCTTCGGCGTTCCGCTTCGCTTCAGCCTACGGGAAATCCGCTATCGTAACTTTTTGCTCGGACAATATATACTAATAAGTATATTACTTTTTAGGCTTAATGAAAACATATTTACAATTGATTTCAAAAAAATATTTTAAAAAAACTTAATAAAAATAATTCAACAGGGTTGACAAGATTTTAATATGTGTCATAATGGTAATGTAAGATTTAAGTGTAATTAAAACACTAAATGAAACATTACAACCCCGCACACATATAAACTCCTAAATAATAAACACAAAAGAGACCATTAGGATGCAGAAATAGACCACTTTATAAGTGGCTTTTTTTTGTCTAAAAATTCAAAAAAAGATTATATTGAGTATAACATATAAAAAAATAAACAATAATTTATCAATATAAGTGTAAAAATTACAATTAAACCAAACCGATGAATTATGTCCGAGTAAAAAGTTATGACAGCATTAAAAAAAATAAAATTATAAGCAACAAATATGTTATAATAATAGAATGAAAGAAACCGTAAAAAATATAATACAAAAATATATAAATATTTCCTGCGAATCAACATTTATTGTGGGATTTTCAGGCGGATGGGATTCTATGTGTCTGCTGGATATTATGAATAAACTTTCAAAAGAGTACGGTTTTTTGCTTGTTGCTGCACATTTAAACCATAATTGGCGCGGAAAAGAATCTGAAGAAGAAAAAGAAAGATGTCTTGCTTTTTGTGAAGAAAATGATATTACATTTATTTCTGACACACTTCCCGAAGGAACAAAAGCCTCGGAAGCAATTGCACGAGAACTACGTTATGATTTTTTTAAACGTACTGCACAAGAGTTTGAAGCAGATGCAATTTTAACCGCACACACAAAAAGCGATAATGCGGAAACCATTTTATACAGGATTATAAAAGGTACAGGATTGAACGGACTTGAAGGCATAAGAGAGCTCAGAGAATTAAACGGATTTAAAGTTATTCGCCCGATTTTGAATTTCTCACGCCGTGATATTGAAGATTACTGTATTCAAAACGAACTTTATCCTAATAATGACTCAAGTAACTCTAACACAAAATACGCAAGAAATAATATAAGACATAATATAATGCCTGCAATAAAGCTTATAAATCCCAATATAGAAAACTCATTAATTACACTTGCAGAAATTGCTGCAGGTAATAATAAAGTAATTAATGAATTAATGGAAAATATCGAAAAACAAATAACAATAGGGAATAAATGGCTTACTCAAAATTTTCTTATTCTAAATGCCCCCATAAAACAGCATTTTGTTTATAAACTGTTGGTTAAAAACGGACTTGAGCCGAGTTTTGCTAAAATACAGGAATTAATTAATTTTATAACGGAAAATCAACAGTCTAAAACAGGTAAAACTCTTTCGGTAAAAAGTGATTTATGGTTATTTGTTTCTCATAAGTATACTTATTTTATTGATTCAGATGAATACAAAAAAACAGAAGAAGAAATAGTAATAAAATCTCTTGGTGTCTACGAATTTGCAGGAAAATATAAAATATATATTGAGAAAAACAATGAAAAAGTTGAAAAATTTCCAAAATCAACAAGTAATTTTGCATATATAGATTTAAATAATATTTCGTTCCCTCTTACAATAAGAACAAGAAGAAACGGGGATATAATTCAGCCCTTCGGTATGCAGGGGAAAATGAAACTTAAAAAATATTTAATAAATAAAAATATACCTGAACATGACAGAGATAAAATAGTTCTTTTATGCAAAAATAAAGAAGTTCTTTGGGCTGCAAAAGTCGGTTTGAGCGAAAAATTGAGATGCCATAATAACCCTGAGTATAAAATAAAACTGGAGAATATATAAATGACTATGCCGGACAAAAATATATTAGATTTAAAAGTTCTTATTTCAGAAGAAGAAATCCAAAATAAACTTAAAATAATAGCAAAACAAGTTGAAGAAATTTTTCCGGCCGATGAAGATATTTACGTAATTTGCGTACTAAAGGGTTCTGTTATGTTTTGTATCGACCTTGTAAAACACTTTAAACATAACGTACAAATGGAATTTATAAGAATCTCAAGTTACGGACATGAAACAAAATCAACAAACAATTTGCAGGCTATAGATTTAACTCTGCCCAATCTTGAAGGTAAAAACGTTTTAATTGTTGAAGATATTATAGATACAGGCCTTACAGCACGATTCTTAACAGATTTATTCAAAATAAAACATCACCCTCAAAAAGTTATATTTGTATCATTACTGAATAAAAAATGTGCAAGACAAGTTGATATAGAGCCCGACTTCTACGGATTTGAAATAGATGATAAATTTGTTGTCGGATACGGACTGGATTATAAAGGATATTACAGAAACCTTCCTTATATAGGTTATTTCCCTAACTAAGTACGTAACATAGACAATTCCGACAATACATTATAAGTATGATTTTAAAGTTCATAATATATCATACAATTAACAAAAAGGATATATTAATGAATTTTGAATTTAATTTGTACAATGTTTTAGTATTTATAAGTATATTTTCAACTATACTTTACATACTCAAAACATTATTATTTTTATTTGCGGGTGGAGATGTTGAAATAGATGCGGACTTTGATTCCGTGACAGAAACGGATACTTCGTTCAACTTTCTTTCAGTTCAATCAATACTGGCATTTTTTATGGGATTTGGCTGGAGCGGTTTGACTTGTTTGGTTCAACTGCATACATCAGGTAAAATTGCAGTTATAGCAGCATTTATTGTCGGTCTTATTTTTATGTTTTTATCCGCTTATTTAATGCTTTGTGTAAGAAAATTAAATAAAACTGTTAAGGTTGATTACAATGAATTAATAGGAAGTGCTGGTAAAGCTTACAACTCGTTTTTACCAAATGAAAAAGGACAAATAGAAATTATTTTGAACAAACGACTTACAATTTTAGAAGCAATAAATATTTCTAATGAGAATATAGAAGCATTTTCTCAAATAAAAGTTGTAAAAGTTGAAGATAACAATATATATATAACAAAAGGATAGATAGAGAAGGAGAATTTATGTATTTTAGTCCTATGTTTATGGCATCAGTAGGAATACCTGCAATTATTTTGCTTGCGATTCTTATTTTTATTGCAAACCAATATAAAAGGTGTCCGTCAAATAAAATAATAGTAGTATATGGTAAAACAAGTGGTAATACAACAGCAAAATGTATTCATGGTGGCGGAACGTTTATCATTCCTTTAATTCAAGATTACGGAATATTATCTCTTGAACCTATGACAACAGATATAGACCTAAGAGGAGCACTTTCAAAAGGTAACATCCGTGTTGCAGTCCCTGCAACATTTACATTTGGTATTTCAACAAAAGAACCAATAATGTTGAATGCTGCAGAACGTTTACTTGGATTAAGCAAGATGGATATTATAAATCAAGCAAGCGACATAATTTTAGGCCAATTACGTCTTGCTATTGCGACATTGACTATTGAAGAAATCAATCAAGACAGAGAAAAGTTTTTAGAACAAATTAATTCTAACGTAAATCCTGAATTAAACAAAATAGGACTTGAAATTATTAATGTAAATATAAAAGATATTACAGATGAATCTGGATATATAGATGCTATAGGTAAAAAAGCAGCTGCAGAAGCAATAAATAAGGCAAAAGTTGAAGTTGCGCAGCAAGAAAAATACGGAGCAGTAGGTGAAGCAGAAGCAAATAAAGAAAAAGAAGTACAAGTTGCAGAACAAACAGCTCAAACCTTAATTGGTAAAACGAATGCCGAAAAAGAACAACGTGTACAAACTGCCAATATTAATTCTCAGGCGGAAATTGGAGAAGCTGAAGCAAATAAAGTAAAAGAAGTACAGATTGCTGAACAAATGGCTCAAACCTTAATTGGTAAAACGAATGCCGAAAAAGAACAACGTATAAGAACTGCAAGTCTTGAAGCAGAAGCTGTAGAAGGTGAAAATATAGCCAAAGCTAATATTGCAGATTATAATGCAACATTAGCTGTTAAACAGGCGGAAGCATTAAAACTGGGTGAAGTTGCAAAAGCAAATGCACAACGTGATGTATTAATGGCACAAAAAGAACAGGAAGAAGCGAAATTAAAGAAAGAAGAACTCGCAAGACAGGAAGTTGAAAAATTAAAAATTCAAGTTCAGGCAGATGCTGAAGCTGAAAGACAAAGAAGAATAGCATTCGGTGAAGCTGATGCAATTAAAGCTAAATACTTTGCAGAAGCAGAAGGTATTAAAGCTGTTCTTGAGGCAAAAGCTAAAGGTTATGAAGAACTTGTCAAAATAAGCAATAATAAACCCGAAATTGCAACAAGTTTCTTAATGATTGAAAAAATAGAAAACATTGTCTCTCAACAAGTTGAAGCAATTAAAAATATTAAATTTGATAAAATTACAGTATGGGATGGCGGCTCAGGCAGTGAAAAAGGTTCTACAACAGCTAATTTTATGCGTGATTTAATTAAAGCATTACCTGCTATGCATGACTTAGCTAACCAAGCAGGAATTGAACTTCCACAAATTCTCGGTAAAGTTGGCGACCAAAATACTGTTGAAACAGTTAACAATACAACTACAAGTCCGAAAAAAGAAAAATAACAGAAAAGAATTACAACAAAGGCATTTTATTTCCATGCCGAACTTCAAACTACCGGCTTAGCCGGTAGTTTTTTATATGCTAATTTGAACGAAAAATCGACAATTAAAAGAAACTAATTAATTTCCGCAAGTTTTTCAAGTTTTAGCTTTTGGTCATGAAGCATTAAAAGATTAATTAATTCATCAAGATCACCGTCTATAACAGTCCAAACATTTAAATTTTGGTTTATTCTGTGGTCGGTTAATCTTCCTTGTGGGAAATTATAGGTTCTAATTCTTTCAGACCTGTCGCCGGTACCTACTTGCGAGCGTCTTAAGTCCGTAACTTCTTTCATCTGCTTTTGAACTTCCAAATCATAAAGTTTAGCTTTCAAAATTTGAAGCGCTCTTTCTTTATTTTGAAGTTGAGAACGTTCTTCGGTACAGAAAATCATAATTCCGGTCGGTTTATGGAAAACTCTTGCAGCCGTTTCAACTTTATTGACGTTTTGGCCGCCGGCACCGCCTGAGCGAGCTGTTGTAATTTCTATATCGTTCATATTAAGTTCAACTTCAACATCATCTACTTCAGGCATAACTGCGACAGTAGCGGTTGATGTATGAACTCTGCCTTGGGATTCTGTTGCCGGAACTCTTTGTACACGGTGAACTCCCGACTCATATTTCAATTTTGAATAAATACTGTCACCTTTTATAGAGATTATAACTTCTGATACGCCGCCGGCTTCACAATCTGTTTTACTCAATATTTGAGTCTGCCAACCCTGTTTATCCGCATACCTTAAATACATTCTCATTAAATCTCCGGCAAAAATATTTGCTTCATCTCCGCCGGCCGAACCTCTTATTTCAAGCATAATATCTTTATCATCCATAGGGTCACGAGGCAAGAGCAAAACTTTCATTTTGTCTTCAAGTTCTGCCATTTTTTGTTCATTATCGGAGATTTCACCATGCAAAAACTCTCTCATTGTTTCGTCGGATTCATTTTTTAAAAGTTCTTGTGCATCATTTACCGATTGCTCGGCTTCTTTCCATTTGTGGTATACTTCAACCGTTTCTTCCATTGCTTTTCTTTGTTTTGAAAGAGTTTTAAATCTGTTATAATCCTGTATTACTTCGGGGTCGGATAATATCTGACCCAACTCCGTATATTTACTTTCAATTTGAAGTATTTTATCAAGCATTTCTTTCATAATTATTTTTCCTTAACCGGTTTTCTGCCGCATGATTTATCTTCATCACAATACCCTAAACGTTCACACTTCGGTACAAGATAATCTTTTAACCACGGTTCTTCTTGAACTAAAACATCACACATCTTTTTTACCAGCATTCTTATTTCTTTTTGTGCTCTGGTGCAAAGCCTTAAATTCGCAAGATGAATCAATTCCCTTAAGTTCAAACTTGCTACCATAGAAGTAGAGCAAGCATTAGGAAGTACAGCTCTTGCATCTTCTGCGGGTATGCCGTTTTCAGTAAGCTCTGTATAAAATTCGGAAATTTTACCCATAAATTCATCAAATTTTTGTTTTAATTCAGGGTTTGAATCTATAGTATCAGGTACAAGATAATCAAACTGGCCTTTTTCTTTAACATATCTTTGAGATTTTTGCGAAAAAGACATGTGTCTGTGTCTTACAAGCTGGTGAGAGCATGCTCTTGAAATATTGCTTATGGCAAAACTAACCTGTATATGTTCAATTGTGCTGTAGTGTCCTGAAGAAATAACTCTGTTTATAAGTTTGAGCATTTTTTCATCGTCCTGAGCAGATTCACAATCATATATATTTAACGGAGAATCTGCACTATAGCAGGTTCTGCAGGCAGTATAAACCGTTTTTAACATATTTTCAGGTTTTGATATTAATCTTACCTGTGCATATTTATCTTGCATAATTCACCTCTCAAACAAAGTATAAAAAAACCGCGAAATGCGGCTTAAAAAACAGCTGTGCTTAAAAATAAAACACAGCTGAAATAGTTATTTTTGTTTTTGTTGATAACGTCTTTTGAATCTTTCAACTCTTCCTTCAGTATCAACAATCTTTTGATTTCCTGTATAAAAAGGATGACAATGATTACAAATTTCAACCGTTATATTATCTAAAACGGAACCTGTTTCAATTTCATTGCCGCATACACATTTTATAACTGTTTTTTTGTATTCGGGATGTATGTCTTTTTTCATTTTATTTACCTCTGTTTCATGATTTATCTAATAAATTATATGCGCCTGAATTTTTTATATCAAGTGTTTATGAATAAATTTAAATCCAAAACGGAAATTTGTTATTATATTATGCAAAAAATAAAGCCGGCAAAATGAAAAACCCGCCGGCTTTATTTTTTATATATTATTCGTATTCTCTAGTCGTCTTTTTTTACCTCAAAGGCTTTGTTTATCAATTCTTTTTCGTAATTAAAATATTGTGAATCATCGGTTGTTTCAGATGGAATATACACTTTACCATCCCAACGCACTTTTATTTTTAGTCCAACATTTATAGCATTTCCATTAATCGTTGTAGTGCCACAACTAGAACCGCCACCATTAAATTGGTTACTCCAATTTGCTCCACGTACAGCACTTAATGTTGTGGCTTCTTTTGCAGAAAGTCCACGTTCAATACATATGACATTATAACGATTTGCAGGCCCCCCAACATCTCCTAATGTATCATCTGCTATTCTCCAAAACCTGATACCATCAGTAGTGACGATTTGAGGATCATCATAAGAACTACTAGCTTGAGTTTTTGTGCCAGTACCATCATAGCAATTTTCTATAGCAGTATTAAGATGGTCAGCAAGTCTTTCGCAAAAATATACCTGAGTACCATCAGGTAAATCATCTTTCCAAATTTCATTAGATAGCGCACCTTGATTAATTAAGACTTCTGTTGCATTACCAACAGCAGACTGAATGGTATATAAACCTTTTTTAAAAATAATAATATCTTTGTCAGGTTTAGCCTTGTTAATAAGAGGCATAACAATTGCCATGATAATACCGAGTATTGTTAGAGTGACAAGGGTTTCCGCAAGAGTAAACGAGTGTTTTTTCATATTATAAATCCTTTTTTATGTAAAATAACGTGTATAAGTGTATAATACCACATTTCAAATTTTTATCTCTGCTCTATTTATATTAAATTTATAAAATTAAAATAAAATGAGTAATATATACATTATGTTTTTGTTTATATTTGCAAAAATTGAAAAATATATGATAATATAAATTAAAAAGGAGATAAAATTATGAAAAATTTATTAAACCGCCACGGGGGGGGGGTAAAAACAATTTAAAATTTCAGTACTCATTCTTAAAGAAAAAATTATCATTTACGTTAGCGGAAGTTTTAATTACACTTGTTGTTATCGGGATTATAGCGGCTATAACCATGCCTGTTGTTATGGCAAACCATAAAAAGACTGAAACATCGGCAAAATTAAAAAAGTTTTATGCTAATATGTCTAATGCGGTAAAACTTGCAGAAACAGAATGGGGAGTCGATACACTTGCTTTAGGATTTGGTTGTGCTTCTACAAGAGGTCAAAAACAATGGTTCGAAGAACATTTGGCTAAATATATAAGTTATACTAAAGCAGATTATATAGATAGTTCGAATGATTATTATAACGAACTTGCTAAAGGTATGTATGATGAGTTTCAGGGCTATAACAGTGAATTATTTGTAGTTTATCTTAATGACGGCTCTTTATATTTTAATGATGAATGTTCTGATTTAATTGTATATGATGTAAACGGTGAAAAAGGCCCTAATCAATACGGACGTGATTTATTTTATTTTTATATACTTACCGGTGTAGATGCAGCATGGCAAATGCTTAAATTACCGCATTTTAATACAATTAGTTTTTCACGTTTACTACAAAATGGTTATGAAGAAACATATTCACGAGAAGAAAGAAAACAAAATTGCATTAATAAAAGTAGTATGGCAGGCTGCAGCGCACTATTGGAAATGGACGGATGGGAATTTAAAGACGATTATCCCTGGAAATTATAATTACATCTAATTACAGAAAAATCAAACCAAAACCCATAATAAGCATGCCTGAAACTATGCCGATAATAACGTGATGGTTTTCACCGTATTCACGTGCAAGCGGTAAAAGTGTGTCAAAAGAAAGATACACCATTATACCTGCAACTGCAGCAGTCATAATACCTATAGACTGTTCAGGCATTATGGTTTTTAGAAGTAATACTCCTATTAAACCTCCCACGGGTTCTGATATACCTGATAAAAATGAATATAAAATTGCCATACGTTTTTTTCCGGTTGCATGAAAAATCGGCAATGCTATTGCTATACCTTCAGGGATATTATGGATTGCAATTGCAATTGCAACGGGAATACCAAGCATTATATCGTGACTGGAAACCAAAAAAGTTGCCATACCTTCAGGAAAGTTATGCAGAGTAACCGCAATTGCGGTTATAAGGCCTGCTCTTCTGATACGATGTTTTTGTTCGCAATGTTTTGATGTACTCAAAAAATCTGATTCTATATGATCAGGAATAAAGTAGTCTATAATTATCGCAATAATTATACCGAAGAAAAAACCTAAAAAAGCAATGCTTTTTGATACTATTACGGTATAATACGAACTTAGCATTTCGGCTGATTCGCCAAAAAGATGAGCAAGGCTTATATAAATCATTACACCGGCTGAAAAGCCCAAACCTACAGATAAAGCTTTTAAATTATCGCGTTTGACAAAAAAAGTAATAAATCCGCCCAACAGCGTGGACATGCCGGCTGCCAAAGTTAATATTAATGGTAATATATAGCTGTTCATAGGTATATACTATCACAAAAAATTTATTGTTAAATTTGACATTTAGATTTGTAACGTACTTTTTATTCTTTTTAATTGTTCATCCGGATATTTAAAAATATATTTAAAACTTGAACAATAAAAGAATGAAAAAAATAATGATATGTTTTTTTATACTTCATATTTTAATATTTAATAATAAAGCAGATGGGCAGGATGTAAAAATAATTCCATTGTCTTTAGAACAAGCAAAAACGAAGGCAAAACAAAATAATCCTCTTGTTCTTAATGCAAAAATCGATTTTGAAATATCAAAAAACAATATTGAAATAGCAGATGCTCTTCGCAATCCCAAAATCGTATCTGATATTATCTACGGCCGAGTTTCACGCGGTAATACTAACCAAGTTGGTATATTGTTTCCTGTTGAAATTGCAAAAAGGGGAGTAAGAAAAGATATTGCAAAAGATTTATCCGACATTAAAGAACTTGAAATGTTAAAATTAACACAGCAAACCGAATACAAAGTTTATAATGCTTATTTTCTTAGATTAACCGAAAAAAATCAGAATTTACTAGAGCTTGAACATTTCAATTATTTACTTGAAAAAAATTTTGAAAATGAGGAGTATAAAGATTTATTAATAAATAAGCAAAAAAATTTTTACGAAAAAATAAAAGAAAAAGAAAATCAAAGTGTAAAAAATTTTAATAAAATTTTAAATAACTTTAGCCGGGAAACCGTTTATGATGTGAAAGAAATAGATATATTTAATATAAATATATATAGAACACCGGTTTTAGATACATCTGAAACAGACAAAAAAATACTTAATAAACAAATAGATGCAGCTAAAAAGAATATTAAACTGGAAAAACACAGACGAATACCCGATATAGAATTCGGAGGCGGTTTTGCATTTGAATACGGTGATAAATGGTATGATCATAACAATGTCGGCGGTTTCTTTTCTTTTGATTTTAATCTTCCATCCTTGAATCTTTTTGGTGCAGATATAAGAAATGCAGAATTACAATATGAGAAGGCAAAATTAAAAAAATATGAATATGAAGAATCGGCCCAAAATATATATGAAGAGTATATTTATGAATTTACACTGCTTAAAAATAACTTTGAAGAGGCAAAGAAAAATTTGATAAAGTACAAAAATACCACAAATAAAGAAATAATGTATTCTGTAAAAAAAGATTATTTAGATTCATTATATGAAATTTTTTCTTTTTATTCTGCTAAAAATAATATATAATAACCATATATGCAAGAATTTTTTTATAGAGCAAAAGATAATAATAAAATTATTACAAATTATATAAGAGCAAAGAATTTGGCCGATGCAGCAAGAAGACTTGAAAACCGGGGTTTAGTTATCCTGGAAATAAAAGAAGAAGAAAGCAAATCAGAAAACCATGCAGAAACTATAAGAAATTCATCTTCATCAGTCGCAAGAAATGTTGTTTTTAGCTTGAAAGAAAAAAAAGAGTTTTTTAATTCTTTCTATTTCCTCTATTCTTCAGGTTCTTCAATTATAGATATATTTAGGTCTATGGGAAATTCTTCTCACAATGGAAAAATAAAAGGTTTATGTTATCAGATATTAAAAAAAGTTGAAACGGGAAAATCCTTAAAAGAAGCAATGTCTTCATATACAAGTGCTCTCGGGCTTGCATATACAATGCTCGTTGTTGCGGGTGAAGCTTCAGGGAAACTGGATAATGTTTTATCAAATGTTATTAAAAATATTAATAAAGAAGAAGAATTAAGAGATAATATAATAAAAGCACTTACTTATCCTGCGCTTATGTTTGCCATGGCGCTTGCAGTTTATTTATTTTTTAATTTGGGAATTTTAAGAGTCTTTTCCCGAATGACAGAAGGAATAACTTTGGAACAAACAATCACAATAATGCTTACAGCTGTATTACAAATTATTGTTATATTTGCATTTATTATCGGTTTTATTATTTATGTTTATAAAAATAAAACATTGTATATGCGAGTTTTAAACTTTTTATCAAGAAGAAAATTTGTAATGAAACTATTAAAAAACTTTTATTTTGCGAATTTCTTTTCGGTATTATCATTATCATTTGCAGCAGGTATTCCTGCTGCGGAAGCTGTTGAGCTTGGTAATTCCGTTATAAATATACCGTTAATTAATCAGAAAATAAAAAAAGCACAGGAAATGATTTTAAACGGATGTAACGTTACAACTGCATTTGGTATTACAAATGTCTTTTCCGGATATGCCATGTCACAGATAGCATCAGGCGAAAATGCAGGTGAACTTGAACAAATGTTTAAAAACATTGCACTTGATTACGAAAGGAATTTAGATTTAGCAGTCGGAGTAATTTTAAAAATGATAGGCCCTATATTCCTGGTTATTGTAGGTATTATGGTTGGATTTATACTTATTCAAGGATACTCGGGATTTTATGGCGGGCTTTTAGGTATGTAAATTTTTATTATGCCCGATTGAATCCAACAATGTTACTTATCAATTGAAAAAACTTCTTGCCCAGATTCTTCCTTCATTGCAGTTTCTAAAAGGATATATGTCATATAAGCACCAAGTGCTATTGCTTTCGGGTCTAAATCCGTATTTTGTGCAGCTTCTATTATTGCGGAATTTATTTCAGGATTTTCATCTTTTAAATAATGTATCATTTTCTTTCTCCAAGAATGTACATCTTGAAAGATTTCCGCAAAACATAATGATGATTGTTCTGATGTAACTATAGGTAGCATTTTATTCCCTGTTTTTTTCTGCCGATGTATAAAATTATATATATAATTTTCATTTTTTTCCTCATATAATAAGTTGAAAAGTTTTTGTATTTGCGTTCTTTTCAAAAAAGTTATATTATTATATTATATGAGTTTTAAAGGTCGAATATAATTATGGATTGTATATTTTGTAAAATAGCAAATAAAGAAATACCGTCAAATTTAATATATGAAGATGAAAAGGTAGTGGCTTTTTATGATTTAAGCCCACAGGCGCCTGTTCATTTTTTGGTAATTCCAAAAAAACATTATTCGTCTTTAAATGATATTGACAGCAAAGAAGCTTTTGCGGATATTTTTTCCGTTATTCCTAAAATAGCCGAAAAATTAGGAATTAAGGATTACAGAACAGTTGTGAATACAGGAGAAAGCGCAGGGCAAAGCGTTTTCCATATTCATGTTCATGTTATGGCAGGTAGAGAGTTTAAGTGGCCGGCAGGTTAATTATGAATTATAATCGTTGGTATGATAAGTATGATAATTTAAAAAATCTTTTAGTTCTGCTTCAAAAAGTGGATGATTATAATATTGAGCTTATAGCGCAGGATTTTTTACAGATAATTTTATCAAAATATAAAGACGAGTTTGACACTGCTATTCAAAATATGTCTAATAACCCGGCTCCCAGGTATAACCGTTGGTACGATAAAAATTATAATCTTCATACATGTATTGAGTTTATTAAAACCCTTGATGACAGTGAAAAAGAAGTACTTATTAACTCATTTATAATGTCACTTTTAGGGTTTATTATGAATGATAATCATGCCTTTGAACGGGAAGATGATGACACTGAACACATTGAAGAAGAGAAATAATATACTTGTTACAGGCTCATCAAAAGGTATAGGGCTTGCAATAGCAAAACATTTTGCTGAAGATTACAATGTTTATATTTCGGGACGATATAAAGATAAACTTTCAAAATTATGTGATGAGAATAATTTTGCAGGTTGGGTGGATGTAGATTTTTTTAAAGATAATGCAGTTGAAGAACTTTTTAATAAATTAAATGTTGATATTGATATACTTATTAATAATGCGGGAATCTATTTTTATAATCCTATAGAAAAAGTAACTGATGAAGAACTTATAAAAACAATTAAGTTAAATACAGTTGTTCCTTTTGAACTTATAAGAAAAACAGTTCCTTATATGAAAAAACAAAATTGGGGAAGAATTATAAATATCGGCTCTATCTCTGGAGTTATGGGAGAAGCCTTTGCAGGTACATACTCTATGACAAAAGCTTCTTTAATAGGATTAACAAAGGCACTTGCGCTTGAACTTGCACAGTATAATATTACCGTTAATATTATTAACCCCGGTTGGGTTGATACAGAACTTATTAATAATGATAATCTTGAAGCTAATTTCTCAAAAGAAGAAATAATTGAAACAATACCGCAAAGAAGATTTGTTTTGCCCGAAGAAATCGCAGCGACTTGTGGATTCTTAATATCTGAAAATGCCCGTACAGTTACAGGGCAAAATATAAATATTTGCGCCGGTTTATCTTTGGGATGTTAAAATAAATTCTTACAAATTTCTTTTAAAATAACTTAAAATATGCTAGAATAGTCAAAAGATATTACTCTGTTGATTATAAGGGATTTTTAAATGAATTTATTCAGCTTAATTTTGGGAAAACAATATAATGTCTTGACTTATCTGCCGGAAGCAGTCCTTGTTATCGATGAAAAGGGCAAGATTCATTATGCAAATAAAAAAGCTTTTAAACTTTTTGAAACCCAAAAACTCAGAGGAAAAAATATTAATGACTACTTTATTATAAACTCTGACAACATCATAAAAAATAAAGATGAAGAAATAAAGCAGATTTTAAAAATTATTTCGGAAGAACAAAATACTAAAATAACGGATGTTAAAGTTACGGATGTATCTTCCGGCAAAAAACAAAGATATATCCTTACTATTATAGACAATACTCAAGACCATTCTTTATTGGATAAGTTAATAACAGAAAGACAGGAACAAAAGATTCTTAACCATACAAAAAATGTATTACTGGTTAAAATGTCAAATTATTTAAAATCACCCTTGCATTCGGTAGTAGGTTTTTCTCAGGCAATGCTTGAAGGTTTAAGTGGTGAATTGAATGATAAACAAGCAAAATATGTTCAAATTATTAATTCAAATTCAAATGAACTATTGTTATTTTTAGATAAACTCATTGAATTATCAAATGTGGAGTCCGATTTATACAAATTTGATTACAAAAATTTTGATGTTTTAGCACTTCTATCCGTTATAACAAATGAAATATCTCTTAAACTTAAAAACAGAGATATTGCAATATCCGTAAATTATAATGATTTGGAAAAACAAAACTGTTATTCGGATAAAGAAGTAATAAAAACCGTAATGGCAAATCTATTGGAATATGCGCTTATATCAATAGATACAGGCGCAATAAATATAAATATTTCAAACCCTATACCGGAATTTCTTATATCTAAAGGATTTGAAGTAAGCTCTGAAGTAAGCAAAAAGTCATACCTTATGTTTGAGCTTGTTCTTAAAGGTGTAGATTCATCATTATATATTAGTAATGATGTATTTGATCCATACGTTCAGGTTGAAAAAAATTCTAAAAAGTATATGATTCAAAGTTTGCTTTTGGGAAGTTCTCAAAAATATATAAACAAATTAAAAGGTGAAATTTGGATAAGCAGTCAATATGCAAATCAAATTTCACTTGCTTTTATTGTTCCGATAGAAAAATCATTATCGGTATCTGAATAGGCAATTGCTATGGCTCAAGTTGAATTAAAAAATGTAACTAAAATATATGATAAGAAAAAAATTATAGATAACGTATCTTTAACTGTTAATGATAAAGAGTTTTTGGTGCTTGTCGGTTCATCAGGCTGTGGTAAATCAACAATTCTTAGAATGATAGCAGGACTTGAAGATATTACGGAAGGTCAGATTTTTATTGACGGAAAATGTGTAAATAATATTCATCCAAAAGATAGAGATATTGCTTTTGTATTCCAAAATTATGCACTGTATCCTCATATGAGTGTGTATGAAAATATGGCATTCCCTTTAAAAATGAGAAAACTCAGTAAAAAAGATATAGATACAAAAGTAAAAGAAGCAGCCGAAATTTTAAGTTTGACAGATTTACTGGAGCGAAAACCAAAACAATTATCAGGTGGCCAAAGGCAAAGAGTTGCGCTTGGGCGCGCAATTGTAAGAAAACCTAAAGTATTTTTGATGGATGAGCCGCTCTCTAACCTTGATGCAAAGTTAAGAGTCCAAATGCGCGCAGAAATAAAAAAATTACACAAAAAACTTGAAACAACATTTATATATGTAACCCATGACCAAACAGAAGCACTAACAATGGGTGATAGAATTGCAGTAATTGATAAAGGTATAATTCAACAGACCGGTTTACCTTCATTTGTGTATAACAGTCCTATTAATAAATTTGTAGGCGGATTTTTAGGTTCTCCTGCCATGAATTTTATTAACTGTAATATTAAAAATAATACTATTGATATAAACGGTTTATCTTTTGAACTTAATTTAACTCAACGTCAAAAACTGTCAAATTACAGCAGTGTTATTTTAGGAATAAGACCCGAAAAATTTAATACAGTAAACAATAATTTTTCATTTAAAGCGGAAACCGAAATGTCTGAAATGCTCGGAAGCAGCCAAATTGTTTATTTTAAAATGAATAATACAGTTTGCAGCGCCTGTGTCAATGCCGATTTTAAAATTACCACAACATTAAAGCTTAAATTTAACACAAATGATTTGCTTTTCTTTAATTCCGAAACCGGAATCAGGATTCTTTAATTACACTTATTGTCTTTGGCAAATATAAACGTTTATATATCCAATTATCGAGTTTAACGCATATCGGTCTGAGTATTTTCTCTATTCTTGATAAACTTTTATACAATTCAAAAATTTTATATAAAAATTTATTGTTATATCTTCTTTGTGATAAACTTAACAGAGCGCAATAAGTACTCTTTTTATTTTTTTTGCAAGACATACTTTTATTATGAAGTCTGAATTTTGTTAATGGTTTATCAAAATATACTATCTTGTAATTTTGAATTATATTATTCCATAAATACCAATCAAAGCATTTTTCAATAGGAAAACTAAAATCAATTGTTTTTAAAACTTCTTTTTTAGCCATTACACAAGAAAATGTCGGAATAATATTAACACCCAAAAGCTCTTTATAATCAAATTTTTCTTTATTGATTAATTTGGCACAAGTCTTAAGATGTTTAATTGTTTTACTTACTCTTTCATTATCTCCAAATGGGATTATGTTATTATATATGACAGCAGCATCCGGATGTTTTTTTGCTATTTTAATTTTTTCTTCCAAATAAAAAGGTTGTATAATATCATCATTTTCAATAAATACAATGTAATCACCATTACATTTTTCAATTCCTTCTTTTAATGTTTGAATTAAACCATGATTTTTTTTGTCAGGATGAGAATATATTTTTATTCTTGAATCTTTTTGGGCATATTTTTCTATTATTTCTAATGATTTATCCGTAGAACCGTCATCAAAAATTATGTATTCAAAATCTTTATATGTTTGATTCAAAACACTTTCAATTGTTTCAGAAATATAATTTTCATAATTATAACTTGCAGTTAATACAGATATTTTCATTTATATTTTCCTAATATAGCTTAAAGATTTATAAATTATTTTAGGATGAAATAACAATCTTGGCAAATTAGGCAGGCAGCAAATACATTTGTATAATTCCAAATGCTTTCTCCCGTAGCATTTTTTATAGAAAATAATTTCGCTTACCATTTTATAAGTTCTTGAAAGAACTCTGTCTTTATTTGATTGTCCTTCTAAATGATATATTTTAGATTCCGGAATAATAAAAATCTTATAACCTGCTTTTTTAATCCTAAATTGAAGCTCGGATTCTTCATCGTATAAGAAAAAGTCCTCATCAAAATATCCTACTTCTTCAAGTATGGATTTTCTTAAGAATAAATCGGCCCCTACAATAATATCAACTTCTTTAAGCTCATTTTCTTTATTTTCACCTTTATCTTCAATTTTAATTTTTTCATCAGGGAAAAAATTGCCCAAATGAAGAGTTCTGATAAGTTTTGATTTTAACGTTTGAAAATATCCGTATGAATGTACATTTTCATTGTTTATATTATACAAATTACCGCCCGAAGCACCTGTATTTGGATTATTTTCCATATAATCAAACAATATTTTTGCTGCATTGTTAATAAGTACAGTGTCAGTATTTAATAGAAATAAATACTTTGCTTTGCTTTTTTTCATTGCAATGTTATTTGCACATCCAAAACCTATATTTTCTTTATTTTCAACAAGGTTAACATTTGGAAATTCTCTTTTTATCATATTACAAGTATCATCAGAAGAGTTGTTATCAACAACCCAAATATCAAAGCTAATACCTGAAGTTTTTTCATAAATTGAAGTAATACAATCTTTTGTTAACTTTTCGGTATTATATGATACTAAAATAAAAGATACATCAGGGGACTCCATAAAAAACCGCCTTTTTTATTCCTTAATAACAATGAGGTTATTTGCTATTTTCATTTTACAAGTAGGCAAAACAACATCCTGAAGCCCGTTTGCAATACTAATAACACTTCTTGCTTCTAAAACCACATCTTCTCCTTTATAGTTAAATGTGTAGTCTGTATCTCTGTCTGACCTGATTGTAATTTGATTCATAGTATTCTCCTTAATCTATAATTCTTCTGCCTTCAATGGCTTTTGCAAGAGTAATTTCATCCGCATATTCAAGGTCTGACCCGATTGGAAGCCCGAAAGCGATTCTTGAAATTTTTATATTAAAAGGTTTTAAAAGCTTTGTAATGTACATACTTGTTGCTTCTCCTTCAACAGAAGGACTCAAAGCAAGAATAACCTCCTGTATATTTTCGTCTGCCGCCCTTGTAAGAAGTTCTTTTATTCTTATATCTTCTACTCCGATTCCATCTAATGGTGATAATGTTCCTTGAAGAACATGATATACCCCTTTATATTCGCGGGTTTTTTCAATAGCTATCAAATCTTTTGTTTCCGCTACCACGCAAATAACCGATTTATCTCTTTTAGAATCCGAGCAGATTTCACAAGGATTTGATGCCGACATATTAAAACAAATATTGCAATAGTGAATATTTTCTTTTGCACTGACCATTACTTGAGAAAATCTTTCTACCTCATGCATTGGCATTTTTAATAAATGAAACGCCATTCTTTGAGCAGATTTCGGTCCTATTCCCGGAAACTTTTGAAAAAATTCAATTAATTGCGCTAAAGGCTTTGTATATTCCATTAGAATAATCCCGGAATATTTATACCGGCAGGTACTATACCTTTCATTTTATCCTGCATTTTTTTGTTTGCATCATTAAGTGCCTGATTCATAGCTGTTGTAATCAAATCTTCAAGCATTTCAACAGCTTCGTCATCTACAGATTCAGGATTTTCTGCATTTAATGCTTTCTTAGATAGTTTTATTGATTTAAATTTTCCGTGACCGTCCAATGTGACATTTACGGCATCATCGCCTGTTGAAGCGGTAATTTTTGTTTCCGCCAAATCCTTTTGAGCATCTTGCAATCTTTTTTGCACCTGCTGCGCTTGTTTCATCATATTTGCCAAATTCATTTTTCTTAAAACTCCATATCACTTAACCTATTGAAATCATTATAAAATAACCATATTTACTTATCAAGTAATTTATGCAAAAACAATCACTTCTATTTTTGATAAATTATTTTGTCATCTTTGTATATGTTACATAATTTAAAAAAATCATACTGTCATTCTGAAAGTGCAGAAAACAAGCCTTGGCGTAGTTTTCAAGCTGTTCAGAATCTTACCAACAGAGAATTACAAGTTAATTTGGTTAGAAGCCGGCTCTGCCGGTTTAGAATCTTACCGTTAGTGAATTATACATGGATTTTATTTATAAGGATTAATGTTACTATTCCAAGCCTGTAAGATCCTGAACAAGTCAAAATCTACGCAATAAATTGCTTGATTTTTAGACTTTTCAGGATGACAAATAATATACAAGGATGACGAGAAGAGAATTGAACATGTTATGTATGGAAGGGGAAAAAGGCAAAACGACAAAATAAAAACGTCATTCTGAAAGTGCAGAAAAATTAATTTATCCATATTTGTTAATTTTTCGCGCTGTTCAGAATCTTACCAGCAGAGAATTACAAGTTGAACAAGTTAGAAGCCGGCTCTGCAGAAAAATAGGTTGGATAATGTCAAAAACGAGTTAAGCAAGTTAGAAGCCGGCTCTGCCGGTCTATATATTAATATATTTATAAATTTTTTCTAGAAATGGTGAAATTTTTGTCACCAAATTGTTTAACATATACAGAAAAATAATAATAACATATTGTAAAAAACCATTATATTGACTTTTTTTAAATTGTAATTAAATGAAAATTATGGTTAGTATAAATTCATTGTTAACATAAGTTTACATTTCGGCTTCAAAAACTAAAGTAAATCAAAAACTCTGTCGATAAGAAAAAATATAGTAACAATGATGGAGAAACTAAAATGGGTTTGGCAGCATCACAAGCAAGATTTTTAGGTATAACGGCAAGAAAATCAAATATAGAATATGAAGGTCAGCAAGTAAACCAGCAGCGTACTGCACTTGCAGAAGAAGTAAACTCTTTATATAATAAATTACTTTCGTTGGAGCTGCCTGTTGCGCCCGATACAACCGATTATTATGAAACAAATTATTCTTTTGAAATAACTAATACGGAAGGTAACGACGGTTCTTATATAATTAAAAGTTATTATCAAAATGATGACGGTACATACTATTTAAATACTGAACGTACATATAACAAAAATGTAGCGGTCGGTACACAATACCAAAGTGGAATAACTCTAGAAAGTGATACATACAAATTTTCAGATACAAGTGGTTCTTATACATTGACTGCTGATGCACAAAACAGTGCAGCTATTGCAGAACTTATAAATAAAACATATGGTGATGGAACTGTTTCTGAGGATGAAAAATTTTATTATTATCAGGATAGTGACGGTCTGACTCACTATATTCCGGCAAGCCAAGTAGAAGCATTAGGTTCTTTCTCTTCATACATAAGTACAAACAAAGAAGTAACGGAAAATGTTGCATTCCCAAGCGCAACCGTGACATTTGACGCAAATAACAGAATGTCAGGTATTACAGGGGCAGTTGATCCTGCAACCGGTGAAACCATAAGTTTTACATCCGAAGTTGATGCTACAAGAACTTATGATACCGAAGGTTACGATGCAGCATTAAGAGATTACACAATGAGCAGAGATGAATACGACAAAATGGTCGCCGATTTAAATGCTCAAACCGAATCTTTACAGCAGGAAGATAAAATTCTTGAATTAAGATTGAATCAAATTGATACAGAACAAAACACACTCCAAACAGAGTTAGAAGCTGTTAAAAAAGTTCTTGATGAAAATATTGAAAACACATTCAAGACTTTCGCATAAACAAAAAAATCAGTGCCGCATATAAACGGCGGCACTTTAGAATAGATAAAAGTAAACACAAATAAACACATAAAAGGATAGTAAGAAAATGAGTTATAAAAATGACAGTTATTTGGTAATATCAAACAAATACGGCTCATTGAGCAGTGATGCAAAGGCCATGTTATTTGAAACTTATGACTTGTTAAGAGATATAACGGTTAGTGGTACATCAACCGACGGTGCAGGTTTTGGTACTGCAGGCAGTTTCTTATGGAAACTCGCAAGTATGATAGCTCCCAGTTCATTTATGTCAACAATGGGCGGCGGTACTGCACTCAATATTCCGGGGACTTCTTACTGGTCTGCATCAAATACAACAAGCAGTTCTACCTCTGCTTTTGGTATAGGTTCACTATCTCAATATTCAGGCTTTACAGGTGGGGCAAGTTCTATTGTTCAAGGATTTGGAACTTCCGGTGATGAAGGATACTTAACCGGCGGTGCTTCTTCTTTGACCTCCGCTTCAGAAATTGCAGGCTCTGCAGGTGTAAATGCATTGACTTATACTGCAGGCTTGGCTTCAGGTTTTGGCTTTGGTGACAGTTTCTTACTCCCCGCAGCCGGTATTGTTTCAGGATTTGGCGGTATATTACAAGCTATGTCTCCTTATTTAGATTCTTTTGGACTTGGCACAACTCTTGTAGGTAACTTGCTTCAAGGTATTTCAAGTGCACCTTTAGCAGCTTATCAAAAAGTTTCAAGCAGTATATTAAATAATGCGGATACAATTCTTCAAAACAAAGTTAAAAATATTGAAACAGTAGTTAAGATGCTTGATGCTCAAAACGACGTTGTTAAACAGATGTTAAAAGACGATATGGATGGCATGTCTGAAAAAATTCAAAATATATCAGGGTAAATATAATAACAACTCCTTTCTTAGTAAATGGCTGCATAAAAAATTATGCAGCCTGTTTATTTGTTTTTTATTTATTTTCGGAATTATACTGTCTGAGACCGGGGGCTCCTTTTTTACCTGTTCTTTTTTCTGTAAGTATATATTGTAATTTTGGTATAGCAAACCCAAGAGCGAATGCAGATACTCCTATTGCAAATGTCCTAAAACCTGCAGACATTAAAAAGCTTTTTCTGTTAATTTTATTTAAAAGTTTTTTATCAACTAATCCGTTGTTAGATTTATTTGCAGCATCAATTATGCTTTGAACATAGTTATCAATATTATCCCTAAAGCCTGTTATTTTCTTCATCGGAATAAATTTGTACTCATTTGTAAGATTTGAACCGAATTTATTCTTATAAATATCAAACATAAAATCAGAAGTTGTAAGTGCGCCATTTTTAAATACGTCCTGTACTTGTTGTTTTGTTAATACTTCGCCGATTTGTGCTTGTTTTGGCTGTAATTTAGACATTTCCGCAGCTTTATTTATTAGTTTTTCAGGTATGTATTTTTTAAGTTCCGATAATGAAATCACATCAGATTTAAACGGAATTTTTGAAATAATTTCTTTTGCAGAATCATCAAGACAGCCAATAGTTTTTTGTGCAAATTCTTTAACAGGCATAGTATTTTTTGGTGACTTCTTAACCTGAGCTTTTAATACTTTATGAATTTGTTTTGCAGTAACAGGGTCAATACTTGTTAAATTTTTACTTTTACTTACTTTTTGAAGCAGCATATATGTTAAAGGAGTACTGGCAAAATAGAAGAAGCTTGAAGAAGCATCTCTAAATAAATATTCGGCGCCTTCATCAGGATTTCTTGCTGTAATGACACGCCCTGAAAGGATTCCGGCATCACACGTAAGCATTTTAGCTATTTTATTATTTTCTAAACAATTTGCAACAGTAGTCATTAAACCTGAAGCGGATACCCCCTTAAATGCAGGTTTTTCTTTTGCTTTTTGCGCTATATTTTTATTAAATTCTTCAAGCGAATACTTTTTAACAAATAATGAATCCAAATTTTCTTTTTGTTGCTCTTGTCCGGGCTCTTTTTTGCCCATTAGTTTTGATGTAACAAACTGATTTATTTTTGGAAGCGCAAAACCTACAAATCCTGTTGCAAGCAGGGTTGACATTATAATTTTCGTAAATTTGAATGCTGCCATTTTCTTTTCAAAGCTTTTTAATTTATCAGGGGAGAGATTTTTGCTTTGTGCAGCAATAACATTATTAAAAGGAGTTCTCAAAGCATCTTTTCCTACATCAAAATCTGTTGTCGGAAGTTTAAGAATATGTTTGCCGAATTTATCACCGATTTTATTGAATATATCTACACCTTTCATCCAAAAAACAGCAGAAACAACATCATCTGTAAATCTTTCTCTAAATTCATGAAAACCGCCTCTTTTATAAGCGTTTATTGATCTTCCTCCGGTTACAAATGATTCAAGTACAATTGTCGAAGCAAGAGAATCAGGATTAGCAAGTGTTCGCAGTACTCCCCTTGCACCTTTACTGCTTATGTTTTTATTATTCTTATTATTAATATTCGGTTGAAGATTATTTATTTTCATCTGTTTATTAAAGTGTTATATTTTCTTTTCCGTTGAAGTTTAACGCACGTAATAAATTTTTTTTGCCACTTATTTATAAATTTTAAAATATTTTAATAATTTTTATTTACATTATTATTTTTGATATATAATATGGATACTCACTAATCCTCTAAGCAGATTTTAAGTAATAAATCTGATATTAGAAAGGAACCCAACAATGGCAAATATTAAATCGGCTAAAAAAAGAATATTAGTAGCGGAAAGAAATCATCAAAGAAATATGGCATTTAAATCTGCTATTAAAACCGCTGTTAAAAATACTCTTACTTTAGCAAAAGCCAAAGAACAAGACCAAGAAGCAATTAAAAATGCATTATCTCAAGCTTATAAACTTTGTGATAAAGCGGTTTCAAAAGGTATTTTGCACAAAAATACAGCTTCAAGAAAAAAATCAAGATTAACAAAAGCTATTAATAAACTAATGGCTTAATCGGATTTTAGGTTAAAAACTCCTTAATTTAATTAAGGAGTTTTTTTTATTATAAATTTTCATTTCCTAATGCCCATCTGCAGCCAAAGGTTAAAGAAACACCGTTTCGGCCGCCATTATTAATCATTGCTTGAAAATACGCCATAAATTTATCTTTCAATCTTTTCTGAACGCCAACCCCATATTGTACATAAGGTTTTACTTTCATATCAGGAAGTTTAACATCATTTGCTTTAACATCGGAATCTTCAATAATATTCCACACCATATTGACTGCAACATAAGGCGCCCATCCTGATTCCGTGTTACCTATTATTTTTATACCCGGCATAACTTGAAGTGCATTAAACGGGTCTGAATTTATTCTTACTCCTGCTGCATTTGTGTAATCAAATGTTTTTATGAAATTATATGTTGCTTGTAATGAAGGCTGTATAATAACTTTATTGTCAAGGACTTCAAAATTATATCCCATTTTGTTTCCGCCGCCTGCCATAATTGAAGTAAAATTTTCATTTCCATACATGCCTGAATGTGTGCCGACCGATGAACCTAAAAATAATGAGGTTGCATTAAAGAAGTTATTTTTATATAAAGTTACAGTACCGCCCAACAATGCACCGTTTTGGTATGAATCTATACCGGAGTATCTTTGGCTTGAACCGTTATATCCGGCAAAAACAGTAAACACTCTGTCAAAGCCTTCCGAAATTTCTTCAATTGGAGTATCAAAACCTATTAAAGTTCCATAGTTAATATTAGATACTTTTGGCCCATTCTTTAAAGGAACATTTTCAAATGTTGCATAAGGTTTTATCCATACGCTTGAAGAGTCTGAAGGAGTCATTAAAGGCGAAAATACTCCATAAATATTGTCAGCGGATTTTGCATATTTATTTTTGTTTTTCATTACAATACGGTCAAGTTGCGGAATATTCATATATTCTTCAACATGCTGGAACATATTATTAAATGTTTCGTTTTGAGTGGCATATGCACCGACTTGAGCTGCAGTTGCAGTTGCAAGTACTGACGGATTATAATCACTACTGCTGCTGCCGTTGCCTCTTACAAATATAAAGTTTCCGAGTTTGGTTTCCGGATTTACTTCATAATATGTATCATACTTGTATATCGGTGAATATGCTGTCTGTTTTGCCCCTGTATATTCAACTATATTTGCTATCTGTCTATCCGCAAAAAGTATCTCCGTACGTTCTTCCGTTGCATCAGACAATAGTTGAAGTTTTACAACATCTATTAATGATAAACCATTCAACGTATAGCTGTCTGAAATCAATCTGTCCATTTGTTTATTTGCCAAATCTACATCAACAGCCATATTTATTCTGCCGTTTATATTAATTTTAGGTAAATGCATTACACCTGTTTGATTATTCATCATTGATATATAGCCTGAATTTAAAGAGAGTCCTTTACCGGAATTAAATACATCATCACGCCCTAAAAATATATTAGTTTTATCTAAAGTTATATTCGCATTAATTACATCGTTATTAAATATTATTTGAGAATCTTCATCCCCCGTTAAATTTAAATTATAGTCTGCATCACCTGCAATTGTATCATCAAATTTAATCGTTCCTGTATTTTTGGAAATAAGATTTAAAGTGCCATCTTTTACATAAATGGCATTATAATCTATTTTACCGTTATTATCCGTATAATTGCCTGAAAATATTGATTCGGCACCGTCTGCAATAATATTTAAATCACTGCTTGTGTAAATTGCACCGCCATAAGCCTCTGATATACCGGACTTTGCATAATTGTTTATAAAACTTGAATTAATAATACCCAAGTTCCCATATTCGTCAATACTTCCGATTGTAGAATTATTTAAAATGGCACCGCCATAAGATTTTCCGCTTTCAGAAATTGCATAGTTTCCGCTAAAAAATCCTGTTATATTTCCTATTTCTGCATGGTTAATTATTGCTCCGCCCGCTGCTGTTTCTTTGTTCGCAATAACATAATTGCTTATAAAATTACCGGTTATATTACCTATTATTCCGTCATTTTGATTTATAGCGCCGCCTTGTGCATAATTTTCAGATATTGCATAATTATTTGTAAAATTACTAGTTATGTCACCTATTTTACCGGTATTAAGAATAGCTCCGCCAAACCCCTGTTTGCCGCCTGAAATTACATAATTATTATCAAAATCAGCTTTTATATTTCCTATAGTATCTGTTTGTTCATTTATTATGGCGCCTCCAAAAGCAAGACCATTATCGGTTTTAGCATAGTTATTTGAAAAACGGCCCATAATATTCCCCATTATACTGTTTTCCGATGTAACATCAACATTTCCGTCTACATTTGCCAGTGCGCCACCTGAAGCATGTCCATTTGGAGAATATGCATAATTGCCTTCAAAAATTCCTTCTATATCACCAATTTGGGAAAAATTAATAATTGCCCCTCCTGAGGCTGTTTGATTCTCAGATATTGCGTAGTTATTAATAAAATCAGCAGTAATATTGCCTATAATTCCTTTATTATTATTTATAGCTCCGCCTTGCCCGTATTCATAAGCGGTTGTGTAGTTGTTATAGAAGGAACCCTCTATACTTTTAATTTCTCCAAAATTAAATATTGCTCCGCCATAAGAACGATATTTTGTTGATTCGGAATGATTATTAGTAAATACACCGATTAATTTATTAATAACTCCTTTTGTATTATTATAAATTCCACCGCCGGCTGCACTTGAAGTTGTTGTTTTAACACTTTTTTTTGTAAAGTTTCCCTGAATGTCTTCAATTTGTTCATTATTGTTTAATCTTTCGTTTTCAATATTATCGGCAGATAAAACTTTTTGCCCCGTTAATGTAAAATTACACAAAACCGATAATATGACTATTTTTGCCCATACATTATCAGCCATTTATTTATTCCTCGCTTGTATTATTAAAAAGTATTTTTCG
The DNA here is from genome assembly GCA_944323625.1 of Candidatus Gastranaerophilales bacterium. Taxonomy (GTDB): domain Bacteria; phylum Cyanobacteriota; class Vampirovibrionia; order Gastranaerophilales; family Gastranaerophilaceae; genus Avigastranaerophilus. The sequence continues at coordinate 104,485 of CALUTD010000006.1, forward strand.
AGGTCATAAATTTTGTATTTTAAATGTTATTTTACATAAATTTACAAAAAAGCTCCTTAATTATATTAAGGAGCTTTTTCTTATTTAATCCATTATATCCGAATTTCAGGCAATTTTAAAAATTTTAACCGACTAAACCCGAATCATCACATTCAGAAGCCTTTACCATAATGGCATGTTCAACAGGATTTTCTTTTTTAATTGAAGTATCAAAAGGAACGTCATCAAAGCTATATTCTTCTCTAACTTTTTTTAATTGATTCTCATCAACAAGTTTTTTTGCAAGTTCTGCAATTTCATATACAAGTTGATATCTATTTTCAGTATTTTCATTTAAGTCCCAGGCTATTTTTATAATTTGGTTCATAGATCCCTCCAAAAGTTTTATAGTTAAATAATACTATGCACAATTTTTAATATCAAGTTTATATGAATAACATTTTACGAGTCTAATTCTTTATTCATATTATCAATATTATCTTTTTGTGTCTTTTTTAACTCCTATTAATATTTCTTATGACCGGGCAACATTTTTCATTGATTCATCAAAATCATTTAATCCAGTGTCGCCCACATTTCTTGGTTACCGGCTGCGGGAGCGGGAGTTGCTTAGCAACTCATTCCCGCATAAACGTGCCTACGCTTGTCTGCTGTCGCAGCAAAGCCTACGCACTCTGCCGGTAATCCGCTTCTTGGGATGACATTTTTATTACTAAATTACGTAATATGCACAATTATTTTCCGTCATTCTGAAAAGTCTAAAAATCGAGCAATTTATTGCGTAGATTTTGACTTGTTCAGAATCTTACCAACTGAGAATTACACATGGATTTTTCTAGGTTTTATATTTGTAGTTTTATGTTGTATTTTCATATTGGTAAGAACCTGAAACAAGTTCAGGTTGACGGGGGGGGGTAGTACTTCCTGTTAATTGATTGACAATTAATGTTAAAACAGATTAAAGTTAGTAGGATGCGGTAAATCATTGATTTACCGCATCAATAATGTATTTGTTTCGGTAATCAAAGATTACCAAAACCTACTTTTTTAATACTATTCGTTTTGTAACCAAAAGTTACTTACACCCTTCGGGTTGCTTCTTGGATTTCCCTCATGGCTCAATCTTGTATCTCCGCTTTCAGAAACCTTACGGTTTCTTGCGCTTCGACCGATTTTCGCCTCTTCGGGCTCGCACGCTTCCGCGTGACTCCGCCCTACGGGAAATCCGCTTCTTGGATTTCCCTCATGGCTCAATCTTGTATCTCCGCTTTCAGAAACCTTACGGTTTCTTGCGCTTCGACCGATTTTCGCCTCTTCGGGCTCG
>CALUTD010000007.1 GCA_944323625.1 Candidatus Gastranaerophilales bacterium
AAAGAAATATATGCTGTCAAATTTTATTTTTTATTTAATTTATAATATATATTTTCGACATATTAGAACTTTAATTCTGTCATCGAATTACTTAACATATACAAGGATGACATCATGAGTTTATATATGCTAAAATATGTTTTTAAAATGATAATTTACTTATTTGTTCTCATCATAAAACAAATTCTGTCATAAAATTACGTAACATATACACTTAGTACAAATTACCATGGATAGTCATCTTTTATTCGCCAGCCGTCAATTGCGATTACAGCAGCGCATGCTGTTCCGATTCCGGGACGACCTGATAATTGAAGAAATCACAAGTCTAATGTATAAATATTAAAATCTAACTCAAAAAATGTATAAATATTTTCTAAGTATAAAATGACATATTTAATTAACAATTTTTTAAATTTGTAATATATCTTCACAAAAATATATAACATAAAATCTTTTTGAAAAAAGCAAGTATGTAAGATTTTCACTAATTTTATATTTTATAAATTTATATTTAATAAAAAATAAAAATAAAAAACATGTTTAAAAAATTAAATAAACAGGCATATATAATAATAGTTGTGCGAGATAAAACTAAAAAATAAGAAACGTCAGGAAAGTTATGATTCTAGAGTACAAAGTTAATGATTTACACGTTCAGCCGGCATGGTTAAAGACTCTATATGAACTTGTAGAAGAGTTAAATTGCAAATGCCAAACTTATATTGACGAATCTTATAATCGAAGCAACAAAAATTTTGACAGAATGAGGACAATAAAAATATACGGCTCAGAAACCATGCTTGTTTGGTTTAAGTTAAGAATGGAGAGATATTCTCATTTTATATTTAATTTTAATGAACAGCCCGATATCAAGAGTGATTTTGTAGAGTAGAAAAAGTAGATAGTTGATAAAATACCGTTTTGCGGTATTTTTTTTTAGTCTTTTAATGCTTCAAAAGCAATAATGTTGTTGTCGCAAATACATATGCTGTCACGGTGTTGAATTTCATGCGCGCCATCCGAAAAGTACATTTCAACATTTTCAAGGCATATAATATCATCATCATCATAAGATTCGTCCAAACATCCTGTAGCACAGAATTTTATTGTACAAACACGTACCTTTTTAGTACAATTTTTGTTTAAAATATTTAATAAAGATTTTTTTGTACTTCTCATAAATAACTCCTTTTTAAAAAGAATAAATTATCATACAGATTTTTGCATTCCCCTCAAGGGTGCAATTTTTATTTGATAAAAAATAATGTAAATTAAGTATTCGTTTTTGTAATAAAAAGGATTAAAATAGTTTTAAAATAGTTTATTTTCAACTAAAATAAGAATCGGAAAAGGAAGGTATTATTTGAGCGGTAATTTTGATGATTTAGAAACGACAACAAGAAAATCGTCTGTTATACAAGAGAGGATGAGTCTTGTATCAAGTCATATGTATAAGCAATTTCTTGAATATCAGCAATCCAACGCTAATACCGCAATATTATATGAACAAATGCTAAGGAATATGGACGTTACCGTGGAATATTTAAGACAATCTTTTACTGCCCGCGGCATTCCTTCAGAAAATATATATTATGAATATGATAAAAACAGGCACATTGCGCTTTTAAATATTTTATGGCATTCAATTACATTTTTTACGAATATGAAGGATAAGCCAAAAGCACTTCACAGAGAGAAAGATGTTCCTTTGTTTACGGGCAGAATAATAGCAATAAAAGGTACTTTGCCCGAGTTAATGCATGGTTATAATGATGAGATTGAGCAAAAACTTTTAGATTTGGAAGTTGCCTCTTTATATGTACCTGCAGATAAATCTAACAAAGCAATTATAAAAATAAGGCATTTAGGTAATCAGGAATTTTTAATAAATCAGATGGAAGCCCCTAGAGAGTTTCTTTTAAGAGTAATAGAAACTATTTGCGGTGGTGGTAATTACCATAAAGAAGGTTCAAGAGTAACCATAAGCATTTAATTTTTTATATTTTATATAAAACATTTTAAATAGGAAAATATGTTAGCTTAAACTATATATTAATATAGTATACTTAAAAAGGAGAAAAACATGGAATAAAGAATAATCAGCAGGAGGAATGAATTATGCCATATTTTAAAATATCTAAGGATGATGTTGCCTTGAATGTAACTGATAATAAAAATAAAAACACAAGTTTGATTGAAATAACTGTTAATCTTCATTATTTGAAAGAAAAATTGCATGAACTCGAAAATATAACAATAAGCGAAATTTCAGAAAATATGGCAATAACAAAAAGAGAAGTTGAAATTCTTAAGTGTTTATCTCAGGGAAAACAGAATAAAGAAATTGCACAAAATATGAATATAAGTGTTCATACAGTAAAAGTACACATACATAATATATTTTCAAAGTTATCATCAACAGACAGAACAGAAGCTGTAATAAAAGCCATTAAGGCAAGATTGATAAATGTATAAATAAATTAAAACTCTCTATACACAATTCTTTTTGTTTACAATATAATTGTAGCAGGCATATTTGTTATAAGTATAATATAACGAAATATATATTAAGAAACAGGAGGTCTGATGAGTAATATGCAAACTACACATGAAATTGACAATCAGTGTTGTGTAAGAAGAGGCGTAAAAGGTGTGCCTGCTCCAATCCCTCAAGAAGGTGAATGGACAAAATGTAAAGAAATTAAAGATATTTCGGGTTTAACACATGGCTGCGGCTGTTGTGCCCCGCAGCAAGGTACTTGCAAATTAACATTAAACGTAAAAGACGGTGTAATTCAAGAAGCACTTGTGGAAACATTAGGATGTTCAGGCATGACACACTCTGCAGCAATGGCAGGTGAGATACTTCCCGGTAAAACCATACTTGAAGCTTTAAATACCGATTTGGTTTGTGATGCTATAAACGTTGCGATGAGAGAATTATTCCTTCAAATTGTATACGGAAGAACTCAAACTGCTTTTTCGGAAGGCGGACTCCCGATAGGTGCCGGATTGGAAGACTTAGGAAAAGGGCTTCGTTCTCAAGTTGGTACAATTCATTCTACAAAACAAAAAGGGGTAAGATATTTAGAATTGGCTGAAGGTTATATTCTTGAACTCGGTTTAGATAAAAATGATGAAGTAATCGGATACAAATTCGTAAACCTCGGAAAAGTTATGGATGCCATAAAGGCCGGTAAAGATCCTAAAGAAGCTTATGAAAAAAATATAGGAACTTATGGCAGATTTAATGATGCGGTTAAAACAATTGATCCTCGCAAACAATAATTATAGGTAGAATTATTAAGAATAAGGGAAATAAACTATGGTAAAATTTGAAGGACAGGACAGACGTCAAAAAACGTTAGATAAAGTTCTTAAAGAATACGGTTTTAAATCATTGGAAGAAGCTAACGAGTTATGTTTGTCAAAAGGTATAAATGTTGATGAAATAGTAAAAGGCATACAGCCGATTGCATTTGATAATGCATCTTGGGCTTATACATTAGGCTGTGCTATTGCAATAAAAAAAGGTATAAAGAATGCTGCAGATGCAGCTGAAGCTATAGGTTTAGGCCTGCAGGCTTTTGCTGTCCCCGGCTCTGTAGGTGATACAAGAAAAGTAGGCTTGGGCCACGGTAATTTAGGCGCTATGCTTTTAAGAGAAGAAACAAAATGTTTCTGTTTCTTGGCCGGTCATGAATCTTTTGCCGCAGCTGAAGGCGCTATCGGTATTGCAAGAAATGCAAATAAAGTAAGAAAAGAACCTTTAAGAGTTATATTAAACGGTTTAGGTAAAGATGCCGCTTATATTATTTCAAGAATTAACGGTTTTACAGCCGTTGAAACTGAATATGATTATAAAACAGGTGAATTAAAAGTTAAAAAAGAAACACCATTCTCTGAAGGCGAAAGAGCAAAAGTAAAATGCTATGGTGCTGATGATGTTTCAGAAGGTGTTGCGATTATGATAAAAGAAGGTGTTGATGTTTCTATTACAGGTAACTCAACTAACCCGACAAGATTTCAACATCCTGTTGCAGGAACTTATAAAAAATGGTGCTGGGAAAACGGAAGAAAATATTTCTCTGTAGCATCAGGCGGCGGTACAGGAAGAACACTTCACCCGGATAACGTTGCTGCAGGTCCTGCTTCATACGGTATGACAGATACTATGGGAAGAATGCATGGTGATGCACAATTTGCAGGTTCTTCATCAGTCCCGGCCCATGTTGAAATGATGGGTGTAATCGGTATGGGTAATAACCCGATGGTAGGTGCTACTGTTGCAGTTGCGGTTGCCGTTGAAAAAGCTATGAATTAGTTTTTATATTATTAACAAAAAGACTCGAATTATAAAATTCGGGTCTTTTTGTTGTAATGAAATGAAAATAAACCACATGCTATGTAGGTCACTTCTTGAAAGCTTTAGAGGTGTGTTTATGTATGTGTTACGTAATTCGATGACAGAATTTGTTTTTATAATGAGAACAAAAGAGTAAATTATTGTCTCAAAAACTTAGCATATATAAACTCATGATGTCATCCTGAAAAGTCTAAAAATCAAGCAATTTATTGCGTAGATTTTGACTTGTTCAGGATCTTACCAATAGGGAATTACACAGTAATTCCATAAAATTTGATATTCATAGTTTCATGTTATCATTCCATGCCGGTAAGATCCTGAGCTCGCTTCGCTCCTCAGGATGACATATATTACTGTAAAAAGAAGCACTCCCCTCCGTCAACCTGAACCGGCAGAGCCAGTTAAAAACCCGCCGCTGCGGTCGGAAAATCCGCTTTCAGGATGACGGCAAGATAATTATATGTTACACAATTCAGTGACAAAAAGAAAAACTCATATTGTCATTCTGAAAGTGCAGAAAAATTAATTTATCCATATCAGTTAATTTTTCGCACTGTTCAGAATCTTACCAATAAAGAATTTTTATTTAATATTTTTGAAATATTAGAAATTCAATTTTTGTCATCGAATAATGTAACATATACAAGGATGACATAATAGGGGGAGTAATAAAGGGGAGGCTCTTTAGAGCTAAGCAGATAATTGTGGCTTATAACCGTAGAAACAAACTACATGTTTAACATGTAGTTTGTTTTAGAATACTGTTATTTTTGGTTAAGGGGGGGGGTAAAAAAAAGGATAAATATTAATATATGTAAAACAGTCAATATTTTTTTATTAAAAAAAACATATTGTTTGTTTTTAAAGCATATGTGAAAGTACAAAAAAGAATTAAAAATGAAAATACAAATTTTACCAAATATTTTAGAGCAAATAACTCATATAAATTCTTCACTACCAAAACTTCAATTACAGCCAAAATACAATGTTTCTATGAAAGGCAGGGCTGAGGATTCTTATTGGTATTTGGCTATGGTTAAGTATGATGATAATTTTGAAGATGATATTGAAGAAGAAAAAAATAGAGAAGAAATAGCAGAAAAAAGAGAAAAAAGAGAAAAAAGAGAATTTTATGTAGAATGTCAATGCTTTATGTTTATCTGAATATGCTTTGTGAATGCATTAAGACTAAAAATTTGTATTTTTAAATAATGAATTCAAATCTCTTACCGCTGGATTATTGTTTTTTGTAATTTAATTTTACGATGAAATAATATGTAGCTCCACAGAATAAAATTATTCTATTTTTAAGTTTTGTATGGATTAAATTGGTGTGTGTGAGGGTGGGGAGGGAAAAACACAAGTGCTAAAATGTTTGTTGAAACTAGAGTATGTTATTTGGTTAAATTATTTTGGATTTTTAGAAGTATACTAATGCAGAAATTTAAATCATTATCAGAGATTCCGTCAAGGCACTTTTTTCTTGATTCTTGTATAAAAGGAGTAATTAAATCTTTAATTTCCTTACCCTTTTCGGTAATTTGAATTTTATTAACAAGTCTTTTATCTACACTTGGCAATTTATTAATTAAACCTTTTTCTTCAAGTACTTTAATGAGTCGTGCCATATTAGAACGATCTTTATATAAAAGACCACACAATTGCATTTGATGGAGATTTGAATCATCATCAAGAATACTCAAAATAAGAAATTGCTCAGGAGTAATATCAAAGCCATGCTTAGCAAAACTTTTCAAATTATAAACTTTAATCTGTCTGCCTGTTTCAACAAGAGTATGACAGAATATATTTTTTGGAGTTTTTGTATACATGAAAACCTCCTTATGATATTATCATAATGCAAAGTGTGAAAAAATGAAAAAAAGAAAAATTTTTTAATAAAAATATAGCAAAATTTTTTTTTACGATTATTATAATAATAGGTCTTATTTAGGAGTATGTGTGTATGAAAATTATGAATGTGCAGTCAAAGGTGGCTTTTGGCAGAGCTTTATCTTCAAGCGAAAAAGAAGAATATAAAAATGTTGTGAATGAGGCAAAAAATCAACTGGGTATTGATAAAACAAGTGCTACAATTTTTGATTTTAGTGTGCCTGCAAAAGGCAATGATACGGGAATAGGAACCAGCTTTTCTTATAATGCACAAGAAATGGCAGCTTTTTTAAAGACAATGTGCGGAATAAATGCAATACAATTGCAGCCTCAGGGTGAAATTTCAAATTTTGTTCGTTCACCATATTCCGGAACAGGTTTTTCTTTAGGCATGCACCTTATAGATTTAAATAAACTTTCCTCTGATGAATACGGTAATTTATTAACATACGATGATTTGCAATCTCCATATATGACAAGAGCAAAAAAATTAAATAATGTTGATTATGATAATGTGTTTTCACAAGACGGCCAAAAAGCTATGCTAAAAACAGCATATACAAGATTTGAAACACTTGATAAAAAACATCCTTTAAAAAAAGAATTTGAAAAATTTAAAAAAGAAAACACATACTGGCTGGAAAAAGATGCCCTGTTTGAAGCTGCTGCAGAAGTAAACGGCTCGGAAGATATGAAAACTTGGCCAGTTAGAGACCAAAATGTTTTTGAAACAAAAAAGGGCGATAAAGAACGTATTAGTCAATTAAAAGAAGTTGTTGATGCAGATGGTCATAATGTAGTAGATTTTGAAGAGTTTGTTCAGTTTATTGCGGATAAACAACAAAAAGAAGCAAAAGCAAACTTTAACAATCAAGGAATTGATATATACGGTGATTGTCAAATAGGATTTTCTCAAAAAGATTTATGGGCACATAAATCGGCATTTCACCCTACGCATGAGTTTGGATGTGATATAGGCGACGGCAAATATTCATGCTGGTCACCCGCTATTGATTTTTCAAAAATCGATGGAGATGCCGGTGAATTATTATATAATAAATTTGATTTATTCTTTAAACGATATGACGGCGTGAGAATTGATGCGGCATGGCAGTTAATACATCCTATGATTTGTGAACCCTTAACAAATAAAGGCGAAGCTGTATTTGATAATAACGGAAATAAACTGGGTAAAAAACTCGCCAAACAACCAAAAGTTGCTAAAAATGGACAACATATAATCAAAGATATAATATTAAAGGCTGCAGATAAAAATAAAGTTTCTCATGATAAGGTGTTACTCGAATTATTGGGTGGTAATTCCTGGGATTCTTTGGATTCAATAAAAGGAACAAAAACTCCGTTGATTCATATTACAAGATATGGAAAAGAAGACTGGGGACGTGTAAAATATTATGAAGCCAAAGGAGAAAGCAAGTATCAAAATATGAAACCGGGTGATTACATAATAGGCCCCGGAACTCATGATGATGACAGTCTTATAGAACAATCGGAAACTGCACAGCCAAGAGCAAAATATTTAGCTAAAGATTTACATCTTTCTGAACGTGAACTTAAGGCTTCTCCAAAAAAATTATCTGATGCAATATTCGCTGAATTGTTTACGACAAAAAATCAGTTTGCAACATTGCCTGATATTTTAGGTGAAAGAAGAAGAATAAATACTCCTAATACAACTGAAGATAACTGGTCATATAGAGCACCTCAGGATTATGAACGTCAATACCATATAAATCTTTCGCAAGGTAAAGGTTTAAATTTGCCTGATGCTTTAAGTAAAGCACTAAAAGCAAAACAAAACGGTAATAATTCTGAATTAACAAATAAATTAGATTATTTTGCCAATATTTTACGTTCTAAAGACGGTGCAATGACAACAATAGAGGCTGATGGATTTAATTATAACGCATAATTAAATCTAGTGTCGCCCGCACTTCTTGGTTACCGGCGATAAACGTGCCTACGGTTGTCTGCTGTCGCAGCCAAGCCTACGCACTCTGCCGGTAATCCGCTTTTCGCCGACTCATCGTCGCCGAAAAGATGAGGCTCACCTTCTTGGTTGCTCGCGTTAAACGGCATTACGGTCAGGGCTTCATCATCCCTGCCCTTCAGCCTCTGCTCGCAATCCGCTTTTCAAGGCGCCACTCACCTAGCAGCTACGCTGCGTCGGATACAAGCTCACAAGCATCACCTTCGGTTCTGCTGTTCGTTTTGTATCAAAATTTCACTCACAACACTTCGTGTCTTATCGTGAAATTTTGTTCGGACAATTTAAGAGAAAGAGACGGATAAATTTATTTATCCGTCTCTTTTTAATATTCATTTAAACTATTTAACCTGTTTTGCAATTTCATCGGTAATATCAATACCGCCTGATAATACTACTCCTTTTGCAAGAACTAAATTATAACCGTTTGTTTTTGCATTTGCGTTAATAATATTGGTAATATTTTTATCAATTTCAAGCAATTTAGTTTCATAATTTTTAGCAATTGATGATCTTTTTGTTTGGAATTCTTTATTATATTTTTCTTCCAAAGATTTCTTTTTTGCTTCATCTTTTTCTTTATCAAGAGAAACTTTTGCGTTCTCAACAAATTTTGCCAAATCCTGACTCTTTTTCTTTTGTTCTTCTTTTAGAGCTTTAACTTGCGAAGATGAAGAAATAATTTTCTGTACATCAACAACCGCAACTTTATAGTCTGACGGAACATCAGAAATAGCATAATTACCCGCTGTTAATCCTAAAGTAAAAGTTAATAAAGAAATTGTAAGTATTTTCCAATTGTTTTTCATATCTAACTCCTTTTATTATGAGTAGATTATAACATTTTATTTACAAATTTTCAAATTAACTGATTGATTGAACTTTCATTTAATTACATTATTTTTTAAGCATGATATAATTGAGCAAAATAAGGAGAAGAGTAAATGTTTTGGAATAATAACAAATTGAATGTAAAAAACATACTTTTTACCATAATGATAATATTTTTAATATGGTTTATCGTGCAAATAGATAATGTTGCACTATTAGCTTTTGGTTCATTTGTTCTTGCATGTGCTCTTAATCCTGCCGTTGATAAGCTTAGCAGTTACAAATATATTTCAAGAAGTTTAGCTTCAACTATAGTTATTTTGAGTACAATATTAGTAATTATATTGTTTTTAATACCTATAATAAGTATTTCTTATCAGGAAATTCACCAGCTTGTTAATAATATACCCGGATTTATAAATAATACTATGGATTATTTATCAAACAAAACAATAATGGGTAAAACACTTTTGGAATATATAAATATAGAATCAATAACGGGGCAATCATCGCAGATGGCTTCAGGGTTGGTTAATAAGTCAATAGATATAACTAAAGCTTTAATGGAAACTCTTACAATAACTTTAACAATGGGTATTATTGTATTTTATATGATTAATGAAAAAAATCTTATAAGAAATTCTATATTAATAATGTTCCCACCCAGAATGAAAGTAAGAGCAAAAGAAGTTTATGAATGTATTGAACAAAAAGTTGGCGGATATGTAATAGCACAAATTCTTTCGATGTCTACTGTTGCTATATTTACAGCTATCGGTTTATTAATATTAAGAGTACCTTATGCAGTATTGTTAGGCTTAATTGCCGGGTTATTTGATATAGTTCCTATAGTAGGTCCTACAATAGCATTTGTACTCGGAATTATATGCGCATTGCAAAAAGGCTGGGTAATTGTTGTTCTTACTGCAGTTGTTTATCTTGCCGCTCAATATTTATCAAATAATTTTGTAAGACCATTAGTATTTGGTAAGTTTTTAAATTTGCACCCTTTGATAATAATATTTTCTTTTTTGATTGCAGCACAATTTATGGGAGTTTGGGGCGTGATTCTTTCTCCTGCAATTGCTGCTATGCTTTTAACTTTGTTTGACGAATTATATTTAAAAACAATTAATTATAAGATTAAAGAAGAAGATAAATAATGTCTGAAGTATGTTTATACAGAACAAATAAAACCGGACAAACAAAACTCAAAGTATGGTGTGCATTCCCGGCTGTATATAATTTCGGGATGTCGGCTCTTGGGTATTTAACAGTTTTTCGATATATTGACAGTATAGACGGAATATTTGCCGAGAGAATTTTTACAGATACTGAGCAAACTCATCTGAGTGCTTTAGATGTAGATGTTTTATCTTTTTCATTCTCATTTGAACTTGATTATATTGGGATTTTAAATATCCTGGAAAAATATAATATTCCGTTTTTAGCAAAAGACAGAAATGAAAATCACCCGTTAATATACGGAGGAGGCCCTGTTTTGAGTGCAAACCCTGAGCCGTTTTGCGAGTTTTTTGATTTTATTATGATTGGAGATGCGGAACCGAATATTAAAGAAATTTTTGAGGTTTTAAAAAATAATATTAATAAAACAAAACAGGAAAAGTTAAAATTATTATCCAAAATAGAAGGAGTTTATATCCCATCTTTAAAAAAACGGGTGAAAAAAGTTTCGGCTCCTTTGTCAGAATGCATAACAACCCCTATTTTAAGTGACAAAAGTTTTTTCAAAGATACATATATAATTGAAATAGAACGTGGTTGTCCTCAGAGCTGCGGCTTTTGTTTGACATCATATATTAATAATCCCGTAAGATTTTGTAATTATGAAAAAATTATTGAAAAAATAGATGAAGCTATGAAATATACAAATAAAATAGCACTTCTCGGGGCTTTAATATGCGCTCATCCTAGAATTGATGATATTTGCAGATATATTATTAATAAAGTTGAGGAAGGTAAAGAGCTTGAAGTATCTGTTTCATCATTAAGAGCCGATTATGTTTCGGATACTACACTTGAGATGCTTCGAAAATGCGGTCAAAAAACTGCTACTATCGCAATAGAAGCAGGAAGTGAAAGATTAAGAAAAGTTATAAACAAACATCTTTCAAAAGATGCCGTTATGTCAGTTGTTGATAAGATGGTACATCATGGATTTAACGGTCTAAAAATATATGGAATAATAGGACTTCCCACTGAAACATACGAAGATTTGGATGACTTTGTAAATATTACCTGCGAAATAAAGAAAAAATACAAAAAATTTATTTTAACTCCGAGTTTTTCAACATTTGTACCAAAAGCTTTAACACCGTTTCAATTTGCTAAAAGAGATGATATAAAGACTCTTGAAAAAAAAATAGAATACTTGAAAAAGCAATTTGCTAAAACGGGAATAAAAGCAAGGTTTTCCAGTGCAAAATGGGATTATGTTCAAGCAATACTTTCAAGGGGGTCAAGAGAATTAACTCCTTATTTGATTGAGGTATATAAAAATGGTGCTAATCTTGGCGCTTTTAAACAAATATATAAAGATTTTTATAATAAGGGCATGCTGCCTGATTCTGATGAATTCGGATTAAAAGAACTTTCCCCCGAAAAAGAACTTCCATGGGATTTTATAGAATATCCTAAATCAAAAGAATTTTTAATTTCAGAATATAAAAGACTTTTGGCTTTAAGATAACGAATTTTTATTATGTTAAATTGTGAAAATTTTTTATGCCTAATATTTAACTAATATGAAGCAAGTTCTTTAAAAAATTTTGTGTTTATGTAAAGATTAATACTAAAGGCGTAAGCTTAGTATAATTCAATTTAAGTAGTAAATAATAAAGGAAAAATCGAAATGGCAAGAAAAGTTCCATTAGAAAGAGTAAGAAACTTTGGTATTGCTGCTCACATAGACGCAGGTAAAACAACTACCACAGAACGTATTCTTTTCTACACAGGTAAAACTCATAAAATCGGTGAAGTACATGATGGTGCTGCAGTTACCGACTTTATGGATCAAGAACGTGAAAGAGGTATAACAATTCAATCCGCAGCAGTAACTGCAATGTGGAAAAATCATCAGTTCAACATTATTGATACCCCCGGGCACGTTGACTTTACAATTGAAGTTGAACGTTCTCTTCGTGTATTAGATGGTGTTGTAGCTGTATTTTGCGCGGTAGGCGGTGTTCAATCACAGTCAGAAACAGTTTGGAGACAGGCTAACAGATATGAAGTACCAAGAATGGTATTTGTTAATAAAATGGATAGAACAGGTGCAAACTTCTATCGTGTTGTTGACCAAATTAAAACAAGATTAGGTGCAAATGCAGTTCCAATCCAGCTTCCTATCGGTGCAGAAGACAAGTTTACAGGTTTAATTAACCTTATGACAATGAAAGCTGAAATTTATACAAACGATTTGGGTACTGATATAAGAGAAGAAGAAGTTCCTGCCGATATGCTTGAAAAAGCTCAAGAATACAGGGCAGCTATGGTTGAAGCTATCTCTGAATTTGATGATGACTTAATGATGAAATTCTTGGAAGGTGAAGAACCTACAGTTGAAGAACTTAAAAAAGTTTTAAGAAAAGCAGTATGCGAAAACAAAATTGTTCCTGTTACTTGCGGTACAGCTTTCAAAAATAAAGGTGTTCAATTATTGTTAGATGCCGTTGTTGATTATATGCCTTCTCCTTTGGATGTTAAAGCTATAGAAGGAGAACTAGAAGACGGAACTAAAGTTGCAAGACATTCATCAGAAGATGAACCTTTTGCGGCACTTGCTTTCAAAATCATGACAGACCCTTATGTAGGTCGTTTAACATTCTTAAGAGTATATTCGGGTAAATTAACATCAGGCTCTTATGTTCTAAACGCTACAAACGGTAAAAAAGAACGTATTTCAAGATTAGTACAAATGTATGCCGATCAGAGAAACGAAATTACCGAAGTATATGCAGGTGATATTTGTGCGGCGGTAGGTTTAAAGGATACAACAACAGGTGATACTTTATGTGAAGAAAATGCTCCTATCATATTAGAAAAAATGGAATTCCCCGAACCTGTTATATCTGTTGCTATTGAACCTAAAACAAAAGCTGATCAGGATAAAATGGGTATTGCACTTCAAAAACTTGCAGAAGAAGATCCTTCTTTCAGAGTTAAATCCGATACGGAAACAGGTCAAACAATTATCTCGGGTATGGGTGAACTTCACCTTGATATTATTGTTGACCGTTTATTAAGAGAATTCAAAGTAGATGCTAATGTTGGTAAACCTCAGGTTGCATATCGTGAAACTATCTTAGGAAATTCGGATCAGGATTCTAAATTCATCAGACAGTCAGGTGGTAAAGGTCAATACGGGCACGTTAAAATCAGAATTTCTCCTGCCGGTGAAAATGAAGGATTTGTCTTTGAAAATAAAATCGTCGGTGGTGCTATTCCTAAAGAATATATTGAACCTGCAAGAAAAGGTATGGAAGAAGCGCTTGAAGGCGGTATATTAGCAGGTTATCCTATGATTGACGTTAAAGTTGAACTTTATGACGGTTCTTACCACGAAGTTGACTCTTCAGAAATGGCATTTAAAATTGCCGGTTCAATGGCTATAAAAGATGGCTGTAAAAAGGCAAGACCTTGCATATTAGAACCTATGATGAAGGTTGAAATTGAAATTCCCGATGAATATACAGGTGCTATTATCGGAGATATTTCAAGACGCCGTGGCCGTATCGAAGGTCAAGAACCTGTCGGTAATACAGGAAACGTTATAGTAAGAGCTACAGTTCCATTGGGTAATATGTTTGGTTACGCTACCGACTTACGTTCAAATACTCAAGGTAGAGGTACATTCTCTATGGAATTCTTAAAATATGAACAAGTTCCGACTAACGTTCAGGAAGAAATTATTTCAAAATCAGGTGCAAAAGCTTAATTGAAATAAGAAGCAGATATAAAAGAGAGGCAAAAGCCTCTCTTTTATTGTAATGAACTTGAAAGTACATAAAGCCGGCTATGCAGGAAAACAAGCTGGGTAATGTCAAAAATAAGTTAATCAAATTAGAAGCCGGCTATGCAGTAAAATAGGTTGGATAATCTCAAAAATGAGTTAAGCAAGTTAGAAGCCGGCTATGCAGGAAAACAAGTTGGGTAATGTCAAAAATAGGTTAAGCCAGTTAGGAACCCGCCGCTGCGCTAAAAATAAGTTGGATAAAGTCAAAAATAGGTTAAGCCAGTTAGGAACCCGCCGCTGCGGGAAAATTCACATCTTTAACATTATAAAATAATCTTGAAGAAGATTTAAATTGCTCAGGATTTGCACTGACATAAAATTTTGGTTCATACAATTTTTGGTTATTTATAAGATTATTACATTTTAGGTCATCAAATATACTTTGAGCAAAATATTTTGCAGGATTAATAAATATATTCTCAGGCGCAAATTCAGACAATATATTAATTAAATATGGATAGTGAGTACAGCCTAAAATTATTTTCTCAGGGTTATGTTTAAGAACTTCATTAAGATGAAATTTAATATCTTCTCTGCTATCGTTTTCCATTTGGAGTTCATGTTCAACTATATTAACCCAGTTTGGACACGGATGCTCAAATACCTGAACATTAGGATTATATTTTTGTATTTCTTTTTTATATGCATGTGAATTTATTGTTGCATTTGTTGCTAATACACCTATTTTTGAGTAATTTTTTAGCGCAATTTGTTTTGAAACATTTTGAACTATCGGGTATATTTTAAAATCATATTTTGATTTTAATGCATCATAAGCTGTTGCCGACGTTGTATTACATGCCATGACAACTGCTTTAACATTTTTAGATTTGAAAAAATCAAAAATATTTGACGTAATACTTACAAGTTCTTCAAAAGACTTATTACCATAGGGTAGATTAAGAGTATCTCCAAAGTAAATATAATTTTCGTCGGGCAGTAGTTGTATAAGCTCTGCAAAAACACTTAATCCCCCGACTCCTGAATCAAATATTCCTATGGGTCTGTTATTCATTTTTAATACTCCGTTAAATAATTAATGATACCTTCTGCTATTGCTTGTGCAGAATCTGTTTGACGTTTCTCTGACTGCATTGAATTCCGTTCTTTGTCATTTGAAATAAAACCTAATTCCAGCAACACCGCAGGTGCTTCTGTGTGGTTTATAACATAAAATTTTGACTTAAACAAGCCTCTATCTAATGCATCAATTTTTGATATTAACTCTTTATGCATAACCTTTGCAACATTATAACCATTTTGAGAATAATAATGAGTTTCAATACCGTTTATTTCACTCTTTACACTTGCATTAATGTGAATACTTACATAAATATCTGCATTATTTGAATTTGCAATATCAACTCTGTCTTGAAGAGTCAGTGTTTTATCGACTGATCTTGTCATAATAATTTTTTTAAACCCTTTTTCTTTTAAAATATCTCTTACTTTAAGAGCAATATCAAGTGTAAGATTTTTTTCTAAAACTCCGTACCTCATTGCGCCTGTGTCATTTCCACCATGCCCGGGGTCTATAATTATTGTTTTGTTTTTGATTTTTTTTATTCTTTCAGTTTCTGCTTTACTTTGTTTTTTATCTTTTTTTATAACAGGCTTTTTATTTTTAATATTATCTGATAAGTCCTCACTATTCAATTTAGATTCAGGAATAACAGGTTTTCTTATGGTTGTTGATTCTCTAGGCGGTTCAACAAGTAATGGTTTTTCCATTTGTTTTTGTTTTGTAAAGACGAATCTGAGCTGCTGTGCATTAAGTGTCTCATAACAATCAACCAATATATTTGAAGAAGCAGGAAAGAATATTTGATAAGTGTTTGAGCTAAGCTGTTTTGCTATAAATCCGGTTTTGTTTTCCTGTGCAACTTTGTTAAAGGAATTAGTATCAAATTCAGTCAGATTATAAATAATAGCATTTATTCCATTATTTTCTCTTTTTAAAGAATATACAATCGGATTTGTAAATATAATATTTATTACATCTGTTTCTGTATTAATATTTTGTTCTTTAAAATAAGTAAGTTTTGCTAAAGGTGTCGTATATTTTACAAGGGATGTGTTATTTTTATTGGCAATTGTTATTGATTGAAGATCAGACGAATAGATAGGAATATAAATATTCGGCGTGGAAGTTGTTATAACAATTCTTGCAGTTGAAGGTTCAAATTGTCCTATTTTAAATGTTGTATTTTCGGCCAACTTAAATTCTTTATTCCTTAATTCTTGCAGTACTATTGTGTTTGGCAAATCATATACAACTCTTGAAGGGTCTGAAAGAATTATAGGTTTTTTAACATTAATAACTCCAATACCGGATATTAAAAGATTTCCATTCTGAATAACCGCTTTTTCAAGAAAAAATCTTGATTTTAAACGTGCCTGTTTTTGTTCTATATTTGGTCTTACAAGTTCATTATCATCTTCTTTAAAGGCCTGCTGTACTTTTTGGAATATTTCATCAGATTCAGTTTTTTCCTCGGGAATTACAACCGTTTTGTCATAATAGTCAATTGCACTTTTGGATGTTTCTCTGTAAATTTGTGTCAGATAAGGTTGCAATGGAATTTCATTGCTTAATTTTATTATTATATTATTTTTGAATTTTAAAACTTTAATTTCAGAAGAATTATAATCGGGCGATTTATAAATTACAATACGAACAATATTTGGTTCGGTTGAATTTTGAGCAATTCTTACCTGCTGCAGTCTGCTGTTTTTTATATTATAAACTGCATTAGGAAATGTAATTATTGCATTTTCTATATCAAAAAATATCCTGTCGGGTTCAGTCAATTGTTTTTTTGTTATCTTTATTTCCGCGGAATCTTCAACGGTTGAGGTACCTAAAAATATAATAGAATCCGAATTATCAAAATTTATACTATTTATTTTAATATCCTGAGCGGCATATACACTTTGTAAAAAAGCCGAATTCTCTCCGTACTTTGTATATAGCGGAGCAAAAGCTAAAAATAAATTTATAAAAAATAATATCAGTAACTTTTGTATCATATTAATAATAATAAACTTTCCAGGATGAATATCAAATATTTAACAAAAAATAATTATATTGTCTGAGCTAAAAGTTTGTTCGAGCGCATTGGCCATAGGCTGCAGCAAAACGAAAGAGGAAGAGATAAAAGACGGGCGGAATAAAGAAAATTGTAAATAAAGACATTATCTATGATATGGCTCATTTGCGTTAATTTTAAAAGCTCTATATATTTGTTCTTCTAAAATAAGTCTTATCATTTGATGAGTAAATGTCATTTTTGAAAAACTCAATTTTAAAGATGAGATGTCGCTTATATTATTTGCTAAACCGTTTGCTCCGCCTATAACAAAAGTAGTATCATTTATACCGCTATTTGAAATATCTTTTATCTTTTTTGCAAATTCTTCCGAGGAATACATTTTTCCCTTAATTTCTAAGGTTATTATGTAAGAGTCCTGCTTTATATGTTGCATAATTCTTTGCGCTTCAATCTCTTTATACTTCTCAACCATTGATTCATCATTTATCTGCTCTGCTTGTACTTCAATAACAGAAAAACTGCAAAAAGCGGAAAGTCTTTTTTCGTACTCTTTCAATGCTTCTTTTAAATATTGTTCTTTAATTTTTCCTACGGCTATTATTTTTATATTCATAAATTTTATTATACAAAATTAGATTGAGTAAAGTAAATTGTTTTTGAATATTTATTCAAATTCAAAAACGTTTAAGTTACAATCAACATGTTTTGAAAAAATAAAAAGTACAAAAGTGGAGAAGAAAATGTATAATGCAGCTATTATAGGTGGCGGTCCGGCCGGAATATTTGCCGCGCTTGAAATAATGAAACTTAAACCCGATTGGAAAGTAATACTTGTTGAAAAAGGTGTTCGCATAGAAGAAAGAAAATGTCTTTTAAGAGAAGGTTATGAAAAATGTCCCGGGTGTAAAAAATGCGGATTATTATGCGGTTGGGGTGGTGCAGGTGCCTTTTCTGACGGCAAACTTACACTTACTCCCGATGTGGGCGGTCATTTGCTTGATTACATGCCGAGAAATAAGGTAGAAGAATTGATTAAATATACTGATGATACATATTTAAAATTCGGTGCTGCCGATGAAGTTTTTGGTACTGACAGAGAAGTTTTTGCCGATATTGAAAGAGCTGCAACACTTGCAGAACTTAAACTTGTTCATTCACCTGTCCGCCATTTAGGTACTGAAAGAAGCCTGGATGTTTTGAAAAATATGCAGGATTATTTGGATAAAAAAATTACTATTTTATATGATACGGTAGCAGAAAGGTTAATCGTTGAAAATGAGCAGGTAAAAGGTTTTATCACAAAGGATAATCAAAAAATAGAAGCGGAATATATTATTGTAGCCCCGGGAAGAGAAGGTGCCGATTGGCTTACTCATGAATTCGCAAAAAATAGAATAGGAATGGTTAATAATGCTGTTGATGTAGGAGTCAGAGTTGAGCTTCCGGCTCCGGTTTTTGAACCTATTACCGAAAAATTATATGAATCAAAATTAATATATCACTCACCAACATTTGGTGATGAAGTAAGAACATTCTGTATGAATCCTTATGGCGAAGTAGTAACCGAAAATTATTCCGGAATTTCAACCGTTAACGGTCATAGCTATGCTAATTACAGAACTGCAAATACAAACTTTGCTCTTCTTGTATCGGAAAAATTCACAGAGCCCTTTAAAGAGCCTATTGCTTACGGGCAGCACGTTGCAAGATTAGCTAATATGCTTGCGGGCGGTGTGCTTGTTCAGAGATTTGGAGATTTACTTGACGGAAGACGTTCGACTCCCGAAAGAATAAAAAGCAGTATTATTACTCCGACTCTTTCTTGTGCAACTCCCGGAGATTTAAGTCTTGTTCTTCCATACAGACAAATGACGGCTATTATTGAAATGCTTTATGCACTAGATAAAATAGCCCCCGGAACTGCTTCAAGATATACTCTTTTATACGGTATAGAAGTTAAATTCTACTCAGCACGTGTAAAATTAACAGATGATTTAGAAACTGAGGGAGTTAAAAACCTCTATGCAATCGGTGATGGCGCCGGGGTTACACGAGGTTTAATACAAGCTTCGGCTTCAGGTATTCATACTGCCAGAGTTATATGTTCAAAATAAACTTCAAAATAATAAATTGTCTAAAAAGACAATTTATTATTTTAATATAACCTGATAACTTAAAAGGGTATCAATATTGATTATCCATTCGATACAGTTAAGAGGAGAAGTTGAGTAAGATGTCCCATATCAAAAAATATTACAGCTTAATTTTATCGGGAATACTTTTAATATTATGCTATTATTTGTATTGTATTAATATTTCCGGCTATCCTTTTATTGATACGGATGAAACAAAATTTGTTTCTATTGCAAAAGAAATGCTAAACCATAATGATTGGATAAATATTAAGTTGAATGGAGAGCCCGTTTTTGACTGTCCTCCGCTATTTTTTTGGATTACTAATATTTCTTGCTTGATATTTGGGAAAATTAGCGCCTTATCAGTCAGATTTCCAATTTCAGTTTGTGCTGTCCTTGCGGTTTTGTTTTTGTTTTTCTCCGTAAATAAAATTTTGAGAAAAACAAGCGCAATTATTATTTCTTTAATTTATGCTTTGAGTTTAGGGATATTAATTTTTTCAAGACTAGCAACAAATGATTTATTATCTTCTTCTTTAATTATGTTCTCTGTATTATTCTTATATCTTTTAATATTTTCAAAAAAAGAAAAATACAGAATGTTATTATGGACCGGAGTATTTTTATTTAGTGCTTTATCGGTATTATCTTCAGGTCTTTTTGGATTTTTTATTCCTTTATTTGCCTCCTGTTCTATGTTAATATTTACGGGTCGTTCAAGAGAATTGTTAAAATTTAAAAATTTACTTCCGGGAACTTTTATATTCTTATTTTTAGTCTGTCCATGGTATTATTTGATGTTCAATAAACACGGCATTTTATATGTTAATGAGTGTTTACAGATTTATAATTTTCTTAAATATACAGGGTTTAAAGAATGTTTTTATACTTTATGCCTGTTTTTAATACTGTTCTTTCCATGGTCTTTTGCATTTTTATGGATGCTCGGCGCAAAGTTTAAAGATATTATTAATTCTGTTATCTCATATTTTATTGATAACTCGGAAGAAAAATTAAGAGAAAAATGGAAAAAACTTAAACAAATTGATAAATTTATATCTTTAAATACAATATTATTTTTTACTTCGTTAATTTTCGCTTTACTATACGGTGCAAAATATACATACCTTATTTTATTTCTTCTTTTTCCTGCCTCATGTATTTCAGGTTACTACTGGTATGAATATATAGTTAAGAAAAAACATGATAAAAGTATATTTTTTGCAACTTTAATACCTGATATACTTCTCATTATTTGTTCTTTAGTTGCTCTTTTCGGGCATAATATACTGAATAAGTGGATTTTCGAAAGTTTAAGCTACTTAGTTATTCCGCTTATTATAATCTTTTTTATTATTCCTGTTATAGGTATATTTGCTGTTATATTAAAAGGAAGAACAATTGCTTTTATATCCAATATTGTACTTATGATTAGTTTATCATTTATAATAACGCCAAGTATTTTTAACTTTTTGACTCTCAAAGGCGGAGAAAATGATTTAATAAATTTTGCTCAAATAGCAAAAAAAGACAAAGTAAAATTAAGTGCTTTTATTTCATCAAAAAAATATAGCCTGCTTTATTATTATGATAATAATATAACATTTTATGATAACAAGGATTTTGAAAAACTCAGAGAATATTTAAAAGCAAATCCAAATGATTATGTAGTTACGGAAATAAAAGATTTATGGACAATAGAAGATAAAAAGATAAAATACATGCTTCTTGATGCAGGAAAGCGATATTGTTTAATTCAACATATGAACTATGATATTGAATTGCTTGAAGATAATTCGGAACCGGAAATAATTGTTTATTAGTGGTAAAATACAGATATGATAAAAAAATTACTTGTAAAACTAATAAACATATATCAATTCTTTTCGAGAATGACTCCTCCCGTGTGTCGATTTTATCCTACATGCTCAGAATATGCAAAACAGGCCATAATTAAATATGGAATATTTAAAGGAGGATTTTTAGCACTAAAGAGAGTTTTGAAATGTCATCCTCTTCACCCGGGAGGTTATGACCCTGTTCCATAAGAATTTAATACGTTGAGAAAAATATGCCGGATACTTTATTTAAACTTGAAGATATAAAAAATACAGTTAAAGAATCAAATTTAAATCATATTGCAATCATTATGGACGGAAACAGAAGATGGGCAAAACAAAGAATGCTGCCATCTGCTGCCGGACATAAAAAAGGGGTAGAATCTTTAAGAACTGCAATTAAAGCATGTAAAAAATTTGGTATTAAATATCTTACTGTTTATGCTTTTTCTACTGAAAATTGGAAAAGAGAAAAAACAGAAGTTGATTTTCTTATGGAACTTTTGGCAAAAACCATTGTTAATGAACTTCCCTTGTTTCAGGAAAATAATATTCGTTTAATGTTTATCGGAAACAGAAATCAGTTAAAAGATGATTTAAAAAATATATTAAACTATGGAGAAGAACAAACAAAGAATAATGACGGAGTTACCCTTATAATTGCATTTAACTACGGTGCAAGGAGCGAAATAGTTAATGCTGTAAAACAAATTGCCGAAAATGTAAAAAATGGATTTATAGATATATTTGATATAACAGAAGATATGTTTAGCCAATATTTATATACGGCAGAAATTCCGGTGCCGGAATTGGTTATAAGAACAGGCGGTGAATTGCGTCTAAGTAATTTTCTTCTTTGGCAGTGTGCATATGCAGAATTTTACTCAACAGAAAAATACTGGCCGGATTTTGATGAAAATTCTTTATGCGAAGCAATATTTGAATTTAGTAAAAGAAAAAGAAGATTTGGGAAATAACAAAATGATAAAAATAATAATTGCAACTTCAAACCCTCATAAACTGGAGGAAATCAATAAAATAAATACAAATCCCAACATTGTTTTTGATGTGGTGAAGGGCGAATTTAATCCTGATGAAAACGGCAAAAATTTTAACGAAAATGCACAGATAAAAGCAAAAGAAGCAGCAAAGATTATGAAAACATATTGTTTGGCAGATGATTCAGGGTTATGTATTGATGCACTTGAAGGAGCACCGGGTATACACTCCGCAAGATATGCAAATACACAAGAAGAAAAGATTGAAAAAGTTTTAGAACAACTAAAATGTGTTCCTTATGACTATAGAACCGCTCATTTTGTCTGTTCAATGGTTCTTGTAGATGCGCAAGGAAATAATGTTCATTCCGAAGAAGGCAGAGTATATGGTTATATAGATGACAAAGCCAAAGGAACTAATGGTTTTGGGTATGACCCTATATTTTTTGTTCCCGAATATAATAAAACAATGGCAGAATTGCCGGAAGAAGTAAAAAATAAAATATCTCACAGAGCAAAAGCTTTAAACCCAATGATTGATTGGATAAGTAATAATATTATTCCAAATCTGAAAGATTAAAATCTTCGGGAAATTCTTTTTTTACTTCTTTTACAAGCTCTGAAAATGGAATATTTAAGCCTTCGCAGATTCTCCACAACGTTGTAAATTGAGGATCTTTTTGCCCCTTTTCTATAAGCGAAATTACTGTTTTTGATGTCTGCAACTGGTTTGCCAGCAAGTTCAAGGACAAATTATTTTTTATCCTGTATTTATTTATGATTTTTCCCAAGACAATAATAACTTTTTGTTTATTGTCCTGCAATTTTTTATTATCTGTTTGCATACTTTAAATTTTAATGGTATCATTATTTTGTTTGGACTCGTACGAGTCCAAACAAAAGGGGAGAGTTTATGAAAAAAAATTTTACTTTATCAGAAGTACTTATAACTTTAGTTATAATCGGAATAATTGCTGCAATAACAGTACCTTTAATTGTTTCATCATATCAAAAAAAAATTTTAGCAAGCCAATTTAAAAAAATGTATTCAACAATGGAGAATGCAATTAATTTTGTTAATGCACAAAGCGGAACTTCAATGGAATGTTATTTGTATGATTTTTATAAATCAGAATCACCTTATCATACTTCTGAATGTACTGAATTTTGGGAAGAATTTCTAAAACAAATAAATATAATAAAAGTATGCGAAAAGGATGACACAACATGCCGTCCGAAATACAAAACAAAAGAAGAGGTTCTTCAAGCAGGAGGTACACAACAAGAACGCAGTTGTTCACATCCTATAAGTTCAATGAAGGGATTTGTATTATCTGACGGTTCTATATTTTATTTATACTATATGCCCACTACGGGATTGCCGAATTCTCATGTATCAACTTTTTTTGGAATTGATGTAAATGGAATAAAAGGACCTAACAAATGGGGATATGATTTATTTTATTTGAATCTTAATAAAAAAAGCCTCAATAATTCTACAGTCGCAATAACTGCATTATGTGAACTGATAGAAAAGGGCGGACAATCGGCAGAAAGTCTTCTTCAAGAATAAAAGTTTACAAAAAATAAAATATAGATTATAATTATTGAATATAATGTAAGGAATTATTTATGTTAATCAATAAAAACATTACTTCAATTACCCCCCCCCCGTAGCTTTTAGCAGGTCATTTACTCTCTCGGAAGTTTTAATTACCCTTGTTATTATAGGTATAATTGCAGCTATAACAATTTCTAATCTCTTAATATCTTTTCAGAAAAAAGAAACTGTATCTAAACTCCAAGCTGCTTATTCAATTGTATCTCAAGGGGCAAATAAAGCATTATTAGATTGGGGTAATATTGCCGATTGGGATTTATCACTTTCTACAAAAGATTACGGACAAAAATATATTAAACCTTATTTTTCTTTTGTAAAAGAATGTACCGAAATGTCTGACGGCTGCTGGGTAACAGACGGATTTAACGGATATTACGATTTAGCCGGCAATAAGATAACAACTTCAGTACCGTATTCTCTTGTTCTGAATAACGGTATGATTTTAGGTATAAACAAAATTAACAGAACAAATATTTTATCATACATAGTAGATATAAACGGCAGTAAAAAACCAAACAAACTGGGACGTGATATTTTTTCATTTTATATATACAGTTCAAGTTTTTCCTTTTGTAATGGTGCAAAAATATATCCCGGTAAAGACGGGCTTTATCCGGGTGGAGCCCATGATTGCGGGCCTGCGCATGCATTTTTCTCCAGAAAAGAACTTTTAAGTACCAGTTTATTGAGAGGATGTAATAAAAAAGCAAGTGATGGCGGCGGTAATCGCCCCGGAGTCGGAACAGCTTGCGCGGCCGTAATTGCTATTGACGGCTGGCAAATAAAAGATGATTATCCTTGGTAAGTAAACAATTATTAAATAATTCTTGTTTATTCATATAAATTATAATCAAGACTACCGGCTAAGCCGGTAATCTGAAAACAAAATAAGAATAATTTATAAAGTTGTAAAATGTATATTAAAAGATTAAAGAAATAAAAGATTTTTGATATAATATTTGTATGAAAAAGTTTATATTATTAATAATTTTTGTGATATTAACAGTATTTACGCTGCCCTCGAAAGCGGACATAATACCATTGAGTACAAAAAGCATAAAATATTACGGAATTGGGGTTTTAAATATGCCTCAAAACTATAAGGTATATCAGTATCCGTATTTTGATTCAAAAGTTCTACGAGAAGTAAATTACGAAAATATAAAAAAGTCTGCAATTGTTAATTCTATAGATATGCGAAAAGTATCTTATGTTGCGTATGTTCCATCTAATAATGTTGCGCTTTTAGCTGTAGACTTAAATCCCGGAAATAATTGGTACAGCGTATTTTTAAATCAGAAAACCGGCGAAACCGGCTGGGTATATACAGAAGATGAAAGTGCATTTCTTACATACAGAGGATTGTTTTATAAATATGGGAAACAATACGGAATAAGGTTCTTTAATGATTTAACAAAAGAAGAAAAAGTACTTTATTCAAAAGAAGATAAATCTTCTCAGGTACTTGAAGAATTAACATATCCGCAATTTGTAAATTTTACGGTAATACGCGGTAATTGGTTGTTAGCGGTTGTAAATGACAACATGTCACCTCATGCAAAAGTAGGCTGGTTTAACTGGCGTAATGATGACGGAACATTAAATATGTTCCCGAATTTTAAAGAGCAGCCGACTTCGCATTAATTTATCAGTTATTATCTTTATTATGTTCCGGTAAAGATGCCGCATATTCTGCAAGTATTCTTGCTATATCCGAGCCTTTAATTACTACTTCCAAAATTAATTGAACATTTATAAGTATTTTATCGGTATATTCAAGCTCATCAGTATCAAAAATTTCAAATTCAAGGAAATCATAACCAACATAATTTATTCTTCCGTAGCCTTCGGAAGAGCCCCATTTCATAAAAACCAACTGTCTTTCAAATAATTTTAATTTATCTGCCAATCTCATTTAAGTAGTTTCTCCCTATATTTAATTATAATAATGTTTTGGTACATTTTGTCAATTGTATAACATAAGAAACTAAACAAAAATTTTCAATAGCTGTGTTATGCAAAAAAATATTGTTAATTTAATCCATATATTTTAAATTTGAGCTTATTCTATAATCTGCCTCTGTTGTACTTTTAATATCTTCTAAAGAAAATAAAGGATTAATTTCTGTTAAAACAAGCCCCTCTTTTGTTACTTGAAAAACACATTTTTCAGTAATAATCATATTGGCCTCGCGATATGCAGTAAGAGGAAGAGTACATTTCTTAACAATTTTTATTTCATTTTTAGATGTATGAGTCATTGCAACAATGACTTTTTTAGAACCTACAATTAAATCCATAGAACCGCCTATACCGGGAACAAACTTGCCCGGTATCTGCCAGCTTGCAATACTTCCTTCTTCATCCACTTGAAGAGCCCCTAAAACAACCGCATCAATATGTCCTCCGCGCATTATTGTAAATGCTGTTTGAGAGTCATAAAAACATGCACCCTTTACCGTTTGTACATATGTGCCTCCGGCATTTACAATTTTTGTATCATAATCAGGTCCTTCCTGATCTTTTCCAAGGCCCAATATACCATTTTCCGATTGAAAAATAATATTCATATCCTCAGAAACATAGTTTGCCGCTTCTGTCGGAAGCCCTATACCTAAAGTTACAATATCATTTTCTTTAAATTCTTTTGCCACTCTTTTAGCTATAATTTTTTTTATTTCATCTTTTGAAAGCTGCAATGTATCGCAGCCGGATTTTTCACATATACTGCAAGGAGAAAATGATTTTTCTTTTAATGCAAAATTCGGTTTATTATTCGTATTTGCTTCAAATCTGTCTTTAAGATTAGATTTTACTGCCATTTAATTTGTTCTCCTTTCAACAATATAATCAATGAAGATACCGGGAATTATGACCTCGTTAGGGTCAATGTAATCTACAATTTCATCTGCTTGAACTATAACTGTTTCTGCTGCAGTAGCCATTGCAGGGTTAAAATTTCTTGTTGTTCCTTTAAAGACGACATTTCCGTATCTATCGGCTTTTGTACCGTAAATAATCGCGAAATCCGCCCCCAATGGTTCTTCAAATATATATTTTTTATCTTTTATTTGAATAATTTGTTTTCCTTCTTCAAGAATTGTTCCTATCCCTGTCGGAGTAAGAACTCCGCCGAGCCCCGAACCTTTTGCGTGTATTTTTTCTATTAATGTTCCCATCGGATAAATTTCTACATCAAGTTGGCCCGACAACATTTTTTGTCCTGTTATAGGATTTGTTCCTATATGACTTGCAATAACTTTTTTTACAAGTCCGTTCTTAATTAATTTACCTTTGTCTGCATCTTGAAATGAAGTATCATTGCATATTAAAGTTAAATTGCCAATATTTAATTTAACTATTTCATCAATAATATTATCGGGTACACCGCAACTTAAAAACCCACCGACCATAATTGTCGATCCTTCTTTGATTAATTGCGCGGCTTCTTTTGGAGTTATTATTTTCTTCAAATGTTTATCTCTTTTATGGTTGCTACAATGATAATAGTAGCATAGAATAACTTATTTTTAAATTATTTTTTATAATTTTAATTAAAAATAAAATCATTATTTTGTATGATAACAAATTATTGTAATTTTTGTATATTAAACAAATAAATAGAATATTTGTTTGGGGAAATATGGGGAAAATTAATACCAAAAAAGTTAAAATTCAAGAAATTAAACCTGATTTACGAGTTGTAAAAAAGGTTAAAACAAAACCGTACAGTGATATTGATTTAAATAACTGGCGCGAATATCCTGAAGTTAAAACTGATACCTGGTGGGAATTTGCATCAAGAGATAATACCCATGGTCATTCTAATGAGTATCATGGTAATTATATTCCTCAAATTGCAAGACAGTTATATGAAAGATTCACTAAAAAAGGTGATGTCGTTTTGGATTTATTTTTAGGTTCCGGAACTTCTGCTATTGAAGCACTAAATATGGAAAGAAGATGTATCGGTGTTGAATTAAAATCCGAACAGGTTGAAATTGTTAGTAATAAGTTTTCTCAGAAAGAACTTGTAACTGATGTAAATTTAATTTGCCATGACAGTGCAGATGAAAAAGTAAAAGAAAAAATTCAGGCAAGACTTGATGTTATGAGGCGCGATAAGGCTCAATTTTTAGTTCTTCATCCGCCTTATGACGATATTATTAAATTTTCAGATAAGAAAGAAGATTTATCAAATTGCGCAACTACGGAAGAATTCTATAATTTGTTTAAAAAAGTAGCCCAAAACGGTTATGATATGTTAGAAAAAGGCAGATTTGCAGCCTTAATAATAGGTGACAAATATGCAAACGGTGAAATAGTTACTTTAAGCTCTGATTGTGCAAATAAAATGCGTGAAATAGGGTTTAAAATGAAAGCCGTAATTGTTAAAAATATGGAAGGCAATGAAAGAACAAAAGGCAAAAATGCGAATCTATGGCGCTATAGGGCTTTAAACGGAGGCTTTTACATTTTTAAGCACGAATATATTTATGTATTCCAAAAAGTTTAGCTGTAACAGAGCAGGTATACTTTTTGCTTCTTGTTAGTATGTAATCGAATTATGTAGCTTTTTATAATACTAATTCGCTATCTATATAAAATTCTTAATTTCTTGTTGAAGTTCAGTTGATATGTCAGATTTTAAATAATATTCTATTCTTTTTTTTCTGAATGTATTTTCAATACAATCATGATTTTTACAAATGTAAACGGAACGACCAAGGGTTTTTGAATCATTATTTATTTTTAATACACCTGTTAAATGGTCTTTCGTTATACGAATTAAATCTTCTTTAGACTTTATTGTTTTGCAAAAAACACATTGTCGTTTAAACTTTTTATTCTTACTCAAATTCTTACTTCCTTTTGTTCATCATCATTAATTAGGGAATTAAAGAATTTTTCGCTGCATTTATCTTGTATTTCATTATAAAGATAAGTTTTAGCTCTATTTAAAGTTGATGCAGTCGAAGTAAATATGTAATTTTGTTTATCTTCTGATTCCAATAATTCAGTATCTTCTTCAAAATTATCTAGAATTATGTTTTTTTTATTTATCGCAAGAGTATATGAAAAATCATCAAAGAAGTCCAAATTCCTATCAGGCAGAGAAGAATTTCCTGCTTCTATCATAAGTGAAAGCAAATCATCATTAAAAATTGATAAAAATGCCTGAAAATCATAACTCTGAAATCCATTATATAATTCCAAAATATAAAAATTGTTATTAACAAATTTTGTCTTCAAGCCGATTATTCCAATATAAGAATTAGAATACTGCTTTATATCATCAAGTAACGGATATATAACTTTATTAAGGATAGTGCTTATTGTATTAAAAGATACTTTCTCGCTCGGTGCTATTATTTTTGTGAATCCGTTTTCTTCCGTACGTTCTAATGCTATAAGCGGATAAGCATTATAGCCATCAGTTATAAAGTATATATATATAGGTCTTGAATCAATATAATTTTCAATAATTATCTTGTCATTACCATTTTCAAATAGTTTTTGGATTCCTTTTTTTGCTTTTAAGAAAGTATCAAAAACTTCGCTTTCTCGTGAAATAATAGTTAAATCATTTTGTATAACAAGAGGATATTTAGATTTTCTTATATAGTCAAAAGCAAGATTTTCACGGTCAAAAATACCAAATTTAGGCGTATTTATTTTTAATTTATACATTATTTTTTTAGCTACACTTGTAAGATATGTTATTCTTGCAGATTCAGAAAACGGTGCAAAAATCGAAAAGCCTTCTTTATGCAGCACATCTGCTATCCCGTTAATAATTGCTATAGGAGAAGTTGCAATCGTAAATTCTATTTGATTATATTTTATAAAATCACAAATAGATGCAATATCATTTTCTTTTATGTTAATAGGAATATATTCCCCATTTTCATGAGGAACATTTGTTGTAACATAAATATCATTTTGTTCATTCTGTCTTTTTAAATACTGAGCAAGTAAAACAGCATTTAAATCCGAACCTGCAATTAATATATTCATACTTGTGTTATATCTTTTCTTAAAACCTGAGCCCCTTTTAAATATACATGGTTTATATCACTTTGTGCAAGGTTTGTATTTATAACAATAAGAATTCTTAAGCATTTTGTTATTGAATTTTCTATTTTCATCTCGTTCATACAAACCATTGGAACCTCTGCCCAATCTTTAAATTCTTCCCTTGCTATTTTTGCAGGATATATACAATTTATGTCATCCGTCAAGGTAAAGATAACATGCGAAATATCTTTATTTTCAAAATTATTCCTGTTTTTAATTTCGGAAATAAGACTTACTACAGATGTTCTTACGGCATTTTGTGTATTACTGTCAATAGTAATTGCGCCTCTTATACCTCTTTGATACATATTTCTTCTCCAAATTTCATATCAGGTTTTATTTTAGCCCCATTTGCGAAGTCAAAAGCATTCATGGCCCCTTTACTTTCAGGTTTGACTTTTGTTATAAGCACACAGCCATTTTTTGCGGCAACTTTTATTCCGTCTTTTGAAACGCTTAATATTTTTGAACATTCACAATCAACATGTTCATTTATTACTTTTGATTCAATAATCTTGAACATTTTATTGTTAAAAAAAGTATAAGCACAAGGGAAATCAACCATTGAACGAATTTGATTATGTATTTCAATTGCAGTTCTGTTCCAATCTATTAAACCGTCAGCCTTACTGAACTTTGCGGCAAATGTTACAAATTCTTCTTCTTGTTTTTTTGGCGTTAATGTTTTGTTATAAAGTCCTTTTAATGTGGAACATAAAAGCGCAGGTGATTTTTCGCTTATTATCTCTTTTAATTCAATATCATTCATATTATCAGTAATATTAATTTCACAAGTTTCACAAATATCACCGGCATCTAATGCCAAGACCGTAAGCATTGTAGTTATTCCTGTTTTTTTATCTCCGTTATATAAACATCTTTGTATCGGGTTTGCCCCTCTGTATTTAGGAAGTAAAGAAGCATGAAGATTTACGGTCGCTATTTTGGGGATATCAAGCACTTCTTGCGAAAGAATTTGTCCGAATGCAAAGGTTACAAAAAAATCCGGATTTAATTCTTTTAATTTGTTTTTTAATTCTTCATCTTTGCTTATTTTTTCAGTTTGAAAACATGGAATATTATTTTCAAGTGCAAAAACTTTAACAGGGGGAGGAGTAAGTTTATTCCCTCTGCCTTTTTGTCTGTCGGGCTGCGTTACGACTGCCGAAACATTTATTTCTTTATTATTATTAAGTTCTTCTAAGCTTTTAACTGAGATTTCGGGAGTTGCCATATAAACTATATTAATCAACAGGTTTTTCCTCCGATTGCGGATTGTTTTGTATTTCTTCTTCAAGGTCTTTTTCATCTAAAAGGTAATTTGAGTCAACAGGCGGCAAACCTTTTTCAGCAAGTATTCTATCTGCTTCAAAACGATTTCTGCAATGATCTATAAATAATACTCCGTCAAGATGGTCAAATTCATGTTGAATTGCTCTGGCTAAAAGACTTCCTTCTCCGGCTTCAAGTATAAACGGTTTACCCTTTATATTTAAAGCCTTAACTTTTACGTATTTATATCTTCTTACATTTGTATATGCTTCAGGGAAACTCAAACAACCTTCATAAGAGTTAATTGCGCCTTCTTTTTTTAATATTTTAGGGTTAATAAACGTAATAGGGTTCATTGTTTTTGGATCTGTTCCGACATCTATAACAAAGACACGAAGATTTTCACCGATTTGAGGTGCTGCAAGTCCGACTCCGTTTAATTCATACAGAGTATCATACAAATCCTCAACTAACATCTGAACTTTTTTAGATATTTTATGAACTTCTTTTGATTTTTCTCTTAAAGACGGAGTTCCATACTTAACTATTTTTCTTATTGCCATATTTATTTCCCTTCACCAATTTTGGCATATCTGTTTAATATTATCATTATAGCAGATATTATGACAGCATACAGAAAATATTTTGTAGTATCCGATGCTGCAAGGTATGTTGCCAATAATCCCATTAATATTGAAAATATAACGAGCACAAACACAGCCTGATTTTGAGACAAACCTATTTTCAGCAGTTTATGATGTATATGCCCGGCATCTGCAACAAAAGGAGAAATTCCTTTTATGATTCTTCTTAGCGAAGAATATGTTATATCAATAATCGGAACAGCAAGTATTAAGAGAGGAACATACATTTTTAAATCCGTTGATTTCATCTGAAACATTATAGATAGAGCAGCAAGTAAAAAACCTGCGAACAGTGCCCCAGAATCTCCCATAAATATTTTTGCGGGATGAAAATTATAAGTTAAAAACCCGAGCATTGATCCCGCCAAAATAAAAGCTATTAAACTGCTTACATTATCGGCCGGAACAAGTGCAATAGCAAGCAAGCCCAAAGAAACCGAACTTACCGTTATTACAGAACCTGCAAGCCCGTCAACTCCATCAATAAAATTAACGGCATTACTTATTCCGACAATCCAAGCTATAGTTCCCAAATATGACAGAACCGGAGGAATACTCCATAAACCGTAAAACGGGATATAAATACTCGTAATTTTTACTCCGAGGAAAAACACAATTGAAGCAATAGTTATTTGTATTACAAATTTAAATTTTGCCTCAAGCCCATATATATCATCTATTAATCCGAGCAAAAACATAAGCGAACTGCCTAAAAGTAAACCTGATAGTAATGAACGGTGAGGATAATAACTTAATAAAATAAGAGCAAAAAATGATAATATAGTGCATACCCAAATTGACACACCCCCTAACCTTGGAATTGGATGAGAGTGTATCTTCCTTTTTCCGGGATTATCCATTAATCCTTTTTTTTCAGAATAATGTATTATCAAAGGAACTATAAACAGACCTAAAATAAAAGCTATTACTGTTCCTATTATATTTGCTTCGGATAATTGAAGAAAAGTCATAATTAATCCTCATAAAGCGGATATTTTTTACATAAAGCCAAAGAACGATGTCTTAACTCTTTAAGTTTTTCTTCAGAATCTGAATTTTTAACAGCTTCGGCTATAATTTTTCCGACTTCTTTCATATCTTCTTCTTTAAACCCTCTTGTTGTAACAGCAGGAGAACCAAGTCTTACACCGCTGGTAACAAAAGGACTTTGCGGGTCATTGGGCACTGTATTTTTATTAGCGGTAATCCCGACTTTTTCAAGTACATTTGCAATATCTTTACCGGTTTTGTTCATTTTCCTCAAATCTAAAGTCATTAAATGATTATCCGTACCATTACCTACAATATCCAAACCTTCTTCAATTAAAGAGTTTGCAAGTGCTTTAGCATTTAATACAACCTGTTTTGCATATACTTTAAAATCATCAGATAAAGCTTCTTTTAAAGCAATTGCTTTTGCGGCTATAATATGTTCCAACGGGCCTCCCTGCATACCGGGAAATACCGCTTTATCAATACCTGCGGCATGCTCTTGTTTACACATAATAATGCCGCCTCTTGGTCCTCTTAATGTTTTATGAGTAGTTGTTGTAACAAAGTCGGCATAAGGGAACGGACTGGGGTGTTCGCCTGTTGCAACCAAAGCCGCAATATGTGCTATATCTGCTAAAAGTAAAGCACCAACTTCATCAGCTATTTCTTTGAATTTCTTGAAATCTATTATTTTTGAATAATTACTTGCACCGGCAATTATAAGTTTTGGCTTATTTTCAAGAGCAAGTTGTCTTACATTTTCATAATCAATCTCACCGTTATTATTAATTCCGTATGAAACTATATTAAAATAAAGTCCGGAAAAATTAACGGGAGAACCGTGAGATAAATGTCCGCCGTTTGATAAATCCATCCCCATAACCGTATCACCCGGTTTTACTGCATACATAAATACGGCCATATTCGCCTGAGCACCACTATGCGGTTGTACATTGGCATGGTCTGCATTAAAAAGTTTTTTTGCTCTTTCCTGCGCTAACTCTTCAATTTTATCAATATTTTCACATCCGTTATAAAATCTTTTATAAGGTTTCCCTTCTGCATACTTATTTGTTAACACGGTACCGGCTGCCGCCATTACGGCTTTAGACGTGAAATTTTCACTTGCTATTAATTCAATTGTTGTCTGCTGTCTTTCAAATTCTTTTTCTATCAGTTCAGCCACTTCAGGGTCTGTTTTCCTTATTACTTCTATTTCCATGCGCACATCCTCCCCTAATCTCTCTATTTTACATGTTTCAATTATATATTAAAATAATTAACTTGTAAAAAAAATATTATAACTGAAAAATGATAAATACTTTAAATAATAATTTAAATTATTATTTGCAAAAATTAATAAATATATGATAATATAAATTAAAAAGGAGGAAAACTATGAATATATTAAATAAACGCCACGGGGGGGGGGTAATTTAAAATCTAAAAACAGTTTTTTATTATATTTTCTTAAAATAAATTTCAGTCAATATTTCATTTGAAATATTGATTTTATTTGTTTAAATATTTATAAATATTGGTATATAATTATTGTTACATAGGGGAATTTAAAATATGAAAAAGATGAAATCATTTACTTTGGCAGAGGTACTAATAACACTTGTAATTATCGGTATAATTGCAGCAATAACTGTTCCTGTAGTTATGTCAAATGTTCAAAAGCAGGATACAATTTCTAAGTTAAAAAAGGTATATGCTATGGTATCTCAAGCTGCAAATTTAACAAAAATAGATAATGGTTTGTTAATTGATCATTATATAGATAATGACAGTACTCCTACTGAAGAAATGCTAAATTATTTTAAAAATACATATTTCATACCTTATCTTCAGATACAAAAGGAGTGTACAGGATATGCAGAATGCGGGTACGAAAAGGCTTTGCCTTGGACAACAATATCAGGAGAAGAATATCTCTTTCCTGATATGAATAATGGTGCATACTATTTATTAGACGGAACTTTTGTTGCTTTAGATGTGGATTTTGATTGGGCAGATTTATATATAGATATAAACGGACCTAAAAAACCTAATAAATATGGACGTGATGTTTTTGTTATTGAAATTAAAGGTCAAAATAATGTCAATAAGGTTACCGGCGGATGGTGCAGCAGTGCTGCTTCCGTTAATAATGATTGTAGTTCGACAGGAAGAGGCTTGTGCTGTCTTCAGAAGTTAATAAATGACAACTGGGAGTTCAAAGATGACTATCTTTGGTAACATTGCTTTTTTTGCAGTTAATTTGGCTTGCACTTGTATTCAATTTACGGATTGAGTTATATTCCATGGATAATCACTCTTAATCTCCCAGCCATCCTTCATCAAAAGGGTTGAACATGCAGTATATCCATTGCCATAATATCCAGGATTTTTACATAATTCAATATTTTCTTCTCTTGTTTTATCCATATAAGGCGGTGTTAATGTTCCGTCATCATGAAGTGTAAACCAAAACATCTGTCTTGTAGGTTTAGTATAGCCTGAATAAGTTGCTTGAGCATGTAAATTATTCCATCCGTAAGTTCCGCTCGGCGACATTAAACATGCATAAGGTTGTTTCCCTGTTTCACATCTATCTGCTGCACATGTTGCATATCCGCATATAGCCTGACTTCCATCTTGAAAAACAAACAGTACACCATTTGTAAAATAACCCATAACGTGTATATTTCTTTCAATTTTTATACTATTAATATGTTTTGAAATGTATTTATCAAATAATTCTTCCATATTTTCATATTCCCATGAAGAGAATTGGCCGTTTTCTGTTTCTGCGAGCCTTATTGCCTGATTGAAAGTTGAATATAATTTTTTAACCTGATTTGCAACCTTTACTTTTTGGTATTGATTAATCATTATTGGAACGGTTATAGCCGCTATAATTCCGATTATCACAAGAGAAATTAAAACTTCTGATAAAGTAAAAGATTTATATTCCGCCACGGGGGGGGGGTATTTAAAGAGCTATTTTTCAATTTTTTCATAATTTCTCCTATTATTATGTATAAATAATTATAGCGTACTTTCGGTTTTTGTAAATAAGTAACTTTCTGATTACAAATAATTTTAAATATGCTATGTTTGGCATATAATCCCAATAGAAAAGGAGAAGTAAGAAAATGATAATTCCGAGTATAGACTTAATGGGCGGTAAAGCTGTTCAACTAAGACAGGGAAAAGAAAAAGTTTTAGAGCGTGAAAATGTTTTAGAACTTGCGAAATACTATTCCCGTTTCGGTGAAATCAGTGTTATTGATTTGGATGCAGCTATGAATAAGGGAGATAATGAGGCTCTTATAAAAGAAATTTGTAAAATTGCCCATTGCAGAGTCGGCGGCGGAATTAG
This sequence comes from Candidatus Gastranaerophilales bacterium, assembly GCA_944323625.1. GTDB lineage: Bacteria > Cyanobacteriota > Vampirovibrionia > Gastranaerophilales > Gastranaerophilaceae > Avigastranaerophilus. Next base: position 36,136 of record CALUTD010000007.1, read on the forward strand.
AGATACAGAAAAAGCAAAACGAATGCTTGCAAACGGAGCAAAACAAATAATTATAGGTACGGCAGCAAATGAAGAGTTTTTAACAAAACTCCCCAAAGATAAAGTAATTGTTGCTATTGATTCTAAAAAAGGGAAAGTGACTACTCAGGGTTGGACAAGAGAAGTTGATGCTTCTCCTGAAGACTATGTTAAAAGGTTTGATAACCTTTGTGCCGGATATCTTTATACAATAGTTGATAAAGAAGGTATGATGCAAGGTACTGATATTGAAGCAATAAGAAAAATTCGCAATTTGACAAAAAAAACTCTTATTGCAGCAGGCGGTATTTCTTCAATTGATGAAATAAAAACTCTTAATAAAATGAATGTTTCAACCCAGCTTGGTATGTGTATATATACAGGCGCTGTCAAACTTGAAGATGCATATATTTCAGTTATGGATTTTGAAAAGCAAAACGGCTTAATTCCTACCATTGTACAGGATATTGAAACAAAACAGGTATTAATGCTTGCATATTCAAATAAAGAATCGTTAAAGAAATCGTTATCTGACGGTTTGGCAACATATTGGAGCCGTTCGAGAAATGAATTATGGACTAAAGGTTTAACATCCGGAAATACTCAAGAGTTAATAAGTGCCAAATTTGACTGTGACTGTGATTCGCTTCTGTTCAAGGTAAAACAAAATGGCGGCAGTGCTTGCCATACGGGGCGGTATTCCTGTTTTGAAGACAGAGAATTTTGTATAAACGAATTGTACAATTTACTTATGGACAGAAAAGCTAAAATGCCCGAAGGCTCGTACACTACAAAATTGTTCAAAGATGAATTCAAACTTCAAAGAAAAATAATGGAGGAAGCGTTTGAATCGGTAAACTTTGAAAAAGGTGACGGACTTGAATGGGAAGCAAGTGATTTGGCATATCATATGCTTACGTTTATGGCGCTTCACAATGTAACGCCACAGGATATTATAAATAATTTGGCCTCAAGAACGAAGTAAAGGGTATTATGAAAATATTTAATTATCAAAATATTGACAAAAGTTTTTTTGAAAAAATTGAGTTTGAAAATATTCAATCAGTAAAAGAAATTATAGATGATGTAAGAAAAAACGGCGACAAAGCGATAAGAGAATACACTAAAAAATTTGGCGACGGTGATATACAAAATTTCAGATTAACAGAAAAAGAAATAAAAGAAGCAATTGATTCGGTTGATAAAAAAACAATTGAAGCAATTGAATTCGGTATAAAAAATGTTCGCGAGTTCTCAATGGCGCAGCTTTCCGGATTAAAAGAAATTGAAGTTAATATAAACGGCAATATTTTAGGACATAAAATAATACCCATAGAGTCTGCCGGATGTTATATTCCGGGAGGAAATTATCCCCTGCCTTCAAGTGCAATAATGACAATTGTTCCCGCAAAAACAGCAGGGGTAAAAAGAGTAATAGCGATGTCACCAAAAATTCAACCCGTTACTATAGCTGCAGCATTTTTATCGGGTGCCGATGAAATATACAGAATCGGCGGAGTTCAGGCAATTGCCGCAATGGCGTACGGAAGTGAATCCATAGAAAAAGTTAATAAAATAACAGGACCCGGGAATAAATTTGTAACTTCCGCTAAAAAGCAAGTATATGGCGAATGCGGTATTGATTTTTTGGCAGGCCCGTCTGAAGTACTAATCATTGCAGATGACAGTTCTAATCCTGATTTTGTTGCTGCTGATATATTGGCACAATGCGAACATGATAAAGATGCAAGAGCGTTTTTAATATGTTTCTCGGAAGAATTCGCTAAAAAAGTTGATAAAAAAGCGAAAGAATATATAACAGCGCTTCCGACAAAAAATATAGCCGAAATTTCATACGAAAAATCATTTGCAGTAATTGTAGATTCTCTTGAAGAGGCAATAATATTGGCAGACAGAAAAGCGCCTGAGCACTTGGAGTTATGTATTAACAATGCACAAAAAGTATCAAATAAATTCAAAAATTATGGTTCTTTATTTATAGGCAGTTACAGCGCGGAAGTTTTCGGAGATTATGTTTCAGGTACAAATCATACTTTACCTACAAATCAAGTTGCAAAGTATTCAGGCGGTTTAAGCGTTTTTGACTACATTAAAATCCAAACATACCAAATTATAAATAAAAGCGCTTTGGCACAAACCGCTCAAAACGCTTCAACACTTGCAAAAAATGAAGGGCTTTTGGCTCATAAACTTGCTTCTGATGTACGACTAAGAGAAGTTTCGTTTATGAACGAATAAAATAAATGAGTATTAAGAAGCCATACATTCATTCATAATTTCTTCTATAGCAATATCAGAATTTAATTTTTCCTGAATTTCCGAAAGATGTTTTTCGATATTAAATTTTATGCTTCTTTTGGTTCTGTTTTCATTTATTCCTTTGATAATTTCATCATAAACAATATATGAATTTAACTGCATAAAAGACTTTATGTCTTTTGCTTTTTTATTTGTCTTAAGCAAATTTTCACTTTTGGATAATGTATATTTTAAAACAGAATCAATTATAAACTTATTTAATCTTATTGATTGTTTGTTATTTTGATTAATAAGAGTATTCAATAAAACACGGCAATGAGTTTCAATTGTATTTGAAAGACTTTTTCTTTGTATCCATGGAATTGATTTTGATAGATGTTTGCTGCAATTATTAAGTTTTGATTGTGCATACTTAACTGTCAAATACTTTTTAATGTTTTCTTTAATCATACTCATCGACTAATGTTCCTCTTTTACTGCTTTCTCAACTATATGAAATGTTATATCATAAAGTTTAAATAAATAACTACTCCAAACGTATGGTATATATAAGAGGCAAAATAGGTTAAAAAGCCGATTTACAAAACCTTATCTATCAATCCGTATTCCATTGCTTCCTGAGCAGACATATAATTATCACGCTCAGTGTCTTCATATATTTTTTCAACAGTTTGACCTGTATGTTTAGAAAGCAAAGTATTTAATTCTTTTTTCATTCTTAAAATTTCCTTTGCTTCTATTTCAATATCGGTTGCCTGACCTCTTGCGCCGCCAAGAGGTTGGTGTATCATAATTCTTGCACTCGGAAGCGCCATTCTTTTTCCTTTTGTACCTGCAGAAAGCAAAAAAGCCCCCATTGAAGCTGCTTCACCCAAACATATTGTACAAACATCCGCTCTTACATGGTTCATCGTATCATATATTGCCATTCCGGCTGTAATAACACCTCCTGGGCTGTTAATATACATCATAATATCTTTTTCAGGGTTTTCGGCATCTAAAAGCAATAATTGTGCAACTATGGAATTAGCCATATCATCATCTATTTCTTCACCGAGGAAAATAATTCTTTCTCTAAGCATTCTAGAGAAGATATCAAAAGAATTTTCACCGCGCGATGATGATTCAATTACCGTAGGTATATAACTCAATATTGTATTTTTATCCATAATAACCTCTGAAATTTATTCAACATGTATTATTATATCACTCTCAATTAAAAAATATCTATACTGTTTAAATGTTAACAAATTAAATATATTTGATAAAATATGAGTATGATAATTGATTCGGATATAATTGCATACGATTTTATGACTGATTTTAACGGTCCTTCTCGGCTGTATCCTAATCCTCAGTATCCTGCAGGTGTTTATGATTCGGATAACCCTATATATAAATTTGGGCCCGAATCGAGTGCATACCCAAATTTAACACTTCCTTGCAATCTTTATGATGAATGGGGAAATGAAATCCCTCAAGGATTTTATATGGCAGTACTTTCTGATGATATGAAGTTTATTGAACTCTATCAGAGCAATAAATTAAAAGCTCGAGTAAAAGTGGTTAAACTTGTTGAAAAAATGTATACAAATGAAGAATTAAAGGAAGAAGACGAAATTATCAACAGACTTCAAGAAGCACAGCGCAAACAAAAATTAAAAAAAATCCGTGAAGCGGAAGAAGAACTTACGGCTTTTAAAGAAAAAAACGCCGCCAATTCTTATGCACGAATATATGATTCAGGGCAAGGCTACTACATTTTAAAATACAATAGACTGGGGAAAAGAGCCGAAGGGATTATTCAGAAATAAAGAAATAATTTTAGGGTTTATTATTTATTTCACTGTCTTTAAGGTATACATTACATAGTTCGGTGACAAAAACAAAGATGTCATCCTTGTATATGTTACGTAATTTGATGACAGAATTAAAGTTCTAATATGTCGAAAATATATATTATAAATTAAATAAAAAATAAAATTTGACAGCATATATTTCTTTCCCACAGCGACGTGTTTATAGTAATTTAGAATTGTTGTGGTAGAAACCACAACCTACATTTGAAACTTTTTGCTCGAACATACTAATTATAAGAAAAATATCTGTCAAAATCTACATCGTCAAAATTACACAAGAGCCTGTATACATCATCATCTTCATCCATTTTTTGAAATTTATATTCATCGAATTTCCATAATTTAGGATTAATTCCGTAGACTCTGATTATTTCTTTATCCAATAATATTTTCAATTTTTTCTTTACAACATCAAGAGGCATATCAAGGCATTTAGAAAGTTCGACAGCAGATATACCGCCCTCCCTTGAACATTTTTCGGGAGTCAGAAACATAAGTTCCAAACCTACTTTTTTTAAATCTGTGTCTTCTTGCATTTCCATTTTTTTACCTTCTGTCATTAACATGTTCGACAGATTTTTAAATTTCTTTAATTATATTTTACAATTAAATAATTTTATTGTCACAAATGTTTATTTTTTAGGTCTATATTAAAAACAATGAGAATCTAAAATATTGTAAATAATAATTGCAAAGAACAGGGAATGTATTATAATATAAATAAAAAAGGAGATAAAATTATGTATAAATCAATTAACTGCTACGGGGGGGGGGAAAAAAATAACTTAAATTTTCAAAACTCTTTCTCTAAAAATAAATTCACATTTACTCTTGCCGAAGTTTTGATTACTCTTGTTGTTATAGGAATAATTGCTGCAATTACTGTTCCCATTGCAATGGCAAACCATAAAAAAATCGAAACCGCTAACAGAATTAAAAAATTTTATTCAAACTTTACAAATGCTATTAAACAGGCAGAAATAGAGCATGGAATTCCTTCTTACTCGTGGCCACAGGTCGGTAATACAAATGAAGAATTTTTTAATACTTATCTAGCAAAATATATTTCATACTCAAAAATTGTTACTAACCCGTCTGATATGTATTCAGATCTTATGGGAGGCGAATTGTTAATATATTTAAATGACGGTATGATTGTTGGTATTGCAAGCGGTTATCCCACTAAATCCATTACATTAGATGTAAATGGAGAAAAAGGTCCAAACAGTCCCAGTAGAGATATATTTGATTTTGAACTAATGACTGGTTATGATGGTGCCCCTCCTTCCAATAATGATAGATATTTATTTACTCCAACATGTGCAGATTATAACTCAGAAGGAGAAACCGATGATTATTCAAGGCAAGGAATAATAAATGCAATGAAAGATTTAAAAGGCACAAATTCATATGCAATTTGGTGTGGATCAACATTATTTATGATGGACGGCATGGAATTTAAAGATGATTACCCTTATCGTTTATAAGAAATCAAATTCTAAATGTTGTTGAGAATTTAATTCTTTGTTTAATAGTATTATTTTGGTCATATTGTCTGCTGGCATTAATTTCAAATTCCAGGTTATGACTGCTCTTTTTAGGTTTATAAGTCAAAACAAACTCATCTTGCATATTTTCTTGAGTTACATTCCTTATAAATCTTGTTTTAAGATAAAGTGAATCCGAAATCCTGAATTCAGGCACAAAATAAAAACTGGTATCAGTAAGAGCAGAATTTGAATATCTGCTTTGTCCAACCTGAGCATTTAATTTTAGCCTTTTATATCTGTATTCACCAAAAAAACCGCCGGTTGTTGTATCATAATCAGTATTATCCTTATTGTAAAATGCACTGCCAAGTACAAAACTTCCCGTATTTTTTGGCAAATTTATATCATTAGAAGAAAGTACAGCCCCGCCTGACCCCAAGCTGCTATATGGTGATGAAAAAGAACCCACCGCAAGATTAAGCGAGTCTCCCTTATAGGATATTACTGAACCGGTATTATACATAGATTCATTAGATCTTACAAAAAGAACAGATGTACTTATTGAATCATTTAAAAAAGTCTGCCCCAAAGAAGCGGAAAGGGAAGGCGAAACATCTATATTAAGCGACTGTGAATTAACAACCCCCGGGATTGGTGCCATTTGCGATGAATTATAAAATGCCTGCGAAAATGATTTTGACCCATCCCAAATCATATTCTCCGCTTTTATATTACGTTCAATGTTGTATTGTGTTTCATTTACCTGCAATTTAAAAACTCTGTCACTGTTAACAGAATCAATTGCACCTTCGTCTATATCATCAAGTCTGAGTTCAACTGAATTTTCTTCAAATCTTTTGGCAACATCAAGCATTGCCTCATCTTCAAATCTGTCATCCGTTATTTCTTCATTAGTTTGTTTCGGTTCTTCTTCTTCATTTATTTCCAATGTCTGAACGTATCTGCCCAAATCACTGAAATTTTGAGGATTGTTTTCCTGCTTATCCTTACATATTACAGGCATTGCAGTATAAAATATTAACACGGTAAATAATAATATCTTTTTCATATTATAATTTTGAATTAAAATTGCCATAAATTCAATCATTAAAATATACCATATCTCGAATTGAATTTTTTAAATAAATTTTACATATTGTTTATATCGTTTGTTAAGAATTGTAAAGTTAAATTTTAGACACCTTAAAACTAATAATAGTAAGCTTTTCAAGATAAATTTGTATTCCACAAAAAAATTTTTTAGTATATATTTTTAAAATAACTAGCAAAAAAATTTCATAACAGGGTTTAAAATATAATGCAAATGTAACACGGAGATAATTATGACTGAAATTAATAATAAACTGCCTCATATAGGTTTAAATAATATAGAATATCAAACTCAAAAACCTGCTCAGGAATATAAAGCACCTGCCGGCACTGATGAAGAAAAACAGCAGGACGATATAAAAGATACCGGAGTACTCGGACGTTCTCAGGTAAGGACTGCAAATGGCGCCGATATATCAAAAAGTGTAAACTCTGCTGTTGAGCTTGCTAAAAATAATCCTGCACTGCTTAATTGTTCAGATAAAATGTTTGATGAAATGTATAATCAATTCTTAAAACAAGGCATGACCGAAAAAGACGCATATATAAATGCATGTTTGGCCGAAGGTGAATTTGTTGAAACTGCGCAAAACAGGTAATTTTTTATCAAAAAGTTGATAACTTCCTATAATAGTGCTAATATATTCTCATTGCTTGATTTTGTTAGAAAGAGAATATGGAAAAGTTAAAACCTGTTGAAGCAAAGGACAGAATAATTCTTGCACTTGATTTTGATACTGTTGAGGAAGTTATCAAATATGTTGATTTACTAAAGGATTATGTAGGTTTTTTTAAGGTTGGGCTTCAATTATTTACTTCTTGCGGATTTGAGGCTGCAGAAATAATAAAAGCAAGAGGGGCAAAAGTCTATTTTGACGGCAAGTTTTCGGATATTCCCAATACAGTTGCCCAATCAAGTATAAATTTGATGAAAAAAGGAATAGATTTTTTTAATATTAATGCGGTAGGCGGCTCCAAAATGATGACAAATGTTGTTTCTGCCTGCAATAGTTATGCAAAGAAGAATAATTTAGAACAACCTGTTATACTTGCTGTCACACTGCTTTCAAGCTTTGGGCAGAAAACTCTTACAAATGAACTTGGGGTTGAAATGAATATTTCTAATTATGTGTTAAAACTTGCAAAAAATGCAAAAGAAGCAGGTGTTAACGGAGTTGTTGCACCCGAAGCGGATGCAGCTCAGATAAAAAAAGAATTGGGTGAAGATTTCATAGTTGTTTGTCCCGCAGTTCGCCCTGACTGGGCAATAGTTAATGATCAAATAAGAATTGTATCCCCGTCAGATGCAATAAAATCAGGGGCAGATTATATTGTTATAGGTCGCCCGGTTACACATGCCCAAGATCCTGTTGTGGCTGTTAAACTTATTATTTCTGAAATAGAAGAAGCACTTAAATAGAAGGAATTTGTTATGATTATCGGAGTTCCAAAAGAAATAAAAATAAAAGAAGACAGAGTCGCCATGACACCTTATCATGCTCATTCTCTTGTTTCTGACGGTCATAAGGTTATAATTGAAAAGTCCGCAGGGCTTGGCAGCGGATTTACTGATGAAGAATATATTAAAGAAGGTGCAGTTATTGCTGCCAGTGCTGAAGAAGTATATAGGGACTCTCAAATTATTGTAAAAGTTAAAGAACCTTTACCTTCCGAATATAAACTGCTTAAAAAAAATCAAATTCTATTTACATTTCTACATTTGGCTGTTGAAAAAGAACTGACAAAAGTATTGATTGATAAAAAAATTACAAGTATTGCTTATGAAACCATACAGACAAAAGACGGTAAATTGCCTTTGTTAATACCTATGAGCGAAGTAGCCGGCAAAATGTCAGTTCAAATAGCGGCAAGACTGCTTGAAAATATAAACAAGGGAAAAGGAATACTTTTAGGCGGTGTAGCAGGCGTACCACCGGCTAAAGTTTTAATAGTAGGAGCGGGAAATGTCGGTATTAATGCAGTTAAAATTGCAGTTGGTATGGGCGCTGATGTCAGTGTTGCCGATGTTGATACCGAGAAATTAAGATATATTGATGATATTTTCGGTCAAAAAATTAAAACTTATATTTCAAATACAGCAACATTAAAAGAACTTACACAAATAAGTGATGTTGTTATAGGTGCGGTTTTAATCCCCGGATATAAAGCACCCTGCATTATAACAGAAGAAATGGTTAAAAATATGAAAAAAGGTTCTGTAATTATAGATGTTTCTATTGACCAAGGTGGTATTGTAGAAACTGTAGACAGAATTCAAACTCTTGATAATCCGGCATTTGAAAAATACGGAGTAATTCATTATTCGGTTGCTAACATCCCCGGCAGTGTCGCAAGAACTTCAACTATCGCACTTACAAATGAAACTATGAAATATTTATCAAAAATTGCAAATGACGGATTAATTGATGCAGTAAAAAAAGATGAATCACTTGCAAAAGGTATAAATACTTTTAACGGTTTTGTAACAAACAAGGGTGTCGCAAAATCTTTAAATATAGAGTACACACAACTCCCAAGTATTATCGGTTTCAGTTTTGATTAATTATTAAAAATATGTAACATTTCCAAAATAAAAACGCAATTTTTTCTCCTGAAAATTCTTTATTATAATATAAGACATATATATCGCACAGGGGAAATAAAATATGGCTGTTGGGGCTAGAGATAAAATAGATAAAGAATTAGTCAGAAAATATGCAAAACTCAAAATGGATAATCCTGACACAACAAAGTTAGTAGATTCACAAAAAATGCTTGATGCAATGAATGATTATGCAATGATGTCAAGAAATATGATTCAAATGAATTCAAAATTGAAAGATATATGTTCAAACGTAACTTCAAAATCGGTAGTGTATTTGAAATTGAATTTTATACCGCCACGTCCGAGAAAATGATAAAAATGTAAACATATTAACAAAAGCTTATTTAAAAAAGATTAACTTTTAATTACAATAAAGTTAATCTTTTTTATTTGGTAATCAGGCATGAAAAAAATAATACTGGCATCAACATCTCCAAGAAGGCGTGAATTATTAAAACAAGCAGGCTTTAGTTTTGATATTTGTCCTCCCGATTATGAAGAACACATGGAAAACAAGTTGTTTTCTTACGAATTTATAAAAAGCATTGCCGAAAATAAAGGTAAATCCGTAATAAAAACAATAAAAGATTCTGCAGCCGTAATTAGTGCAGATACTGTAGTAATTTATGATAATAAAATTCTTGGGAAACCTAAAAATTATGAAGAAGCATACACGATGTTAACAACTTTGAAAGGAAAAAGTCATAAAGTAGTGACTGCTGTTTGTGTAATAGACCATGACTCCGGGAAAAAAATCATTAATACAGAAACAAGTGAAGTTGTCTTTAACAATGTTGCTGATGAAGAAATAAAAGAATATATTAACAATTTTAAGCCCTATGATAAAGCAGGTTCTTACGGGATACAAGAACTTCCCTCCAATTTCGTAAAAGAAATAAAAGGAGATTATGATAATATTGTAGGCTTGCCGGTAAGAATGTTAATAAAAATGCTGGAAAAAATTCAATTAGTGTAAAATATAATTAAAGGAGTTAAGAAGGAGAATATAATGAATAATGTGCAGCTAGTCAAAGAAAGAATAAGAAATATAAAAAATTTTCCGATTGAAGGAATAATTTTCAGAGATATTACAACAGCAATAAAAGACAAAGAAGCTTTAAGAGAAATGATAAATTTTCTAACGGAAAAATTTATAAACAAAAATATAGATTATGTTGCGGTTGTTGAGTCAAGAGGTTTTGTATTCGGCAGTGCACTTGCGTACAACATAAATGCCGGCTGCATTTTAATAAGAAAACCCGGCAAATTGCCTGCAGAAACAATTAGTGAAGAATACCAGCTTGAATATGGAAAAGACAAACTTGAAATTCATAAAGATGCTATAGAACAGGGTAAAAATGTAATAGTAGTAGATGATTTGCTTGCAACAGGCGGAACTGTTAATGCAGCTTGCAAATTATTAAAAAAAGCAGGGGCAAACGTTAAAGCAGCAGCGTTTATAGTTGAACTTTCAGATCTTAACGGAAGAAATAATCTTCCTCAGGATGTAGAAGTAGTATCAATGGTTACATACTAATAAAATAATAAAAATAAATGGGTGACGAGAATAAACAATTTGAGGCAAGCCAGCAAAAACTGCAAAAGGCAAGGCGTGACGGGCAGGTTGTAAAATCAAAGGATTTTTCAACTGCTATTGCGCTTCTTGTTATGTTTATTGTTATAATAAAAATTTCACCTTTTATTTGGGACCAAATTTCTATTCTATTTGTATATTTATACGACAAAATTCCTGATAAACATCTTGAAGATATAGGGTATGTACACTTATTTTCTGCAACAATAATACCTGCAGCACTTATTATAGGCCCTATATTAATACTCGCTGGATTTATTGCAATAATGGGAGATTTGATACAAGTAGGCCCGTTAGTCACTACAAAACCGTTAGAGCCGTCATTTGACAAACTTAATCCGACAAAATATTTTAAAAATTTGATGTCGCCAAAAACTGCATTTGAACTTGTAAAAAATATTGTAAAAGTTGCGCTTTTAGGCTTAATAGGCTGGATGGTATATAATGACCATTTAGAAGCAATAATAGGTCTTGTTGCAGTAGATAACAGTTTTGCAATAATGAATGAATTTGGTTCATTATTGATAGATTTTATAGTAAAAGCAGGTATAGCATTTTTGATAATAGCCGCAGCGGATTACGGAATGGTCAGATGGAAATTTATGCAGGATCAAAAAATGTCATTTAAAGAAGTAAAAGATGAGTATAAGAACTCGGAAGGCGATCCTCATGTTAAAGCGGCATTAAGACAAAGAAGGCAGCAAATGCTTCAAAAAAAGATGATGGATGCAGTGCCTGAAGCTGATTTTGTAGTTACAAATCCATCTCATATTGCCTGTGCACTAAAGTATGAAGCGGAAAAAATGGAATCACCTAAACTTTTAGCAAAAGGTAGTGAATTGTTTGCAAAAAAAATTATTGAAATAGCTCGCGAACATCAAGTACCTGTTATAGAAAATCCTCCTGTCGCAAGAGCTATTTACAGGATGGTAGATATAAATGCTTCTATCCCGCCCGAACTTTATAAAGCCGTAGCCGAAATATTGATTTTTGTATATAATTTGAAAAATACACAAAAAGGTAGTAATATAAAGTAAGATAGTTAACAGAATTAAACAATGCACGCGAAAATAAAAGATTACATTAATATAATCGAAAAGGTTGCAAGAGTTGAACATAAACGTATTCCGCCTCATATGGTGGATTATGATGAGCTTGTAAGTATTGGTATTATTGCAATCCAAGTTATGATAAAAGATAAAACCGATGAAGAACTTCAAAGGTATAATAATGCATATATTGCAACCGCTGTAAGATGGGCAATAAGAAATGAATTAAGAAACAGATATAAATGGTATTCATTAAAGCATAATTCTGAAAATAATGAAGAACAAGCAGAAAGTGATGTTTCTGATGATGAAAATACGGTAACTCCCGGAAAAGTCAGAGAAGCAATCTATGAAACTATACTTTCTATAGATTCTTTAGCAGCTGCTGCTTCTGATAATGATTCTCCATATGATTTTATAAAAGATCCTTCGGCGCTGCCTGATGAGAAAGCTGAAATATCCGAACTCGGAAAAACAATAAGAGAAGCAATAGCTCAATTACCCAAAAAAGAAAGAACAATAATAGAATACAGGTTTTATCGAAATATGCAGGTAAAAGAAATAGCCCAAATACTGGGTTTATCTTCCTCTAGAATAACAAGAATTATTCAGGCTTCTTTAAATATAGTAAGAGAATATTTAAACAAAAAAGAACATTACGGATATTAAAAAGACCTTCTAAAATACATATTGAAGGCCTTTTTATTTATATTATATGTTCTAAATTTTACTTTGCATTTTTAACTGCATCTACAATACTTCCAACAGCAATTCCAATATTTGCCAAACCGCCTACCACACCTAAAGCAATAGAAGCAGGAGGGAAAACAGAAGCTAATACACCGCCGGCTACCGGCAAAGCAGCAGCAGCCAATGAACCGCCGAGGAATATTATACCTTTTTTATTATCTCCATTTATAAGCTGGCCAAGCCCGGGAATAAAACCTGATGCAATACCTACACCTATTTTTTTAGCAGTTGAAGCTTTTTTCTTTTCGGGAGCAATTTCTTTTTTATCTGAAAATTCTACCGTATCAACAGGATCAGATAAGTCAACTCTTTTAGCTTCTTTTACCGGTGATGATTCTTGTCCGAAATTAACACTTTGTGCATGGTTAATACCATTTACATTCATTATATAACTCCTTTATATCTACATGTTTATTAAATATTAAACATGAAAAAACTTTCCATTATTTATTTTAAATTCCTCCCCCCCCCCGTAGAAAATCCAATGATACATTGAAAAATTAAAGTTTACATATTGTAACATTTTTAATTTTGTATTTAATTAACAAAACAATCTTCTGAAGGAATTTCAAAAACTTTTATACCTTTATCCGTTTCTTTAATTCGTTCAATATATTTATAATCTGACGAATTAAAAATTATAATTGCAACAGCAGGTTTTTTACCGGTTTTTTTTGAGTAATATAAAGCTTGACCAATACTTTCAGCCCATTTCTTAGCATAATCAAACTCTATTGCATATTCATTTGTAAGACAATCCACACGAGTTTTATCCGGCAGCCGATATTCGATTTTACCACTACAATATTTATTTACATAATCCTTTTCATGCATTTTATCATAACGAAAATCTTGTGCTCTTATACTTTCTGAACAAATTATAAATATAAATATGCTTATGTATACTCTTATAATCATTTAATTATTATAAAACCATGTAGTCTAAAAGCATATAACCATTGCGGCTAATAAAAATATAGCCGTATGGCTAATGAAAATTTCAAAAATAAAACTTTGATTTAACTAATAAAATCATTAATACATTAAACAGTGTATTTTAAATTTTATAAAAAAAGCAGATACTAATATATGTAGAGTAAAAGCGGATTAAGGTGTAATTTAAGGCGGCAAAAATTGTATAATTCCATTTACCCTTCATACGTAAACCCGTATGTAAATGTAAATAACAGACAAATACAAAGAAAACAAGATGATGAGAAGAGTTCTCAATCATCAAAACAGACTGAAAATAATCCGCAGCAAAATAATCGTAAAAATAATACAACAGCATCATATTTTCCCACGGGGGAAAAAGTAGCTATAGATTATACAAAACGCCAAATTAACATAGATCAGGTTTTAACTGATTTTAAAAACACTGCCAATGCAATAGGCGCTCCTGATGAAATAAAAGAAGAAGTCAGTTCTTATTTGAGTTTGATATCAACTCAATCTCAAAAAGATAACCCTAATAAACAAATAATTCAATCTAACTTAAAAAATGCTTCTCAAATACTTGATGAATATATAACAAATACATTAAAAAAACCGTCGAAAGTTGTTGAAAACTGGGTTGATGCCCTTTTTATGCAGCAAATTGATTATAAAACACAACAGCAGCCTTCGATACAAAATCAAGAAAAAAGTATTTTACAATTAAACCAAAATCAGGATATTTCTGAGGTTTCTACCGTTAACAAAAATACAAGTAAATCAGATATATACATTCCTTCAGATCCTCAATTAAAAAGAATGTTTATTCAGGCAAAGAAATATGCAGCTATAGATAATAAAGAAAAAGCGTTGAATGCTTTTCAAAATACACTGGATTATGCCCAATCGATAGGAGAAGGAGAAGCATGCGCAATAGTTCATTATGAACAGGGACTTTTATATGACAATAATGATGATATAGAAAAAGCTTTATATAACTACAATAATGCCGCAAAACAAAGCTCTGACAATAATATAAAAGCAAAAGCACATATAAAAATGGGAAAGATATATGATGATTTTGTAAAATTTGAATCTGCAGTAGACCATTACTGCGCAGCTGTTTCTTTTGCAGGAGAATCAGATAATTTGAAACTTCAATCTCAAGCACTGTCAGATTTAGCACAAATTCATGCAGAAAGATACGATAAAACAAATGCACTAACTTTTATGTCACTTGCCGATACCGCTGCAGAAGAAACAAAAGATAAAAAAGTAATAGGTTTGATTTCATCTAAAAACGGTAAAAACTGTGAAAGATTAAACGAAAATTCTCAGGCATTAAAATATTATTCAAATTCTGCAAAATCATTTTATGATATTGATGATAATATAAACCTTGCAAAAAAATACCAAAGTGCCGCATTGATAATGTTAAAATACGGAAACAGCGCAAAAGCAAAAAATCTACTTTCAAAAGCATTTGTTGCCGCTTCTTCTACTTCAGACAGCGAATTAAAAAGCTCTATTGCAACTCAAATAGCCAATCTAAATAATGCGAAAGTATAAAAAATACTTAAGGCAAAATTTTTTTTGTTCGTTTTTTCTGTAAGTATGAAAAATGTTTCATTTAAAGCTAATCTGATAGTAAATCAAAACCTATACAATTCTCTGCCCAAACAGACAGAAGAAAATTATGTTGAAAATCTTATAACCGATTACAAAAAATTTCTTGATAACAAATTTATCAAAGAAGCTACAAAAAATGATACTATCGAAATATCAAGGATAAAATATCAAGGAGGGTTTGCAATCGGGTTAAAATATACATCAGACACTCTTTCAGAGCCTATAGAAAGCGGTATATACACTAATAGCAAAATTCCGTCTGTAACTCCGGGAAGTCTGAGTTTTCAAACACAGCAATTTATAATAAAGAAATCGGGGATAAAGCTTTATTTTCTTGAAAATCATAAAGACAGATTTATGAGAGCTATAAAAGAAATATTAAAAACAGATAAAAAATAATTTCTAGTCAATAGCAAATTTAATTTTTACGGGTTTTAATTATTAAAAAATGAAAGGAAAAGTAATGAGTATAACAATGTCAGGTGTAAATCTTTTTTCTCCTAAAGTATGCACTCAAGAACAAATAAAAGAAATGAAAAGTGCAGAAGAACAATTTAACAAAGCCTATCCTTATAAATTGGAGCCTTTTACACATGGTGTAAGTGACAACGGAACAATAGGAGGTATTGCAAAATCTAAAAGAGGTTCCGGCTTTGATAAAATAGCATACTGCAATAAACCTGACGGTACGTTAATTACAACATATTATTTCTATCCTCGTCAATATTATATTGCTGGTGATGCAAAAAGAAAAGATATTGATAAATATATTAACACTCCAAGTGGAAATGTTACTAAGGTTGGGATACAAGAAGAATTTTGGGGTAGTACTGCACCAAAAAGTATAAAAAAAACATATATTACAAACAGTGGAA
The DNA here is from genome assembly GCA_944323625.1 of Candidatus Gastranaerophilales bacterium. Taxonomy (GTDB): domain Bacteria; phylum Cyanobacteriota; class Vampirovibrionia; order Gastranaerophilales; family Gastranaerophilaceae; genus Avigastranaerophilus. The sequence continues at coordinate 52,328 of CALUTD010000007.1, forward strand.
CTAGAGGTTATATTTTAAAACAGACAGATATTGACGGAAATCGTATACGAGAAGTAAAATATCCGTCAGGGAATATTTATAAAAAAGTTACCGGTCCTGATGGTGAAATTATTGAATATACAAAAACAAAAGAATAATTTTAATTTAATATATTTCAGGAATTGAAAAATAGCAGAAGAACAAGTATTATTAAAATTCTTCTGCTATTTATTTAATTATTATTTTTTTATTTTGTATTGCAAATTTCTTTATGATTTAATTATATATATAGCCGTGTTAAAGGGATAGAAAATGAGTTCAACAAAAATCGAAGATTTACCCACAGTTTACAATGCAAAAGAAACAGAAGAAAAAATTTATAAATTTTGGGAAGAAAATGAATGTTTTAAGGCCAATGCAAAATCAAAAAAAGAACCTTATTCAATTGTAATACCACCTCCAAATGTTACGGGCGTATTACATATGGGGCATGCACTCGATGAAACCCTTCAGGATATTTTAGTAAGATACCATAGAATGGCAGGTTATGAAACATTATGGATGCCGGGAACAGACCATGCCGGAATTGCAACACAAAATGTGGTAGAAAAAAAATTAAGAGCTGAAGGTAAAACCCGCTTTGATTTAGGAAGAGAAAAATTTGTTGAACTTACTTGGGAATGGGCTAATGAGCACAAAAATGCCATTTTGAATCAGTGTAAAAGACTGGGAGCTTCTTTTGATATGTCTAGAGCACGTTTTACACTTGATAAAGGATGTTCAGAAGCTGTTAAAGAAGTTTTTGTTAAACTTTATGAAAAAGATTTAATATATAAAGGAGCATATATAGTAAACTGGTGTCCAAGATGTCAAAGTGCTATCTCTGATATTGAAACCGATTATGAAACAGAACAAAGCTATTTATGGGAAATAAGTTACCCTCTTAAAGACGAACAAGGCGCAATAGTTGTTGCAACAACAAGACCTGAAACAATATACGGGGATGTAGCAGTAGCAGTTAACCCCAATGACTTCAAATATAAAGATTTAATAGGTAAAACAGTTATTGTTCCGCTCTCGGGCAGAGAAGTACCTATTATTGCGGATGAATATGTAGATAAACATTTTGGTACGGGGGCTTTAAAAATTACTCCCGCACATGATCCTAATGACTACGAAGTAGGCAAACGTCATAATTTAAAACCGATTTGGGTAATAGATGAAGAAGGGAAAATGAAAAATTGTCCCGAAGTTCATATTGACGTGCAGGGGCTTTCAAGAGAAGAAGCAAGACAAAAAACAGTTGAATTGCTTAAATATAATAACAGGCTTGTAAGAATAAAACCGATAGAACACAATGTTGGCAAGTGCCAAAGATGTAATACTACAATAGAACCTTTATTATCCGAACAGTGGTTTGTAAGAATGGCTCCACTTGCCAAAGCGGCAATTGAAGCTGTTGAAAACGGAAATATAAAATTTGTTCCCGAAAGATGGACAAAAAATTATTTGGGCTGGATGACAAATATTCGTGATTGGTGTATTTCCCGTCAATTGTGGTGGGGACATCAAATACCTGCGTATTATCATAATGAAACGGGCGAAATGGTTGTAGCAAAAGAAAATCCTGACCCGACTAAATATACTCAAGATTCTGATGTTCTTGATACATGGTTTTCATCAGGGTTATGGCCATTTTCTACAATGGGTTGGCCTAATACTGAAGCTGATGATTTTAAAAAATTCTATCCGACTTCTACTCTTGTAACCGGATTTGATATAATTTTCTTTTGGGTTGCAAGAATGATAACAATGGGTGAAGAATTTACAAAAAAAGCACCGTTTTCAACAGTATATATTCACGGTTTAATTCGTGATGAATTCGGTCAAAAAATGTCCAAATCAAAAGGAAATACTATAGACCCTGTCGGGATTATTGATAAATATGGTTGTGACGCTTTAAGGTTTACTTTGACTTCACTGTGCACTTATGGAGGTCAAGATATTAAAATTAGTGATGAAAAATTTGAATATGGCAGAAATTTTGCAAATAAAATTTGGAATGCTTCAAGGTTTGTATTAATGAATCTTGAAGGAGTTGATAATAAAAATATCGATTTTGATAAATTAACACTTGCCGATAAATGGATTTTGAATAAATTAAATGAAACGGCTAAGGAAACAAATGAAAATATTAAAAATTACAGAATCGGTGAAATGGCGCATACTTTATATGATTTCTTTTGGAATTCATACTGTGATTGGTATGTTGAAATTGCCAAAATTCAATTGCAGGATGAAAGTTTAAAACTTAACACCCAAAGAGTTTTAAAATATGTGCTTGATATGACATTAAGACTTCTACATCCTATTATGCCTCATATAACAGAATCAATATGGCAATTACTTCCTAGAGATAATTCTGTTAAAGCAATAATGCTCGCAGAATTCCCGACATTTAAAGAAGAACTTGCTTTTAACGAAGAAAATACTCAAATGGAACTTGTATTTGAAACAATTAAATCTTTAAGAAACGTAAGGCAGAGCTTTAATATACCTGTTTCAACAAAAGTTAACATTGAGATACTTGCTTCTGATACAAAAGAAGAAGAAATATTTAAAAAGGTGGAAGCATATATTCACCGTTTGGCAAGAGTTGAAAATATTAAATATGTCGATGAAACACATACAACCCATAAACAAGCGGCATCTTGCGTTGTAAGTAATTCTAAAATCGTTATTCCGCTTGCAGGATTGATTGATATTAATGAAGAAATCAAAAGGCAAGATAAAAAAATGGAAAAATTACTTTCAGAGAAAAACAGTCTGCTTGCAAGAGTTAACAATGTTAAATTCATGACAAATGCAAAGCCTGAACTAATTGAACAAACAAAGAACAGAATTGAAGAAATAACAATTCAAGAAAAGGCAATAAATGATTTAATTGAGTCATTGAAAGATTAAAATTAATTTGTTTTTCGCACGGTGCTTATTTTGTATATGTCGCACACTTCGGACATATTACCTCTAAAGTTCAGTAAAGGTTCGAAAACTCGTATTTTAACAGACACAGCTAAGTGTGATGATTTTCACTGAACAATTTAATTTGCTTAATATAGCCTGATTGTATATGTACTCTTTTTGTAATTTTTGAAGTACAATAGTACCATTACAAGAGGATTAATTTTAAAATGTCAGAGTTAAAAGATAAAGAAGAGCAATACAGTATTTTCTTAAAATACAAAGAAAGCAGTAAAGATGAAGATAAAAATCTTACAGAAACTTTAAAAAAAGTAGTTATAGTCTTTTTGATTGTTGTGCTTGGGGTTTGTGTTTCTTTTGTTATAAATAACTATGAAGAAATAAAATCTTATATTTTAAATTTTACACAGATTAAAATTGCAGATATAAAAGAAGCACAAAAAGCAGATTTAACTCCATCAAAATTCAATTTTAAAATGCTTAACAGATATCAAAATATTTTACTTTTAGGGGTTGATTCAAACGGTCCTAATACACTTCCTTATTCGGGAGTCCGCTCTGATACAATAATAATATTAAGTGTTGATGTTTACGGTAAAAGTTTAAATGCAATTTCGGTACCTCGCGACAGTAAAGTTTATTTGGCAGATGAGCATGGCATTCAAAAAATTAATGCAGCATATGCAATTGGCGGAATAGATTTAACAAAGAAAACAATTGAAGAAACGTTGGGTATAAAAATTCATAATTATGTTGTAGTTAATGCTGAAGGAGTCAGAAAACTCATTGATACTATAGGGGGAGTTCCGGTTCATATTGACAATTCTATGCATTATAGAGATTTTTCGGGTAAATTGAATATCAATTTTTCAAAAGGCGATTATGTATTGAATGGTCAAGAAGCAGAAGAATTTTTAAGATTCAGAAAAGACTCATTAGGTGATATAGGCCGAGTACACCGCCAACAAAAATTTATAAAAGCTTTAATTGAACAGGTAAAATCACCTGAAACACTAAGAAAAATACCCGAAGCACTTAAAATTGCAAGTCTTTATACAAGAACTGATTTAAATTTATATCAAATGTCGCAATACGCTGCACTTGCAAGAGAAATAGACTTAAATAAAGTTGAGTTTATGATGCTTCCGGGGGCTCCAAATAAAAAGGGAATAATAAGTTACTGGATTCTTGACCCTGATAAAACTCAACAAGCTATCAACAGATTAATCTACAGAAAAAAAATAGAAATGGCAAAAGATGATATATCAATTGGTATACTTTATTCAAAAGATAAAGAACTTGAAGCTTTTTCACTAAAAGAACAGCTAAAATCATCAGGGTACGATGTTAATTGTATCGGTAAATCTTCTCAAATCCGCAGCTCCGAAATTGTAGGATTTAATAATCAAATTACAAAAGACATGATAAAAGCAATGCAGAGGAATGCTCCTGAAATATCAACTTTTGGCTACACACATAACCCTATAAGAACACTGTGTAATACAAGTGATATTGTTATTACTCTTAAAGGAGACGAATTAATTTAAAACAGATTGGAAGGTATGAAAATGGATATGTTAAAAATAGCTATTCCAAATAAAGGAAGGCTGTCTGAGAAAATATATGATTTATTAAATTGTGCCGGATTAATATTCCCTTCAAAGGATGAAAGAACTCTTCAGGTTACAACGAAAGATAAAAAATATTCAATAATTTTTGTCAGAACACAAGATATTCCAATGTTTGTTGAAAACGGAATTGCAGATATAGGGTTTACGGGATTTGATATTTTAACTGAATTAAAATCAGATGTTGATAAAATAATGGATTTAGATTTCGGATACTGTGAAATGGTTGTTGCGGTTAAAGAAGAGGATAAATATCAAAAATCTGATGATTTGCCGAATGATTTAAAAGTTGCAACATCTTTCCCTAATATAGCGAAAGAATATTTTACCAAAATGGGGAAAAATCCTAAAATAATAGAAGTATCCGGAGCAACAGAAATAACACCGCGCCTTGGTTTATCAGATGTTGTTGTTGATATTACTTCAACAGGTTCCACTCTAAAATCCAATAAATTAAGAGTTATAGATAACATATTAAAGTCAAGCGCAATTGTTATTTCAAACAAATATTTAAGTGAAGCTAAAAAAGAAAAGACACAGGTTATCTTAAGAGCACTTAAATCAGTAATAGATGCAAGAGAAAAGAAATATTTAATGGCACATGTTCCAAAACGTTCGGTTGAAGAAATAAGGTCTTTTCTTCCCGGATTATCATCACCTACTATAATGGCATTAGCCGGAGATGACGAACATGTTGTTATGCATGTTGTTGTTGATGCCGATAAAGTTTTTGACAGTATAGATAAGTTAAAAAAACTTGGCGGACAGGGAATTTTAATTATGACAGTTGATCAGATGGTGAGATAATGAATTATCCTAATATAGAAAGATTAATAGAAATTATAGATATACTCAGAAGCGAAAACGGCTGCAAATGGGACAGGGAACAGACTCATTATTCTTTGAGAAAAAATATGCTTGAAGAAGCTTATGAAGCTGTTGATGCTATTGATGATAATGATATGAAACATCTTCAAGAAGAACTGGGGGATGTTCTTTTGCAGGTTGTACTTCATTCTCAAATTGCAAAAGAATCAAATTCTTTTAATATTGAAGATGTAGCAAAGGGAATTTCGGATAAACTTATACATCGTCATCCGCATGTTTTCGGTGATGTGAAAGTAGCTTCGACTGATGAGATTCTTGATAATTGGGAAAAGTTAAAAAAAGAGGAAAAACCACACAGAACATCAGTAATGGATGGTATTTCAAAATCTCAAAGTGCGCTTATGAGTGCTCAAAAAATAAGTAAAAAAGCAGTAAGTGTCGGTTTTGAATGGCCTGATGAAACTTCTCTGCAAGATTGTGTTCTTTCTGAAATTAAGGAATTTAAAGAAGCTAAAACTAAAGAAGAAAAAGAAGAAGAACTCGGAGATGTACTTTTTGCGGTTGTTAACCTTGCAAGATGGAATAAAATAGATGCAGAGCAGGCATTGTTAAAAGCTAATAAAAAATTTATAAATCGTTTTAAATCTATGGAAGCTAATGCACATAAGGAGCTTGAACATCTTACACTTCAAGAATGGGATGAATTATGGCAAAAAGCTAAACAAATTCAACATAAATCTCTTAAATAAAATTTTATATTAATATTCAATTTACTTATATTATTATATAATTCTTCGTTTTGCTTAATTTTATAATGTTTATCGGAAGAAATTATAATTACATTTGTTATATCAATAACTCTTTCATTAATATCAAAAAAAGCTTTATAGTATACTTTATCAGAGTAATTGCCTTTAAATACAAGATTTTGTTCAAAATAACGTTTATAAACAGGGAAAAAATCTTTAAAAAATATGTTGTTTTTATTTCCAAAATCAGTCCCTGCACACATATTTGACACAAATATTCCTGATTTCTTCAACGATTTTTTAATGTTTTCAAAATATTCTTCACCTAAAAATCTCAAGTCTATCCCATCATTGTTTGCAACATCAACAACAATTAAATCATATTTCTTTTTGTTATTGCGAAGGTATGTTATTCCATCTTGCAAAATAAAATTAAATTTAGAAGAAGGCTTAAAATTGAAAAATTCTTCTGCAATAAATACAATATTCTCCTCTAAGTCAATAACATCAACAGTTTTTAAATCATTAAAAAGAAATTCATAATCATTTACTATTTTTCCCGAGCCCAACCCTATTAAAAGTACACTTTTTATTTTGTTATTCATAAGATAAGGGATGAGAAAATAATTTATATAAGGCAAATTACCGCTATATATTTCAGTATTAATAAAACCCGCCTGATAAGTGTCTTTATAATGTAAAAAACGTCCTATTTCATTTTCAACAACTTTTATCGTGTGAAAATTTGAATCACACTCAAAAAGAACTTTATCATTAAAAGATTTGTTGTTTATAATATTTAAAAGTTCTGTTTTTGGAGGCTTTTGAGCAAGTTTTTCAGGTATTAAAACTAATTCATCTCTGTTCATAAAAATTATTATACAAAAATTTTATTTTTTTTCATAGAATAAAATACCTTCTTTATCAATGCTATTTTTCAAACTTATAAATTAACCTTTTATAGCCCCTTCACTATTACCCGATACAAAATATTTTTGCATACAAATAAAGAATATTATAATGGGTATAATTGAAATAATAGAACCTGCCGCAATATAACGCCAATTAGCACTAAACATTCCCTGAAGGTCATTTACTCCTACAGGAAGAGTGTACAAATCTTTATTTGTTAAAACGATACTGGGCCATAAAAATTCACCCCAGGAGCCTATAAATGTAAATATAGCCAAAACCGCCAAAGTAGGAGCCGTCATGGGCAATAATATTTTAAACCAAATATTTAATATACTGCATCCGTCAATAAATGCAGCTTCTTCCATTTCTTTAGGAATCGTTAAAAATGCCTGCCTCATCAAAAATATTCCAAATGCATTTACTGCAAAAGGTAAAATTAAACCTAAATATCCTGCAGTTAATCCATACGAATCAACTAGATGTAATTTTAAAACCAGTAAATACACGGGAAGCATTATTGCTTGAAACGGAATCATTATTGTTACAAGAATTAAAGTAAATATAAAATTTTTTCCTTTAAAGTTCATTCTTGCAAGAGGATAAGCAGCGAGCGATGAAAATATTAAATTTAAAATTACAGTAAACCCCGCAACAATAAAACTATTTAAAAAATATAACAGAAAAGGAATTTTTTTCCATACCCCGGTAAAATTTTCAAAAGTTAAATTTTTTGGTATAAAATACGGTGGATATTGAAATATATTTTCATCAATACCTTTTAAAGCAGTTGAAAGCAGCCATAATAAAGGAAATAAAGACAAAAATGAAATTAAAATCAAAAATAAGTGACAGCTAAAGCCTTTCAAAAATTTTTTTGTCATAATTTATACCTCTTATTTTCAAAGAAGGTAATATTAATTAAAGAAAATATTAAAATTACAATCAAAAGAACAACTGATGCAGCTGCTGCCATTGATAAATCTAAATTTTCAAATGCTCGCTCATAAATATAATAAACTATTGTTTTTGTCGAATTTAAAGGTCCGCCTTTGGTCATAACATATATTTCCGCAAAAACTTTCAGAGCGGATATAGATGAAATAATTACAACAAGAGCTATTGTCGGCATAATATGCGGTATTGTGACTGTCAAATGTTTTTTTATTTCATTAGCGCCATCTGTTTCAGCAGCTTCATAAAGTTCTTTTGGCACGCCCGTTAAAGCTGCAAGATATATCATCATATAATATCCAATCCCCTTATATATAGTAACAAGAGCCACCGAAAACATTGCAAACTTCGTATCTGTTAACCATCCGGCCGGATTCAATTTAAAAAGCGAAAGAAAATAATTTAATATTCCTTCTTGAGCATACATCCATTTAAATGCAATAGCTACAACAACTATTGATATTACAACCGGAAGATAAATAAGTACTTTATATAAAGATACTCCTTTAATTTTTTGATTTATAAATATAGCAACAATTAAAGGCAATATTGAAAGAACAGGAACTACAAAAATTAAAAATAAAAAAGTATTAAACAAAACTTTATAAAATTCTCTTGAAGTCAAAAGTATTTTATAATTATTTAAACCGGTAAAAGAGGGATTGTAAATATCAGTTGAAAAATCTTGCAAACTAAGTAAAATAGTTTGAAAAAAAGGAATAAAAAAGAAAACAAAAAGCATTAGCGCTGCAGGCGCTATGAACATATACGGAATATATTTTTTGTAAAAATTATTCACATTATTCCTCTTTTTCATATACAATTATAAACATTATTGTCAATATTTGCACGCGAAATGTTTTTATATATATATGAGGAGTGAAATATGAACATTATAAGAAAGATTAAATCGTTAATATTCCCCAAAAAGCAAAGCGGAGTATATAAAAACTCTACGACCAAATATGCAATGAATTCAAGTTGTACATTAAAATTATCTTCGGATACGGAACAAAAAAAGATTAAAATTGACGAAGAATTAAAAAAAGTTGTTAAAAAATATATAGATACACCTGAAAACTTAATACAATATATAAGAGCGCAGGGTGCTAAAGTGTATAAGATAAAAAATGCGGATAAAATCCTTTCCGTAATCGGCGAAGAAGAGGGATTTTTAACTCCGTTAAAGGGAATAAAAGCTCTTTATTTGCGCTATTTTTTAGGTTTAAAACTAAAGTTTTCAACTAAGGCAATATTTGTATTTAGTACCGATAATACTGAAATTTATACAATTGCAAGAGCTCTTTATAGATATTCCGGATATAAAAATAATTTACCCGGGTATGATTATAAATCTCAAGAATTATTTAAAAAAGTTTACAATAACAAACGAAAACTAATAAAAATAAGAAGATTTTCAGTAAAAGACATGTATGCTTGTAAAGAAGCAATTGCAAGAGATTTAGAATCAATTAATTTTACAATACAATTATCCAACGAATATGAACAGGCCAAGAAAGCACTTAAAAAAATAAAAACAGAAAAAAGTGCAAAAGTATAATTACTATCGTTTTAAAATCCAAGTTAAATTATCATTGTTATTTTTTCTCATTGACCTGTTAATTTGATAACAAAAATTTTTAACAGGTCAAAAACAACAAACTACCGGGGCATCCGGTAGTTTGTTGTTTTTGATATATAGCAAAAATATTTATTGATTTTCTCCGATTTTGTGAACTCTTATTGTATTAATTGTACCTGTCATAAGCTTTGGAACCGAGTTAACAATTACAATATCATCACCTTTTTTAAATCCTGCACGAGTTATTAACAAATCATCTATTTTATTAAATAACGCTTCATCAAGTACTTCGTTACAATTTTTATCTATATAAGTAAAAATACCCCAATATAAATTGAGTCTCCTGGCAGTAGTTTGAGAACTTGTTACTACTATAATCGGAGCTGAAGGCTTTAATTTAGATATAATTGGAGGAGTATATCCTTTTTCCGTAAATATTAAAATACCTTGTGCCCCAAGTTTTTTTGAAATATTTACAGCACTCGAAGCTATTGCCTGTGAAATAGGGTTAAGTTCTTCTATTAAATCAACATCATAATCTGTTTTTAAAAATCGGCTGTTTTCAACGGTTTGGGATATTAATGCCATCATTTTTACTGCTTCTACAGGATAATTTCCGGCAGCTGTTTCACCAGATAGCATGACAGCATCCGTTCCATCATAAATAGCATTAGCTACATCACTTGCTTCCGCCCTTGTAGGAATAGGTTCATCAAGCATTGATTCAAGCATTTGAGTTGCAACTATACACGGCTTTTTATGTTTATTTGTCATTTCTATTATGGTTTTTTGAGCAATAGGTACTTCCTGAGGTGACATTTCTATACCCAAATCACCTCTTGCAACCATTATTCCGTCTGCTTCTAATACAATTTCTTCAAGATTTTCTACTGCTTGAGGCTTTTCTATTTTCGCAATTATTGGTATTGCAATATCTCCATACGCTTTTGTATAATATCTTGCGCATTTTACATCTTCTGCTTTTCTAACAAAGGATAAAGCCAAATATTCAACTTTTTCTTCTATAGCGAACTTAATAAATTCTTTATCCTGAGAAGTAACAGCTTCAAGACTTGCCTGTGCTCCGGGAAGATTTATACCTTTGCGCGGTTTAATTAAACTTCCATGCTCAACTATTGTATGAACTTGGTTATTACAGACTTTTGTAACTTTCAAGCCTATCTTCCCATCATCTAACAGAATTTTTTCACCTATTTTTACATCATTGGCTATACCTTCATAGTCAACCGGAATAATCCCGTTTCTTATTTCTTTGGTATGCTCAAGTATAACTTCTTCTCCTTTTTTTATTGCTATAGGCTCAGGAATCTGTCCCACTCTTATTTTAGGCCCCTGTAAATCTATTAATATAGGAATGTTTTTATTTAATTCTTTTTCAATGTCCCTGATAAATTTAATTTTTTCTTTGTGTTCCTGCTTTGTACCATGAGATGTGTTAATTCTAAACATGGTTACACCGGATTCAACAAGCTTTTTTATAGTGCCGTAATCACTGCTTGAAGGCCCTAAAGTAGCTACTATTTTTGTTTTAGTTTGTATATCATTCATCTTTCTTTCCTTTAATATCTTATCGTCAAAATTATATATTAAACAAAATTTGTCATGTACTGTTTTTTCCTGAAAAATCAAATAATTTCAGTATATACATTAAGAAATGTTACAAAAAAGATAAAAAAATGAACTAAAAACTAAAGTAAAAAATTAAACTGCCGATAAGTATATTTGTAAGGTTAATTAAAAAAAACCAAAAAGTTAAATTAGATAGTTGTTCTTAAAGGATTCCCTGTTATGAAATTTATGAGAAGAGTTGTTGTGCTGTTCAGCGCATTAATTTTGTTGAGTTTATCAAATATTGCTTTAGCTTCAGATTTTACGGCTAATACAAAACAACCTGTATTAACTGCTGCATTAAACAGATTAGAAGCAATGAATAATAAAAAGGTTTTGAATGTAATTCAAGGTCAAAATTCTACAAATAAACCTATTAAAATAATGTTTAGAAATTTGGCAGCCTTGGGATATGGAACATGTGAAGCTGTTACTGCAAAAACAGCAGACGGCAGACTTGTCATATTAATAAGTGCAGATTATAAAACTGCTCCTGTTGAAGCTGTTGCTTGTTTAATAGCTCATGAATCAGTTCATCACGAAAATACAAAAACTTATGAAGAAGAAGTAAGAGCATGGACAACCGAAGTACAAACATGGGTTTCATTTACGCAAAATAATCCTTCATTAAAAGTTTCTGACTCTAAACTGGTTAAAAGATTAAATTATTTATCAAAATTATACACAAAAGACGGAAACCAAATGACATCAATTGAAAACTTAATCGCCAATAATCCGGCATATTCCTCATTAAAAAGATCTTAATTTTTACTCCTTATTTTCATAACGCATTCCTTGCAATCGAATTCAACAAGATACTCCTTGTTGAATTCGTCTATTAAAATATAAGGTTCTGAAAATTTTTTTATCGGGTTTTGTTTCGGACACAAGCCTAATTGATTCTTTATACAATATTTTGAAACGGCAAGTTCTTTTTCTTGTATAAATGTTTGATTTTCAATTGCGGTTTCTTCAATTAAACAGCCTCTTTCTTTATAAAATTCCATTGCTTTTTGGTTATATATATTAGATTTATATGTAATAAATTTTTCAGGATATTGAACTCTTTTAATAGGTTTTTGAAAGAAGGATTTATAATTCTTTTTTCTTATTTTATTTAATTTATTTGTTAATTCTCTTCTTATTTCATTAATTTTAGAAACTTTTATAAACGGGATTGTTTTCAGTTTTATATCTGTTTTAACAACTTTAAATTCGGTATCCCCTGATTTTGACAGTTGAACTTCAAGTATGTTAACCGCTTTTTTGGTATTTATAGCTTTTTCAAAATTTTTATTAATCATTTTGCACACAGTGTTATTTTCTTCATCTGTAATAAAGAAAATATAGTCATTTTCAAGTTCTCTGACTTTTATCTTGACAGGAATTTTTCTTTTTATATCAATCGTACTCAATAAATCATCAAACTCTTTATTATAGTTTCTGTATATTTTGACTCCCTGTTTTATTCCTTTAATACAAGCAGGAAAGACTATATTACCTTCTGTTTTATTGATATTTGTACCCTGAAGCTCATTGTTTTCATTAAAAAAACAAATACCATCGCCATTATTAAGTATATTTTTCTTTAGTGAAAAATAATTTTTTTTAACAAAATCCACAACGCCTATATATTCCCCTAAAGAAGAAGTATAATTCATTGTTGATATATCTTTTTTTGATGCATTTATATAAAACTGAGTAAAACCGCGGTTAAAAGTCTTATTTAAATCAGGCTCAAAATCTATATATGATACTCCGTCAGATGAGCGTTTAAGATTATAATTATTCAAAATTTTATCCAATGCTTGTCTGTAATATGCCGTTGTATTTATAACATAAGCTTCATTTTTTAGCCTGCCTTCAATTTTAAATGAAGTGATTCCGCTTTGAATTAATTCCTCAAGTTTATCTGATAAATTTAAATCTTTAAGACTCAATATATGTTTATCTTTTATAATATACTTTCCGTCAAACGATTTTAGAGAATATTTCTTTCTGCAAGGTTGAGCACACTCACCGCGGTTTGCACTTCTTTTTCCTATAGCATAACTTAAATAGCATTGTCCGCTGTATGACATACATAATGCGCCATGAACAAAACTTTCAAGTTCTATTTTTGTATTTGAGCTTATATTTTTTATTTCATTAAGGCTCATTTCTCTTGGCAATATTACTCTTTTGAACCCTGTTTCTTCAAGAAATTTTATTTTTTCCAAAGTATTATTATTGCATTGAGTACTTGCAATTAAAGCAATAGGCGGCAGATTCAGTTTTAATATTCCCATATCCTGGATAATTATACCGTCGGCATTAATTCTGTATAACTTCCATATAAGTTTTTCAACATCAGGAAGTTCATTATCTTTTAAAATTGTGTTTAGGGTTATATATATTTTTACTCTGTATTTATGGGCAAACTCAATGACATCAATAATATCTTCAATAGAGTTACCGGCTTGAATTCTTGCACCGTATTTAGGTGCTCCTATATAAACTGCATCCGCTCCGGCTTTAATAGCTTTTATTGCCGTATTTTTGTTGTTAGCCGGCGCTAAAAGTTCAAAATGCGCAGTTTTCAAGTTTGTTTTTAATACCCTGTCTGATTTCAAGAACATCTACCCCTAATATACTTAACGCCTTCATTGCAACGGAATCAGGCTGATTACAAATTGCAAGCAGTAAGTCATCCGCAGTTGTTTTTGTTTTATTTTGAGATTTAGCAATATTCCAGGCATCTTCCAGTATTAACTTGGCTCTTTGGCTAAAGGTTATTTCGGTTGTATTCCAATCATCAGAAACACCAATAAGTTTTTCAATTACTTCACGGGCATCTTTTACTGTAACACCTAAATCTTTTAATACATCTGCTGCAATACTGTTTGATTCAAGCACAATACCAAGCAAAATTAACTCACTTCCGACAACGTAATTGCCTATCCTTCTTGCTTCTTGCCTCGCCAATCTCATTATATACAATGTTTCATTAACCTGTTTTTCAATTGGCTGTATTATTTTCTCCATTAACAGATATTCATTTACATTAAGTTCTTTTAAAATATTATATGCTATACCTTTTTTAGACTTAAGTAGTCCTAAAATTATATGTTCAGGCAAAATTGTAGCATAACCTTCTTCTCTGACTATATCTAATGCTGTCATTATTGTTTTTAAAGCGTTAGGAGTAAATATTATTTGTTTGTCACCAAATTCTGCCTGTCTAGATGAAATTTCTTTAAGTTTTGAAGAAAAAGATTCTGCCGTAATTCCAAATTCCGCAAGTGTTTTAGACAATTCAGACTCACTGTCATCAAGTATTGACTGCATTATTTGTTCAGTACCTAAAATTTCATAGTTAGACGTTGAAAGCTTAGCAATTGCCCTGTCAAAAATTTTGGCACTATCCGAACTTTCTATAATAGAAATAATACTGTCAGATTTATCATTTCTTCTTCTTTTTTCAATAATTTCAGGATGTTTTATTTTTTTATTTTTATTAGCCGATAAAATATTATAAAACATTGATTTAATTTTATCGATATCAATACCTGAATCTTTAAACACATCAGTCAGTTCAAGTTCACGACTGTCTAAAATTGACAGAAAAATATGCTCGGGTTTTACAAAAGTATTACCTAAAAGCTTAGCTATTTTTAGTGTTTTTTGAAAAATTTCTTTCGAAGAATCCGAAAAAACAACATATTCTACAGGATTAACAATTGCTCTTTTATTTAAAATTCTTATAACTTCTTCTTTTAGTTTTTCAGTTTCAATTTTATAAATAGAAAAAGTTTTAACTATTATTCCGTTAGAATCATTTAACAATGCAAGAAATAAATGTTCGGGATAAATTTTTTCGTGATTAAGCTCTATAGCGCAGATTTGTGCAGCCTTAACAATATCTATAGCTTTTTCGGTAAATTTTTCAAACAATACTTGAATCCTTTAAATGTATACTAAACAATTTTACCATATATCTTGATATTTGTAAGCCCCAAGGTAAAAAATTAAATTTTAAATAACAAACAGAATATTTAATCCATTATTAACTAATTGTATGATATCTGCACGCAAATATATATTTTTTTGATATTATAAAACCGAAAGTGCAAAATATTATTAGTTAAAAATAAAAAAGAGGTTGTATGGAAACTAAGACCGAGTTAATAACATTAGATAAATTAGAAGTCGGAAAAGATGGAATAGTCAAATCGATAGAATGTGATGATGAAGCACTTCGTAAGCATATTCTTGACATGGGGCTAACACCAAAAGTTGAAGTAACAATGGTAAAAGCAGCGCCTATGGGGGATCCTTTGGAAATAAAATTGAGAGGTTATGAGTTAACACTCAGAAAATCCAATGCTTCTAAAATAGTTATAACAGATATTCATGATAGTGACAGATGTCCGCGAAAAAACAAAAATTTCATTTTAACTGAGCATTCAAAATTTGGCGAACAAATAAATTATAGTCAAAAATCTTTGAAAAAGACACAGGTCAAAACTAAAATTAAACTTGCACTTGCAGGTAATCAAAACAGCGGCAAAACAACTTTATTTAATAAATTGACAGGGTCAAATCAGCATGTCGGTAATTTCCCAGGTGTAACAGTCGAAAAAACAGAGGGGGATTTAAAGAAAGATAAAAATACAGTTATTACTGATTTGCCGGGTATATATTCACTTTCTCCATATAGCAATGAAGAAATAGTAACAAGAAATTTTATTTTGAACGAAAGACCTGACGGTATTATAAATATTGTGGATGCAACAAATATAGAAAGAAATTTGTTATTAACTATGCAGTTAATAGAATTAGATGTTCCTATGGTAATTGCATTGAATATGATGGACGAGTTGGAAAAATCGGGCGGTTCGGTTGATATAAACGGTTTGGAATCCTTACTCGGGGTTCCGGTTGTTCCTATATCGGCAGCTAAAAACCAAGGCTTGGATGAATTAATTGAACATGCCGTTAATGTTGCAAAATATGATGAACATCCTTTCAGAACGGATTTCTGTGATTTTGAAAATGAAAATGAAAAAAGTGTTCATAAATGTATTCATGCAATTATTCATTTAATAGAAGAAGAGTCAAAATTAAATAATATTCCTGTAAGATTTGCGGCCTCTAAATTAACTGAAAATGATAAATTAATAAAATCAGCATTAAACCTTGATTCAAATAAACTTAAAACCCTGGAACAAATTATTTCTGAAATGGAACAAGAACGCGGAATGGATAGGCAAGCCGCTTTAGCAGATGCAAGATTTTCTTTCATAGAAAGAATATGTAATAATTTAGTACATAAAGAAGAAGAATCGCCTGCCGGCAGACTTACTAAAAATATAGATAAAGTATTGACGGGAAAATATACTGCTTTTCCTGCTTTTTTAATTATTATGGCAATGATATTTTACATAACTTTCGGACCTTGTGCTGCATTTCTTTCCGAAATTATGGAATCTTGCATAAGTTACATTACGGAAATTACAAATAATATATTAGAAAGTTACGGTTTAAACCCAATTGTAAAATCACTTATAATAGATGGAGTTTTTACGGGAGTCGGCAGTGTGCTAAGCTTTTTACCCGTGATAGTTATATTGTTTTTCTTTTTGTCTATACTGGAAGATACAGGTTATATGGCAAGAGTAGCATTTGTAATGGATAAACTGCTCAGAAAAATAGGCTTGTCAGGAAGAAGTTTTGTACCTATGCTAATCGGATTCGGCTGTTCAGTGCCTGCAATAATGGCAACAAGGACTCTTCCGTCAGAACGTGATAGAAAAATTACCATATTTTTAACACCGTTTATGAGCTGTTCGGCTAAATTACCTATTTATGCACTTTTTACTGCCGCATTCTTTAAGGAATATCAAGTTGCTGTTGTTATTTCTTTATATCTGATAGGTATCTTTGCAGGTATAATTTTGGCTTATATCTTAAAATTATTTGTATTTAAAGGGGAACCCGTTCCTTTTGTAATGGAATTGCCAAATTACAGATTTCCGAGTGCGGTAAATGTTTACAGGCTGATAATTCGAAAAGCAAAAGATTTTGCAACAAAAGCATTTACAATTATATTTTGGGCTACAATTGCAGTTTGGTTTTTGCAAAATTTTGATACAAGATTAAATTTGGTCCAAAACCCGGCCGATAGTATTCTTGCAATTTTTGGCAATTTGCTTGTTCCGATATTTGAACCGTTAGGAATGTTTGATTGGAGAATAACTACCGCATTTATAACAGGTTTTATGGCAAAAGAAAGTGTTGTAAGTACTCTTAGTGTACTTATGGACGGAAATACAGAAAATCTTCCGAATTTGTTTACTCATCTTAGCGCATTTGTATTTTTGGTATTTTCTCTTTTATACACTCCTTGTGTCGCAACAATAGCAATGGTTAAAAGAGAGTTGGGCAGCATATATGCCGCTCTTGTAATTATAATGCAATGTGCCATTGCTTGGTTTGTTGCTTTTATGATATATAAAACCGTAGGTTTATTTATATAAAATTTTTCTCCCCGCAGCGGCGGGTCTATAGCTTAGCTCAACTTTGTTTAACAAAGATTGACTATTTTTAAGACAACGGAACGCCGAAGAGGTGAAAGGTAGGCGAAGCGGATTTGCGCAGGGCGAAGTTGAGGCAGAAGCCGGGCGAGCCCGAAGGAGCAATAACCCGACCGAATGCAAAAAACCGTAAGGTTTTTGAAATGAGGTTGCAAGGGTTATGCGAACAGCAAATCCAAGAAGCGGATTTTCCGTAGGGCGGAGTTGAGGCGGAAGCCGGGCGAGCCCGAAGGAGCAATAACCCGACCGAATGCAAAAAACCATAAGGTTTTTGAAATGAGGTTGCAAGGGTTATGCGAACAGCAAATCCAAGAAGCGGATTTGCGTAGGGCGCCGTGGGCACAGAGTGCCCAATCCCGAATATGTGAGGACAAAAGTTTGCAGCAGCGATAGCGAAGCAAACACTTGTCCTCGAGGAATCAAAAACAAGGCAGCAGTAAAAATTGTAAGAGCTCTTTTTTAATTTAATATTTATTTACGACTTCAAATAATTCTTTTTTTTCATTTTCGTCTAAAACAACCAAAGGTTTTCTGACATATTCGTTAATAATATTAAGATTTGCCAGTGCTGCTTTTACGGGAACGGGGTTTGGCGCCATAAAAAGTTTTCTGAATAACGGGTATAATTTTAAGTGAAGATTTAAAGCCTCTTTATTATTACCCTGTTTAAATGCCGAAATCATTTTCTTTATTTCTAGTCCGGCAATATGAGAAGCAACACTTATAACACCGTGAGCACCTAAAGACATCATTGGCAGTGTTAAACTGTCATCTCCCGAGTAGATTGTAAAATCATCGGGACATAATGACTTAATATCGCTTATTAAGTCCAAATCAGAATTACTTTGTTTTAATGCAACAATATTTTTAAAATCCGAAGCAAGTTTTGCAACGGTTGCAGGCTGCATATTAACACCTGTTCTACCCGGTATATTATATAATATTATCGGCAAATCAATCGCTTTTGCAATTGAAGCAAAGTGTTCATAAATTCCTTTTTGAGAAGGTTTATTGTAATAAGGAACAACGGAAAGAATTGCATCTGCCCCGAGTTTTTTTGCAGTTAATGAAGATTCAACCGCTGTATGTGTGGAATTAGAACCTGCCCCCATTATAACTTTTACTCGTCCGTTAACAGTTTTCTTAACAAAAGTAAAGAGTTCGGCCTCTTCTTCATGTGACAATGTAGGAGTTTCACCTGTAGTTCCGGCAACAAGAATAGCATCTGTTCCCGTTTCAATTAAATGATTAACAAGTTTTTCCAATGATTTATAATCAATAGATAAATCCTGATTAAAGGGGGTAATCATTGCCGTAATAATTTCGCCTGCATTATATCTCATAATTAAATACCTTTTCTTACCATACCTGCATTTCAATAACTTTTTCCGCAATTCTTACGGTATTTAGAGCAGCCCCTATTCTAAGATTATCCGCAACACACCAAAATGCAATTGCATTATCAAAAGCAATATCTTTTCTTATTCTGCCGACATATACGGGGTTTGTACCTGCAGCCATAACTGCTGTAGGGAATTCATAGTTTTGAACATCATCAATCACTTTAACACCCCAGGCATGTTCTAAAATCTCTCTTGCTTTTTCGGGAGAAATATCTTTTTCAAACTCAACCGTAACGGCTTCCGAGTGTCCTATAAAAACGGGAACTCTTACAGCAGTACATGAAATCGGTGTATCAGGTGCAAGATGAAGAATTTTTCTTGTTTCATTTGTAACTTTCATTTCTTCTTTTGTGTAGCCGTTTTCACAGAAAGAATCTATTTGAGGAATACAATTGTATGCAATAGGTTTTTTAAATACTTTATTTTCAAAAGGTTTATCATCATTTACTGCAATTGTATTTTCTTTTAATTCGTTGATTGCTGCAAGTCCGGCTCCTGAAACTGATTGATATGTACTTACAATCATTCTTTTTATTTTTGCATAATTATGCAGAGGTTTTAAAACAAGCATTAATTGAGAAGTTGAACAATTAGGATTAGCAATAATACCTTTATGAGTTCTGATATCTTCATCATTAACCCCTGCAATTACAAGCGGAACATCTTTTTCCATTCTGAAAGCACTTGAGTTATCTATATAAACGGCGCCTCTTTTGACTGCTTCTTTTGCAAGCGCAAGGCTTGTTGAGCCGCCTGCTGATGCAAGGACTATGTTTATTCCTTCAAAAGCGTCGGGAACCGCTTCTATAACCGTATATTTTTTACCTTTAAATTCTATTTCTTTGCCGGCACTTTTTTTGCTTGCAAGAAATTTAATATCTTCAAATTCAACATTATTTTCCTGTAAAATTTCTAAAATGTGTCTTCCTACAACGCCTGTTGCGCCAAGTACACCAATAACCGGTTTTCTCATTAATTCTACCTCACTTTGTACAATAAAATTTTCTAGTATATCCAATTATAATACAAGAAAAATACATTTATTAAAGCACATTATAAAGTTTATTAACAAAATTATTCGTAAAATTTTATATAAATTATTAATTTTTCATTAATATTTAAGAAAAAATTGAAAAATGATTGTATAAAAATATTATAGGAAAGTTATACAGTCAGAAATAAAGGAGGAAAATAATATGTCAATAAGACCATTAGGTGACAAAATAGTAATTAAAGTTATTGAAGATGCCGAACAAACTTCAGGCGGAATATTCATTCCTGACAGTGCAAAAGAAAAATCTCAAAAAGGTGAAGTAGTAGCAGTCGGAGAAGGTAAATTAAACGAAAAATCCGAAAGAGAACCGATGGATGTAAAAGTAGGAGAAATTGTTCTTTTTGCAAAGTATGCGGGAACTGATGTAAAAGTAGGTAATGAAACTTTAAAAATAATGTCTGTTTCTGATGTATTAGGCGTAATTGAATAATAGGATACAGGGAGAAATAAAAAAATGGCTAAAAAAATAGTATTTAATGAAGATGCACGCAAAAGCTTATTAAAAGGTATAGATGCGGTTGCTGATGCAGTAAAAGTTACGTTAGGACCAAAAGGCCGTAATGTAATATTGGAAAAGAAATTTGGTGCACCTCAAATAGTAAATGACGGAGTAACAATTGCGAAAGAAATAGAACTTGAAGATCCGTTGGAAAATGCAGGAGCACAGCTTTTAAAAGAAGTATCATCAAAAACAAATGATGTAGCAGGTGACGGAACAACAACAGCTTCAGTTTTGGCACAAGCAATAGTAAGAGAAGGCGTAAGAAACTTAACAGCCGGTGCAAACCCGATGTGTATGAAAAGAGGTATGGATAAAGCTGTTGATATAGCGCTTGAAACAATCAAAAAGATGTCACAAAGTGTTGATTCAAAAGAAAAATTAGCTCAAGTTGCTTCTATATCTGCCGGCAACAACGATGCGATAGGCGCATTGGTTGCGGAAGCTATGGAAAAAGTCGGACATGACGGAGTTATTACTGTTGAAGAATCAAAATCAACAGGAACAAATTTAAAAGTGGTAGAAGGTATGCAGTTTGATAAGGGCTACATTTCTCCTTACTTTGTAACAGACCCTGAAAGAATGGAAGCAGTTTTGGAAGATGCTTATGTTCTTTGTGTAAACAAAAAAATTAATTTGATTGCCGATTTGGTACCTGTTTTGGAACAAGTTGCAAGAGAAGGACGTTCTCTGTTAATAATAGCAGAGGATGTTGAAGGTGAAGCACTCGCAACTTTAGTAGTAAATACAATGAGAAAAGTATTAAGAGCAGTTGCGGTAAAAGCTCCGGGCTTTGGTGACAGAAGAAAAGCAATGCTTGAAGATATAGCAATTTTAACAGGCGGACAATTGTTTACAGAAGAATTAGGTATAAAACTTGAAAATGTAACAATCCAAATGTTAGGTAAGGCAAAACGCGTTACTGTTACAAAAGATGATACAACAATTGTAGTCGGAGATGAAACAAAACGTGCAATTGAAGACAGAGTAAAATTAATTAAACGTCAAATTGAAACATCAGACAGCGAATATGACAAAGAAAAACTACAGGAAAGACTTGCAAAATTATCCGGCGGAGTTGCTGTAATTGAAGTTGGTGCAGCTTCTGAAGTTGAATTAAAAGAAAGAAAACTCAGAATAGAAGATGCACTCAATGCAACAAGGGCTGCAAAAGAAGAAGGCATTGTACCAGGCGGCGGTGTTGCATTAATTAGAGTAATGCAAGATTTGGAAAAATCAATAAATATGGTTTCATATACAACAGACGATGAAAAAGTAGGATTCAGAATTTTACTTGACTCATTAGATATTCCATTGAAACAAATAGCAGATAATGCTGGTGTTAAAGGTGAAGTTGTTGTAGAACATGTTAAAAAACTTCCTGTTAATGAAGGATATGATGCAATGACAGGTAAATATGTCGATATGATAAAATCAGGCATTGTAGATCCTGCCAAAGTAACAAGAAGTGCATTACAGAACGCAGTATCGGTAGCAGGCATGTTATTAACAACAGAAGCTGCAGTAGTAGATATTCCGCAAAAGTCAACAGGTGCGGGCATGCCGGATATGGGCGCAATGGGCGGCATGGGCGGCATGATGTAGCGGATTTGCGGACGGACGAAGTTCCGGAAAGCGAAAGCCGAAATGAGGACAGCCAAAGGCGAACGAATGACAGGCTTGAGCGCAAAGCGAAATTAGCGCAAGGGTGAAGCGTAGCAAACCCGAGTATGTGAGCCCGTAAGCGAATTGGAGGCGTAAGCCGAATGAGCGACTCGGGCGAGAGACAGCAAATTTCAAGAAGCAAATCCAAGAAGCGGATTTGCGCCCGCAGCGGCGGGGTTCTAACTGGCTTAACTTATTTTCGACATTATCCAACTTATTTTTAGCGAAGCGGAATGCCGAAAGGAAAATCCAAGAAGCAACCCGAAGGGTGTAAGTAACTTTTGGTTACAAAACGAACAGTATTAAAAAAGTAGGTTTTGGTAATCTTTGATTACCGAAACAAATACATTATTGATGCGGTAAATCAACGATTTACCGCATCCTACTAACTCGCACGCTTGGCGTGACTCTGCCCTACGGGAAATCCGCTTCTTGGATTTCCCTCGCGGCTCAATCTTGTATCTCCGCTTTCAGAAACCTTACGGTTTCTTGCGCTTCGAATTGAACTGTCCCCCAAAAAGTGGACATTTAACTCGCCAATAAAAAATTTCTATACTGAATAGGAGTCATTCTATTTT
>CALUTD010000008.1 GCA_944323625.1 Candidatus Gastranaerophilales bacterium
ACAAGACAGCAGCAAGAAACCGTAAGGTTTCTGAAAGCGGAGATACAAGATTGAGCCGAGAGGGAAATCCAAGAAGCGGATTTCCCGTAGGGCGGAGTCACGCGGAAGCGTGCGAGCCCGAAGAGGCGAAAATCGGTCGAAGCGCAAGAAACCGTAAGGTTTCTGAAAGCGGAGATACAAGATTGAGCCGAGAGGGAAATCCAAGAAGCGGATTTGCGCAGGGCGGAGTTGAGGCGAAGGCCGAACGAGCCCGAGAAAAATTTTTTATAATACTTTAGTGTTAATTTTTAAGTATTAAATAACAAAATAAAATTTATACTGCAAGGCAGTGAAGTTAAGAGAAAAATTTGTTATATTAAAAATGTAGATTGAAACAAACGAACACTGTCTTTCGGGGTTGCGAAAAGGTATTAGAATAAATAGTTCGGTCGGATCTGTTTCAATCTACATTTTTTATTATTTTTTGCGGACAATTAAATTTTTATTGGATAATCATCTTTTATTTCCCATCCGTCATTCATTATTAAATATGTACACATATGCACTGATTCAACAGAATCATTATCGCTACAGCTTGTTATTATTTCATTTCTAGTATATGAAAATAAATTTAAATAAAATCCGGCAATAGGTATATTATTAAATTTTTCACCAAAAGTATCATGAGCCCACTCGGAATCTTTATCATTGATATAAAAAGACAAATATATCACGCCCTGCTTCGTTTGGTTTTTTTAATCCGTTTATATCAACAAGTACGCTTGTAAATACATACGGGCAGCCATTATCATAAAACATAAGAGTTGTACCATCATTAAGAGAAACAAAATACTCTCCGGCGCCACTATTATTCCAACCTAATTTATTTATATTTTTTTCTGTATAATAAATGTTCTTATATTCATCTTGATTAACCTCTGAATAATTAATGTATGGTGCCAAACTGCTTTTAAAAAATTCTTCAAAATTATAATTTTCGTTAGGAAAGCCCAAAGTATTATTAAGTTCTGAAAGTCGGCATGCATTTTCAATAGAAGAATATACCTTTTTTAATTTGGCTGTAGTTTCTGTCTTTCTATGGTTTGCCATAACAACAGGTACGGTTATTGAAGCAATAATACCTATAACAACTAAAGTAATTAATACTTCTGCAAGTGTAAAAGAATGTAATTTGAAAGAGAAAGAGTTTTTTAAATTTAGCTCTTTTCTACCCCCCCCCGTGGTACTTTAACAATTTTTTCATAATTTTATCTCCTTTTTTGATTATATTATCATATATTCCCGGTATTTTGCAATTGTAAACAGATATTACTTCACTGTAGTTGTACTACATACTTAAATACAAACTACGGACTTTTTGGCAAGTTTTTATTTAAAAGCGATATAAATTTTTTTACTGCCTGAATCTCATTTTGATTCAATTCCTTAATAGATAATTTTATACTGTCTTTTTCTTCAATCTGAAAAAAGCGGCAAAAATTATTGGGATGATTTTATTTAAGTATATTTTCCGCAATGACATCACCCATTTTATCAGTACCTATTATGTTGGCACCAGGCTGCGAAATATCTTTTGTTCTAAAACCGTCTTTTAGTGCTTGTCTGACTGCAGTTACAATATCATTATAAGCATAATCCATTTTAAACGAATATTTCAACATCATAGCAGCAGATAAAATTGTTGCAATCGGATTAACAATGTTTTGACCCTTTAAATCCGGAGCACTTCCGTGTATAGGTTCATACATTGCATATTTAGTATCTGATAAAGAAGCGCTCGGAAGCAGACCTAATGAACCTGAAAGCATTGAAGCTTCATCCGACAATATATCACCAAAAATATTCCCCGTTAAAATTACATCAAACTGTTTCGGATTCCTGATTATCTGCATTGCTGCATTATCAACATACATATATGTAAGTTCAACATCAGGGTATTGTTTTGATATTTCCGTAATAGTTTCACGCCACAATCTTGAAACATCAAGAACATTTGCTTTATCAACACTACAAAGTTTTTTATTTCGTTGTTGAGCCACTTTAAATGCACAATGAGCTATTCTTTTTATTTCGCTTTCGTAATAGCACATATTATTATAACCGAACTTTTCTCCGTTTTTAATTTCAATTCCCTTTGGGGTTCCGAAATATACATCCCCTGTAAGTTCTCTTACAATCATTATATCTGTTCCGGCAACAATATCTTCTTTTAGAGGAGAAATAGATGTAAGTTCAGGGTATACTATTGCGGGTCTTAAATTTGCAAAGAGATTTAATTCTTTACGTATACCCAAAAGAGCTCGTTCAGGGCGGACTTCGGGCGGAAGTTTGTCATATTTCCAATCGCCTACGGCACCTAATAATACTGCATCCGACTTTTTAGCAATTTCAAGTGTAATTTCAGGAAGCGGTGTTTTATATTTATCATAAGCGCATCCGCCTATTAACGCCGGTTCAAAGTTAAAATCAACAGAATATTTTTGCGAGATTTTTTTTAAAACTTTTACGGCTTCATCCGTAACTTCTTTTCCCGTTCCGTCACCTGCTAACAATGCAATATTATATGTTGTCATATTTTTAACTCCTGTTAATATTTTTATTTTATAATATCATGGTAATTTTTCTTAAACAATTATAAAGGTATTATTATGAAAGCTGCTGTACTTGAAAACGAAAAATTTAATATAAAAGATATTGAAAAACCCTTATTAGCAGACAAAGAAGGTGCAATAATAAAAATACATGGCTCCGGGCTTTGCGGTTCAGATATAGTTAAAATTAGGACAGGGGCTGCTAAAGACGGGTCTGTACTCGGGCATGAAATTGTCGGAGAAATTGTTGAAATTAACACAAAAACACCCTTTAAAAAAGGTGACATAATTGCAATGGGTCATCATGTTCCGTGTTTTGACTGCCCATATTGTTTTAGCGGAAATTATTCAATGTGCAGACATTTTAAATCGACTAATATTTTCCCCGGCGGATTTTCTGAATATGTTTTTATTTCGGAAGAACATCTTAATAACACTGTATTTGCTATAACTCCTCATTTAACCGATATTGAAGCTTCTTTTTTAGAGCCTTTGGCATGCTGTATTCGTGCGGTTAAAAAAACAGGGTTAAAGGATAGAACAAAAAATCTTGTTATGGGGCTTGGTTCTATAGGTATTTTAATGGGTGAAGCTCTCAAAGCATATGGAAATGAAGTTTACGGATGTGATTTAATAAAAGAAAGGGCTTTATTGTCTGAAAATTATGGTTTTGATAAATCTTTTGTTTTGAAAGATGAAAAACAAGTTTTGGATGAAATGAAAAAATATGCTCCAATCGGATTCGACAATGTATTTCTGACTGCCGGCGCATCATCAGCTCTTGATTTTGCGGTAAAAGCTGCAAGGGACGGTGCTAATATTATTGTATTTTCAAGTGTTAAGGATAATAACGGATTTAAAAATAATGATATATATTACAGAGAACTGACAGTAACGGGAAGTTATTCACCTTCTCCGATGGATTTAGAAGATTCAATGAATTTTTTAGAGTCGGGAAAAGTTAATGTAAAAGGATTATCAACGGTTTATAGTTTAAATCAAATTAATCAGGCAATTAATGATACACTGTCAAATAAAATAATGAAAGCTTACATACAAATATGAAAATGAAATCTTTACAATTCTATTCTCCATTAAACGTAAAATTTGAAGAGGTTGAAATTAATGACCCCAAAGAAGGAGAAGTTCAGGTAAAAATTGAAGCTGCACTCACATGCGGCACAGACGTAAAAACATACAGACGTTCACATCCTGTTTTGATAAAAAAAATTCCGTCGGGATTCGGGCATGAATTTAGCGGAGTAATAACTAAAATAGGCAAAAATGTTGAAGGTTTCAATATAGGTGACAGAGTTGCCGCCGCAAATTCGGCACCTTGCGGAGAATGTTTTTTTTGCAAACGAGGTGAGTATAATCTATGTGAAAACTTGGAATTTTTGAACGGGGCATACGCAGAGTATATAAATATTCCAAAAGCAATTGTAAAAAGAAATTTAATTAAAATTCCCGACGATTTGGAATTTGAAAGAGCTGCGTTTATTGAGCCTCTTGCAAACGTAGTTCACGGAATAGACAAAACAAACATAAAAGAAGGTGATTCAGTAGGTATTATAGGTTTAGGGCCTATAGGACTTATGTTTATAAAACTTGCGAAACTTAAAGGGGCAAGGGTAATAGCAGCGGGAAGAAGCCCGATGAAATTACAGCTTGCAAAGGATTTTGGAGGAGCAGATGAAGTTGTTGATTTAAACAAATATAAAAATCCCGAAAAAATATTTAAAGATTTTTCTTCCGAAAAAAGAGGTCTTGATATAGCAGTAGAATGTGTAGGACTGCCTGAAGTTTGGGAACAAATGTTTTCTTATGTGAGAAAAGGCGGTACGGTTCATTTATTCGGCGGCTGCAAGTCAGGCTCCAAAGTTTGTATTGATACTACAAAACTTCATTATGACGGTATAAAAGTAGTAAGCGTTTTCCATCACACTCCAATGTATATAAGAGAAGCATTAAGGCTCATTTATGAAGAAAAACTCCCCGTTGAAAAGTTAATCACCGAAACCATGCCTTTAGAACGAACAGAGGAAGCTTTAATTAAACAAATGAACGGCAGAGCAGTTAAAATTTTAATAAAACCGTAAAATTTTTTATTTATTGTATAATTTACTTACCGGAAAATTCAAATATGGAAAATAACTTTTTAGAATTAAGAAACTGTATAGAAAAAGCACAAAGTATTGTATTGTTATCACATGTCAATCCTGACGGAGATACTTTAGGCTCAAACCTTGCATTAAACTTTGTTATAAAAGAATGCTTTAATAAAAAAGCAGATTCCGTTTATGCAGGATCTTTGCCCGATACATACAAATACCTTCCTGCGTACGGCCTGTTTAAAAGTGCAGAAGAACTGGAACAAGGCAAAAAATATGATTTGGCAATTGCTCTTGATGTTGCTTCAAAAGACAGATTAGTTAATACTTTGAATATTTTTGATAATGCAAAAATAAAAATAAATATAGACCATCATAAAACTAATATAGGATATGGTGACTTAAACATAATAGATTCTGATGCGGCATGCGTTGGGCTTATTCTATACAAAATTTTCGAAGCTTGGAAGCATAAAATCTCATTAGATTGCGCAAGATGTCTTTATACATCAATTATGACCGATACAGGGAATTTTAAATATGAAAATACAACTCCCGAAGTATTTTTAACTGCAGCTAAACTCGTAGAAACAGGAGTTTCACCATCAAAAGAGTATAGAGCATGTTATGAATCAAAACCTCAAAATATGGTGCAATTTCAGTCTTACGTAATATCTTCAAGTAAGTTTTATAATAATGGGAAAATTGCACTCGCTAAAATTACAAATTCCGATATGGAAAAATTTCAAGCAAAAGATGAATTTACAGAGGGAATAGTTGAAGTTTTAAGAAGTTCTAAAACGGTAGAAATTGCCGGTATATTAAAAGAAACAAAAGACGGATATACAAAAGTTAGCCTTAGAAGCAAAACTTATGATTTAATACCTATTGTATCAAAATTCAATGGCGGAGGTCACACATTCGCTGCCGGATGTACAATTAAAAAACCCGTAGATATTGCATACAATAAACTTTTAGAACAGATTCAAAGTGAACTGAAATGAAAAAATATATAGAAGATTTAATAAAGAAAATAATAGATCAGGATTTTTGCGGTGTTGCGGCTGAAATGGCATTTTGGTTTATTTTAGGTTTATTTCCGTTTTTACTTTTTTTGACATCAATGTTTGCTTGGGTAGGGAAGAAAACACTTATTACCCCGATTTTGACTTTTATTACCAATATAGCTCCAAAAGACGTTGCCTCACTTATTCTGAGCACATTAAATGAAGCTATGATATTTAAACAGGGTAAATTAATTGCTATTTTTGGGCTTATTATTACAATAGCTTTAACCTCAAATGCAATAGCCGTTATAATAAAAGGGTTAAACAGAGCTTATGCAATTGAAGAAACAAGAAATTTTATCTATACAAGAGTTTTATCGGTATTAATGGTTTTTATTAATTCACTTGCATTATTTTTAGCAGTAAATTTAATAGTTTTAGGCAAAGTAATTTTAAATTTTCTTTTGGAATATACGCTTCTTTCTCAATTATCAATCGATTTAATTGCTATGATAAGATGGCCTGTATCATATTTGGCACTCGCTTTTTGTGCTATAGGCAACTACTATATACTTCCTGCAATTGAAGGCAATGATAAAATAAAATTTAAAAGTGTGTTGCCGGGAACCTTATTTTTCAGTTTCTTTTGGATGCTTGGGTCATGGTGTTTTTCAATATATTTAAGCAATCTTAATGCGTATAACAAAGTATACGGAACAATAGGGGCATTTGCAATACTTATGGTATGGCTATATTATACCTCTTTAATCGTGCTTGTCGGCGGAGAAATAAATTCTAGATTTTATGCAAGATTAATGAAGAAAAAAGAGGAAGATGAAAATTCTTAACAAATATTTAATTTGACCTTTATGCGCTTCTTTTTTAAAATTAAAATATAAAGAATAATATTAGGATATTTTGGAGTATAGAAATGAAATCACATAAAGTTGCCGTTATAGGCTGCGGTATATGGGGAAAGAACGTAGTAAGAAATTTTTATAATTTGAACGCACTTGATACAGTTTGCGATTTAGATGAAGAAAACAGAAAGAATTTAAAAGTACAATACCCGGATATAAATCTTACAGCGGACTATAATGAAGTAATAAATAACCCCGAGATAGATGCTGTAGCGGTTGTAACGCCAAGTCATACTCACTATGGAATAGTTAAAAAAGCAATAGAAGCCGGAAAACATGTATATGTAGAAAAACCTATATCTACTGTATCAAAAGAAGCAAAAGATTTAACAGAACTCGCCGAAAAAAATAATATGGTTTTAATGGTAGGTCATCTTTTAATGTATCATCCTGCCGTAAACAGACTAAAAATGCTTATTGAAGAAGGTGTACTCGGCGAAATAAGATATGTACAAAGCGACAGACTTAATATAAATCACTTTAAAAATGACAGGAGCGTAATGTGGGATTTAGCCCCTCATGACGTATCTATGACAAGTTATATTTTGGGCAAAGAACCCGTAAGAGTTATAAGTGCAGTTGGAGCATCTTCCGATAACAATGATATTATGGATATAACCCATGTAACGATTGAATATGAAGATAATATTATTGCACATATTTCAGATAGCTGGATACATCCTCAAAAACGGGTAAATCTGCTTGTAAGAGGAACAAAAGCAACTGCAATATTTGATGATACACTAACAGAAAATAAACTTCAAATATTTGAAAGCAGTTCTCCAAAAGTGTCAAAAGTCGAAGCACTTGATTATATTGAAATAGAACCGTTAAAACTTGAATGCCAGCATTTCTTAAATTGTATTGAGCAAGGTAAACACGCAAGAAGCGACGGACATAACGGATTTAATGTAGTAAAAGTATTGGAAGAAGCGGAAAAAATTATGCTGGGTGAAAAAGTTAAAGCCTTGGATAATGTTAGTTTTGCGCTGTCAAGAAGCAAAAAATAGTTTTTAGAGGTGGAATAATGGCAAATTTATTAACGATTTTAAGAATGATTCTTTCTGTTATAGCAATAGAATTTATATTTTCCGGGCGTCCGGATTTTTGTATAACTGCTTTTTTTGTAACGTTATTTGTAATTGTTTTGGACGGACTCGACGGATACGTTGCGAGAAAACATAATGAATGTTCTAAATTTGGCTCTGTATTTGATATTATAGGCGACAGAGTAGTTGAAAATTTATACTGGATAGCATTTGCTGTCATCGGCTGGGTTGGAGTTTGGGTTCCTATGGTTGTCGTAACAAGAGGAATAATAACGGACGGATTGAGAAGTATGGCACTTGCACAGGGCTATACCGCTTTTGGCGACTCAACAATGATGAAAAATAAATTTTGCCATTTTCTAACGGCTTCAAGATTTTCAAGAGCTGTTTACGGAACGGCTAAAGCGCTTGTATTCCTTGTGTTAATAGTTGCTTACATTCCCAACTTGGAATATTATGAACCTTTAACAATAGAACAGTTTTTAAAATTTGCCGATTTACAACCTGTTTTGGTAATAATAGCCAATATATTGGTTTATGTAACCGTTGCAATGTGTGTAATCAGAGGTATCCCAGTATTAATCGAAAGTAAAAGATTTATAGATGATAAAAAGTAAATTTAATATTGTATTATTTGAACCTGAGATCCCTCAAAATACCGGTAATATTGCAAGATTATGTGCTTGTACAGGAGCGAGATTGTTCTTAGTAGGGAAACTCGGTTTTTCACTTTCGGATAAATATTTAAAAAGGGCGGGTCTTGACTATTGGAACAGTGTAGATATAGAAAAATACGACAGCCTTGATTTATTAAAACAAGATTATCCCGAATCAAATTTTTACTATTTGACTACAAAAACAAAAAATTTGTATACTGATAGAAAATTTAAAGACGGAGATTTTCTTGTATTCGGTCCCGAAACAAGAGGAATTCCCGAAAATATTTTAAATAAAAACAAAGACAATTGTTTAACAATTCCCATGAGAGAAGGACAGAGAAGTTTAAATCTTTCAAATTCAGTTGCAATAGTAGTTTATGAGGCAATAAGACAAAATGGCTAAAAATATAACAAAGAATTATATTCAAGAAATATTTCCCGAACGCCCTCAAAATGCGAATAAAGGTACTTTTGGCAGAATTTTGAATATCGCCGGCTCAAAACACTATATAGGGGCTGCATATTTATCTTCAATATCTGCATTAAAAATAGGTGCAGGATTTGTATTATTAGCATGTCCTGAAATAATAGTAAATCCGATTGTTTCCATGGCGCCTGAAATTACTTTTTTACCGCTAAAAAATTCTGAATTTAATGAAATTTCCGAAGAATTTGAAAAAGCTGAAATTATTTCGGCAGGCTGCGGGCTTTCTACCGAAGAAAATATTAAAAAGTTTTTGTTTGATGTTCTTAAGAATAGAAAAGAAGAACAATATATAGTGTTGGATGCAGACGGAATAAATATTTTAGCCGGTATACAAGAAGAAATTTCGCTCAAAAACGGAATTATAACTCCTCATCCAAAAGAGCTTTCAAGACTTTTAAATATAAAAACAGAGGAAATTCTTGAAAATAAAGAAAAATATGCACGTATTGCCGCAAAAAAATATGATTGTATTGTTGTATTAAAGGGGCACAATACCATCATAACAGATGGAGATGATATATTCATCAATACCACTCAAACATCCGCACTTGCAAAAGCCGGCTCGGGAGATGTTTTAACAGGAATAATATCAGGATTAATATCTCAGGGGCTTAGTCCTTTGAACGCAGCAATATCAGGTGTATATATTCACGGGCTTGCAGGAGACATTGCCGCTGAAGATCTAACACAATATTGTGTTTTGGCTTCTGATACAATTGATTATCTTCCTTTTGCTATAAATGAAATTTTAACAGAGGATTAAAAATTAATGGAAAATGAAGATATAAAAGCGCTTGAAGCAAAATTACAACAAAATCCCGAAGATTACGCAACTTTGGAATCTTATGCAATTGCTCTTTCCAATTCGGGTCAGAATGAAGAAGCATTAAAGTGTTTTACAAAACTCAAAAACTTATTTCCCGAAAACGCACAGGTTTTATATAATATCGGAATAATATTTGAAAAATTAAAAATGAACGAAGAAGCCCTTATTGCTTATGAAAGAGCCTTTTCTATTGCCCCTGACGATGAAGATATAATGTTTAATCTTGCCGTTCTATATATAAAAACAAGCAAACTTGATAAAGCGGAAGAGTTGTTTTTTAAAGTTTTAGAAAAAGACGATAAAGATGAAAATTCATATTTTCATCTCGGTGAGATTTATACACGAAAAAAACAGTATGATAAAGCGGTTGAACATTTAAAAAAAGCTATTGAACTTGATAGCAGTGACCTAATAGCAAAATTTTATCTTGCTTATGCATATAAAGCTATAGGACAGACAGGTGAAGCAATAAAATGGTATGAAGACGTAATAAAACAAAATCCTGATTATAGCTGGGCTTATTTTAATTTGGCAGCTATATATTCAGAGCAAAATAATGATGAAAAAGCCGTTTTTTATTTAGAAAAAACAATTCAAACAAATCCTGAGGACAAAAAGGCCATCAAACTGCTTGTAAAAATATTATGTAAGAATAAAAAATATAATGTTGCAGAAAAGTTATTAAAGCAGACAATTCAAAAACTCCCTTCGGAAGCGGATATTTATTATCTTCTTGCGCAGGTATATAAAGAATTAAAAAGCAAATTAAATTATGTAAAATACTTAAAATTTACTCTTCAAAGAAAAGATACATTTTCAGGCAGTTTAGAAAAACTTGAAAATGAAATAAAAGTGAACGACAAAAAATAAAATGAGAACTCCGGTAAAGAATTCTCATTTTAGCCGTGCCACTACCTATCGACAAAGATAAATAAAGTTTTTTGTTACAATTTCTACTTTAAAGATATATACACCCACAGGTAACACCTTAGTGCTGCTATGTTCCCATCCTGACACGGTTCGATGGCCTATGCCATACATACCTTTATTATCAACGATTTCATAACAAAGCGCAGTATTTAAAAATGCCTCACAGTAGGCTCTGCACCCCGCTGTGCGTTCGGGTCGAGAGATTCGCAACGTCCCCGTGGAGCACGGCTATATTATTATAAACCGAAAACCTTTTCATTGCAATCGGCCTTGCCGTTTTAACATTATTGAAATTTATTTTAAATAATCCAATACCGTATTCAATAAATCATATTTTGATTTATACCCTGCAAAGCGCCCGATAAGGTTACCTTCTTTAAATATAAGAAAAGAAGGAAATGCCTGTATTCCGTATTTGGCAGTAATTTTAGGATTTTTATCAGGATCTATCTCCCCTATCCATATATCTTGATTCGCTATTTCATTTAATATGGGTTTTTGTTTTTTGCAATATCCGCACCATGGTGCTGTAAAAGCAACAAGCTTTATGCCTTCTTTAATATTTTCATTAAAATTATTTTCATTCAATTCTTGAAGCATTATAATCTCCTTTTTAATGTACCAAAAAATTCTTTATAAATCTTATACTGGTTATTATGATTATTCAACGTGAAAAAAATATGCCGGTTAGGTAATTATTTTTTTTTATTATATTTGTATATTTATTTTGGAGGAAAAAATGATAGAAAAAAGAAATGATATTAATCCTGAAAGAGGATTAAAAGAATATAACAATGTAAAATTTGCAGATGAGACAAATAAAAAATATCCGATTGATACACCTGAACATATAAGAGCCGCATGGTCATATTTTCATATGCCTAGAAATTATGAAAAATACGATGAAAAAGACAGAGAAACAATCAAAAACAAAATAATTAAAGCCTGGCAAATGCAAATTTCGCCTGATGGTCCGCCATCAAAAGATGAATAGTTTTTATTTTCTTATAACAAGTCTTTCAAGTTTTCTTACAAATCTTGTAAGTTTATTTTCTTTATCTTTTGTAATTGAATCAACTAAAATAGTTTTAGCCCCTAAAAGTTTTCCGGCCAGGATATCTGTCAGAGGTCTGTCACCGATTACAACAGTTTCTTCAGGCTTTACACTGACAGATTTTAAAAAATTACGCATAATTTTAGGTGATGGTTTATTTGCATTTCCTATTACCGTAAAATTGGAAATTGTCTGTACTTTTGAAATATAATCTTTATTTTTATTATTGCTTACAATAGCCAAAACAAAATTTTGCTTTAATTCCTGAAATAAAGTAATTACTTCAGGCGGATATTCACCGGATTTAGAAGGCATTACAGTACTGTCTAAATCAAATAAAACAGCATTTATTCCCAAAGCTTTTATTTCTTTAAAATCAATATCAAACAAAGATTCAACATTATAATCAGGTTTTAAAATCATCTTAAATTTTTTACTCCGATAGTTCTTGCAAGTGCGTATTTATAATTCTTAGGTTCTTTTGAGAGCTCTAAAAACGTAATATCATTTGTATTTGATAATTCTTTTTCTTCATTTGTTTTAGAGTCATATATTTTTAAAACTTTTGTTCTAAAACATTCTTCAGGGGTAATTATTTCTATTTCATCATTTAATAAAAATTTATTTTTTGTAAGTACTTTATATTTATTTCCAATTTTGTCAAGGAAAACGCATAAACAGTCAGCACCGGCGAGTCCTTTTGATATATCGTAGCTGTAGCCTTCGGAATCGGCTTTATGAAGATAAAACCCGGTCGTATAGCCTCTGTTGCCTATTTTTATAATTTCATTATAGTTTTCTTCTTTATTTATACTGCCGGTTGTAAGATAATCATCAATAGCTTTTCTGTATGCTTTTGCAACTGCGGATACATAGTATAAACTTTTTGTTCTTCCCTCTATTTTAAATGAGTCAATACCTAAATCAATTAATTCGGGAAGATAATTAATTAATGCCAAATCCTTGGGACTTAATATATGAGTTCCTCTTTCAGTTTCTGTTATATCGAAATATTCTCCCTCTCTTGTTTCTTCAAGCAGTTTATAACTCCAGCGGCAAGACTGAGAGCAGTTGCCATGGTTAGCTTTTCTTTCTCCTTTAGTCATATAATCACTTATAAGACATCTTCCGGAGAACGACACGCACTGGGCACCATGAACAAATACTTCAAGCTCCATATCAGGTACTTTATTTTTTATTTCTTCAATTTGTTCAAGCGATAAATCACGAGAGAGTACAACTCTTTGAGCACCTAAATCCTGCCAAAATCTTACTGCCTCATAGTTTAGAATATTTGTTTGAGTGCTTACATGAAGCGGAATTTTACTCATATATTTTTTTATTATGTTATAAACTCCAAAATCAGAAAATAATATGGCATCAGGATTTGCTTCATTAATTTTCTCGGCAGCCTCTATCATTTGATTTATATCTTTGTTATACGCAAATATATTAAGAGTAAGATATACTTTTTTATTCATTGAATGAGCAAGGTCAATACAGTCTTTAAGATTATCTAGAGTTATAAGTTCTCCTTTTCGCATTGCTCTCAGGCTAAAATCAACCATACCCAAATAAACTGCATCTGCACCGTAGTGTATTGCATAATCCAGCTTTTCTCTGCTTCCTGCAGGAAGTAAAAGTTCGGGTCTTTTTAAAGTCTTTTTCATAACTTCTATTGTACTACAAACAGTTTTTTATTTTTGAAAGGTCATCAGTTGTTGTAATTTTGAAATTCGAATATTCACTTTCAACTATTGATGTTTTTAAACCTTCTTGTTCATATAATAAAGAATCATCAGTAAAATTTTGACCTTTATATTTTTCATGTAATCTCAATATTGTAGAAAAATCGAATATTTGAGGTGTCTGCGCATTCCAAAGTGTATTTCTGTCGGGAGTTGAAATAATTTGCATATTTTCATCAACTATTTTTATTGTATCAACCGTTTTGACTGCCGCAATTGCCGCATTTGTTTGTTTTGCTTTCTCTAAACATCTAATAATTACGTCTTTTTTAACAAAAGGTCTTGCACCGTCATGAATTATTACATACTTACAATCTGTGCATTCTTTTAATCCTTTATATACTGATTCCTGACGATTCAAACCACCCGGGATGATTTTAACTTTCAAAAAATTTTTAAATATTTCTCTTAACTCATCAATAATATCAATGTTTGAAGGTATTATGATTTCATCTATAAAATCAAGTTCATCAAAAGTTTTTACAGTGTAATAAATAATCGGATGATTTTTTATTTGATATAAAAGTTTATTAATATTTTTAAATCTTGATGACGAGCCGCCTGCCGTAATTATAGTACTTATCATATTCTTAGTTCCTAAAAATGATTAAAAGAATTGGATTCAAAAGTTTCTTTTTTTATATACTCAATATTTTCACTGTCTTTTATAATAACACATGGTTTAGTATCTTTATTTAAAACTCTACCTATACAGGTAAAAGTATTTTTATCCAGTTTGTTATATATATTCTCATTAACACATAAAATTAGTTCATAATCCTCAGCGCCCCATTTTACAAAGTGTTTGTAATCCAAATTATTTACTTTTGAAAAATGAATTAATTCAGTCGAAACCGGAACTTTTGACAAATCAAGTTCCATTGTGTGAGCGCTTGCTTCTGATATTTTATATAGCGCATCAATAAGCCCGTCTGATGTATCCATTGCAGCAATATTACAATCAATAATATTCCCTGCCTCTATAGCTTCTTTTATTCTTGCTTTAGGGCTTAAATGCGCTGTTATTAAATTGTCAGAGGCATATAAAAATTGACTCAATGCATACAATCCGGCGCCGCTTGAACCATAGTTTCCTGTTGTAAGTATATAATCTCCTTTTTTTGCAAAACTCCTTGATGTTATATAGTTAAATATTTTTTTTCCAAGTGCACATATTGAAATGACTATTTTATCACTGCCTGTTATATCTCCACCGGTGAGAACAATATTATATTCATTGCAAACTTCATTTATTCCACGGTAAAGTTCAGATACAAAATTTTCTTTAATATTTTTTGGCATTGATAGAGAAACAGAAATATACTCAGGCTTAGATAAAGCTGCAGCGAGGTCTGATAAATTAACATTTACAGCCTTTTTACCAAGTAAATACGGAGTTGTAGTGTGCATAGAAAAATGTACATCCTCA
Organism: Candidatus Gastranaerophilales bacterium; assembly: GCA_944323625.1. Lineage (GTDB taxonomy): Bacteria > Cyanobacteriota > Vampirovibrionia > Gastranaerophilales > Gastranaerophilaceae > Avigastranaerophilus. The sequence continues at coordinate 14,812 of CALUTD010000008.1, forward strand.
ACAAGAGTATCCTGAGTAATAAATATACCTAAATCACCAAGATATGCACAATCATCCCCGATTATGCCATTATTGTTAGAAGTATTTTTAATTATATTTAAAAAATCAAGTTCTTTCATATAAAAAATATTACAGCAAAAAATTTAATTATGTAACATATATACAGGAATTACTTTTAATTTAGTAATAAGCATGTACAATAATTATATGAAAGTCGAACATTATTAATATTGAAGCGAGGAATAAATGATAGAATTAAACTATCGTAACATTAAGAAAGAAGTAATCGGAGAAGAAAACGGTCTTAATATCGAAGAAGAATTTCAAACATATAAAGATACTATTCACCGCATAATAGCAGATTTAAACTCCAATAAAGATAAACCCGGCCAAAATCTTAAATGGATGAACCTCGGATATAACGAAGAAACGATATGGTATGTTAAAGAATTTGCAGCTATGGTCGAAAATAGGTTCGATAACATATTAATATTGGGCCTCGGAGGTTCTGCATTAGGAGGAAAAGCTGTTTGTGAAGCACTTTTACCCCCGTATTGGAATTTCCTTACAAAAGAACAGAGAAATAATTATCCGCGAATTTTCTTCCTTGATAATATTGACCCCGACCAAATGAATTCAATATTAAATATTCTCGATTTAAAGAAAACATTGGTTAATGTAATTACTAAATCAGGCTCTACCGCAGAAGTTATGGCCCAATATATGATACTTAAAGACCTGATGGAAAAAGAACTGGGTGACGATTACAGAAAAAATGTTATAGCAACAACCGATAAAAATGTCGGTATATTAAAACAGCTTTCTGACCAGGAAGGGTACAAGACTTTCTATATCCCTGATGATGTTGCAGGCAGGTTCTCCGTTTTTTCCGCTGTCGGACTTCTTCCGTTCGCACTTGTGGGGATTAATATCGAAGAAATTACCCAGGGCATAAAAGATATGGATCTTGCACTCAAGAATACCGATATAAACTATAATATAGCAGCACAAAATGCACTTATCCATTTTTTAATGAACATTAAAAAAGGTAAAAGAATCTCTGTTATGATGCCTTATTCAAACAGATTAAGATACGTTGCCGACTGGTATTGCCAGCTTTGGGCAGAATCTTTGGGTAAAGAAAGAGATAAAAATAATAATATAGTAAATACAGGGCAAACCCCTGTAAAAGCAATAGGAGTAACAGATCAGCACTCTCAAATTCAACTTTATAACGAAGGCCCAAATGACAAAATTATAAACTTCTTAAGAGTTGCCGAATTTGATACAACACTTGAAATCCCGAATATCTTTGAATACACAGGAATAAGCTATTTGGGCGGAAAAACAATGAATCAACTATTTAATGCAGAAGCCGATTCAACAATGGCTTCATTGATTGACTATAAACGCCCAAATGTAACAATAACTATTCCAAAAATAACACCTTACTATATTGGGCAGCTTTTGTATATGTTAGAAGTGCAAACTGCAATTACAGGTGCGCTTTATAATATTGATACATTTAATCAACCCGGAGTTGAACAATCAAAGAACTATACATACGCTTTAATGGGCAGGATAGGTTATGAAGACTCTGCAAATGAGCTTCACGAAAAACTCTTTAATAGTGCTTCATTAGTGTAAAATTTTTTATTATAGTGAAATAAAAATAAACTACCCACTTAGAATGTGTGTATATGCTACGTAATTTTTTGACAAAAATTGAATTTATTTAATATTAAAAAATACATACCCGCAGCAGCGGGTTTCTAACTAGATTAACTTATTTTTGACTTTATCCAACTTATTTTTAGCCCAGCGGCGGGTTTCTAACCAAAATTAAATAAAAAAATTAAAATTTGACAGCCTATATTTCTTTTCCCAAATAATGCTTATTGAAACAATAAAAAGGCGGAGTACTGTTTGAGCTGGCGTTAGCCCGTGAGTTACGCAGCCTTAAGTTGAAATTAGCATTATTGGAAAAAAATATCGAGCGGAAAATTTTATTTTTTTTATTTATTAAATTTAAAACTCCGAAAAATACACGTGTACTTCCAGGCCGGTAAGATCCTGAGCTCGCTTTGCTTCTTGGATTTCCCTCTCGGCTCAATCTTGTATCTCCGCTTTCAGAAACCTTACGGTTTCTTGCTGCTGTCTTGTTTTTGCTTCCTCTCGGACAAGTGTTTGCTTCGCTATCGCTGCCGCAAACTTTTGTCCTCACATATTCGGGCTGGGGCACTCTGTGCCACGGCGCCTTACGCAAAAACGCTTCGACCGATTTTCGCCTCTTCGGGCTCGCACGCTTCCGCGTGACTCCGCCATACGGGAAATCCGCTCCTCAGGATTGTATATGTTACATAATTCGATGACAAAATTAAGGTTTTAATATGTCGAAAATACATATCATAAATTAAATAAAAAAATAAAATTTAACAGCCTATATTTCTTTTCCTCAATAATGCTTATTGAAACAACATAAAGGCGTAGTACTGTCTGAACGGGCGTTAGCCCGTGAGTTACGCAGCCTTAAGTTGAAATTAGCATTATTGGAAAAAAATATCGAGCGGAAAATTTTATTTTTTTATTTAATTTAACAGATTAAAGTGCACTTCCCTATCGGTAAGATCCTGAACAGATTGAAAAACTGTGCTAACGCACGTTTTTCTAATCTTTCAGGATGACAATTAAAACAAATTGTAAAATACTAATAGTCTTTCCTTTTATTTTTATATTTTTGTCATTGAATTACGTAACATATACAAGGATGACAACTTTATAGTATTATCTTTTCATTTTTCATCATACTGAACTATAGTATTTTTTAATAAATTAACAAAAAAACTACTACCCCTTTCGTCAACCTAAACCGGCAGAGCCGGCTTCTAACTTGATTAACTTATTTTTAACATTAACCAACTTATTTTCAGGCAGAGCCGGCTTCTAACTTGATTAACTTATTTTTAACATTAACCAACTTATTTTTAGGCAGAGCCGGCTTCTAACTTGATTAACTCGTTTTTGAGATTATCCAACCTATTTTTCTGCAGAGCCGGCTCCTAACTTGTTTAAATTATATTTCTCTGTTTGTAAGATTTTTTAATATTAAATAAAAGCAATTTTTGTCAAAGATTACGTAGCATTTTAATAGCAAAAAACTACCGATTAAATCGGTAGTTTTTTATAAAATTGAATTAATTATGCACTAACTTTTTTTGCGGCAGATTCATTAACCGGTTTCCAATTTGCTGCCATGATTTTTTTGAATGATTTCAATGCTGTATCTTCAAGTTCACCCAATTCTTCAGCTTTAACAATGAGTTCTCTTAAAGGTAATAATGCTCTTTGGTCTCGGAGTACACCTAAAGCAGCTGCTGCACCGGCTCTAACCAAATCATTTTCTTTTTCGTTTTTCATTACTTCAATCAAAGAAGGAACTGCTTTTGTATCATTTAATTTTCCTAATGAAGTAACTGCATATATACGAACATTAACCCATTCATCTTTTAACATTTTTATAACATGTTCAACCGCTTTAGGGTTACCTATTTCACCTAATGCACGAGTAGCATCGCATCTAACATTTACTTTTTCGCTATCAAGAGATTCAATTAAAGAATCAGTAGCAACATCGCCTATTTCTATTAACGCATCGGTAGCTGTAATACAAACCTGAGGATTTTCATCATTCAAAGCTTCAACCAGGGGTTCAACAACTTCTTTACCGCCCAAACGACCTAAAGCTCGAGCTGCACGAACACGAACATCAACATTTCGATCTTCACGTAAAGATTCAATTAACGGAATTGTTGCAGAAACTTCACCAAGTTCACCGAGCGCTCTTGCTGCATATAAACGAACTGAACCGTTTCTGTCATTTTTTAATACATCAATCAACGGTTCAACAGCATTAGCATCGCCCATTTCTCCGAGTACTCTTGCAGCATTATATCTAACTTTTTCTGAATTACTTGTTCTTAAATCATTTAATAACTCATCAAAAGATTTTTTTGCTTGTTTTTTTCTAGAGTTCACACTTATTGTCATTCTTCCTCCGACAAAAATTTACTTACTATACCATTACATATATATAAAATATTTTTTGATTAATTTATTGTCTTTTTTTGAAATATATGTTTCATTTTATTAACATATTTTCGGGAACAGATAAAATGTACTTATAACACTTTTTCCTCTGTGGTTCTTTTATTATATCATGTTTTTTTACAAATTAATACTCTTTTTTCAATATATTTTTTATTTTTATTTGATTGTTTTAATAACATTATCTCTTATTTATTAAATATAGGCCATGATTTTGTAACAAAATTTAATATAAATTGAACATTTTTGAGTTATGCTTATAGTATATTGGTGGAGTTTTTGTTTTTTATGCGTGGCATTATAGATAAGTTTGCTCTGTGGTTTATGGCGTTGAGAGGATATTCGCTGCCAATTTCGGTTATGTCCTGGCTTGTTCCTTTTTTGTTTGCAAGTCTGAATGGGGGAAACATATTATACGGAATTATTGCTTTATTTGGAATAATTATTCTGCATTTGGCAACAAATATTTTTGATGATACCGTTGACTATATAAGAGCTAAAAATGATATAGATAGAGGATTAAAGTCAGATTTTAACTTCCAAAAAGGGAAATGCTTTTTCATTTTTAACAATGATTTGACTATAAAAGATTATATAAGAGCCTCTTTAATATTATTTATTTTTTCAATGCTGATTGCATTGTTCTTTATATATATTTACGGAATAGAATTACTTTTAATTATAATTCCTACAATAATTTTATGTATTTTATATCCTCTTTTAGGCTGCCTTGGTTTTGGTGAAATTATAGTTGCACTTGTTTTTTCTCCGCTTTTATATCTTGGTGTTTATTTTGTTATGACAGGAAGTTTTTCTGCCGATATATTGTTGATTTCTATTTCTACTGGGCTTTTATCGGTAGCAGTTTTGCACAACCATATGCTTTTAGATTTCGAATGTGACAAAATTAACCGAAAAACAACTCTTTGCGGAATATGTAAGACTAAACAAAGGGCACTTTATTTATTAGGCATTATAATTTTTTGTTCTTATTTAAACATTTGTATTTGTGTAATATTTAAACTTTTAAGTCCGTATTATTTAATTTCTCTTTTCAGTCTGCCAACTGCAATAACTCTTTATAAAGTTATGAATATTCACATCGAAAATCCCGAAACAGAGATAGTCAAAAATATTTTTATGGGGAATACAAAAGAAATTGAAAAAGCTCCTCAGAATCAAAGAAATTTTTTATTAAAATTTATAATAGTAAGAAACTTGCTTTCTTTATTTACATTATTAATATGTATATCAGTAATACTTTCGGAAATTTTATAAAATGTACGTAATCGAAAAATTAATAAGATTATATAAAAAATATATTATAAAAGAAAAACCTATATATATTCAGACATCAGGTACAGACGAAGAAGAACTTGAAGATATAGTTACCTGTAAACATACTTTTATGCCTGTGGATTCTACGGGTAATCTTTTGGCCTGTTCAAAATGTGGTTATCTTATTACAAGAAAAAGACTTAATAAAATAAGATGTCCGAGCAAAAAGTTACGATAGCGGATTTGCGGACGGACGAAGTTCCGGAAAGCGAAAGCCGAAATGAGGACAGCCGAAGGCGAACGAATGACAGGCTTGAGCGCAAAGCAAATCAAAGAAGCAGCCCGAAGGGTGTGAGTAACTTTTTGTTACAAAACGAACAGCAGAGACAAAGGCGATGCTTGTGAGCTTGTATCCGACGCAGCATAGCTGCTAGGTGAGGACGCTTCAAAAGGTGAGCCCCAATTTTTCGGCGTGGATGACACGGCGAAAAATGTGGGCGACACTAGATTAGATAGCAAACATAAAAATAAAAAATCTGATAAGCCAAAATTATTGCATAAATAGACTGTAAAAATTATGTATTTAGAGAAAAATTTGCGAATATTTGTTCAAATATAATATAATATTTATATGGATAATTTGACCGTAAAAAAATATACGCTTAAGAAAGTAACGACCAGGGCCGTATACAAGATTGATTATGAAAAAGAGCTTAATCCCCGCCAACTTGAAGCCGTTAAGAAAAAAGACGGACCTATACTTGTTATTGCAGGGGCCGGCAGCGGTAAAACAAAGACTCTTACATACAGGGCTGCAAGATTAATTGAAGACGGAGTAAATCCTAAAAATATTTTGCTTTTGACTTTTACAAAAAAAGCTGCAAAAGAAATGCTTTCAAGAGCGACTTTGATATTAGACTCAAGATGTGAACAGATAACAGGCGGAACATTTCATTCTTTTGCAAACATTATTTTAAGAAAATACTCACCGCTGCTCGAACTTCAAAATAATTTTACAATAACGGACAGAACAGACAGTGAAGATATAATTAATCATATAAGATCAAATATTATAAATAAACAGGAAAAAAGATTCCCTAAAAAGGGCACTATTTTAGACATATATTCAAAAGCCGTAAACAAAAATATACCTTCTGATGAAATTATATCAGCAGAATACAATAATTTTTCACATTGCACTGAAAAAATAAATGAAATAATCAGTTTGTACAATGAATATAAACATAAAAATTCAATACTGGATTATGATGACTTGTTATTGTATTTAAGGACTCTTTTGGAATCTAATCCCGAAGTAAGAAAAAAATTGTCAAATGAATATAAATATATAATGGTAGATGAATATCAGGATACTAATACGATACAGGCTCAAATTATAAAACTTTTGGCTGCCGAGCATAATAATGTTATGGCGGTTGGTGATGACTCTCAAAGTATATACTCTTTTAGAGGAGCAAATTTTAAGAATATACTTGAATTCCCGAATATTTTTGAAAACACTGAAATTATAAAGTTAGAGCAAAATTACAGAAGTTCTCAAAATATTTTGGCACTTGCAAATGAAATTTTACTAAAAGCGAAAGAAAAGTATGACAAAAACTTGTTTTCAGAAATAATAAGTCCTGAAAAACCAGCCCTTATATCTGCAGAAGATATGCAAACCGAAGCCAAATTTATAGCTCAAAGAGTTTTAGAGCTTTCAGAAGAAGAAAATATACCGTTAAACGATATTTGCGTTTTGGCAAGAAACTCAAGAATGACATACAATTTAGAAATTGAACTTTCTAAAATGAATATTCCGTTTAAAAAATTCGGCGGTATGAAATTTATTGAAGCAGCGCATGTTAAGGATATAATTGCTCATTTAAGAGTAATATTAAATCCGACTGACGTAATAAGTTACACAAGAATACTGCTTTTGCTTGACGGGATAGGAAATCAAACAGCGAATAAGCTTTTACCTGTCTTAACAACGGATGATAATATAAAAGATAAAAAGCTTCCGGTCAAAAACCCTGAAGCAATAATAAAATTGACAGAGTTAATTAATATTAACCAACAGAATCTTTTTAATCCGTCTAAAATTGTTGAAAACGTTATTAAATACTATGAACCCATTTTAAAAGATAAATATGATGATTATCCTAAAAGAGAAAAAGACCTGGAACACTTTATGGCTTTAAGCGAAAAGTATTCAAGTCTTGAGGATTTTTTAAGTGACTTGGCACTTGAGCCGCCCGATACTTCCATATCCGATATTGAAGAAGGAGCTTATAAAGATGAATTTTTAACTCTTTCAACAATTCATAGTGCAAAAGGGCTTGAATATAAAGCAGTATTTATTATTGGCGCAGTTGACGGCAGGTTTCCGTCATTATATTCTTTTAATTCTCCCGAAGATTTGGATGAAGAACTCAGACTTATGTATGTCGCAATAACAAGAGCAAAAACTCATCTTGCAATAACATATCCTATAGATATGTTTGATTACTCAACAAATATGGTACTATCAAAACCTTCAAGGTTTTTAGACGGAATTAATCCTGAAATTCTCGAAAAATGGGTTATAGAATGAAAAAATTTTTAATATATTAATGTTAAAAAAGTTGAGTATTCGTGGAATATAATATAAAGTGAAAAATATAATTATACGGAGGGAAATATATGTTTAATTTTGGTTAAAATAATACCGGCAATAAACAACAAGAACGCAAATTGCCGTTTTTTTTTTGGGGGGGGGGAAGTACAGGCTTAAGTGAATGTGAAAAGAAAAAATCCGCCTTAAAATCTTTCACACTGGCAGAAGTTTTGATTACCTTAACTATTATAGGTTTTGTTGCTGCAATGACCGTACCGATTCTTACAGCTAACCACAAAAAAATTGAATATGCCGCAAAATTGAAAAAGTTTTATAATACTATGAATTCTGCTATAGAACAGGCGGAGATTGATTATGATCTTCCTCGCTCAAAATGGCCAAGTGAAGGGTATCAGGTTTTTTTTGATAATTATTTGAAAGATTATATTAAATATACCAAAATAGACACAGCAAGTAATTATCCAAATTCCAATATGGATGATTACAATGCATTAGATTGGAGTAATTTTTCTGTATATTTAGATGATGGTATGATATTAAACTTAACAGGAGGCTCAAGCGTTCCAATATTTTTAGTAGATGTAAATGGAGAAAAAGGTCCAAATAAGGATGGTCACGATATTTTTGATTTTGAATATCAGCCTAATCCACAAGAATATTGTCAAAATTTACAAAAAACAAGAGCTCAATTAATATCCGATTGTTCGCAAAGCGTTGGTCATGCAGCTAAATGTACTTGTCTAGTTATGTTAGATGGTTGGGAATTCAAAAAAGACTATCCCTTGAAACTTTAATTAATAAACGAAAAAACGGTTAAAAATTTAACCGTTTTTTTAGATTGTATGAAATTATAGTAAAAGTATAAATAAAAAAAATAAAATTTGACAACCTATATTTCTTTTTTTTTTCTTGTTATATTAATGAATAATGGCAGTAAATACAGGAGAAAATATGAAAACCGCAAATCAGGATATAAAACCGGTAACAACAAAAATTAATGAAAACGGAAATATTGAAATCGGCGGATGTGACTTAACGGATTTAGCCAATAAATACGGAACTCCGCTATATATATTTGACGAAGCTACAATAAGAGCAATGGCAAAAAGCTACAAAGATGCATTTAAAGACTATCCCAAAATTAATATGATGTTTGCTGCCAAAGCATTTATGACAAAAGCAATATGCAGAATAATGCAGCAGGAAGGATTCGGGCTGGATTTGTGTTCGGGCGGTGAAATATATACTGCAAAAAATGCAGGTTTTGATATGTCAAATACTCTGTTTAACGGTAATAATAAATCTTTTGACGAATTGAATTTTGCAATTGAAGCGGGAGTTAAAACAATATCAGTCGATAATTTTTTTGAACTTGCACTTTTAAATGATATTGCAAAATCTCATAATAAACAAGTTAAAATACTGCTCAGAATAACACCCGGTATTGAATGCCATACTCATGAATATATTCAAACCGGTCATTTGGATTCAAAATTCGGATTTGATTTAACCCAGCTTGATGAAGCTGTTGAACTTATTATAGATGAGTATAAAAATTTAGATTTTACGGGACTTCATGCACATATCGGCTCACAAATTTTTGAAAAACAGGTTTATTATGATGAAGTAGGTGTTATATTTAAGGAATTAAAAAGAATAAAAGATAAATATTCTATAACACTAACGCAGGTTAACCTGGGTGGCGGATTAGGAATAAAATATACAAAAGATGATGAACCGATATCAGTATATGATTTTGCAAAAACTCTTATTGAATCAATTGAAAAACATTCAAAAGAATATGAAATTGAAGAACCTGAAATATTTATTGAGCCGGGAAGAAGCATGGTTGGTACTTCGGGAGTCACTATATATACGGCCGGCAGTTCAAAAAAAGTACCTAAAGGCAGAAAATATCAGGCTGTAGATGGCGGAATGTCAGATAATGCACGACCCAGTTTATATCAGGCAAAATATACGGTGGAAATAGCAAATAAACCCGAAGTTAAAGAACTTGCTAAAGTTACAATAGCCGGTAAACACTGTGAATCCGGAGATATACTTGCAAAAGATATTATGCTGCCCGAAACTGAGGAGGGTGATATTATTTGTTTCTACTCTACAGGCGCATACGGCTACTCCATGTCAAGTAATTATAACAGAGTTCTTAAACCTGCCGCAGTACTTGTAAATAATGGAAAATCTGATATCATTATAAATAGACTGACTTATGAACAATTATGCGAGTCTGATATTATTCCTGACAGATTGAATTAGAAGATAATGCTTGATACTATTTTGAATATGTACAGAAATTTTCTCGGAAGCGGTGACATCGTTAAAAGTGCTGCTGCTTTTACGTTGAAAGATTTCTTTCAGATTCTTATAGTTATTTTGATTCTTGCATATTTTTATTACAAATTCATCAGAAATACCCAGGCAGAAAAACTTGTAAGAGGCATTTTTCTTTTTGTAATTGCGGCATGGGGGTTTAGTGCCGTACTTATTGCTCTTGAATTTGAGATATTGGGTCAAATAGCGCAGTATCTTTTAAGCGGTATATTACTTTCTTTGGTTATAGTTTTTCAACCCGAGTTAAGAAAGTTACTTGTACATTTAGGACAAACAAAATTTGTTGCGAAAAATTTCTTTATATTTAAAAATAATAATAATGCTCAAACAATAAGAGCAAATACGATAAAAGAAATAACTGAAGCGGTAAAATATTGCAGCAGAGTTAAAAGAGGAGCTTTGATAGTCCTTCAAAAGACGGAAGACAGGTCTTTATTTAATGAAGTCGGAACAAGTATAAATGCAGATATAACTGCAGAACTTATATTAACAATATTTTTCCCAAACACGCCGCTTCACGACGGAGCTATGGTTATCTGTAAAGATAAGATACTTGCAGCAGGTGTTTTGCTTCCTTTGACCGAAGATCCTAAATTAAGCTGGAGATACGGAACAAGACACAGAGCCGCAATAGGAGCAACTGAAATAAGTGATTCTGCTTGTATTGTTGTTTCGGAAGAAACAGGTGATATTTCAATTGCTATTGACGGTATATTAAGAAAATACGATGATATAACAAAATTTAAGGAAGATTTGGAATCATTAATAGGAAATGAAAATTCCGAAAAGACTGAAAATGTGTTTATTCAAAATCTATTGAAACTGAGAAAGAAATAAAATGAATCTTATAGAAAAAATATCAAGTGAAAAATTATTTGGAGTTTTAAGAATACAAAATCCCCAAATTGCTTATGATGCTATTCAGGCAGCTTCAAACGGAGGAATTAATATTATTGAAATAGTCATTGAAACACCTGAAATAGTTAAAGTAATAAAAAATATAACTGCAAAAAATGAGCGGCCATTGATTATGGCAGGTGGTATTATAACCCAAAGGCAAGCTCAAATTGCAATTGATTCGGGCGCCGACGTTATAGTATCACCCGTATTTCAAATGAATCTTGTCAGACTATGCAAAAGCCAAAGAATACCGTTGATTATGACTGCAACAACACCGAATGAGGCTTATTCCGCTTGGAAAGCAAGAACACAGCTTATAAAAATATCTCCGGCTAATCCAATGGGAGGACCTGAATATATAGAAGATATTCTAAGACCAATGAAATTTATTAATATTATTGCTGCAGGCAGTATAAAAATAGACGATATTGCCGCTTATTTAAGAGCCGGTGCAAGGGCTGTGGGTTTAGGTAGAGGCTTATTTCAGGATTATTCTACAAGAACTATAGAAATGAATGCATTAAGAGCACGCTCTCAGGCTGCTATTTATGAAAAAAGTATATAATTTCTGACAACATAATATTTTTTGTTTTATGTTTGGATTATAATTTAATTATATTCGACATTAGGAGAGTGAATTGTGTTAAACGAAAGATATTTTCCTCAGGAAATTGAAAAAAAATGGCAAAAACACTGGGATGAAACCCAAATAAACAAAGTTTATAATGATAAAACAAAAGAAAAATATTATGTTCTTTCTATGCTGCCATATCCTTCTGGCAAACTGCATATGGGGCATGTAAGGAATTATACAATATCTGATGTAATAGCCCGTTATAAAAGAATGAATGGTTTTAATGTTCTTCACCCGATGGGATGGGATAGTTTCGGACTTCCTGCGGAAAATGCCGCAATACAACATGGTGCTAACCCTAAAAAATGGACTTTAGATAATATTGCATATATGAAACAACAGTTAAAATCATTAGGATTAATGGTTGACTGGGATAGAGAAGTTACGACATGCCTGCCTGAATATTACAAATGGACACAATATTTCTTTATTCAAATGTTTAAGAAAGGTTTGGCATATAAAAAAGAAGCTGCAGTTAACTGGTGTAATAATTGTGCCACGGTTTTAGCAAATGAGCAGGTTATAGACGGAAAATGCTGGAGATGTGACGGACAGGTAGAAAAGAAATACTTGTCGCAGTGGTTTTTAAAAATAACTGACTATGCTCAAGAGCTGCTTGATGACATAGATAAGTTAAAAGGTTGGCCCGACAGCGTAAAAACAATGCAAAAAAACTGGATTGACCGTTCAGAAGGTGCAATTTTACGTTTTAAAGTAAAAGAAATTGAAGGGCTTGAAGTTCCCGTTTATACAACAAGACCCGATACGGCTTACGGTATTACATATCTTGTTGTTGCGCCCGAATACAAAGATATAGAGAAACTTACAACCCCTGAAAATAAAAAAGCGGTTGAAGAATACAGACAAAATGCACGTAAGATGTCTGAAATAGAAAGACTTTCTAATGAAAGACCAAAAACCGGAGTACCGTTGGGTACGCATTTAATTAACCCTCTAAATGGTGAAGAATTCCCAATATGGACAGCTGATTATGCGCTTGCAGAATACGGAACAGGAGCTGTTATGGCGGTTCCTGCTCACGATGAAAGAGATTTTGCTTTCGCTAAAAAATATAATTTGCCTGTTAAAATTGTAATCCAAAATCCTGAAAATCCTTTATCTGAATTAAAAGAAGCTTATACAGAAAAAGGAGTACTTGTAAATTCTTTAGATTGCAATGGACTTGATAATGAAACAGCTAAAAAAGTTATAATTGAAAAAGCCGTAAAAGGAGGATTCGGTGAATCTAAAGTTCAGTTCAGACTTCGTGATTGGCTTATTTCAAGACAAAGATACTGGGGAACACCTATTCCGGTTGTATATTGTCCTAAGTGCGGAACCGTTCCTGTTAATGAAAAAGATTTACCGGTATTACTTCCTGAAGATGTTGATTTTTCTGTAAAAGGTAAATCCCCGGTTGCGACTTCAGAGACATTTAAACATACAACATGCCCGGTATGCGGAGGACCTGCAGAAAGAGAAACCGATACTATGGATACATTTATGTGTTCAAACTGGTATTTTTATCGCTATACGGATGCAAGAAATGATAAAGCTCCTTTTGATAAAGATATTCTTCACTATTGGGCGCCTGTTGATCAGTATGTAGGCGGTATTGAACACGCAATTTTGCATTTGTTGTATTCAAGATTTTTTACTAAAGCTTTAAGAGATTTAGGTATTATAGATATAGATGAACCGTTTACTAATTTGTTAACACAGGGGATGGTATTAAAAGACGGTTCTAAAATGTCAAAATCGAAAGGGAATACTGTTGATCCCGATGAAATATTCCAAAACTACGGTGCAGATACGGCAAGATTATTTATCCTTTCCGATTCACCCCCGAACAGAGATTTTGATTGGTCTGATGCAGGTGTTGAAGGCTGTTATAAATTCTTAAACAGAGTTTGGAAATTATACTCTGCATATCAAAATGAAATTATTCTTGATTATAATTTGCCTGAAATTTCTTCTTTATCAAAAGAAAACAATGATCTCGTAAGAGAAGTACACATGACAATTAAGAAAATATCTCAAGATATTGCAAACGAGTTTCAGTTTAATACTGTTATATCAAAATATCGTGAGTTTACAAATGCAGTTTATGATTACTTGAATAACAAAAAAGAATTTTCACAGGAAGACAAAAATGTATTTAGTTTTGCAGTATTAACATTCTTGAAGCTTTTAGCGCCTGTACTTCCTCATATGACAGAAGAAATATATGAAGGTTTAGGCGGTAAAGATTCGGTTCACAAACTTGAATGGCCAAAATATGATGAACAACTTGCTAAACCCGGCAAAATTACTTTAGTTGCTCAAATTAACGGTAAAGTTAAAGACAGAATTGAAGTGGATGCCGATAAATCAAAAGAGGAACTGGAAAAAATTGCTTTAAACAGTCAAAAAATAAAAGAACTTACAAATGGAAAACAAATTGTTAAGGTAATAGTAGTTCCTGCAAAATTGGTTAATATAGTTGTTAAATAAACCAAAATTTTGTATATAGTGAAAGACCGCTAAAAAAGCGGTCTTTCTGTTATTAAATTGTTAATTTAATCTTCTTTAGTTTCAGTATAAGTTAATTTAAAAGCGAGAGCGGAAAGTGCACCGCCTATTAAATTAGCTAATATGGTATATCCTGCAAGTTTCCATGATAAAGCGCTAATCATTCCGAGAGGAAGAGCAACCGCAGGATTAAAAGCACCGGCGCAGAATGTTCCGCCAACGGCAATTGCACCTACTAAAACAGTTATACCTATTGCAAGCCCGTAATATGAGTTTCCTTTTGTTTCTTTTACTGTTGCAGTTTGAAGTACAACATAGCAAAGGGCAAAAGTAAATAAAGCTTCAGATATTAACATTGGCATTAATTTAAAGTCTATAGGATAGAAAACCTGAGTTTTACCTATAAGTAAATAGAATGTCCAAACAGCAATAGCACCGCCCAAAAGTTGAGCTATTGTATAAGGTACAAACTGTTTAAATGACAACGCGCCCCTAAAACAAGCTGCTAATGATATGGCAGGATTATAATGTCCGCCTGAAATATGGCCTCCTGCATATACAATTGCTATAATTACACACGCAATTGCAAAAGGTGCAAGAATCCCTTGTGCTGTATATGAACAGCAAATAATCGTCAGTACAAGAAAAAATGTACCAATAACTTCTACCAAGTATTTTTTTAGATTCTCTTTCATTTAATCTCCTTTACAAATGTTAAAAATACCAAGTATATATTATCAGTTTTTTTAATTTTTGTAAATTTTTATTTGGCAAGACAAAAAGGTAAGTCTTTGTACAGTACTTATTTAATCCGGTGTCGCCCGCATAGCTTAGTGTATAAATTACAGAGCCGAAAATCATTTTTCAGCTCTGTTAATAATAAAAAATAAATTTATTCAGGTTTTTTACCTATATTTATTTTATCTATAAGCGGTGTAAATATTGAAAGAATTAAAGCACCAAAGAAACCGCTCCAAAACCCGTCTATGCTAAAACCGGGAGCTATTCTTGCAGCAAGCAAAAATAAAAGTGCGTTCACTACCAAACTAAAAAGGCCCAAAGTTAGTATATTAATCGGTAAAGAAATAAATTGAACAAGCGGTCTTATTAATAAATTGATTAAACCGATTATTACAACAACAACCAATGCGCTTAAAAATCCTGAAACACTTATTCCGGGTAAAATCCAGGCTATAAGCATAATCAAAAGTGCAAAAAGTATCCATTTTAAAATCATATTCATAAGTGTGTCTCCTTCTTTATTTAAAAATAATAAATATTATTGCAAAAAATCTCCCCCTGTTTTGCAATAAAGAAGCAGTATTACAAAAAACTTTATAATCAGACTGCCAATAATGTTTTTTTAATATCTTCAATAGATGAATTAAGATAGAACTTTCGGAAATTATTGATATTATTTATTCTTTCATCTAATTCTGTATATAAATCATCCTGTTTAAGCTTTGACATTTCAACAGGAGTTAATGATTCAATTATATATTTATCTTCAGCCGGTTTATTCATTTCAATCATACGACAATCTTCAAACAAAGTAATTGCACATTCAATGGTATCGGTATCTATATTTAGAGCTCCTGAAAGTCTATTCAAATCAAGCTGTCCGTTCATATTTGCAATTGCATATTTAATCATCCCTGATAGCTTTGAAATAATATTATCGGTTGTTGTTTCAGTTATATTAAAATTCATGAGATGAATTATTTTTGCATCCGTTTCTTTAAGTATTTTACAAAAGTCATTACTATTGTATGGACACTCAAAAAACATAAGCTGTTCAATATTACCGGGTATATTCTTGGAATCAAAAATTTTTTCTTCTTTATCTTTAAAATCGAGTTGTTTTTTTAATGCAGAATCCTGAACAAAAATAGCAGTTGTTTTTTTTGTGGAAGAAATAAAATCAAGTACTTGCATTAAAATATTTTTTTTATTTCTATGGTCCAAAATTTTTATTTCCGTTTGTGCCGGCATTTCGAAATGAATATCATTTAACATTAGTCTAATTGATGTATTACCGTTAAATGTATGTAAATGGGGTTCAAACAATATATCAACCGTTTTTTCCGAATTAATATTTAAGTGGGTACAATTCCATTTTATACACTCAAAAGGTAATGAACCGTTTTTTGAAACTATCATTTTTAAATGATTGTTATTTTGACCTATCATTTTTATGCTGTCAATTTTTAAATTATTCATTACAAATACAGGTGCGGGGTTAGCAGCCCCAAAAGGCTGCATTTTGTTCATAAGTTCTATGTTATTAATTGTAATATCATCAGGTTCAAGCAGCATATCTGCAGGTATTCTTACTGTATTAAAATCTATGTTTTGAGAATATTCATCAATTGTTTTATTTAACTTTTGTTTAAAAGTTTCAAATTTAATTTTATTTTCGTCAAAAGAAAATCCTGCAGCCATTTTATGGCCGCCAAAACCTTCAAAAACTTCTTTATGCTCGGATAGTACTGCATGAATGTTAATTCCTTCTATACTTCGGCATGAACATCTTATAATATTTGAATTATTAGAATCTCTTGCCATTAAAAAAGACGGCTTATTATAGTATTCTGTCAATTTTGAGCAGACAATACCTATTATTCCTATATGCCAGTCATCATGAAATAATACAATTGATTTTTTGTTGTCAGCCAAATTATTTTCATACATTTCTTGAGCCTGTATAAATGTCTGTTCACAAAGTTCCTGACGCAGTTTATTGTAATCATTTAAGAGTTTTACATTATTTTCGATAAGATTTACATCATCTGAAATCAGAATATTCAAAGCTGTATCAGGTGATTCAAGTCTTCCAGCGGCATTAATTCGCGGCACAATATAGTATGCAATTGTATCAGAAGTAATTGCACTTGTATCTAATACTCCGGCAGAATTAAGCAAACTTTGAATACCTTTATGCCGGCCGGATTTTATAAGTTCAAGTCCCATTTCGACAAGCCGCCTGTTTTCGCCCAAAAGTTCAACAACATCACCTATAGTTCCGACAGCGGCTAAAGGAAGAATTTCGTGTACATACTCTTCTTTTTTGAACATTTCCAGTAACTTGCAGGCAAATTTAAATGCGACTCCGGCACCCGATAAGTAATTCATACTTTCTAACTCTTCACAAGTCAAATCTTGTACAAGTGAATTTTGAGCTTTAGGATTCAGTATTGCATAAGCGGAAGGCAGAGTTTCGGGAGCTTCATGGTGGTCCGTTATTATCACGTCACATCTTAATCCCTTTGCAAGGTTGACTTCCGATGTATTTGATATTCCGCAGTCAACAGTTATTATGAGTTTTGTTTTCCTCTTTGAAATAATATTAACAAGTGCTTTATTATTAAGTCCATGACTTTCAAGAGCTCTATCAGGAATATAATAATCAACATTTGCACCTATGTGTTTTAGAGTCAAATACAAAATTGAAGTTGATGTTATTCCGTCGGCATCAAAATCCCCGTAGATAGTTATATTTTCACCGTTTTCCACTGCTGTTTTAACTCTCTCGGATGCTTTTTGCATATCACAAAATGAATCGGGACTATTCATAGGAATTGTCATAGGATTTAAGAATTTATCAATTTTTTCTTTTGTGTTTATCCCGCGGTTTGCAAGCAGCTTGGCAAGAACGCTGCTTGAACATGCAGCGCTGTATATTTCATCTGTAATTTCCGATTGTTTTATATCCCAAACTCTTTTTATTGTCATTTTTTTGCCGATTATTTATTAATTATCTTCATTAAAGAACTCATCCTTCTTATCTTCCAACAACTCTTGTTGTTCAAGTTCTCTTTTCAACTCTTCAATGTCTTTATCTTCTTTAATTTTATCAATTACTATTTTAGCCATTTCTTTCGCAAGAAGTTTTTGAGTTTCAGGAGGAGAAGTTTGAAGCATGCTAATTGCAGCTCTTACAGTTCTGTCTATATCATACCATCTTGAATTTGCACGCGTATCCATACCTTCTTCAACAGCTTCTATAATTTCATCAACATCAGTATATTCACTAAAAGCAATATTGTGTTCCGCTATTATTTTTATAAGATTAAGCGCAACTTTAATTTGTGTTTCATCATCTGATGCTTCAAGAGTTTTCATTGAGCGAGATAAAATAGGGTCTTTATCATACCATCTTCTGTGTTTGTTATTGTATTCTTCGCGCATATATGTTTCTCCTTTACTAACCGTTCTTAAATTTCACACCGTGCTCACAGGACGGATATCTCCATTTTATATTTTTTTTATCGCATGCAATTTTGCAAGCACCGCATTCCAAACAGTTTTCATATCTTATTATTAAGCTGTCTGTTTCTTCACTCCATTCATATACATCTGCAGGACATATATGAGTGCATACTCTATCATTGCATTGTTTGCAGATTTCATTATCAACAGTCAAATGACTTTCTTTATCTTTATTATATTTTAAAGTAGATAATTTTTCATTAATATTCATCTTTTGATACATTTCTCCATTGCAAAAATACCCAAAGGTATTGATTTAAATATTACTCCCGACTTTAATATTCTAAATAAAAATTTCCGGTATACCTCGTTTTTAGGCTCGTTTGAAGCATTATGAAGCACTCTGAAAAATTCGCATGCCAAATCAGGGTATAATTCCGTTATTGTGTTAATATGTTTTTTTACAAAGTCCACACTGTTTTTGTGAGTTTTTAAATCTTTTATAACAATACTTTCTTTTAATTTTTTTCCGTATAAAGAAAGATTTTTACTTGAAAAATCCTGTTTATTTATAGCTACAACGGCAGTTTCAGCAGCAAGTTTTCCGCTCAGCATTGCAAGATTTGTACCTTCAAAATGAACATTATTTACAAGCATTGCCGCATCACCTACTACCATGACTCCGTCTTTATAAAGTTTTGGCATAGAATTATATCCGCCTTCAGGTATCATATGAGAAGAATATTCTATTATCTTTGCATCTTTTATTATTGAAGCAATAGAAGGATGAGATTTAAATTTCTCAAATAAATCATAAGGTTTCATCTTAAGCTTTTTTAAATC
The DNA here is from genome assembly GCA_944323625.1 of Candidatus Gastranaerophilales bacterium. Classification (GTDB taxonomy): domain Bacteria; phylum Cyanobacteriota; class Vampirovibrionia; order Gastranaerophilales; family Gastranaerophilaceae; genus Avigastranaerophilus. Next base: position 34,263 of record CALUTD010000008.1, read on the forward strand.
ATCAAGGGAAATACCTATTCCCAAAGAAATGGTTTCTTTATTTGTATATAAGAATCCCATAGAAAACATATTCTTTAAAGGCCCACCCAAAATTTTAGCGCCTGCACCGTTTGCACTGTCAAGCAAAAATCTGTCTTCTATTTTTTCTTTTGGAAGTTTAAATACTTCTTTTATATTAACAGTAACATCGGAATCTTTTATTTCATTTCTTAGTCCTGCCTGTTTCGCTAATAGAGAATTGACTCCGTCTGCTATTATAACAATATCAGAATAATAATTTTCCTGCTCTGTTTTAATACCTATTACTTTGCCATTTTCAATAATTAATTCTTTTACCAGTGTTTTTGGTGCAAAATACGCGCCTGCTTTTATTGCCTGCTCAACACACCAGTTATCCCATTTTGAGCGAATAACACTGTATGAATTCGGAATTTCGTTACTATTTGTTTTATATGAAAACTTTATTGAATCATTATCATTTAGCATTATTATTTGATGCTGTATTATTGCTCTTTCGATCGGAGCTTCCTCAATAAAATTTGGATATAATTCCTTAGTTTGCTGTGTAAAAATTGCACCGCCAAACATGTTTTTATCTCCAGCATTATCACCTCTTTCAATAAGGAGAACTTTTTTACCTGCACGCGCAAGTGTAATTGCGCTTGCACATCCTGATGGTCCGGCACCTATAACTATTACCTGAATTTTATTATTTTCCATATTTCCTCTTTAGTCTTTAATTAATTATACACTTTTTATTTGCTTGAAGGCAATTGTACCTTAAGAGAAAATTATTGAAATAAGTTAAGTTTTAGAATATTATATTAATATGTCATTAAAATTACCGGCCGTTTTTATAATATATTTTTTATTTATTTGTTCAGCTCTTGCCGATATCGATGTTGTGTATCCGGCCAAAAGTAATGTTACAATCAATGCGCCGTCAACTTTTATTTTCGGCAATACTACTGATGAAGGTGCAAAGGTATATATAAACTCGAAACCAGCAAGACTTTGGAATAATAATTTTTTCGTTGAAGTTATGCCGCTTAAGTACGGAGAAAATAAGTTTGTTATAAAATCAGTTTATAATGATGAATCAGATGAAAAAATATATATAATTAACAGAAAACATCAGATTAAAAGACAACCTAAATCTCATTCGTATACCCCAAGAAAATCAAATGAATATCTTTATTCAAGGATTATTACGGATAGTGCCGCAGTCAGGCAAAAACCAACAGTACATTCAACACGCATTATGGATTTGCCAAAAGATGTTGTTCTTTATTTATCAGGAAAACAAGGAAGTTATTATAAAATAGAAGAAAAAGGCGAAACGGAATTTTGGATATATGAATCTAATCTTGAACCTCCGGTTAGTGTTTCTAAAAAAATTGAACTTAAACTTACTAAAATCGAAGAAGATGAAGATAAATTGTATACATATAAAAAATTCCATCTTTCATATCCTGTAATGTACAGTCTTAAGCAAGAACATAATAAAATTATTCTTACTTTATACGGAGTGCAAACAAAGGATTCAGAGGGCAATAAACTGTCTTATTTAAAATATAAATCAGTGTATAATCATCCTATTTTAGGTTATGATTGTTATTATGACGGGAATATACTCGTATTAAGAACTGCTAAGATTCCTAAAATAAAAGACAAAGATAAGCCTTTAAAAGGAATAAATATATTTGTTGATGCGGGGCATGGAGGAGATGATTCAGGCGCAATCGGCCCAACCAGAATAAAGGAAAAAGATATTAATCTCGCAATTGCTAATAATCTTATTAAATTGTTAGAAAATGCAGGAGCAAATGTTTCATTCTCAAGAAACAAAGATGAAAAAGCGGGATTATACGAACGAGCAAAAATAGCAAAAAAACATAAAGCATTAATATCCGTAAGTATTCACAATAATTCCCTCCCAAGCGGGAAAGACCCATATTTAAGGCATGGAACAGAGGTTCATTATTATAATAATAATGCAAAAGAACTTGCCAAAATCATTCAAAAAAATATGGTTAACGATTTAAATCTTAAAGATAACGGTATCAGAAAATCAAGTTTTGTAATGACTCGTTCAACAAATCCTATATCAGTTCTAATTGAAGCAGCTTATATTATTAATCCCAATGAATATATTTTGCTTCAAAATGAAGATTTTCAACTAAATATTGCAAAAACTGTAAAAAAAAGTATTGAAGAATACATTTTGTCCTTGAAAAATTACTGATTTTGTTATAATTTAATTCAAAATATCACAAAAATGGAGAAAAAATATGATTACTTGTACTAAAGAGCTAAAATCCTCTTATTTAAAAGACATTATCAGACAAATTAAGTTAAAAAACAACTTTGAACCGGAATTTATTCAGGCCGTCGAAGAAGTATTATCTTCTTTAGAGCCTGTAATATTAGAACATGAAGAAGAATTTAAAGCTTCAGCACTCTTAGAAAGATTAGTTGAACCTGAAAGAATAATTTCTTTTAGAGTTCCATGGGTTGATGATAAAGGTCAAGTACAAGTAAACAGAGGTTATAGAGTACAATTCAACGGTTCAATAGGACCTTATAAAGGAGGTTTAAGATTCCATCCCAGTGTAAACCAAAGTATAATGAAATTTTTAGGCTTTGAACAGATATTTAAAAATGCACTTACAGGACTTCCAATAGGCGGCGGGAAAGGCGGAAGTGATTTTGACCCGAAAGGTAAATCTGATATGGAAGTTATGAAATTCTGCCAAAGTTTTATGAACGAACTTCAAAAACATATAGGACAAGATACTGACGTTCCTGCAGGTGATATTGGTGTCGGAGCAAGAGAAATAGGTTATTTATTCGGTCAATACAGAAAAATAAGAAATACTTTTGAAGCAGGTGTATTAACGGGTAAAGGTCTTGAATATGGCGGTTCATTAGTAAGAAAAGAGGCAACAGGTTACGGTTTAATGTATTTTATGAAAGAAATGCTAAAAGCCAATAATATTGATATAAAGAATAAAACCGTTATTATTTCAGGCTCAGGTAATGTTGCAATATATGCCTGCGAAAAAGCTCAACAAATGGGGGCAAATGTTGTTGCAATGTCTGATTCTTCAGGTTGCATTTACGATAAAGACGGTATTAAAAATAATATTATTAAAAATATTAAAGAAGTAAACAGAGGAAGAATTAAAGATTATCTTCATGATGTACCAACAGCTCAATATTATGAAAATAATTCAAATATACCTCCTGTTTATAACATCAAAGCCGATATTATTCTTCCATGCGCAACTCAAAATGATATTACTATTGATACTGCAAAATTACTTGTTAAAAATGGTTGTATGGCAATAGGCGAAGGTGCTAATATGCCTTGCAGTAATGAAGCAATTGAATATTTCTTGGGAAATAATATTCTTCTTGCTCCCGGCAAAGCTGCAAATGCCGGCGGCGTTGCAACATCTGCTCTTGAAATGTGCCAAAATTCAATGAGATATTTTTGGTCTTTTGATGAAGTTGATAAAAAACTTGAAAATACTATGATTAATATTTTCAACCAATGCAAAAATGCTTCTGAAAAATACGGATATAAAAATAATTATGTTGCCGGTGCAAATATAGCTGCCTTTATGAAAGTATCTAACGCAATGAAAGAACAAGGTATAATATAAAATAATATAAAATATATAAAAAATCTTAAAAGACACTTAATAAAAGTGTCTTTTTTGTTGTTGTAATTAAAAGAAAATAAAACATCTGCTAAGTCGGTAGTCATGATTCTACTTGAAAATGTATTGACATAATCAAAAATTTAATTTATATTGATATATATGGAAAATAAATGTAATAAAATTCTAAATAATTGGGGAGGAAAACGCTGTAATGCAGGTAGAAAAAGAACCTGTACAAGAAAAGTTCCGTTTAACAGAAGAATTAGTGAAGCAGTTCTTAATATTTTAAAAGAATTTGCCTCCTCTCATAATTTAACAGAAACAGAAGCACTTGAAAGCGCAATTTTACTTCAATCTAATATTGATATATTGAAAGGAAATAAAAATATGAAAATTGTAATACCGACAGAAAATGAAAAATTGTGTCCGCATTTTGGACATTGTGAATCTTTTACATTTGTTGATGTAAATCCTGAAACGAAAGAAATTTTAAATATTGAAACAAAAATTCCCGATGAGGGCATAAGCTGTCAAAGCGCAAGCTGGATATCACAACAGGGTGCAAATATTATTTTAGCGGGAGGAATGGGTGCCCGTCCTATGGATATATTTAATAGCAACGGAGTTAAAGTTATATCAGGCTGTCCTGAACTTCCTATCAAAGAATTGGTTGTTAAATATTTAGATTCCGACTTAATAACAGGAGAAAACGCCTGTGAAGGAGAACACAGCCACTGCGGAGGCCACCATCATCATGGTCACGGACATTGTAATCACCATAATGATTAATCTATGTAAAATATAATGGCTTATTAAAATATTTTGTTAAAAAATATTGTATAATTATAATATATAGAATATTGAGGAAGTTTATGAAAAAATATTTTATTTTAGCTTCATTATTTGTTTTTGGCGGATATGCTTTTGCTGCATACTGTCCGGCTGTTGATGAATTTAGTCAGGAAACTATAAAAATTCAACAAAAAGGTTTAAATATGTATAAAGAATCACAAAAAGAGGATTCAAAATCAGATGTTGACCCTATGGATTTAATAAAAGAAAGTAATGATTATATAAATAATGTTGTCAATGATTGTATTACTTATTTTAAAACAACTCCTGAACCTGATTGCTCTAAATTTCATTCTCTATCGACTGCATATATTATAATGGGGCTTACAAATAAAGAGGGTGCTCAAAAAATCCAGTTTAATATGAATGAAATTAGAGAAAAGTGCCCGAGTGAATTTTCAGGTTTAGAACAAGTACAACAACAGTTTGATAATAAACAAATTAAATATTAGAAAAGAGGAAAACCTCTTTTCTAATGTTTTACCACTGTATCTGTTAGATTGTATTCCATTATACAATCATCTTTTGTTATGTCTGCATTAATGGTTTGTCCATAATAAAAACCATTGCATGCCAGTTGTTCTTTTTGAAGAGGAATTGCAAAATATACATTTTCGGGAGTGAGTATATCACCTGCTTTTAAGTTCTGTTTTGCATATACTCCTCTTCTCATTGATTTAATATAGTCAGTTTCTTTTAAATCGTAATTTCGAATATTACATTGGTCATTTCCGCATATTTCTTTTGCTTTTTTGTAAGCTTTTATCCATCTGTCAATGTCTTGGGGCAAAGAACAATATTCGTATGGGGCTTTAAAATTTGGATAAATTAAATCAATATGCCGTTCAAAAGTTCTTGCTCCTTTTGCATAAGCTATATACATTGGGATTTCAATATCATCATTATATTCATGGGTTGAAAATCCTATAACATGACCCGGATAACGCTTTTTTAAAAAGTCTATACCGTTAAGTTCAAGCTCATTTTTTTCACAAGGATATTTTGAAACACAATGATTTATTGCAAGGGGTATTTGTTTATTTTCAAAATATTCGACAATTGAATCTATATCTTTTAATGCAGCTGCACCTGTAGAAACTATTACAGGCCTTTTTGTCTTTGATATTTTTTCAATTAAAATCTTATCATTTATATTAACAGATGCTATTTTAATTATTTGAATATTAAGCATTTGACATATATCAACCGATTTCTCGTCAAACGGTGTTGACATTGATATTAATCCTGCTTTTTTTATTGAATCTGTTAAAGTTCCATAGTCATCTATGCTCATTTTGGACGACATTACTTTTTTTATATATAAAATATCATTTCTATGTCTAAAATCTTTATGAACAAAGTTTTCACCATCACGAAATTGAAGTTTTATTGCAGCTTTTATATTGTTGCTATGAACTACACTTGCAAATTCTGATATAATTTTTTCCCCTTTTTCTATGCTTCCTCTGTGATTGTTTGCTAATTCAAGTACGAACAATTCCTCAAATATGGTGTTGTCCATAGGATTCCTTTCAATAAATTTATAGATATTATTTATTCTTTTTAAATAATATTATAAATACATTCTAAAATACAATCAAAATCGGCTTTATTTATATAATTCTTCAATATCAAACTTAAAAATATTTATATCATCAAAGTCAAATATTTCTTTGAAGTTGACATTCAAAGCTCTTGATATTTTAAAAAGTGCGCTTACTGTTAAATCCCTCTTTCCGGATTCTATCATTGCTATATGAGAACGTGATATTCCGGATTCCAAATAAAGTTCTTCCTGTGTCATACCCTTTTTATGGCGTATTTCTCTTATTTTTTTTCCTAATTCTTTTTTAAAACTGTTGCACATATTTATATCTTATTATATGTTAACTCCTTCTGAAACTATTTATGTTGATATTAATAATTCAAATAAACCTAATAAATTCGGCAGAGATGTTTTTCAATTTAAAAGAACAAATGAGGGGATAAAACCATACGGCTATAACTATACAGACTCAGAAATTAAAAATGGTTGTTCAAAAACCGAAACAGGCATAACTTGTTCAGCAAAAATTATTAAAGACGGCTGGAAAATAAAAGAGGATTATCCCTGGTAATTTTGCTTCGTTTTATAACTTTGTAAAACAGTATAAGGTACTATAAAAGAGAGCCATAAGGCTCTTTTTATAAATGGTGGGCAGTACTGGACTCGAACCAGCGACCCCCACAATGTCAATGTGATGCGCTACCAACTGCGCTAACCGCCCAACTCTATATTCATCAAACATATACTAACATAAAAAACAATTTTAGAAAACATGTTTTATTACACTATAAATAATCTGCTTCTTTTCGTAAGATAACTTTTTTATCCTTTGTATAATATCACTCTCTAACTCTTTTTCATTCTTTAAATAGTCAAAATCAAAAAAATCTTGCGGTTCTATTTTAAATTTTTCTATTATTCTTAATACTGTTTGTATAGACGGAAAACTTTTCCCTGTTTCTATATTACTTAATGATGACGGTTCTATTGATATTATTTCACTAAAATCAGCTTGGGTTAAATTAGACTTCTTTCTGATTTCTTTTATTTTTTTGCCTATTAGCTCTTTATAATCATTCATAATCTTACCTCTTTTTTAGAATATTATTTTATGAATGTTTTATAAATAATGTATACACGAAATTTTAACTTGTCTTTTGTTGTATACACAATATAATATTAATTTAAACACTAAAAGATTGTAAATTTTATTTTGTATACATTAAATATTAAGCACGGAGTGAGAAAAAATTTATGATTAAAAAATCTTTTACTATATCTGAAGTTTTAATAACATTGGTTATAATAGGAATAATTGCAGCATTTACTATTCCCGTAATACTACAAAATCACAAGGAAACAGAAACAAGTGCAAAATAAAAAAAATTCTACGCTACATTATCTAATGCCGTTAAATTAGCAGAATTAGAATGGGGTACTTCATGCTACGAATGGGAAGATCCCGATGATAGCACCGGAAGTAGTATTTATAGCTCTAATTATTTTGGTTGGGCAGCATATTTTAATGATTATTACGGAAAACATTTAAACTATATAAAAATAGAAAAAATTACAGATAATCAATCTTATTATAATTCCACAAAAAATTATGGTAATTGGGATCAACAAACTCCTATCGTATACTTTTCTGATGGAACTATTATGATATTATCCGGAAGTAGTGATATATTTTTTGATACTAATGGAGAAAAAGGTCCAAATAAATTTGGCAGAGATATATTTTCATTTTATATTCTTGATTCCGCTCCTTATGATTCAAAAAAAAGTTTTCCTAATCCTAATTTACCTCACGTTAATACTTTTTCACCCGGCTTTAACGGATTTTGCAGCAACGGTAAAGTTAATAGAAATACCCTAATAGAAAATTGTAAAAGATTTGGAACAGAGCCCATTAACAGCGAGACAGCATATTGTCAATGTAGTATTCTTTTAGAAATTGATGGTTGGGAATTTAAAAATGATTATCCATTTAAACTATAATTAAATTGTACCAATAATATCTGTTGACTATCTATTTTTTATATTAACTTTCTAGATAAAAAATTATTTATTTATCTTGTAATTAATAGCGAAAAATTTTATAATTAATTTATATGGAGTAAGGAGTAGGTTTTAATGCTTTTAGGTGTAAATATAGATCATGTTGCAACATTAAGGAATGCAAGAGGAGAGTCTGACCCTGATGTGTTTGAAGCTGCTAAAGTTTGTTTGGCGGCCGGAGCTGACAGTATTACTACCCATTTGCGTGAAGACAGAAGACATATAAAAGATAATGATGTTGCTTTGATTAAAAATAATCTAAATTGTAAGTTAAATCTTGAAATGGCCGTAACTGACGAAATGCAAAATATTGCTCTTAATCTGCTCCCTGATGCATGCTGTATAGTACCCGAAAAACGTCAGGAAGTTACAACAGAAGGCGGTTTGGATGTGTTTTCTCAAAAAGATAAGGTTAAACATTTTATCAAACCTTTACTTGATAAAAATATTAAAGTAAGTCTTTTTATTGACCCCGATATTAATCAAGTCGAAGCAGCTTTTTACACCGGTGCAAAATTTATTGAACTTCATACCGGCGCTTATTCACTTGCTTTTGGAAAAAATAATGAAGAACAAGAATTTCAAAAACTTAAAACTTCGGCAATATACGCTCAAAATTTGGGATTAACTGTTAATGCAGGTCACGGGTTAAATTACATTAATGTTTACAGAATGCATGAAATTCCTAACCTGAATGAACTTAATATCGGTCATAGTATTATATCAAAATCTATCTTTACAGGTCTTGATTCTGCCGTAAAAGATATGTTAAAATTGATTAACAAAAATTAATATTTCTTGTTAAACAGTCAAAAAAAAATATTTATGTGTTTTGTATAAGTAAAATTAAATAAAAGGGGTAAGTATGTCAGAAATATTTTCAACAATGCCCGGAGTAAAATATCCGCAAACTCAATCTGCACAAGCACAAGAAGCTAAAAATACACAAAAAACATCAGAATTAACAGCTGCAAAGTCCCAAATTACAGTCAAAGATGCACTTCCTGCATCTAAAGTAAATAACGGCCCCGAAACAGATGTTCTTCAATCTTCTTCAGAAAATGGTTCTGATAAAAAAGGCGGACCGGTAAAGTCAGTTAAAGGTTTTATTGCTAATGTTAAAAAATTCTTTATATCAACCGGTGAATATACTAAAGGAGCTTTTAAAGGTATTGGGGCCGGTGCTGTTGCTGGTTCTATAGTTTATACAGGCGGTAGCATCTTAAATCATTTCAAATCTAAAGGCTATCAAAAAGCAGCAAAAGCAGCAGAAGAAGCCGGAACTGAATTTACCAAAAAATTCAGAAAATTCCCAAATAAAGCTTTGGCCGTTGTTGCCGCAGGCGCAGCCGTTGCTATAAATATTTGGAATGCTTCTTTGAATGCAACTGAAAAACAATCAGGTGTAGACCACAGATATATCGGACATAATAAGTAAGGTTAAAAATATAAATTAAATTTATTCCAAAAGGCGCTTACATTATTAAATGTGGGCGTCTTTTATTGTATTTTTTATTCACATTTTTATCCTGATTTATTATTTTACAATATTTTTTAGTGTGAAATATAAAAATTAATATTTGCTAATTTTTTAAAATATATGATAATGTAAAAAACAGAAAGAGAAAAATATGATTAAAAGTCCTAAAGGGATTATTGGTAAAAATACTGATGATGGTGAATCATATACCGTTTCTAAGACCAGGAATGTTTTATTAAATGGTCCGAGCAAAAATAGTTATAATTGCAGCAAGTCGGCAAGAGGAGAGTGGTGCGCAGCAGTTATTATGTTAGATAATTGGGAAATAAAAGATGATTATCCATGGTAAATATTAATAAATCTTTTTAACAGTTTTACAAAACATAATATATTTATCAGTTTTTAAGTGAATTTCTATAATTTGCTAAAAGTGCAGCACCAACAACACCTGAAAAATCCCCCAGTTGTGCTTTTTTAAATTCTATATATTGTGCAGGAACCGGCAATGATTTTATCTTTGCAATTCTTATTGTATGCTCGTAAAAATAATCTATTGCATCCATTAATCCGCCTCCAAGAATTATCATTTCAGGGTTATAAAAATTTATTACACTTGCAAGACCCGATGCTAAATATTCTGCCGCTTCATTTAATATTTGAATAACGAGTTCATCGTTGTTATCAAGAGCTTTTTTTATCATACTGGTTTTTATAGGCTTATTTTCTTCTAAATAGTTAACAATATCAGACTGTCTGCCTTTTTTAAGTGCACCTGTAATTCTTTTTTCAATAGCAAGCCTTGATGCGTATGCTTCTAAACAACCGCAAGCTCCGCAGCCGCATGGACGGCCGCCTAAATCAACCATTATATGGCCTATTTCGCCTGCCGTTCCGGTTGCGCCATAGCGCAATCTACCATCTTGAACAATCCCCGAACCAATTCCTGTTCCTACAAAAATGCAGACAAAATCTTTATTTTTCTTGCCTGCTCCAAAATACATCTCTCCGATTGTTGCTATCTCTACATCGTTTCCTACATAAACGGCTTTGTTAAATTCTTTCTCTAATATTGATTTTATATTGAGATTTTCACACTCTATATTGGGAGCATTCAGAATAATTCCGTTTTTTCTGTCTATTTGCCCTGCAGCACCTATTCCTATTTCTGATATATCTTCAATACTCATCTGTGCCTGTTCAATAGCAATATATATCGAATTAATTATCTTTTGTATAAGTTTTTCAGTTCCCTTATCTTTTTTAGTTTTCTTTTTTTCGTACGAAACAACTTCGCCGGTTTCTTTATTTACAATGGCAGTAAGCACTTTTGTACCGCCTAAATCTATACCTATTGAATATTTACTCATAAACCATTTTCCTTTTTGTTATTTGATTATATCATTATTTTGGCTATTAGAAAATATTGCATTTTGAAATGATTATCACAAAGCATGTTTAAAAGTTACCCGAAATCGGGTATAATATTATAGTAATATTTTATGGAGGCAGAATTTTATGCACATTTCAGTTATCGGGCGTAATATTGAAATTACGGACGCTATTCGTTCTTATGCAGAGGAAAAAATAGGAAAGGTTATGAATCATTATGATCAAATTCAAAGTATTGAAGTCATTTTAAATGTCATAAAGAATCCGTCCGTTGCTCAAAATCATTCGGCGGAAGTTATATGTAAATTTGTTTCAGGCTCTGTTACCGCCGAAGAAAGTGCTGAATCAATGTATGCAAGTATTGATTTGGTTGCCGATAAAATTACAAGGTTAGTTAAAAAATACAAAGAAAAACAAATTTCTTCTTCAAAAACTGCATCAATAAGAACTGATGTTATAAAAGAGGAAGAAACCGTAGCTGAATAATATTTGTTTATTATGCAAGGCGGAGTTCATTAGAACTCCGCCTTTTTAAATTTAATACTGTATTGCCATCTATTTTTTGTTAAGTTTTTCTCTTGTATAATTAATCAAGCCGCCTGCATTAACCAATTGTTGTATTTCATTTGGAAATTTTGTACATGTATATTCTTTACCTGTCGTAATATTTTTTACTATACCTTCAGTCAAATCATATTCAAGAATATCATCTTTGCTGCATTCATCACTCAAATAAGGATGTTCTAATATCGGCAAACCTATATTTATTGAGTTTCTGTAAAATATCCTTGCAAAACTTTTTGCAATGACTAAAGAAATCCCTGAGGCTTTAATGGCTATTGGCGCGTGTTCCCTGGAACTTCCACAGCCAAAATTTTCACCGGCAACAATAATATCTGTTTCTTTCACCTCTATTGCAAACGATTTATCAATATCTTCCATGCAATGTTTCGCTAATTCTTCATGAGATGTTGTATTTAAATATCTTGCCGGTATTATTACGTCTGTATCTATATTATCATTGTATTTCCAAACTTTTCCTTTTTTCATAATTTTCTTTACATCCTCTTCAATCTGTATTATACTAAAATTATACATTACATGAAAGAAATGTTAATAGCAGTTTACAGACAAAGGAGATTTAGATGATGGAAATGATTGGTGAAACAGCAGGACAAATCTGGAATTATTTGAATGAAAATGGCGAAACAACCATTGCAAAAATGAAAAAAGACTTAGATTTAAAAGCAAATTTTGCAGAATTAGGTCTTGGCTGGTTAGCAAGAGAAGGCAAAGTAGAAATGTCTAAAAAAGGTACTTCAACTAATGTTAAATTAGTGTAGTATTATTCTACTAAAATGAATTTACAAAAAAGGGCGAATATATCGCCCTTTTTTGTGTAAAAATTTTCATGTTTTTGTAATAATAGATTGAGGTGTATTAAAAAGTCAGGTATTAAAAATGGAAGCTTTAAAAATAAAAGAAGAATTTATAAAACAGGCAGAATTACTTGCAAGAGGTGCAGAAGTTTTACCGGGAGGAATCGAAGAACTTGCCCTGAAACTTCAAAAATCAAAAGAAGAAAATAAACCTTTAAGAATAAAACTCGGCATGGATCCTTCACGTCCCGATTTGCATTTGGGGCATACTGTTGTACTTAGAAAAATTAAACAATTTCAAGATTTAGGACATAAAATTATTTTAATAGTTGGCGGCGGAACAGGCATGATAGGTGACCCGTCCGGTAAATCCGATACCCGTCCGAGTCTTACAAAAGAACAAGTTGAAGAAAACGCTCGTACTTATTTTGAACAAATTTCCAAAGTTATTGATGTAGATAAAGCCGAAATAAGAAATAATGCTGATTGGCTGTTTAATTTAAATTTTATCGATATGTTAAAACTTGCTTCAAAAGTAACTGTTGCACAAATTATGACGCGAGATGATTTTGCAAAAAGATATGCAGAAAATCGTCCCATCTCTCTTCATGAGTTTTTCTATCCTTTAATGCAGGCTTACGATTCTGTAGTTGTAGATGCAGATGTTGAACTCGGAGGAACAGACCAAAGATTTAATAACCTTCTCGGCCGCGAAATTCAAAGCAGTTTCGGAAAAGAACATCCGCAAATGGTCATACTTCTTCCTTTATTAGAAGGAACTGACGGTATTGTTAAAATGTCAAAATCTTTCCCTGAGCACTGCATTAGTCTGACTGATTCACCTAAAGACATGTACGGAAAACTAATGTCCATTTCGGATAATTTAATTGTTAAATATTTTGCGCTCTTAACAGAAATATCAAATGATGAGTTAAAAAATATTGAAGAGCAGCTAAAAACAGTTAACCCACGAGATTTAAAGATGAAACTTGCTTATACTATAACAGAAATGTATAACGGTACTCAAGCTGCTAATGAAGCACAGGAGAACTTTGTAAAAGTAGTTCAAAATAAAGAAATTCCCGACGATATTCCTGAATCACAAATATCTGAAGATATAACTTTAATTGATTTTATATCGAATTTTGATAAATCATTAAGCAGAGGAGAAATTAAACGTCTTGCAGCTTCGGGTGCACTAAAGATTAACGGAGAAAAGCAGGCTAATCCTTCTTTCTTAATTACAAAATCCATGCTTCCTGTTACAGTTCAATACGGGAAACGTAAATACGTAAAAGGTATATAAAATGCGTTTAGTAAAAAAGGTATTTTCTCAAATTCAAGAAGATATCAAAACTATATATGAAAAAGATCCGGCAGCCGAAAATTTATTAGAGGTTTTATTTTGCTATCCCGGACTTCATGCATTAATACTGCACCGGATTGCACATAAATTGGATTATTGGAAAATTCCTTTAATACCTCGTATTATATCAAATATTTCAAGATTTTTAACCGGTATAGACATACATCCGAAAGCAAGAATCGGAAGGCGATTTTTTATTGATCACGGAATGGGGGTTGTTATAGGTGCTACTACTATTATTGGTGATGATGTACTTCTATATCAAGGTGTTACTCTTGGCGGAACCGGTAATGAACATGGTAAGAGGCATCCTACTTTGGGAAATAATATAGTAGTAGGATCAGGGGCAAAAGTTTTAGGCAATATTGAAATAGGCTCCAATTCAAGAATAGGCGCAGGAAGCGTTGTTATTGAGTCTGTTCCTGAAGATTCAACCGTAGTCGGAGTGCCGGGCAGAATAGTACGACAAAAACTTTTAATTCAGGGGCAATTAATGCACAACAGAATCCCCGACCCGATAACTTGCCAGTTAAATAGGCTTAAGTATGAACTTCAGGATTTAAAAGACAATTTTGATGAATTAAAAAAGGACAGATAATATATCTGTCCTTTAGTGTTATTATAGTTTCGGTTTTTGTTTATTAGTATTTTGTACCATCGTTTGTTAGTGCAGTCCAAGGTCTTGTTACTATAGAGGCTATACCACGGAAGAATTTTCCGAATCCGGTTAAATGAGTTTCGTCCATATCCATATTGCACATTTCATTTAATAAATCTTCCTGACTTGTAGAATCACATCTGCTTTTACCTCTGTAAATCTGCTGTGCTTCTACTTGTTTATTTGTTTTTGTATTTTCAGAAATAAATTCTTCAAGTGTAATACCATTTCCAGATTCATCCTGACCCAATTCTTGTTCGATTAAATCTTTCGCAACGGCTCTCAATTGAGTATCATCGCCATTTTCACCGAGTAATTGTTCATACCTGGTTTGAGATGACATCTCATTAAGCAAAGCTTCATAAGATTCTAACGCTTTATCTTCTTTTCCTGCAGAAATATAAGAAAGAATATTTGAAATTTCTGATTCTATTGCTGCATCTCTGCCGCTATAAGCAATTTCATAACTTTCTTTTGAATCAGTATAGTCGTATTTTCTGTCTAAATAATCTGTATTATATAAACTTGATGCTGTAATGCCTCCCGATTTTGTACCGGTACTTGCACTTGCACTCCCGTTAAAATAACTGCCATTTTGAAATGAAACTGTCATAACTAACCTCCACTATAAAATTATTTATACCTTCACTATCTACACTTATATAAAAACATTTTTTATTTCAAAATTTACTTTAATTATAGTTTTGTTAACATAAGTTTACATTTATTAAAAATGTTGGATAATAATTCCGCCTAAAGCGCCTAGAATTATTATAAGAAGAGGATTTTTTTTAATAAATGAAAAAGGTATTATTAAAATAATAAATAGTATCAAAGCTTTATAATCAACCTGAAAAGGGAATGACCATTCGGGTTTTGAATAAATTATAGTATCATAAAGAAGTTTTAATCCTATAGAACCTAAAAGCGCACAAGAAGCGGGTCTGAGCCCTAAAAATACAGATTCTGTTACATTACAAGCTTTATATTTATCAATTAATTTAACCATTGAAATCGATATTAAGAACGGCAAAAATACTATTGCACTTGTTGCTATAACAGATCCTATTATACCGCCTGTTGTATATCCGGTGTATGTTGCCATGTTAATACCTATAGGGCCGGGGGTTATATTTGAAACAGCTATCATATTTGTAAGTTCGTCAACAGTAAACCATTGATATTTAGCTTGAATAAAATATAAAAAGGGAAGAGCAGCATAACCGCCTCCTATTGCAAAAAGACCTATCTTAGTAAATTCGTAAAACAGAAGAAAATATAACTTAAGCATTCTTTCCTCCCGCCAAATTTGAATACAATAATGAAACCAATGCGGATAAAATAACTATTATAGCGGGTGAAATATGGAAGAACAAAAGTGCTAACAAAATCAACAAAAATAAAGTATAAGTAAATTTCGAATTTACACTTTTGGCCCAAATGTCTTTGATAGTAACTAAAATTAGAATTATAACAGATATTCTTATACCCCAAAAAGCATTTTGGACAATAGGATAATGCACTACATTTATTAAAATATTTGCTAAAAGAATTATACTAAAGAAAGATGGAGCAACAATTCCTGTAATAGCTGCAAAAGCACCCAATATACCACGCGCTTTATAGCCTGAGCATATTGAAATATTACCTGCTATAATCCCCGGTATACACTGGCTCATAGCATAATAATCAATAAGTTCTTCTTCGCTCATCCATTGCCGCTCATCTACTATATATTTTTTCAAAAGCGGAACTATAACATATCCGCCTCCCAAAAGTTGAATACCTATAAGAAAAAATATTTTAAATATTTCCCAAAGTGATACTTTTTTCATAAGACTATTATCTCATAAAAAATTTTGTTACTTATTATTAATTAATAAATCTGTATAATAACCGATTTCTCTTACTTCAAATGGTGTTATATCTTCGTTTTCTTCAAAAACAATTTTGGTTTTTATATCATAATCACTTCTCATAACACTTTTTTTATTTTCAATTTGTTGAAGTTTAAATTTAATAAGTGAGTTCTCAACTTCATCTTTTATGTCTTTTGCAAAGAAGCTTTTGTATTTTGCTTTTGCACCTGAGTTACTGTCTGTAAAACCAAGCCAGGGATCTATTATAATTTTATTATCATTTGTATATTTGTCATTATTCATTGTTGTTGTAACAATTTGGTGTCCAAGTGGAGTCTCCGTTTCAAAGTCGACATTTTTTGTTTTTTTATTAATAAATTGAACATTTAGTTTTAATATTGCGCGGTTTGTATTGTTATAACCTTTTGCTCCGAGAGCGGATAATACGGCAAGAGCCTGTTCTGCGCAATTTCCGCTTTTTAACAATTTTAGACCGATTAATTCAGATAAAGCATAATTTACATTATAGCTGTATGAAGCTTTTTTTGTAAAATCACTTTGTGCATATTCTTTTGCATCTTGTCTAATTATTGATATATTTCCGTCAATTTTTTTTCTTGTAAGAGTTTGATTTATGTTTTCATAAGTATCCCCATTTTTAAAGACAGAGTAAAACTTACGCATATAAGTAGGACTAAGACAGGGAAACTTCAATTTGGCCTGTCTTTGTATGTCATCGGCAACTCTGATTTCTTTTTTCTTTGCTTTAAAAGAATTACTATATATATTATTTGATTGAGATATTTTCATACCTGTTTTAAGTTTAAACAAAAAATTTATTGCTTTTTTATATAAGATTAATAAGTTATATTAATCAAATGAGGGAGAAAAAAATTAATTAGTTTTTTTATCATAATATAGTGTCGCCCGCATTGCTTGGTTGCTCGCATGAAACGGCATTACGGTCAGGGCTTCATCATACCTGCCCTTCAGCCTCTGCTCGCAATCCGCTTTTAAAGCGCCCTCACCTAGCAGCTACGCAGCGTCGGATACAAGCTCACAAGCATCGCCTTAGGCTCTTGTAACAAAAAGTTACTCACACCCTTCGGGCGTCTTGGATTTTTCTGTCTTTCGGGCAAGTCGTTCATTACGCTATCGCTGTCATTCACTATTGCCCTCATATACTCGGGCTTTCGCCCTTTCGAAAAATCCGCTTATTGTAACTTTTGGCTCGGACAATTTAAAAAAGAGGTAAATATGACAAAAAAAATATTAATAGTAACAACAAATTTTTCTGAAATAAATGAAGATATACATACAGGAGTTTGGCTTGAAGAGTTTGCAGTTCCGTTTTTAACGTTTACAGCAACAGGTTATGATGTTGTAGTATCGAGCCCTCTAGGCGGTGTATCACCGATAGACGATAACAGTTTATCTTGTTCAAACCCTATGGAATGGGATGATGCAGCAAAATATTTAAAAAATACAATTAAACTATCTGATGTCGCTTATGAATCTTTTGATGCATTATATATACCCGGCGGACACGGTCCTATGTTTGATTTAGCAATTGATGAAACACTTAAAAATGTTGTTGAATATATGTATAATAATAACAAACTTATAAGTGCCGTATGCCATGGGCCTGCGGGACTAATTCAAGCTAAAGACAAAAACGGAGATTCAATACTTAAAAACAGAAGAATAACTGCATTTACCAACAAAGAAGAACATATAGTAAAAATGACGGAATTTATGCCATTTTCACTTGAAGATAAAATAAAAGAACTCGGTGCCGTTTTTGTAGAAGACAAGCCCTGGAGTGAACATGTTGAAGTTAGCAGAAACATAATTACCGGCCAAAACCAAAATTCGGCACTCCTGGCTGCAGAAAAAATTATATTTTTTCTGTCTTAGACTATATATGTTAATACTTGTAAAATCAGGGAATATATGTTAATATAAATAAAAACAGGAGATAAGATTATGTATAAATCAATTAAACGCCACGGGGGGGGGTAGAAATAAGCTAAATTTTAAAGCCTATTTTTTTTCTGAAAAACTTTCTTTTACGCTTGCGGAAGTATTAATTACTCTTGTCGTTATAGGGATTATAGCTGCAATAACCGTGCCTGTAATTATGGCAAATCACAGAAAAACCGAAACAGCAGCTAAATTAAAAAAGTTTTATTCAACAATGTCTAATGCGGTTAAACTTGCTGAAACTGAACAGGGACTACCTGTTATTGATTGGGATTGGCAAGGCGAAAATCAAATTAATAATTTAAATAATATTATGAAAAATATAAATTATACAAAAACTGAAGTTTCTGAAGATCTTCATATTTGCGTTAATGTTTTTTATTTAAATGACGGAAGTGTAATGTGTACGGATACTATCCCCCAAAGTGTTGAAGGCGACGGTTTTGAAATACATTATGATATAAATGGAGATAAAGCTCCAAATAAATACGGTCGAGACCAATTTTTATTTGCAATTATTCCAAATAATAATATAAATGCTGTTGGAGCCTTTCCTTGTAATGATATAGATTTAAATTCAATTAGTTCCAGGGAAGAAATAAAAAATATTTGTAAAAATAATGAAGGATACAGCCGTGACCAGTGTTGCACAAAGTTAATTCAACTTGACGGGTGGGAAATAAAAGACGATTATCCGTTAAAGATATGAGAAAAATGCAAATTCATTTTCTACAGATAATTTAATATTTCCGTTAAGTCTTTATTGTTAACAATGATATTAGCGTAGGCTTTTAAAATTGGTTTTGCGCAGAAAGCAACACGTTTTCCGGCATATTTAAACATGCTTAAATCATTAGCGCCATCACCAACTGTTAGTGTTTCTTCCTCCGAAACATTCAAAAGTAATTGCAAACGCCTTAACATTTTACCTTTACTGTCAGAAAACATCATCTCTCCGCCGACAAACCCTGTCATCTCTCCGTTTTTAAAGTGCAAAATATTTGAAAATTGAGCATCATATTCAAGTATTCTTTGGGCAGGAATTGTTGCTGTTTCAAAACCTCCAGAAAAACAGACAACTTTATATCCCATTTTCTTAAGTTCTGAAATCGTTTCTTTTGCACCTTTTGTATAAGGTAAATTAGCGCAAATTTCAGTAACAGTTTCCTCTTTTGCCCCTTTTAAAAGCGCTACCCTCTTTGTAAGACTTTCAAAAAAATCTATTATCCCTGACATTGCATCATGTGTTATTTGTTTTACGGGCAGCTCCATATTATATTCTCTTGCAATAAATTCTAAAGTTTCACCTTCCATTAATGTAGAATCAAAATCAAAAACCGCTAATTTCATTTTTTGTCCTTCAAGTTTTGTAAATCT
This sequence comes from Candidatus Gastranaerophilales bacterium, assembly GCA_944323625.1. Taxonomy (GTDB): domain Bacteria; phylum Cyanobacteriota; class Vampirovibrionia; order Gastranaerophilales; family Gastranaerophilaceae; genus Avigastranaerophilus. The sequence continues at coordinate 53,881 of CALUTD010000008.1, forward strand.
TTTATATATAAATTATATAAGAAATTTGAGTGATGACAAATGTTTTGACTATTCTTAACATTATTTAAAAATCATTATGTAAAAAAATTTTTTGAGAAAAAGTTGTTTTTTTGTTATGTTATTGATATAAGATACTAGATGGTAAATAATAGTTCAGAAGAAAAAGGAGAACAGATGGGATTACCAAATGTAGCATATTTTTCGATGGAAATAGCAATTGATCAATCAATAGCAACATATTCAGGCGGTTTAGGTTTCTTAGCAGGCTCTCACATGCTGTCAGCCGGCTATCTTCAAATGCCTATGGTTGGTGTTACTATATTATGGTCATATGGTTACTATAACCAAAGAATAGACCATGAAGGGAATGTTGAAGTTGCTTACATCAGAAAACATTATGATTTCTTAACAGATATCAACGAAACAGTAGAAGTGGATATTTACGGCGAAAAAGTTAAAGTAAAAGCATATAAACTTGATCCGTCTTTATTCGATACATGTCCTGTTTATTATATGACAACAGATATCGAAGGAAACTCGGATTGGGCGCGTTCAATATCACACAAACTCTACGACGGAAACGAAAAAATCAGAATCGCACAGGAAACGGTTCTTGGTATTGCAGGTATAAGACTGCTTCAAAAAATTGGGTTCAATTTCGATTGTGTTCATTTAAATGAAGGTCATGCACTTCCTGCAGCGTTTGAATTGTTAAATCAATATAATGGTGATTTAGCAAAAGTTAAAGAAAAAGTTGTATTTACGACTCATACACCTGTTGCAGCCGGAAATGAAGTACATTGGGTTGATAATTTGTTAAAAGGCGGTTTCTTTGCCGGCCGTTCAAGAGAAGAAGCTGTTAAATTAGGTGGTGAACAGTTCTCACTTACAGTTGCAGCATTAAGAATGTCTAGATTGGCTAATGCAGTTTCACAGCTTCACGGTCTTGTTTCAAATAAAATGTGGAGCTGGGTAGAAGGCAGATGTCCTATAAGAGCTATCACTAATGCAGTTAACCTTCATTACTGGCAAGATAACAGAATGAAAACTGATAATCTAGAATCTTTACTTGAATCAAAGAAAGAAATGAAAAAAGAAGTATTTGAATTTATTGCAAATACTGTCGGTAAAAGACTTGATCCGAATGTATTAACTATTACTTGGGCAAGAAGATTTGCTGATTATAAACGTGCTTGGCTTATATTTATGGATGAAAACAGAATCCTCAAATTATTAAATGAAAATAAAGTTCAATTGATATTTGCAGGTAAATTCCATCCTGATGATGTAAGCGGTAAAGAAATGTTTAACAAGATATTAAGAAACTCATACTCTATGAAAAACGTTGTTGTTTTGACAGGTTATGAGCTTGAATTAAGCGGAAAATTAAAAAGAGCTTCAGATATTTGGTTAAATACACCTTTAAGACCTTTTGAAGCTTCAGGTACATCAGGCATGTCCGCAAATGCAAACGGTGCTCTTCACCTATCTACATTCGATGGATGGACAGTTGAAGGTACTTTCCCGGGTATTAACGGTTTTACTATTGAATATCCGGGCTTGGATGATAATATTCCTTGGGAAGAAAGACATAGAAAAGACTATGAATGCATGATGGATATTATTGAAAATCAAATAATACCAATGTACTACAATGATAAGATAAAATGGGCAACAATGATGCGTCAGGCAATAAGAACTGCCGAAGCATACTTTAATTCTGACAGAATGGTTGTTGAGTATTACAACAGATTGTATAAACCAATAGCTCATGGTCAGGAAGAAGGCGGAGTTTCAGGAGCAGAATATCAAGAAGCTACTACTCCCGCATCTGATGCTTGGACTTTCTCTAATATTAAATAATCTTTAATATTGAATAAAAAATAAGGGTATACAAATAAGTATACTCTTATTTTTTTATGTTGTTTTGAATATAATATTTGTATGAAAAATAAATTAAGGCAATATGCAAAAGAGTTAAGAAATACACTTTCGATTCAAGATTTAAGTGTAAAAATAAAAAATAATTTGTTTTCAATGCCCGAGTTTAAATCATCAAAGAATATTTTGGCATATTACTCTATGGGCAGTGAAGTTTGTACTTATGACTATTTTGATGATTATTCCAAAAACTGGTTTTTACCAAAAATTGATGGAGAGAATTTATTAGTTTGTCCATATAATGGTTGTAAATTGAGTCAAAATCGATACAAAATTTTAGAACCTGAAAATCAAAATATTTCGGATGAAAGTATAATTGACATGGTTATAATTCCTGCTGTTTGTGCAGATAAAAACGGCTACAGGCTCGGCTACGGCAAAGGTTATTATGACAGATTTATAAAAAGATTAACGCATAAACCGTTAAAAGTAATACTTGTATATTCTAAACTCTTTTTTGACAATGTATATCCCGATTCTTTTGATGAGAAATGTGACTTTATTGTTACAGATAAAGAAATATATAAAGTTTAATGTTAAAAAACGGTTAATATATTTGTCTTGTTTGATTTTTAGAGTAAAATTATAATAGAGTGTAAAACCAATTGGGGATGTATTATGGAATTTTTTAGAAAAAACAGAAAACTTATTTTAATTATTTTAATTGTGTGTTTAGTATTATGGTTTTTCGGCGCCGGGATGCTGATGGTATTATTATAAATTGTTTGGAATAATTAATGTTTTTATCCTTTAAAAAAATCATATCTATATTTGTAATAGCCGGCATGTTTTTATTGGCAGCAGATTTTTCTTATGCGCAAAATACTACTTCGCAAATAAAAAAGGTGGAACAAAAAAGGCAGGTAATTAAACAAAAAATTAATTCATTAATCAAATTAGAACGTCAAGAAACTAATAAATTAAGCAGAAATCAACAAAAACTTGAAAAAAATCAAATTGCACTTCAAAAGTCGAAAAAACAATTTGCACAAAAACAAGAAAATATAACAAACCTTCAAAAGGAATTAGATACTTGTTTAAAACAATATAATTCAAGACAAAGTGCTACAGCAGAAAGAATAAGACATATATATAAAACTAAACATACTTTAATTCTCGATTTATTAATTTCAACTAACAGTATAAGCCAATTTTTGGATAGAATTTATTATCAAAATTTGATAATACAAGCCGATAAGGCTGAAATGCAGTTATTAAGATCCGAGGCAAGAAATATTGCTTTATTAAAGCAAAGAATGGAAAAAGAAAAAAGAGAATTGTCTCAAATAATAGTTAATATAGACAGAGAAAATTCTAATATAAAAGAAACCATAAGCCAAAATAAATCTATGATTGAAAAAATTCAAAAAGACAAAAAGGCTTATGAAAAATCAGAAAGAGAATTAAAACGTCAGTCTGATAAGTTAACATCAATGATTTCAAAAACAACAAAGAACAGCGGAGTAACGGTAACAAAAGGCTTTATACTTCCCGTAAATGGCAGAATTTCCTCTCCTTACGGATGGAGAACACATCCTATATTTAAATCCAAAATTTTCCATACAGGTATAGATTATGCAGTACCCTATGGTACTCCTATAAAAGCTTCAAATGCAGGAAAAGTAATATATTCCGGATGGTATGGCGGATACGGAAAAGTTGTAATCATTGACCATGGTTCTTGCACGGGCGCCCCAACAACTACTTTATATGCTCACATGTCACAACAAAAAGTATCAGTAGGTGATAATGTTACAAGAGGTCAGATAATTGGACTTGTAGGTTCGACCGGATATTCAACTGGACCTCATTGCCACTTTGAAGTCAGAATTAACGGTAAACCCCAAAACCCAAATAATTATCTATAAAGGATAGCAAAAATTGACAAATAAGTATAAAATTTTAATAATATTTATATTCTTTATGACCGCAAATATATCATTTGCAGGTGATTTTTATCCGGAGCTTGGAATAGACCCTTTTTATTCTTCGCTTAATCCTATGTATACAAATGAAGATGAGTTTGTTCAGGAAGAAGCAACTGTTTTCAATTGGATAAAAAACAAATTTAAAAATAAATCTAAAAAGAAAGATAAAGAAGAAGAACAGATTCAATCAGAATATATTGAAGAAAAAGAAGCAATAGAAGAAGAAGTCTCTGAGATAAAACCTGTAAATGATATTAAAAAAGAAGAATCAAAATATATAGCGCCTAAAAAACCTATGACAAAAAAAGAGCTTGAAAAAGCTTTAATTCAAGAAGAAAAAGAAAAACAAAAGGCAAAAGAAGCTGCATTAAAAGAGCAAAACAAGACTTTATCATTAAAGGACAGAATATTTTCTTTTGGTAAAAAGAAAGAGGTAAAAGAAGAAACACAAGTTGAGATTGATCCGACAATAGAACTTACGGCAGATGTTATGGAATATTATCCCGAACGCTATGAAATAGAAGCCGTCGGAAATGCATTTGTTAATTTTAAGCTTCAAAAAACTACTTTGAGTGCGAATAAAATAACATTTAATTATGATAGAAATATATTAAAAGCACATCAGGATGTTGTTCTTACAGCTCCCGATTCAACAACGGAGGGAGATTTTATAAAACTTGATTTAAACAGATTAGAAGGCTGGATAGATAAACCTGTAACGAATACTGAAGATATAAAAATAACAGCAAAAGAAGCATTTATATATCCTGAAAAGATAGAAGAATATGATGGTATAGCTAAAATCATGAGTGATGAGGTAATAAGACTCGGAGCTGCTTCATTCGCAGGATATGTTGATCAAAGTAACGTTCTGCAAGAGTCAAAGCCGCAAATTTCTGATGACGAAAAAGGTTACTATAACCTCAAAGCAAAAACAATTTTGATAGATGCAAAAAAAGACCATGATATTATTACTGTAAAAAATGCGGATTTATATTTTAAAAACCACAAAGTCGGAATAATTCCGTCATTAAAAATAGTTACAAATAAAGACCGTGCAAATGTCGAAACCAACTTACCCGAGTTCGGTTCTGAAAGTATGCTGGGTTCTCACATTGGTCCTGCGGTTGTGTTGAACGTACCCGGTGGTTCAACTTTAAAATTAGCTCCTATTTTGACATATTCAAAAAGCAAAGTCGGAATAGGTGGTATTGCAAGATTCAGAAATGAATACAACATGACAGAAGTTGCATACGGAACCTCAAGAGATGAATTATTAGTAAGAGGGCGTCATAAAATTGCTCCCGGTTTAATGTTAAATTATTCTCGTTTAACCAATCAAAGCGAATGGTTTTTGGGCTACAGAATGCCTAAGTACTCTGCACAATTAACTTATTCAAGAAGTGATGATGTAAAAGACTTAAAATTAAGATTTTCTCAATTATATTCGGCTGGTATATTTGTAGACAGACGTGATAATGTAGATTTTGGCGATGCTGAAGGCCGTTTCAGATGGATGACTCAAACCTATAAACCGATATATAAATATGTAAATGAAGAAGGAAATATTGGTTTTAGTACAGGGTTAATTGCGCAAACTGTCGCTACCGTTTACACAACAGGAGATACTTTAGGTCTTTTCAGAATAGGTCCTTCTGTTTCAACAAAAGTTGGCCCATGGCAGCAGGCATTTATATATTATCAAACAGCTTCTGCCGGCAATAGTCCTTTTGATTTTGACCGTTACAGATATGGGCGTTCTAATGTTGTTCTTGTTGAAAGTCTTAAGTTATGTAAATACATTACAGTCGGATATTTGGCTTCAATTGCAATGAACAGAGAAGTAAAATCAGATGATACTTTTCAGGAGAATAGAATACTGCTTAGCTTAGGGCCGGATTATGCAAAAGTAACAATCGGTTATGACTCTTTAAGAAGAAGCACGATGTTCTTGTTCTCAATGTTGTTGGGAACTGAAGATTCCGAAATTAAATTTGATAAGTCTGTACTTAAGAATCCTGACAGATTTGGAAGAGATAATTCAAAAGTCAAAAAACCAAAGAAAAAAAATTATAAGAAATATTTAAAAGAAGACGTATAACTATTTGACAAAACAGCCTTCATCTTCCATATCAATCTTATTATCAAAGTCATTGTCAATTCCATCATAACAAGAGCCTAAAGATTCCGTAGATTCAGCTTTCGGATCATAAATCAAGTATTTTTCAGGTATTTTATTCCAAATATATAAAAATGTTTCTTTAAGATATTTTGTAATATCAGTATCGTAAATAATTAATACATTCTCATCATTTTGAATATTAGCGGTTTTCGTAAAGTTCATTGAACCGATAAATGAAATTTTATCATCGATAATTGCTGCTTTCATATGCATTTTCCCGGCATAATTTTCTGTTTTTACTTTTATTCCTTTCTTTCGAAGCTCTTTATGAATTGAATATTTATTATGTGAATTTGTTGCATCATTTATAATTTTAATATCTACTCCTTTTTTATGGGCTTTTTCGAGTGCACCTATCAAACTATAATTTGTAATATAAAAAATAGGAATATATATATATTCTTTAGCATTTTCAATAATCGGAATTAATGAGCTATTTATAATATCATCTTGAGGAGAAAATAATACCTTTATTTTTGTTGAATCTAAAAGAACTAAAGATTTATTATTAATAACTTTTTTAAGTTTATGAAAATTTCCGTTATACATTTGATTAAATTCATCTGTATATATTTTTGCCAGCTGTTGTGATTCAATTAATACCGAATAATTTGCATTAAACCCTGTTAAATCAGTACTTGTAATATTACTTGAGCCTGTCCACACTTTTTTATTGTCAAAAATAAAAAACTTATTATGCATAATTGCATATTTATTTGAGTTTACATAATCCGCATCCGTTTTATAGTTAACAATTTTCTTTTGAAGTTTTAAGCTATCTTCATAGTAATTTTGGTTTCGGTTATCGAAATCAGTTACCCATCTTATTTTAACCCCTCTTTCTTGAGCTTTTAAAAGAGAATTATATATTTCATCTTGATTATTAATTCCATAAATTGCAAAATCAATTGTTTTATTTGCGTTATCAATTTCATTTTTTAATATCCTACAAGCCAGCGTTTCACAACTATTTACAGGGATAAATATTTTATTTAAATCTAAAAAAAATATTTTTATATTTCCTTTTTCAAAATAATCTTTTATATATTTTATATTCTTTTTTATTTCTATGTTAGAATCTGATATTTTATTTGTATTATCTATATTTAAAATACAAATTTTACATGGTGAAGCATTTTTATTCAATTTGTCCTTTTTAACAATTTTATATGCAGAACTTTCTCTTCCATATTTACAACTCAATTTGTGAAATTTTCGGCTCCCGGTGTTATAAATAACATAATCATCTAAATCAATAGATTTTATTTTATCTTTAAGTCTGTATTGAGATTCTTCAGTATCATCAAAAAATAAACCTGTATTTAATAATATTTGCCTGTAACTTTTTCCGTCGACGAATATATCATTGTATTTTATTTTTACAAATTTATTTTTTAATAATCTACTAACAATCTGTTTCTCTTTGTATTCAATAAAAAATTTTTCAGTTTCTGATAAATCCTTTAAAATATCGTGATTATCTAAATTGGAATCTTTATCAATAAAATACAAATTTTTAACTTTTATAGAATCTTTTTCATCAAATATTAAGTTATTATTTATGTCAACATATATTTCAACAGGACTTATAACTTTTAATACTCTGTTATATTTCTGATTCTCTGTTATAACAAATATAATAAAAGTAATTGTTAAAATTGCTACAATTAATATAAATTTTTTCATACATTTTATTATACCTAAAAAGTTATGTCATTTTACATTCCATTAAACGCTTGTATATAATAAATTCTGTTTTTGAGAGAATGAAAAAAGTAAAAGAATAGAAAGGAATTAAAATGGTAAGTAATGCAAGTATTTTATTTAAGGACGTTAAAAACTTTCTTAGTAATGAGGTAAACAGAGTTTTCATCGCAGTTATTATGGTTGGTCTTTTAGTTTGCTATAATTGCCTTAGAGTAGAAATGCTGTTTTATGAGTTAAAACAAACAAATGCAAATAATCAAAAAGAACTTTTAGAAGCTGATAAAAAAATCATATCTAAAGTACATTTTAGATATTTTAATTTAACAAAAAGCTTAGAAGAAATTCATAACGTTAAAATTAATACTAAAGATGGAAAGTTAGAAAAATAAATTTGATAAACACTAATTTTAGCTTGGCTGATTAACTTCAGGCAAGTTGTTTTGGTGTGGAAACTTACCGTACAAAAGTTTATCAATATCTACTACAAAATTTTGTTTTATATTTGTTATTATATCGATATTAAAATCCATTTCTCCTGTGACAAGTTTAAGATACTCTTTTTCGGAAATATTTAATAGTTTAGCCATTTCTCTATCCAAGAAATTATGTTTTTCTTGAATTTCAACAAGACGTTTGCCTGCTTGTGATAGTCTATATCTAACGTTTTTATCATTTTGTCTTTCAAAAGTATTATTGTCTTTTTCTACAAACATTTGTCCTTCTCCGGTAAAAAGCCAATTTAAATTCACCTTACAAACGAATACTAGAGAAAGCAATAATTTATTAGCTATTTTTCGTTCAAATGTTTCATAACGCTGAAGTGTTGGCTGCGGAATCCCGAGTTTTTTAGAGAAAGCATATACACTTTCTCCATAGTAATTTCTAATTTGTATTAATCTTTTTATTATTTCTTTTTCCATAGGGTTATCACTTTTGTCATTGACAATGTATACCAATTGGTATATAATAATTCCATAAGTAAACTACTTTACACTAAAGAACATCAATACCATGTTTATTATAAATTAATGAAGTTTTAATATGAACTATAAATAGCAGTTAATCTCATTTTGATATAGTAAATTAAAAATGAAATAGTGTAAATCAACAAATGTAGTAGTTAACTATATGTATAGTATAATTAAATGTTGTTCAAAAAAAAGTTGGTAAATTAAAAAGAAGAGGGAGTATCTATGATTATTAGTTTTCTTTCTTGTATTTCCGGATATATCGGAAAATATAGATACAGAATCATGAATGCAGAAAGAAAAGCAGATGAACTATTTAATCAGCGTGTAAAATTTTTAAAGAAAAAGCAGTATGAATATTACTATACAATGGCAATAAATTCACCTGAAATATTATGTGACACGCTGGCGAATAGGGATATAGAGGCAATAAAGAGAAAGAATTTAGTTTTTAGTTTATATTCAAAATCAAAAAAGTAAAATTATTTTGCTAAAATAAAATGCTTTTGGTAGAATTAAGAAAGAGAGAATTTAATAGATAATGGAGAGGTGTCCGAGTGGTTTAAGGTGCAAACCTGGAACGTTTGTGCAGGGGCGACTCTGCCGGGGGTTCGAATCCCCCCTTCTCCGTATCTATTATGTTTCTTTTTCACATAAAAAATGAATTTCATTTTTTATATATTTACTTTAAACTAAGAACTATTTCAAATATTGTTTCTTTATCATCAGATGATAACAGATAAATTGAAGCACCTGCTGCTTCTAACTGACTTTTACATATTGCAAGACCTAAACCGTTACCATTTGTTTTTGTTGTGAAATCTATATCGAAAATTCTAGGAATAACATTTTCAGGAATTTTTTCTCCGTCATTTTTAATTGTTGTTATTATTTTATCGTTATCTTTTCTGCAAATTATATTTATTCTACATCCGTTTTTGCATGCTTCAATTGCATTAAAAATTATATTTATTAATGCACATTCAAATTTTGTTTTGTCTGAAGATACAATATAATCATCTTTACAGTCAAAATGTATCGTAACCCCTGCTTTTTTTGCTTTCTCTTCACATTGAGAAATTACATTAGATACAATATTTTTAATACTAAATTCAGTTATATAAGGAGCAGATATACATCTTAAATCGCTAATTAAATCAGAAATATTTCCTGATGAATTTGTGATATTTTTAATTGCATTTTTCACGGAATCTTCGATTTTTTTGTTAGTTTTAATATTTTCAAGTCTTTTTTCTAATATTTTAGAATACAAATTTATAATAGAAAGATTATTTTTTATCTCATGTGCAATAAATTTTGCTTTTTGAGCAACAATTTCTGCAGTTTTAAGAGTATCATCTTCTGAAACGAGATGTTTTTTTTCTTCTTCATTAAACATTATCTCTTCATTTTTATCATTAAGGATTTCGGATATTTTTTTTATTGCTCCATTAAGAATCAAATTTTCACGTCTATCAGGAGTATATTTAGAAATAAGATTACTAAAATCAACAGTTGAGTTTTCAAGTATCTTTTTTGATATTTCGGTTATTAATTTTGAATTAAATAACATACAAACATCTGAAGAATTATTACTTTGAGAGAGAGAGTAATCCCAAATTAATGCCGCTGAATATCTTTGCCCCAGTATAACTAAAAATTCCGTTTCCCCCCATAGAGATGAATTCTTTTGTGATGATTCAAAACCAAAAACTTTCAAACTATCATTAAAACTAATTATTTTACCACCCGTAAATGACAATCTCTGTAAAATAGATTTGTTTTCATCCTCGTTTTTTAATCTTAACAAAATACAAGATTCAAATTTTTGATTAGATACAACAGGCTCCAAAATTGCACGAAAAAGACCATTAATGGTCTTTTTCATATATTCTTTTTGCGAATATTCATAAATGTATTTGTGAAGTGTGTTATATTTATTTTTCATAAGATTGATTATATAGCAATTTTTAATTTTTTTCTATTCATAAATCCGTTATTTATTGCATATAAAACAGCCTGTGTTCTGTCATTTACCTGCAACTTTTGGAAGATATTGTTAACATGAGTTTTTACAGTTGTTTCGCTTATGAATAATTGCTGTGCAACACCTTTATATGTTATTCCTTGAGTTAATAATTCCAAAACTTCTTCTTCTCTTTGAGTCAGATATTGTAATAAATTTTCCTGTACTTCTTTATTAGAGGATTCTTCTTTAAATGTTTTTTGGAAATATTCAAAGAACCTGGATGACAGCCCTGACGGCAAATAAACTTTGCCTTGCATAACTTCTTCAATAGCATAAATCAACTGTGCAGATGCCATTGTTTTAAGAATATAACCCTTTGCACCTATTTTCATCGCTCTAAAAATCAAATCAGGATCATCATATCCGGTTAAAGCAATAATTTTAGTTTCTAAACCCAATCTTTCTATTTCACTAATTGCAGTTAAACCATCCTTTTCAGGCATATTTATATCCATTAATACTATGTCAGGTTGGTATTTTTTTACTAAATTAATTGCAATATTTGTGTTTGCTGCTGTTGCAATCACATCAAAATTTGTTTCTATACTAATTAATTCTTTTATTCCGAGTAAATGTTCATAGTTGTCATCTACCAAGATAAGTTTTGTTTTTTTGTTAAAATCCATTGTTCTTCTCATATACACACCTGCGCTCCCCAGTAAATACATTGCTTACATATTTATATTACATGTATGGGCATGGTCTTCTCATCCATATTAGGGTTTATATTTTTCGTATACAAGATTTAAAATAAGATGTAAATCTTTAGATTAATAAAAGGCTAAAAAGCACGTAATCATTACTTTATGAATATATATCATTCATTCATCTGATATTTTAAATAATAGAACATTTGAATTATTTTAAATAACTAAATTATGTCATTTGTGCTATTTTTATTTTTAAGTTTTAGTTTCAAAAGTTTGTACTTGTTAATTTTATTTGTAAGAACAACATTTTCGTCATTAGTTTTTTGATTTATTTCAGGTTCATTTTGTTCATGTTCTTTAAAATTAAAGCTGAATTCCGAAGGCACAACCGGAAGCTGAAATTCACTATCTATTGTAGATTCATTTAAATCCCCAAAGTCTGTTTGATTGAATTCAATATTTTCTTTACCAGCATCATTTTGTTTTATTTCTTCTGTTTTTATAGAAGAACTTTCTAATTCTTGCTCGTATTCTCTTTTTTCTACTCTGTCGTTTGGATTATAAGTATATAGAATTTCTAGAGAAATATTATCATTATATTTTATTTGTGCAATTGTGTTTACAGAAAGTAAACCGCATTCATTTATAGTAAAAAATATTAAACAAGCTTCCGAAGACCCTATCAAATGATCAATATTACTTTGTGATAAATAAGGAAAATTAAGAGCAATAAGTGTTCTCAGGCTATCAAGTATATTTTTAAAATTCTTAACGTGCATAGAAAAAATAAAAGATTTTGCTCCCATTAATGTATATTCTAAAATTTTTATTACATCTTTTATTGACGGGTCAGGAATAATTACTTTTGAAGCAGAAACATAAGATAAATTATCTGAAATATTTCTCAAAATTTCAATAGAGTCATTTTTATTCAAAAACAATCTAAAATAATTACATAATAGTGATTTATCATATTCCTTTGAACAAAACAAAATAATATTTTTGTTTTGGTTTATAATGTTTTGAATAATTCCTGATGCTCTAGGATTATTTTCAAAGATATCAGTTAATTCCGCATCTTCTTTTAAGATAATATCATCTTCAAATTCAGAGTTCCTTATTTCATTTAAAATATCCAATCTTTCTTTGAATTTCATAATCAGTCCCTGCTAATAATAATTTCTGCCAAGTTTTTATAACATTCAACTATATCCATTTTTGGGTTAATTTCTTTAAGTGTTTTTTTCTTTGCGGAAGCACCTGAAGATGCCAAAAAATTTGTAGGTATTGTCCATAAAAACTCTGTTTTAAAATCCGCTTTATAATCTTTAATTTTAGATTCAACTTTTTCTGTATATTTATTTAAAATCATTCTTGGATTTTTTAATACAAGTTCAATAGTTAAAAGTTTTTTTGTTGCATTAACAGATGCGGAATTCGGGTTAAATACTATATAAATTCTATCTGATTGTCTTTTCTTTACAAATTCATAAATATTTGTCGAGCCCGGGTCTAAATCAACAAATATATATTTAAAATGTTTTTTCGCTGTTTGCAGCAAAGTTTGGACCCTGGAAGTATCTTGAGGTATTTTTTTTACTCCAAGCACACCCGATGCTATTATATAAACAGGTAGTTTTTTGTATTGCAAAGCCTTAGAAAAAATTTCTTCTGAATTATCTTCATTTATTTTATTCAAAAACCAAGGAAGATTATATTCTATATCTAGATTTAGCATCATAGATATATCATTTATTGCATTGTTAAAATCAATTATAAGTATTTTTTCATTAGATAATAATGCAAGCTGTTCTGCCAAATTTATAATAAAAGAAGTTTTTCCTTCTCCTTTTTCTGCAGATATCACTGTGTTTATAATTGATTTTTTTACAGACTCCTGTTTCATAATATCTTTTTGATATATTTTTTGTATTCTATATAAAAAGTCAGATTTTACAATAGGCTTAGAAACAAAATCTTTTGCCCCGTTTCTTATTGCTCTTACATTAAGATCTGTAGAGTTAGTATATGAAATAATTAAAAAATGATTATTTTTATTTTGAGTATATGGCGGTAATTTTTCAAGCAAATCCATGTTTGAAACATTTATGTTTAATATTATAATATTATCACCTTGAGAATTTTTTATTAATTTCCCATCAAACGAGTTTTTTTGAATTAAATTATAATCAAAAGTTAATTCAGTCAAATATTTTTCTATAAGAGTTATTGTTGTTTTATCATCATCAAACAGAAATACATTAATTTTTTTCATCATATAATTATTTTACAACAAATTTGTTAATAATAAATATATTTGTATAAATTTATAATATAATAATGGAAAAAAGAGGGAAATATATTGAGAGCAAAAGTAATAGGAGCGGGTTTAGCAGGAAGTGAAGCGGCGCTTCAGTTAGCAAAACATAAAATTTACGTAGATTTATATGAAATGAGGCCGAGTAAACAGACAGGTGCTCATAAAACCGGTAATTTTGCGGAATTTGTATGTTCTAACAGTCTTGGTTCTTATGATATTACTAATGCTTCAGGGCTGTTAAAGCATGAAATGGAGATTTTGGGTTCTGAATTATTGCCTTTAATATTCGAATCTCAAGTTCCGGCCGGAGGTGCTTTAGCTATAGACAGAGAATTATTTTCCAAAAAAGTTACTAATCTTATTGAAAGTAATCCCTATATTAATGTTATAAGAGAAGAAGTTACTGCACTGGATTGTGACTCTCCTTCTATAATCGCTTCAGGACCACTGACATCAGATACATTTGCGCAAGCCATAAAAAATTTTCTTGGTCAGGATTATTTGTATTTTTTTGATGCAATTGCTCCAATTATAGAAAAAGATTCCATAAATTTTGAAAAAGCATTTTATTTAAACCGTTATAATAAAGGTGATGCAGACTATATAAACTGCCCAATGACAAAAGAAGAGTATGAAAAATTTTATAACATTTTGATAAATGCCCCGAAAATAGAGTTAAAATCGTTCGAAAAAGGTGCGAAATTTTTTGAATCCTGCCTTCCTATTGAGGTTTTAGCTTCAAGAGGCGAAGATACTTTAAGATTTGGCCCTTTAAAACCCGTAGGTCTGATTGATGAAAGAACAGGAAAAGAAAATTATGCGGTTGTGCAGTTAAGACAAGATAATAAAAGTGCAAGCTTATATAACTTAGTAGGGTTTCAAACAAATTTAAAGTGGGGCAGTCAAAAAGAATTAATACAATCGATCCCAGGACTTGAGAATGCAAATATAGTAAGATACGGAGTTATGCACAGAAACACATTTATAAACAGTCCAAAATGCCTTAAACCATCATTACAGTCAAGAAAGAATCAAAATATATTTTTTGCAGGACAGCTAACCGGAACGGAAGGATATACAGAGTCAATAGCGTCAGGGCTTTTAGCCGGCATAAATATGGCAAAATATTTAAACGGTGAAAAGCTTCTTGAACTGCCCCAAGAAACAATGCTCGGTGCATTAACTCATTACATAACATTTGAAGAACATAATTCTTTTCAACCTATAAATTCAAACTGGGGTATACTATCTCCTATAGAATTGGATAAAAAAATAAAGAAGAATAAAAAATTAAAAAATGAACTTTTGGCAAAAAGAGCTTTGGAAATTTTAAATAATATGTTAAAATAAAGACTAATTTAATGTTTAAAAAAACATTAAAAGTGGTACTAAAAATAATAAGCGTTAAAAATCTGTAATTAAAAAAAAGAAACGGAAGTAAATATTATGATTAAAAAAGAAAGAGCGTTTTCGCTTGCCGAATTGTTGATATCTTTGCTTGTAACCAGCATGATTTTAGCGGCAACGGTTCCGACTATAACAAGAAAAGCAGCAACAATAAATGAAAATCCATGGAAATATTCAAAATTTGGTACCGGTAATGACATATATGCAGCAACGGGGAGCGGTCAATCATTGTTAGTAGGGAATTCTACATTACCTGTAGATAATGTAACAGATGATAATTACCACAACGGCTCAGGAATTTTATCTTCAGATAATGATAAGATAATTATTACAAAAGATACTGGAAATAATTCTTCATTCTTATCTTTATATACAAAAAGTGCAAATGGAGAAAATTTTACTAATACAGGACGTCTTATAGCAAACAAAACAAGCATAGGTTTTGGCACAAATGTTTTTAAAACAGATTTAGGTAATTATAATACTGCTTTTGGGCAATTTGCCATGCAAGAAGGCGGCGGAAATTATAACGTTGCAATTGGTATGAAAGCTCTAAATAAACTTTCAAAAGAAGAACAAAACGGAAATGCAAATATGGCCAATACGGCGATTGGGCATTTTGCCTTAAATACTTTAAAAAAAGGTTCATATAGTACAGCCGTAGGAACACATTCATTATCAAAATTTGCAAATTCTAACGGAGGAAATAATACTGCAGTGGGAGCTTATTCCGAGTATGCAAATACTAAAGGAATTCAAAATACGGCAGTAGGTACTTACACATTATATAAAAATGAAGCAGGAAAAGAGAACACAGCTATAGGTCATTATGCATTATATACATTAAATATTCCCGATTCTCCCATATATAATTATGTAGGAAGTAATACCGCAATCGGAAGTAACGCAATGAAAGAAATTGAATTCGGTTTTGACAATACCGTTATTGGGGCAAGAGCATTTGAGGGTACAAATTCTACATTAATGACATTAATTAATGCTGACGGCAGTATTGCAAGAACTGCATCAGGTAATACTGCTATAGGTAAAAGTGCTTTAGCTTCAAATACAGAAGGAACAGCAAATGTTGCTATCGGAAGAGCTTCTGCAATGTCAATAACTAACGCTAATGCTAATACTATAATTGGATATGAATCTTTCAAAAATATTTCAGAAGGAAGTAATAATGTGGCAATTGGAGCATGTTCGCTCGGAGGTGGCTGAAGTATACCTGCACTATTAAAGGAAAATAATGTTCT
>CALUTD010000009.1 GCA_944323625.1 Candidatus Gastranaerophilales bacterium
TTCGGACAGATTACCTCTAAAGTTCGGTAAAGGTTCGCAAACTCGTGTCTTAACAGACACTCAGACAGTGCTCACCTCGCCGTTTCCTCACTAAGAGGTTAACTGTCCTGCGCAATGGACTTTAAATTTTTATTTTATATTTGTTTATTGTTATTTTTTATAATGCTAATTTCAACTTAGGCTGCGCAGTTCACAGGCTAACGCCCGTTCAGACAGTACTCTGCCTTGACTTTCGTATTAATAAAAATAAGTTAATTTTCGTCAAAATTAAGTTGAGCAAAACTATAAACCCGCCGTTGCTTTAAAAATAAGTTGAGTAAAGTCAAAAGTAAGTTAAGCAAATTAGAAGCCGGCCGCTGCCGGAAAGTAAGTTGGATAAGGTCAAAAATGAGTTAATCCGGTTAGAAACCCGCCGCTGCCGGAAAGTAAGTTGGATAAGGTCAAAAATGAGTTAATCCGGTTAGAAACCCGCCGCTGCGGGATAGGCTGTCAAATTTTATTTTTTTATTTAATCTATGATATGTATTTTCAACATATTAAAACTTTAATTTTGTCATCAAATTACGTAACATATACAAGGATGACAATTAAAACAAATTGTAAAATACTAATAGTCTTTCTTTTTATTTTTATATTTTTGTCATCGAATTATGTAACATATACAATTTTCTAATCGTAATTTTATTAGCTTTTTTAAATTAATTTTCATCTTTTTTATGGTAGTAAGGCAGTTCTGCATTTATATCCAACTTTTTAGCATCTTTTCTGAATATTTTTGATTTATAGATTCCTGTATAAGCCAAAAAGTATTTTAAACTTACACCTAAAACCCCAAATCCGTATTTGCAAGAACGAATAAAATTAATTGATGAAGCTTCGGGAAAATATTTTGTCGGACAGCTTAATTCACCTGTTTTAAAACCGTAATATTTTACAAGTGCAAGCATTTCATTATCAAATACAAAGTCATCATCACAAGATTCCAAAGGTAATTCTTCAAGTACTTTTCTTTTAAATCCCCTGTATCCTGTATGATATTCAGACAAATGTTGTCCTAAAAATAAATTTTCAAAAGCAGTAAGAAATTTATTTGCAATATATTTATATAGCGGCATTCCGCCTTCCAGTGCATTTGAAAGCATTCTTGATGCAATAACGGCATCATATTCTTCAAAAGCCAGCATAGATGCGATAGCAGGTATAAGTTTAGGTGTATATTGGTAATCGGGATGAAGCATAATTACAATATCTGCATTTGATTTTAATGCAGCAGTATAACAGGATTTTTGATTACCGCCGTAACCTCGATTTTCTTTATGGACTATTGTTGTTAAATTTAAATCTTTCGCTAAATCTTTTGTATTATCGCTTGATTTATCATCTGTAAGAATTATTTCATCAACAATTTCATGATAAATTTCATTATATGTTTTTTCTAAAGTTTTTTCTGCATTATATGCAGGCATAACAACAACTATTTTTTTACCGTTTAGCATGGCTCTCCCTCTTAGATATATATTGCTAATTATAATTCAAGCAATAAAAAAAGTCCAAAAAAAACGTCCTTCTGAATAAAGGACGTTTTCATATATTTTCGTAATTATTGTCTTTTTTCTATTCTGATAGCACTATCGGGGCAAACAAGTGCACAAGTACCACAGGCAATACAAATATTCGGATCGGGTTCTACGGCCGGAGTTTGGAATAACCCTGTTTCTTTTGACCAGTGCAAGCATTTTTGTTCGCCTTTATTCATAGGGCATTTAGCAATACAAAGCCCGCAACCCTTACATAGGTCTGTATAAACATAATAATCGGCTTTACCTTTACCTACGCCTTCTATTTTGTAACCTTTATATTCTGTAGTCATTATGCACCTACCTTATCTTTAATCATGTTCATACCCATTTCAAGAGCTTTGTAATTAAGTTCTCTTAATTCGGGTTTTGCATCAAACTTTTTACCCAAAGCAAGTTCCATTGCATTTTTTATGTCACTTACTTCAAGAACATTTGTTGCTGCAATCAAGACTCCCAATATAATAATATTGAATACTCTTGCGCTTAATTGTTCATTAGCAATTCTGTTTGCATCAATACCTATTATTTTTTTGCATTTGCATTCGGGTTTTTTTGTACAAACAGATGTATCATAAACAACTATTGCATTTTCGTCAACATATGTGTCACATCTGTCTATTGCTCTATCTGAAAGCATGATAACAATATCACCTTTAGCGAAACGAGGTTCGCCTATTTTTTCATCTGCAATTTGGCAGAAAGCAATTGAAACACCGCCTCTTTGTTCTACACCGAAGTTAGGAATATAAAGAACCTGTTTTCCTGCTTCATAACCGGCTTCTACAAGAATTTTAGCAACAGACTGAACGCCCTGTCCGCCTTCACCGGCTAATACCATTTTTGTTCTTGCCATATTAACCCTCCAATCCTTCTCTAACAAGGAATTCTTTAACTTCAAAGCATTCTTCCATTTGTGCCAATCTTCCCCAGGTATCAACGTTATTTGTTCTCCAGTTTAAAGGACATAAAGAAAGAACTTCAACAAAAGAGAAACCTCCCATTTCAACGTTTTTTAATGCTTTTTTGAATGTTGAGCGCAATTTTCTTAAATTAGAAACGCTTGCTCTTGCGACGTATGATTTATTCGGGTCTGCAATAGCAGCAACCATTTCGGCACCTTTTGCAGGACGTCCCGTAACTTCACAGTCACGACCGTATGGTGTTGTTTCTGTTCTTTGCCCCGGCATTGTAGTTGGCGACATTTGACCGCCTGTCATACCGTAGTTTGTGTTGTTTGCAACAATAATAAGCATTCTTTCTGCACGAACGGTTGCATTTACAAGGTGCTGTGAGCCTATTGCAAGTCCGCCGCCATCTCCCATATAAGCAATACCAATAGCTTCATGGTTTGCTCTTGTTAATCCGTATATAACCGGAGTTGTACGTCCATGGTGTGTTTGAACGGTGTCTAAGTCCATATAATTCCATGAAAGCAGTGAACATCCGATATCACAGCCAAAAACGGCTTTTTGTTTTAAATTTAAATCATCAATAGCAAAAGCCAATGATTTAAGAATCATACCGTGTCCGCAGCCGGGGCAGAATTTACTTGCTCCTACTTCTGCATTTTGTGCATTTGGCAGACTTGGCGGCAGAGTTAATATCTGTGTCATATTTTAATCTCCTTAATTAAATCATTTTATACAGTTGCAGGTGTTTTAACCATTTGTTCTACTTTTTGAACAATATCATCACCTGTAACTCCAACACCCATTTTATATAATGTTGAATAAGGTGTTGTTAAGCCGTAGAGTTTTTCTAATACCATTTGAGCCAATTGTCCGTTTGCAGATTCGGTGAATAGTATTTGTTTAGCTCTTTGAACAGCTGCTCTTAAAGGTTTAACGGCAAGAGGTCTGATTGTTATCGGTCTGAACAGACCCGCTTTGATACCTTTTGCTCTTAATTCATCAATTGCCGTAACGGCAGAACGTGCAACAATACCATGCGCTATTACAAGGATTTCAGCATCTTCCGCTTTGTATTCCTGATATTCTGCAACTTCTTCAGCCATTTTATTATAATCTTCCTGATATTGGTCAAGAACTTCCATAAGTTCTTCTTCCATATTATAGGTATTTCTGAGGTGAACAGATTTTCTGTCTTTACCTATTTCACCTTCTCCCAATAAATACGGAGTAACAGGAACCATTTCAATACCTCTAGATTTAGGATCGTAAAGCATAACAGGTTCTCTCATTTTACCTTGATAACCATCGGCGAGAACATAAGTCGGGAATTTATATGTCCAGGCCGTATTAAATGCTTTAATCATATAATCATATAAATCCTGATGACCTGCTGTTGAATAAACAATTCTAAATCCTTCACCGTTTCCGCCAAAGCAGGTTAATCTTGTTTCTTGCTGCGCATAAATAACGGTAGCCGTAGATGGGCCGCCTCTTTGCATAACCGCGCAAACGAACGGTATTCTCATCATTTCCGCCATTGATTGTGCATCTTGCATAATTACATTTCCGGGGCCTGCTGTTGCCGTAAATGCTCTTTTGCCTGCCAAAATACCACCGATTGTCGAAAACCCTGCCGATATTTCATCTTCCGTCTGCAAAAAGCCTGCTTCTGTTTTGGGAAGCAATTTGCACCATGTGTGCATAATTTCATTTTGCGGTGTGATAGGATAACCGTACATGAAATCAGCTTCCGCTGCGTTCGCTGCATAGGCTAAAACTTCATTTCCGGTTAAGAACATTTTTGTGTCTTTTTCTATCAGTTTCTTTACCATCGTTCTACCTCGTTTGTTTATAAACTATTACAATTAAATTTTACTACAAATACAGAATACAAGGCAAAATATTTAACTTGTTAACTTTTGTAAAATAATGATATAATATATTAAAGTCTTTTATTCTTTCGGACGATAGTATTTATGTAATTTGAATTGGTGGTAGTCTATGAGTTCAGGTGACTTAAAAGAGAGTTTAGAGAGTATTGTAAATCTGTCAAATAATGAAAAACAGACAGTTCTTATAGTAGACGATGAAGAAAATAATTTGCAGCTTTTGAAAAGGACGTTAAGGGGTGCATATAATATTTTAACGGCTCATAATGGCATTGAAGCTTTAGAAGTTGTTAAAACAAAAGGGGATGATATTTCTCTTATCGTATCTGACCAAAAAATGCCTGTTATGGAAGGGACGGAATTTTTAAAAGAGGTAAATAAAACAAATCCTCAAATTATTAAAATTCTTTTGACAGGCCATGTCGATACCGATATTATCGTTTCTGCAATTAACGACTGTAACTTATTTCAATATATTCTTAAACCTTTTGAGCCCGAAGAACTTAAGATTGCTGTCGAAAGCGGTATAGATAAGTATGTTCTCGCCTCTCATAACAAGATATTTTATACGGAATTGAGAGAGTTATTTTATAAAACAATAAGAGCAATCTCTAATGCTTTGGATACAAGAGATTCTTATACAAACGGACATTCTTTGCGCGTTACTTTGTATTCAATGATTTTGGCAAGAGAATTGAAACTGGATGATAAATATTTGGAAGATATTGAAATTGCCGGATTGTTGCATGATATCGGAAAAATAGTTATCCCACAAAATATTCTTTGTAAAAACGGGAAATTAACGGATGAAGAGTTTTTGGTAATGAAATCACATCCGTCAAAAGGTGAAAAAATTGTTATAAACATCAAAAAATTAAATAAAATTTCAGCGTGGGTAAAAACACACCATGAAAAATGGGATGGAACGGGGTATCCTGACAGATTAAAAGGAGAAGAAATTCCGCTTGCAGGCCGTATTATAGCACTTGCAGATACTTATGATGCAATGACTTCAACAAGACCTTACAGAACGGCTTTATCTCATGAAACAGCAATTAATGAAATAAAGAGATGTTTGGGAACCCAATTTGACCCAAAACTCGGCGAGCTTTTTGTTTCACTATCCGATAAAATTGATGAGGCGCGCAAAAATCCTGAGGCGGTTTATATGAAATATTCTATTTTGGGTAAAAATATCGATTTCAAAATTCCGTCAGAATTTATGCCCGCAAGTCAAACTAAGGTATAATATGAAAGCTTTTTACCAGGGATAATCATCTTTGAATTCCCAATTATCCTTCATAAGTTTTGTGCTGCAGCCGTATCCTGTTGTACCTCTTTTGCAATCTTCTTCATCGTATTGATTACCAATTAATCCTTCAGGTGATTCAATATCAAATACAAAAACATCACGTCCGTATTTATTCGGGCCTTTAGGTCCGTTAATATCTACATAATATTGAGGATAATACCCGCAAACACGACCTTGGTTTGGACAAGTTTCAGGACCTCCATCAATATGTAAGCTAATATAAGTTCCGTCAGATAACATAAATGCATGCGCTAATGGGCCATAATAATGTACCTCTTCTGTGGTACCATCTAATTTTGTCCATACGGAATCTTCGGTATAACCGCATTTTGGGGTTTGACCAAAACAATCTTCCACATTGTAATATGGTTTTATATATGTGTTAAAATAATAATCTTGGTTTAGGCCTGTATCTACGTATTTAGGATCATTTATCCATTCATCGGCAGGGCCGTTGTCAATAATTGCGCGCTTCGTTGCCTGAGAAATTGTTGAATATACTTTTTTTAATTTAGAAATTGTTTCTTGTTTTTGAGCGTTTGCCATAATAACAGGAACAGTTATTGCAGCAATAATACCAATAATTACCAGGGTGATTAAAACTTCAGCAAGTGTAAATGATTTTATCTTTTTCATATTTTATACTCTCCTATTCAATAATAATTATATACCAATATTTATCAATATTTAAACAAAATAAAATCAATATTTCTTATGAAATATTGATTTAAAGTTATATTAATAAAAAATAATAAAATCTTATTTTTATAGTTTAATTTACCCCCCCCCGTGGCGACTAATTGATTTATTCATAATTTTGCTCCTTTCTCGATTTATATTATCATATTTTAAATAAGTTTTCAAATATTAAATAAACATAAAATTGACATTGTACCTAAAAAGACTATAATTAATTTATGGAATATATAAAAGAAGACAATAAAAATCTTATTAATCTAAGAACGAATCTCATAACAATAATTATTGTATTAACGGGAGGTATAATCGGACTTATATTAAGTCAAAATTTGAATATTTTTGGAATAATTATGTTGATAATTCCAGGAGTATACTTAGATTTTGTATTCTTCTGTAATATTTTAAGTATTAACAATAAAATAATAAATAATATAAAAAGGTTAAAAAATGTTAAATAATTATCCTGTAGCGATTTCCATAATGATTTTATTAATAGCTGTAATTACTTATTACAATTATAAATTTAATCATTTGGAAAACGAAAACGAGAAGTAAAAATATTTCCCGGACAAAAAATTTTTATTTTATACTATAGTTATGAAAAAGTTCATAATTAAAACTTTGGGATGTAAAACGAATCAGGTTGAATCCGCTTTAATGGCGGAAGTTTTGGCTTTGGGCGGATATGCGGAAACTGATAATATTCAAGAAGCAGATTATTATATATTAAATTCATGTTCTGTTACTCATATTGCAGACAGTAAAAATCATTCATATTTAAGACGTGCAAAAAAAGAAAATCCATCCGTAAAAACAGTATTAACAGGTTGTATGGCGCAGCTTGAAAAAGATAATCTTCTAAATGATGAATATATTGATTTTGTAATCGGTAATTATGAAAAAAATGATATATTAAAAATATTGGAAAATGACAATAACTATTGTGTGTCAGATATATTTGAACATGATTATTTCAGATATGAAAAATTACATCAAACACACAGAACAAGAGCTTCCGTTAAAATACAAGACGGCTGTAATAACCGCTGCAGTTATTGTACAATACCTTTTGCAAGAGGAAAGAATCGTTCGAATCAGATTGAAAATATAATTGAACAAATAAATATATTTTCGGATGAAGGATATAAAGAAACGGTTCTCACGGGAATTCACATTGGACAATGGGGCGAGGATTTTACCCCGAAATCCAATCTTAAACATCTGATTGAGGAAATAGAAAATACTTCAATTAATCGTTACAGACTCGGGTCATTAAATCCTTTGGAATTGAACAGAGAATTTATAGATTTTCTTGCCCAATCCGAAAAATTTTGCCCTCATTTTCATCTTTCTTTGCAATCCGTATGCGACAAAACTTTAAAAGCGATGAACAGAAAATACAACGTAGAACAAATTAAAGAACTTGTAAAATATATAAATGAAAAATTTGAAAACGCTTTTATAGGAAGCGATATTATTGTCGGATTTCCTAATGAAACAATTGATGATTTTGAAACAACATATACAAATCTCAAAGAAATAAATCTTACAAGGATTCATGTTTTTCCTTATTCAAGGAGAAAAGGAACAATAGCAGATACAATGCCCGAACAAATTGAACAAAGCGAGAAAAAAAGAAGAGCCGCAATTATTCAGGAATTGTCAGATAAAAAACTTAAAGATTTTTTTAAACAAAATATTAATACTGAAAATGAAGTAATAATTGAAAAAAACAGAGATAAAAAAACCAATCTTTTAAAAGGTGTAACCAAAAATTATATTAATGTGTTAATAGATGCGCCTGATTTATTAAAAGATACTCTTCAAAAAGTTAAAATTACAGGATTTTCATTAGAAAAAGAAAAAATGCTTGCTGATATTATAAAATAAAGTCCTGATAAAAATATCGGGACTTTATATATTTATTAGTTAATGTGAATATTAGCAAACATTTTAAATAAGTTTTTACAAATTTTTCATGTTTTGTACGAATAAAATTTTAAGATAAGCAGACTTAACATAGCCTGAAGCGAAGCGGAATGCCGAAGATGCAAAAAAATATGAAATGTAGTAAGAACTGAAAAGTTTTAACGAAATGAGGCAGAATGCCTAAACAATGAGAAAAAATTAATAAGCTGAATGCACCCAAAGTGTATAGAATTGGTTATACCAACAGACAACCAAAATCATGTTTACCATATTCAACTAATCAAGTCAGTTAGCATTGGATTGAAGCAAGAAAATGTTTAAAATAATCACTAGATAAAAATTAATTTATCAATTGTCTGTTTATCTTTAATATTATTTTTTTCAAAAAAATCTTCCTTGGAAATATACAACCCGTTATGTTTTCTATTCCAAACAATTTTTTTTGCCTGAACTCTTAAAACTCCGGGAAGTTCTTCCAATTCCCACCAGGCTGCTTTATTTATATTTAATAAAGGTTTATCGGGAAAATTTTCAATCTGTTTTTTTATATTTTCTTTTCTCTTTTTTTGATAAAACTTAAATGCCAAAATAATTAAAACACCAGCAGCTAAACAGGCAAAAAACAAAATATCATTTCCTGTTCTGTAACATATTCCTAAGATAATAAAATATACAAATATATTAAATTGATACATATTTTAAACCTCAATTTTTATTGCCAAAATAATAACAATATTTGCTAATCATTTATTTTTATACCAAATTCATCAAGTTTTAAACACAATTCTTTTTCTTTATTTGTCCATTTTTCAATTTCAGAACTAAGCTTGAACGATTCTGAACTTTTTTTAAGATTTTTTACATATCCAAGTTCAACAATATAGCGCCTTGGAGAGTTCTTAAAATCACTTTTTTCCATTTGTTTAATAAAATCCGAATATAATTCTTCAAGCTTTACAAGTGCGGCAGGTAAATTCTCATTAGCTTTATTAATTTTTTTAATCATATTGTTTGATAATCCGTTAATATTTTTCATATATACCTCTAGTCTATTTTAGCATAAAATATTCCACTAAAATATTGTTCTAATTGATTAAATGTTAATATTTGATGTTGATTTGTGTGCCAAGGATTTGTAACTTTAAAAGCGATACCGCTTTTTGTCGCATCAGTGCGGATTGGTTTTAGAGAATATGCATGACCATATGCTATATCTAGTTTTTTATTTATAAAATATTGGTCACTCTTTCCGGATTTGGAACAAAGGCCAAAAACATAATTATCCCAGTTATCAGAATTTAATAATAAATTTTTTGCATCAAATGAGTTTATATTTACAAAACCTGAGTTTTTAAATCCAAAATTAGAATAAACATCATTATTCCAACCTCCATAATTTCTTAGTGTTTCTTCTTTAATAGTACCATTGGCTAAATCAACCAAATCATTTTGTAATTTTTGTATTTCGCTATTTATTTTGGTTTCGTTAGAAGAGATACATTCACGCACTTTATTATAGTCAATTATTGCGGTTTGTGTTTTTTTATCAATATTTGCTATTTTATTGAAATCATAGTTATCAATATTGTGTTTTTTTGCTGTTTCATTAAGTTTGTTCAATGTTATATCAGTATCTCCAGTATATAATATATCATAAAGCAGTGATAGTTCTTTATTTGTAGAGTTAAACGGATTTATCCAAAATGACAACCTGTCTTGTATATAATTTTGTCCATCTTGTAATAAATTTAATCCGTAAGTATATTCGAGCATTCTTGCACCCTCTGATCCTTTAACTATTTTACTTTGATTTACATAATCAGAAGTTAAATCACAAGTGCCAAGAGTAAATTCTACGGAACTATCAGGAAGTTTGCATGTAATATTTCCGGCAGCATCTTCAGTAAAACATCTTAATACATCTGCTCTTGTTTTTGGATTTTCCATTAATGAATAAAGAGAAGAAACAAGATAACAATCACCTATCTTTTGCTGTGATATATTCATATCTGCTCCGTCAGGAAATAATTCATTATATGTTTTTTTGGATATTTTTAACTCTTCTATTTCGCCATTTTTAAGTTTTATTCCTACATTTTTGGAATCTGCAATTTGAAATACTTCACCGATTTCAGCATTCAT
This sequence comes from Candidatus Gastranaerophilales bacterium, assembly GCA_944323625.1. Classification (GTDB taxonomy): domain Bacteria; phylum Cyanobacteriota; class Vampirovibrionia; order Gastranaerophilales; family Gastranaerophilaceae; genus Avigastranaerophilus. The sequence goes on from CALUTD010000009.1 coordinate 10,463, forward strand.
TTTTGCATCCGTTAAACTTGAAAACGAGCTTACATGATCTTTTCCGGTTTCTATAACGTCTGATATTTTTATATTTAAATCTTTATCTTTTATATTAAAATCGATGTCCTTTATATTTAAATCAGTATCTTTTATATTTAAATCTGTATCAATTTTCTTATTTAGAATATCTGTTTTTGAAATACCTTTAGAAATAGCCCCAACAGTTTCCTGCATTCCCACTGACATAGCACCGCCCATTAATGTACTCAAAGTTACCTGCTCTGCCATCTCTTTTGCATCGAAGTTTTCTTTTAGATTATTTATAAAAGATAAATTTCCGTCTGCATCAATAATATTTCCTTCTTCATTTAAGAAATTACCGTTTTCACCGGCAGCAGAACTTATTACATATTCACCGGCGCTGCTTAAACCGGCATCTACTGCACCATCAACAAATTCAATTGCCGTTCTTTGAGTTGCAGACATTATTTTAGAAGCGACCTGATTTGTTATTGCGTTTCCTGCCGTTTTAGAAGCTATAGCTCCTGCAACTTTTTGACCTGCCACGTTACCTAGTTTTCCGGTAAGTCCATTTAAGGCACCAACACATAAATCTTTTACCAAGTCTTCTTTTACGTAGGTTACTAAATTGTCACCTATATTTTTTCCGTTATCTTGCGTAACCGCATCAACAGCATTGATACCGGCTGTAGCTGCCATACCTATTGCTACGGCACCTAAAGGTCCTGTTGTTACCGTAGCAACACCGACTGCTACTGCAACTGCTGTATTTTTTATAGTTTCATTTGTTTCTTCATAATCCATAATAGATTCTGAAGCTTTAGAATTTTCGACCTTCGATGCACCTTCATTTAATTCTTTTATACTGTCTTTTGAAAGTTCTTCTCCTGTAATAGATTTATATAGAGAAGCAAACTCTTCGGGACTGTCGGCGCTTTTTAACTGATTTGCCATATCTTTATAATTTTCAATTTGTGCTGTTGTCATATTTTCAGTTGTACCAATACCGACAACGTTATTTATACAGCTTATTCCCTTAGTAATAAGACCTTGAGAGTCAACTTGTTCTTCAAAGCTATTAGCTAAAGATGCAGCTTGTTCTGCAATCATATCAGCTATTTCATCTTTATTTAACTGTGTTCCGTCATCTAATGTTAAACTGCCTTCTTCAAGTTCCTTTGCAGAATCTATGCTTTCCTTAATTGCTTCTAAATCCGGTTCCTGATTGAATACAGATTTATACAATTCTTGAATTTTGGTGGGATCAGGATTATTTTCAAGTTTTTCCAGTGTTTCCATAAGATCTGAATTATCATTTAATTGACCTGAAGTACCTTTGCCAAACAATCCTTTTGCACTGTCCCAAAGAGCGCCTAAGCCTGTTTTTGAATCAGCTTCCGTTTCTATTTCTTCTTTTTGTTTTTCAAGCTCTGCCTTTATATCTGAAAGCATTGTATTTTCTATTTCATAGCCTTCATCATTAATACTTTCAAGCTTTTGTTTTGCGGCCAAATCAGATTTTGATGAGTTTTCTTCTAATTCTTCGGAGTCATAAACCTTTGTACTTGCTTTATCTGATGTTGTTCCAACAACAGTATGGACAATTTTAGGATCTTCGCCGTCTTTTCCGTTAGAAATTACTTTTAAATATTCAGTAGTTCCATCATCATTATTTTTTGTAAAATATACATTTTTAGTTCCGTCATCCGCCGTTGTATATTGAACTGAATAGTCACCGCCTTCTTCATACAGTGATGAAGCTTTAAGAAATTCTACCTGTTCATCGGCATCAAGGGCTTTATATTCTTCGCCTTCTTTTGCTTTTTTATTTAAAATATCTTCTGCGGTTTGGTTGTCAATATCTTTGTTTGTTAATTTTTTTTCCGCTTCTGTTTCATTTAAGTCTTTATTTTTTAGTTCTTTTTCAAGTTCTTTTTGAGCCTTTTCTTCTTCTTTAGCTTTTTTTTCTTCTTCTTTTTCTTCTGCTTTTTTTTGTTCATCTGTTTTTGATTGTGATTCTTCCTGAGAAATTTGCTGCTCAATACTTGCAAGCTCTTGTTCTTTTTGAGAAATTTGATTGTCAATTTCATTATTTCCTTCAGGAGCAGCGCTTTGAAGTCTTTGAACTTCATTTTGTGCTTCTTGATAAGCCTGTTGTTTTGTTTGAACATCTTGTTGAAGCTGCTGTTTTTTTGCATTAACTTCTTGTTCTTTTTGACTTACTATTGAATCCATTTGGGATTTTTGTTGTTCAAGAGAACTTAATGTTGATTTTGCCCCGTCTAATTGAGATTTTAAAGTTCTTAATGTTGAATTGGCCGCATTAAGCTGTGTTGTTAATGCTGCTTTTTGAGAATTATATTGCTGCATTGCCTGTTGATATGCTGCTGTATTAGTTGTTCCGTCCTCATTTTTATAACTGCTTTCTGAAGGAGGCTGCAAAGAGGATAATTCTGAGCTTATAGTATTAACTGCACTTTGTGCACTGCTTACACTTGATTCTAAACCGCTAACAACTGACTGTTGCGATTGATATTGAGTATCAATGGCAGATTTTTCAGACTGCATTGCCTGAAGTTCTGCCTCACCCGATTCGGAATTCTGTGCTTGAACAGCAGCATCGTATTCTGATTTTGCACTTTCTGCGGTTTGTTTGGCACTTTCTAATTCTTTACTATTGGGATCTTCTTGTTTTTGAGATTTTAAATCACTTATTTCACTGTTTAGAGCATCTCTTTTGGATTTTAATTCATTTAATTTTGCACTGTCCGTATTAAATGAGATTGTTTGAGGCATTCTTAAATATGAACTTCCGCTCATTTGATAATTCTCCAATAATTAATAATAGTACTAATATTTCTTATCGGCATCAAGAGCTAAAACTTTATATATTGTTAAAAAATATTTACACTTAAACTCTTAACATTAAAACATCTTTAATTTACATATTAATTTTACAAGAGTAAAATATAAAAAGAAGGGATGAGAAGGGGTATAAATTCATCATGCGTTATGTGCCTTTGCATGTGCATTCTGAATACAGTTTACTTGATGGAGCTATCAGAAATAAAGAACTGATAAAGTTTGCTCAGGAAAATAATTTTGAAGCTGTAGCAGTTACAGACCACGGGGTTATGTATGGTGCTATGGAGTTGTACAGACTCGGGAAGGAAAATCAATTTAAAGTTCTTTTGGGGTGTGAATTCTATGTACTTCATGGTGATGTTACAAAGAAAGACCCGACAAACAGAGAACTTTTTCATTTAGTTTTAATAGCTAAAAATAATACCGGATATCAAAATCTTGTAAAGCTTGTATCAATTGCCCATATAAATGGATTTTATTATAAACCGCGTATAAATCGAGAGATTCTTGAACAGCATACTGAAGGCCTAATTTGTCTTTCAGCATGTATTCAAGGAGAAGTCGTTCAGGAAATTTTAAACGGTAATAAAGAAGGCGCTAAAAATACAGCTAAATATTATAAAGATTTGTTTAAGGATGATTATTACATTGAACTTCAGGATCATAGACTAGATGAACAAAAACGCTCTAATCCCGAATTAATAAAAATTGCTCAAGAACTTGATATACCGCTCGTTATTACTAATGACAGCCATTATTTGAGAAAAGAAGATGCCTCATGGCATGATACTCTTCTTTGTATTCAAACAAATGCACTGAAAGAAGATGAAAAACGTTTTAGATTTCCCAATAATGAATTTTATGTAAAAACACCTGAAGAACTCAGAGAAGCCTTCAGGTGGATGGATTCGGATTTATTTGAAGAAGCAATTGAAAATACTGCAAGGATTGCAGATAAGTGCCATGTAATGATAAAAATGGGAGAGAATATACTGCCTCATTTTGATGTACCTCAAAATCATACAATTCCGTCTTATTTAGGGTATTTGGTACGCAAAGGTATAAATGAAAAATATGATGAAATAACTCCCGAAATTGAAGAAAGATGTAAATATGAACTTGAAATTATTAACAAAATGGGGTTTGATGCATACTTCTTAATTGTATGGGATTTTATAAATTATGCAAAAACTCACGGAGTTCCTGTTGGTCCCGGTAGAGGCTCTGCAGCAGGTAGTTTGGTCGCTTATGCTCTCGGAATTACAGATCTTGACCCGATAAAACATCATTTATTGTTTGAACGTTTCTTAAATCCTGAACGTGTCAGCATGCCTGATGTTGATATAGATTTCGGTGACGGGCGTGAACGTGTTATTGATTATGTAACCCAAAAATACGGAAAAGATAAAGTATGTCAAATTATAACTTTTGGTACGTTGTCCGCTAAAGCTGCCATAAAAGCCGTAGCAAGAGTTATGAATATACCGTTTGAAATATCAAACAGAGTAAGCCAGATGGTGCCATCAGAAGTTGGAATGACAATAACAAAGGCGCTTGAAGTTTCACCTGATTTTAAAAAAGTTTATGATGAAGATGCTACTTTAAGACATATAATTGATGAAGCAATCAAAATAGAAGGTTTAAAACAAAATACGGGTATGCATGCAGCAGGTGTTATTATAGCTCATCAGCCGTTAGATGAGATTTGTCCTGTTCAGTATGCAAAAGAAGGAAACGTAATAACAGAATTCCCAAAAGAAGATTGTGAAAAAATCGGTCTTTTAAAAATGGACTTTTTGGGGTTAAAGAACTTAACAATTATTATGCAGACAATTGAACTTGTCAAAAAATTAAAGGGTGTTGAAATTGATATTAACAAAATACCGCTTGATGATCCTGAAACATATAAAATGCTTATAGCAGGAAATACAGACGGAGTATTCCAGTTAGAATCTTCGGGTATGAAAAAACTTGTAAGGGATTTAAAACCTTCTGTATTTGAAGATTTAGGTGCTTTGGTTGCTTTATTTCGTCCGGGGCCGCTTGAGTCCGGCATGGTTACTGACTTTGTAGAAAGGAAACATGGCAGGCAAGAAATTAAATATGCTCATCCTTTACTTGAATCAGTTCTTAAAGATACATACGGAACAATAGTTTATCAAGAACAAATAATGCAGATATTTCAGGTTTTGGCGGACTATTCGCTCGGTGAAGCGGACATGGTCAGAAGAATGATGGGTAAAAAGAAACTTGAAGAAATGGCGAAACAAAAAGTTCGTTTTGTTGAGGCAGCAAGTAAAAAAGGAATGACCGAACAGGCAGCGAATGAACTTTTTGAGCAGATTGAAAGTTTTGCCAAATACTGCTTTAACCGGTCACATTCTGCGGCTTATGCTTTTGTTTCTTATCAAACTGCATATTTAAAGGCTCATTATCCTGTTGAGTATATCTGTGCAATGCTTTCCAATTCAAAAGATGATTTGGAAAAAATACAGCTTTATATTACAGAAGCTCAAAGACTTGGAATTAAAGTATATCCGCCTGATATAAACAAATCGAAATCGGAATTTTATACTGACGGAACTAATATAAGATTCGGATTAAATTCGATAAAAGGTATAGGAGATGCTGTTCAACAGGAAATAGCAGATGAAAAAGAACAAGGAGGCGAATATAAATCTATAGCCGATTTTGCGCAAAGAATTAATCCGAGAATAATAAATCGTAAAGCACTTGAAAATCTTTCACGTGCAGGTGCTCTATTGTCTTTGGTTCCTTCGAGAAAGCAAATGTATATTAATATTGAAAATATATTAAATGTAGCGACGAAAGAATCAGAAGCCAAAGAACTCGGGCAGGTCAGTTTATTTGCGGCAATGAATCCTTCTAATACCGGTAACAGCTATCAAATGCAGTCTTTTGAATTATTTGGGACACCGGAAGAATTTACCGACAAAGAGCTTCAAGAATTTGAAAAAGAGTATTTAGGATTTTATTTAACCTGTCATCCTTTGGAATCTATACGAACAAAACTTCCATTTCTAACAACTCATACAATAGAAGAGTTAAAAGAAGTGCCGGATGGAACTTTCATAACTATTTGCGGACTTTTAAGCTCTGTAAGGAAAATACCAACAAAGAAAGATCCCACTAAATTTCTTAAAGCGGGTGTAATTGAAGATTTGACAGGAGAATTACAGTTTGTAGCATTTAATAAAACTTTTCAGACATATAATACTTTTATAGAGCTCGAAAAAAAAGTTATTTTATCGGGTAAATATCAAAAAAAAGAAGACGGACAATCTCAAATTATAATTGACTCAGTTAAACCCGTTGAAAATAGTAATATAGTTACAATATCATTGATTAAAGAACTTCCGTTTGAAAAATTGGTGGCTATAAAAGATATGCTTGCAAACTTTAAAGGTTCAGATCCTTTGGTATTTAAAACAAGCGAAAATGGGGTTGAAACTAAAGTTTTGGCAAATTCAAATTTTTGGGTAAATGCTTCAAATGATTTATCTCAAAATTTAGAGAAAAATTTTTCTCATGAACTTGATTTATGTATAAATTCTATAGAATAATTTAAAAAAAGCAAAAAAAATGTTTGCAGAGATTGCAAACATCAAATAAACACGAGGATATTAAGAGAGAGAGATTGTAAAATTTGTTTTTAATCATTTTGCCTAAAATGGCTGATTGTTTTTGTCTTCTCCTAACATTGCCTCTTAGTTTTTTTGAATTTTTCTTTTGCCCTCCTTTGTTTACTGTCTATATTTATATAAAGTTTTTTTGTTTTAGTGAATTGCTATTTTAACTTCTTTTTCTTAATATAAGTTTACATTTTAAACAGATAAAATATATAAGTATAATTTTGTATTTTTTTCTAAAAATTCATGTTAATGATAGAATTTACTATATGGAATGAATTTTGGAGGCAATATGCAAGAAACCGATATTAAAGAATCAACATCATCAATTGATACAATAAGGGCAGGAAGAATACATAAAGCAAATGAATTAAGAGAAAAAGGGATAAATCCGTATCCGTATAAGTTTAATAAAACAGCTTCCGCACAAGAATTACAGGAAAAATATAAAGAACTTGAAGCTGGAGAAGAAACCCAAGACCGTTACAGTGTGGCGGGAAGAGTAATGGCCATAAGAAATTCAGGAATGTTTATAGATTTGATGGATGATTCAGGCAAGATACAAATTTTTTCTCATAAACAAAATATTGACCCCGAAAAAATAAAGCTTTTAAAATTAGTGGATATCGGTGATATTATGGGATTTACCGGAGATATAAGAAGAACTCCCAGGGGTGAATTAAGTATAAAAGCGGTGGATTTTGAAATTTTAACAAAATCACTAAAACCGCTGCCGGAAAAATTCCATGGACTTACAGATGTTGAAACACGTTACCGCCAACGTTATGTTGATATGATAATGAATCCCGAAGTCAAAGAAACATTCAGAAAAAGAGGATTAATAATTCAAAAAATCAGAGAATTTCTGACCTCACAAGGATTTTTGGAGGTTGAAACTCCAATGCTTCATTCACAAGCCGGAGGAGCTAATGCAAGACCGTTTGAAACTCATCATAATGCGCTTGATATACCTATGTATATGAGAATAGCCCCTGAACTTCATTTAAAAAGACTTATGGTGGGCGGTTTATCAGAAAAGATATTTGAAATTAACCGCTGTTTTAGAAACGAAGGTATAGACTCACTTCATAATCCCGAATTTACTACAATAGAGCTCTATCAGGCTTATGTTGACTATAATGACATGATGACTTTGACTGAAAATATGGTTGCCTTTGTTGCAAAAGAAGTTTTGGGAACAACAAAAATTAAATATGGAGATAATGAAATAGATTTAACTCCTCCGTGGGACAGAAAAACAATGATAGGCTCAATTAAAGAAGCTACAGGAGTAGATTTTGGCGATTTTCTTACGGCACAGGAAGCTCAAGAAGCAGCCAAAAATTTAGGGGTTGAACTTGAAGAAAATATGAACTGGGGTAAAATTGTTGAAGCAGTCTTTGAAGATAAAGTTGAACCTTATATTATTCAACCCGTTCATATAATGGATTACCCTAGAGAAATTTCGCCATTAGCCAAAGTTCACAGAAATAACCCTCGTCTTACTGAACGTTTTGAATCAAAAGTGAATGGTTGGGAGCTTGCAAATGCTTTCTCTGAACTTACGGACCCGGTTGATCAAAGAGAAAGATTTGAAGCACAAGCACAGGCAAAAGCTCAAGGAGATGAAGAAGCTTGTGATATAGATGAAGATTTCATTAATGCACTTGAATATGGTATGCCACCTACTGGCGGAATGGGCATGGGAATTGACAGATTGGTTATGCTGCTTACTGCATCAACCACTATACGTGATGTAATTGCATTCCCTACCATGAAAAATAAATAGGAGATTTAAATTTACCTATTGACTATATTGAAAAAAAGCCTATAATTAGAGATGTGATATTTAATGAAAGGGGTTTATTCCATGAATAAAGAAGATTTAGTACAAGAAGTATCAAAGAAAGCTAAAGTTACTCAAAAAGAAGCTTATGAAATTATCAATACTATTATGTCTACTATTGAAAAGACAGTAGCTAAAGGTAAAAAAGTTACATTAGTTGGTTTTGGTACTTTTGAATCAAGAAAAAGAGCTGCAAGAACAGGCCGTAACCCTCAAACAGGTGCGACAATTAAAATTGCTGCTAAAAATGCACCTGTATTTACTGCAGGTAAGAATTTTAAAGAAATTGTTAACGGCAAAGTACTTGCAAAAAAATAAGAATCTGATTTTTATAAATTATGACGGAAATACATGTTATTGTATTTCCGTTTTTATATTTTTGGGGTTGAAGTAAAGTGAAATTTGCGCAAGGGTGAAGCGTAGCAAACCCGAGTATGTGAAGCCTGTAAGCGAATTGGAGGCGTAAACCGAATGAGCGACTCGAGCGATAGACAGCAAATTTCAAGAAGCAAATCCAAGAAGCGGATTGCCGGCAGAGTGCGAAGGCTTAGCTGCGTTAACAGACAACCGGAGTCACGTTTATATGGAAGCAACTCCCGCTCCCGCAGCCGACAACCAAGCAATGCGAGCAACACTGGATTAAATTTTAAATGAACATACAGATTGATTTTTTATCTCAGACATTTTGATTATCATTGCTAATCTAATCCATAAAATTTCAAAAAATTTCTGTCATTACCCTTATAAAATTTTTCTGTTCTAGACAGAATAAACTAATATTATTACGAGTTAATATAACTCATATTTACTTCTCAACTTTCGGAAATTTATTCGGATTAAGATATTTAACAACTCTCGCCGGACTGCCAACAACTACAGCGTTATCGGGAACATCTTTTGTAACAATAGCGCCGGCACCGACAACGGCATTTTCACCAATGGTTACACCGGGCAGTATTGTTACGTTTACGCCTATCCATACATTTCTTTTTATATGAACAGGTTTGCAAGTTATGATATTTCTTTCGTAAAAATCATGGTTATTTGTTGCAATAGTGCAGTTCAATGAAATCATTGTATCATCATCAATCGTTAAACCGCCGGCTGACATACATTGAAAACCGTTCAGAATAACTACATTTTTCCCGATTTTTACCTTATCCGCCAAAAGTGTAAATATTGGAGGGTGAATTACCGTTCCTTCTCCAAGCGTATTATTAAAAAGTTCATCTATAAGTCTTTTGCACTCAGGACTTGTCGGCATTGTGTGATTAATTTTAAAACATAATTCGGAACTTCTTTTTGCTTCCGCAATTCTTTTAGGTTCTTGAGTGTTTACGTCAATTCTAATTTCTTCCATTTTATTTCCCTCATAATTTTTCATAAAAAAATAATACCATAAAAATTACAATATGACTATAGGTCATTGACTTTTAGTCATAAATATGTTAACATTATGCTATATTCACAAACAGGAGCAAGAGATGAATAAAAGACAAAAATCGGCACAGGAAACTAAACATAAGCTTATAACAGCAGGGCTGGAACTTCTTAAAGAAAAAGGGTTTGATGCAATAAATGTTGAAGATATTACCAAAAAGGCGGGTGTTGCTAAAGGCACTTTTTATATTTATTTCAAACGTAAAGAAGATATAGTCCTTGATATAAGTAGAGTTCCGTTTGATAAAATTGCGGAAGAACTGCAAAAAATGGAAGGTCTGACAATAACAGAAAAGTTGCCACATTATTTTCACCGCTTTATGGAATGTGTTGAATCCTGCGGGATAAACACCTGTCGTCAATGGACAAGAGACGTATTAGATCCCAATAATGTTCCTGAGACCAAAGACGGTCAGAAGTGGAAATACGATTTTGAAATGCTGAAAGGTATATTAGAGGATGCCGTTTCTAAAGGTGAATTAAAAAAAGATACTCCTGTTGAACTTTTGACACATATTATAATATCCGAACTCTATGGAATGATGACCTGCTGGTGCATGTCAGACGGCAAGTTCGAGCCGCTTGATTGGACGGACAGGTTTTGCAAAATTCAGATTGATGCAATTTTTAAGCAGTATATAAGGAGGTAATTTATGCAGACAGTAAAATTAAACAATGGCGTGGAAATGCCGATTTTAGGTTTTGGTGTATATCAGGTGCCTGACCACAACGAATGCGAAAGAGTCGTGTCAGAAGCATTGGACGTAGGTTACAGATTAATAGATACTGCACAGGCTTATTTTAACGAAGAAGCCGTTGGAAATGCCATTAAAAAGAGCGGTGTTGACAGAAAAGATATTTTTCTTGTAACAAAAATTTGGATTTCAAATGCAGGAGAAGAAAAAGCATATAAATCAATTGATGAATCTTTAAGGAAATTACAGACAGATTATGTTGATTTGCTCTTAATACATCAGCCTATAGGAGATTATTACGGAACATATAGAGCAATGGAAAAGGCTTACAAAGAAGGCAAAGCCCGCGCAATAGGAATAAGCAATTTCTATCCGGACAGATTTGTTGATTTATCCCACTTTGTAGAAATCCAACCGGCAATAAATCAGGTTGAAACTCATGTATTTCAACAGCAAAAACTTGCAAGAGAGGTTATGAAAAAATATAATACGCAAATTATGTCTTGGGGGCCTTTTGCAGAAGGAAGAAATAATTACTTCAAAAATGAAACACTAAAAAAAATCGGTGTAAAATATGGTAAATCCGTTGCTCAAGTTGCTTTGAGATTTTTGACTCAGGAAGGTGTAATCGTAATTCCGAAATCCACTCACAGAAACAGAATGGAAGAAAACTTCAATATCTTTGATTTTGAACTTTCTTCTGATGATTTGGACAAAATCAGAGCATTAGATACAGGAAAGAGTCTGTTTTTTTCTCACTATGATCCTGAAACTGTGGAATTTTTGGCAAATTTTGGTAAATAAATTATGAAAGCGTATATTTTAGAAGAAAAAGACAAAGCGGGATTTAAAGACATCCCGCTTCTTTTATTTATTTTCCGCTGTGTCCGCCAAAGACTAAAAAGTCCATTTTATCCAGCCTTTCATCAATGTTTTTAATTTCATATTCTGTCAGAATTATGTTTGCAGAGTTTAGGTTTTCATATAACCTTTCAACTTTTCTGCTTCCGGGAATCGGGATAATATAAGGCTTTTTATTTAACATCCACGCAAGAGAAATTTGTGCAGGAGTTGCATTCTTTTCTTTTGCAAGATTATTTAAAATCTCCAGCAGTTCATCTGATTTTTCAAAACCTTCTTTTGTAAATTGAGGCATACTACTTCTGTAATCATCATTTGATGTAAATTTGGTTTCAGAATTATACTTTCCTGAAAGCAGACCGTTTGCAATAGGTGAAAATGCAACAAATGCTATTCCTAATTCTTCTAACACAGGGAATAGTGATTCGTGCCGGCGTGCCATCATTGAATATCTGTTCTGGATTGCTGTCACTGGACAAACCGCGTGAGCTTTTCTTAAATAAGTTTCGTTAACTTCCGAAATCCCCCAGTATTTGATTTTACCTTCTTGAATTAGTTCTTTCATCATCTGTGCGACAATTTCCGGTTCAACTTTAGGGTCAATTCTATGTTGATAATATAAATCAATATAATCAACTCCAAGATGTTTAAGACTGCTTTCTACGGATTTTTTAATTTTTTCGGGAGAACTGTCCATACTTAATGATTTATCAGGATTGCGGCTTACACCGAATTTCGTTGCAATTATAACTTTATCTCTGACTGATTTTAGAGCTTCGCCAACAAGTTCTTCGTTATATGAAATTGTGCCGTCTGTATTCAACCCAGTATAACATTCTGCCGTATCAAAGAAATTGTATCCCATATCAAAAGCAGATTTTATGGTTTTTATAGCCTCAGATTTTTCTGTTGCTTCTCCGTATGCGTGGCTAAACCCCATACACCCTAAACCGAGCGGAGAAACTTTGTCATTTCCGAGTTTTCTATAATTCATATTGGCCTCCTTTTTGAAAATTTTCTATTTGCAAAAACATAATATCACAAAAAGTCAAAAATGACTATAAGTCATTGACTATTGGTCATGCTTTTGTTTTTCTTAATAATATTATTTCTTTTCACAAAAATAACCGGGAATACTAAGGTTAAGACTTACATATTACACTAATCAAATGAGTTACTTATTAAATTATGTTGAAAATGCGGGCGATACTGAATTAAATTTTTCTTTGATTGAGAAAGTTTTTTATCTAGTTGTATATAACATGACGGATAAATTTGAAATAGGGAATGTGGGGATAGTTTAGGTGTTGTTTAGATTTAAGCCACTTCCCTGAATTTAAGAAAAATTATTCTTTTTATCCTTTATTTATCCTTAGAATTATCCTTTTTTCTAAAACAATGTTTTGATTTTGGCTTAAACTCCGACGGGATTTAAATCTTCGCAAGGATAGAAAAAGGATAAAACTTCCAAGAAGTGGGAAAATTTTCTCGAATTAGTAAATTCACATTACATAACAGTTTTTCGGTGCAAATAATTGCACCCTACTGACTAAAATAGTGAGAGATTTATATTTATATTGTTACAAATTATTAAATTTTTTGAAATTTCACGCAATTAATTATTATTTTTTGCTTTTATATGAATAATACTTTAAAAAGAAAGGGGAATGCTTATGACTGCAATTTCATTTGGTTCAATGTTCAATCCTGAAAGAGTCAATTCAAAAAAAGCCTTTAATCCGGAACATAATCTTGAAGGTTTTGCGTATGGTGATTCCGAAAGTCCAAAAGATTTTCCTGTTTTTCCAAATGAACAAATAGGAAGAACCCAAGTTAAAACCTGTGCAAAACGTCCTATGCCGCACAAATTAGAATTAACAAATGAAGATAAAGAATTTTTATCTAAATTAACTTCTAGTATGTATGGTTTCCATGATAATAGTAATAATTTTTGGGTTCATACAAAAAAACCAACACAAGGGCAAATTCCGAATTTAATTATGGGTGATGGTAAACTTATTGATGAATCTCGTCTTGAATTTGCAAATAGTCTTGTCGATAACAAAACACAGGCATTTCAAATTGCAGGAAATGATAAACTTGGGGGTAATAAGTTAATTACGGTTGTAAAAAATAATGAAACAAATATAACAACAATGTATACATGTGATTCCAAACAATGTGTGCCTATGACAATTGATAGTGATGTTAATATGGAAAAACTTGTATCTGCTATAACCGATAATCTTGTTGAAATTCAAGGTATTACTGTTTGGAAAGAGTAGGTAGGTTGGGCATATCTGCCCAATAACTTGAAAAATTCTCATTTCATCTGATATTTTTTCTCAAACTGCAAGTCAAAACATATTGTAGGATGTGGTAAATCTATGATTTACCACATCCTACTATTTTATATATATTTTGTAGTTGTAATTAAAAAACAAGAACGGAGAGAGAGGGATTCGAACCCTCGGCAGAGTTGCCCCCTGCACAAATTTTCGAGATTTGCACCTTAAACCGCTCGGACATCTCTCCTTGTTTAAAATTTTATTAAATAATTATCTTTTTATCAAGATTTTGTTATATTTAAATTAGAATTTTTTTACATGCGGAGGGACTTATGAATTTTTATACTAAATATTTATGGTTTAATACAAAAAATCATAGAGAATATATAAATATTACTAAAGAAGTAGAATTTGCTTTAAAAGAAAGCGGTATAAAAGAAGGAATGATTCTTGTAAGCGCAATGCATATTACTGCTGGAATATATGTTAATGATGCCGAATCGGGACTTATTGCAGATATTGACAAATGGCTTGAGGACCTTGCACCTTTTAATATAAACTACAATCATCATGATACCGGCGAAACTAACGGAGACAGCCATCTTAAAAGTCTTTTAATCGGGCATGAAGTAATTGTTCCTGTTACAAAGGGCGAACTTGATTTTGGACCCTGGCAGCAAATTTATTATGCTGAATTTGACGGACAAAGAAGAAAACGAGTTTTGATTAAAGTTATGGGGGAATAATGTTTAAAAAAGTTATTTCTGAGCATACAATTCAAGGTAATGAAATATTTCTTCTTGAATCTCAAAATGACAAATTTGATAAAACAGTTCTTATTATCGGAGTATTTCACGGAGAAGAACCTCAGGGGGAATATTTGATTAATCGTTTTTTAAAAACAGATTTGATGAATTTAAAAAATAAGCTGCTCATAATTCCATGCCTGAATCCTGACGGAAAAATTAAAAATCAAAGACAAAACTCAAATTTAGTAGATTTAAACAGGAATTTTCCTACAAAAAACTGGAAAAGAACCGAAAAAAATGATTATTATGGGGGCGAATTTAGTGCAAGCGAAATTGAAACTAAATTTATAATTAATGTTTTGGATAATTACAGAATAGATGCAATACTTTCAATCCATGCTCCGTTTAAAATTGTTAATTATGACGGTCCGGCAAAGAATTTGGCAAACAAAATATCCTCGCTTACGGGCTATAAAGTCCAAAGTGATATAGGTTATCCGACACCGGGAAGTTTTGGAACGTATGCTGGAGTTGAAAGAAATATTCCCACTATAACGCTTGAACTGCCCGAAAATGAAACTGACGAATCACTTTGGGCAGTTAATAAAAGTGTTTTTAGCTATTTTGCTTACGAGTTTTAAACTTCTGTTTTTTGCAGCGCTTCTTCCTTTAATATATTTTCAACAAGCTCAGAGCAAAAACCCACCATAGAGCAGCAATGCTGCTTTCTTTCGGGTGAATGAAACTCAAACCCTGCACTTAGTACTTTGCAGCAATTAACTTTATATTTTTTTGCAAATTCTTCGCTGAATTTTTTTGCAAGCGCTCTTGCTTTCATTCCGTCTCTTTCGTTTTGTTTCTTGCCGAAATTAGCACCTATTACCAATTGTGCACCTGCAACCGCACCGCAAAGGCATCTTACACCCATACCACCCGAAAATGATGTTGCTGCGGATAACAAATCTTCTTTTGCGTATCCTTTATCTATTGCCGCTTGTACAACCGATTCAGAACATGAATAACCACTCATAAAATGTTTTAGTGCTAATTCTTTCATTTATTTCCCTTTCTGTTAATATACATTGGTTTTTGTCGGATTTTTAAACTTTGTTATATTTGATTGAAACAATAATTCTATAGTACCAACAGGACCATTTCTGTGTTTTGCAATAATAATTTCGGCTTTTCCTTTATTGTTTACATCATCTTTGTTGTAATATTCATCTCTGTATATAAACATAACAATATCGGCATCTTGTTCTATAGCACCTGAATCTCTTAAGTCTGAGAGCATAGGACGTTTATCATTTCTTGCTTCGACACCTCTTGAAAGCTGTGACAGTGCGATAATCGGAACATCAAGTTCTCTTGCAAGTCCTTTTAAAGAACGGGAAATTGCAGATATCTGCTGGTTTCTGTCGTTTGGATTACCTCCTCCTTCCATCAATTGAAGATAGTCTATAACTATTAATCCGAGATTTTTTTCTTCAAGCAATAGTCTTCTGCATTTTGCTTTAATATCTGTTGCAGTGACACCTGAAGCATCATCAATATATATTTTGGCATCTGATAATCTCGTCATTGATTCAACAAGTTTTTCCCAGTCTTTTGGCTGCAGATTCCCTGATGTTACTCTTTGAGTATCAACTTCCGCTTCCGAACATAACATACGCTTTACCAGCTGCTGTTTTGGCATTTCTAAAGAAAATATTGCAACTGCTTTTTTCCCTTTTAATGCTACATTTTGTGCTAAGTTCAATGCAAATGCCGTTTTCCCCATTGAAGGTCTTGCCGCAAGTATTATTAAATCTGATTTTTGAAGTCCTGAAGTTAGTCCGTCCAAATCGTAAAAACCGGTTGTAACTCCGACTAAATCATCTTTGTTGTTAAACCTTGTTTCTATTTGTTCATAGCTTGCAACTACAAGGTCTTGAATCGGAACTAAATCAGTTGTATCTTTTTGAGCTGCAATATTAAATATAAGTTTTTGCGCATCATCAAGTACCGCATTTGTATCTTCATTTTCATAAGACATTGCAACTATTTCCGAGCCTGCATTAATAAGAGCTCTTTTTATTTCTTTTTCCTGAATTATTTTTGCGTAAAATTCAATATTGGCAGTTGTTACTACATTAAGCGCCAAATCATTAATATATGCTCTACCGCCGGCAGATTCAAGTTCATCTTTATTTCGCAGGTGTTCGGATACCGTAACAATATCAATCGGTTCATTTTTTTTAAACAACTCAAGTACTGACTCAAAAATTACTTTATGAGCCGGTTTATAAAAACTTTCAGGCTTAATAAATTCAACAATTTTTCCTAATGAGACGGGATTTACCAATATTGCTCCCAAAACCGCTTCTTCGGCCTCAACACTTTGCGGCAGAAGCCTTAGCATGCCTGAATCCGACTGCTTCATAACCTTTGCGGGCATTTCCACTCCTTTTTATTACTGTTTTTTATTGTTCAACATAAGGCTTCGAATTATTAAAATCTCTGACAGGAGTGTTTTTCCCTCTGCCTTTTTGTTGTGATAAATAATCTTGTCCGTTTTTAACTATTCTGTGAATTTGTTCAATATCTCGTTCCAAGTTTGAAAGTACTTTTTCCGCATAATCCTGTGCGCCTTCTCTTATTTCTATTGCTTCTTGATATGCGCTTTTTCTTAATGCATCAGCTTCTTCTATTGCTTTATTTTTCATTTCTTCACAGTTTTGCTTTACCTGTTCTTGTATTTTTGCCGCTTTTTCACGTACTGCTCTTATAAGTTCGGATTCACTCAATATACTTGCTGCTGTATTTTGTGCTTCGTTTATTATTCTGTCAGCCCTGTTTTGAGCTTCCATATAAATATCATCGCGTCTTTTCAATATTGTTTCGGCTGTTTTTATTTCTTCCGGTAAAATTGCTTTTATTTTACTTAAAATATCTTGTACGTCATCAGTATTCATAAATAAACAATAGCTGCCTATATGGAACTTATTATCTAATAATTCATCAGCTTCATCTATTAAATGACTTACTCTCAATTCTGTCATAACATTAACCTTTCTTATATTTTGTTTGTAAATATTCTGCTACCGGTTCGGGAACAAATTTTGATATATCTCCATGCATTAGTGCAACTTCCCTGACTGTTCCGGATGAAATAAAATTGTATTTCGGTTTTGTAATTAGAAAAACTGTATGTATATCTTTACAAAGAGCACTGTTTGCTTGTGACAATTGCATTTCATATTCAAAATCCGATACTGCTCTTAACCCTCTTATTAATACATTAGCATTTCGTTTTTTTGCGTATTCTATTGTAAGTCCGTCATAACTGTCAATTTCTACGTTTTCGATTCCTTTGCATGATTCTTTTATAAGCATAAGTCTGTCTTCAAGAGGAATAAAACTTTTTTTATTAACATTTACCGAAACAACAATTATAACCTTGTCAAATATATCCGCAGCTCGTTTTAGAACATCCAAATGTCCTTTAGTTATAGGATCAAAGCTCCCCGGATATATTGCTGTTTTCAACATTGTTTCCTTATGTACAAATACTTAAGTATATTATATTCCAAGCATGTTTTTAAGATTATTTCATATAAAGAAATATTTATTATTTTTTACAATTAATATGAAATTGCCTGCTTATACTAAGTTTATCCATGATTGTATATGTTATGTGATTCAATGACAAAAATTGAATTTCTAATATTTCAAAAATACATACCCGCAGCGGCGGGTTTCTAACTGACTTTACTTATTTTCGACATTATCTAACTTATTTTTAGCGCAGCGGCGGGTCTCTAACTGGCTTTACTTATTTTCGACATTATCTAACTTATTTTTAGCGCAGCGGCGGGTCTCTAACTGGCTTTACTTATTTTCGACATTATCTAACTTATTTTTAGCGCAACGCCCTGCGCAAATCCGCTTCTTGGATTTCCCTCCCCGGCTCAGGCATTCTGCTTCATTTCGCAAAAATCTTACGATTTTTTCTGTTGTCTTGTTTTTGCTTCCTCTCGGACAAGTGTTTGCTTCGCTATCGCTGCCGCAAACTTTTGTCCTCACATATTCGGGCTGGGGCACGCTGTGCCACGGCGCCCTACGCAAAAACGCTTCGCCTGCCTTTCACCTCTTCGGGCTCGCCCGCTTCCGCGTGACTCCGCCCTACGGGAAATCCGCTTCTCTAGATGACTTCATGGGTTTATATATTAAAATAAATTTTTGAGATAATAATTTACTAATTTGTTCTCATTATAAAACAAATTTTGTCATCGAATTATGTAATATATTCAATGAAGGCGATACTGTATTATATCTTTAAAGGATAATCATCTTTTATCTCCCAACCGTCAGATTGGATTAAAAGTGTACAATAATAAAAATGAGTTTTACATTCTTCAATTAAATTATCTCGTGCATATAAATTTTGCTGTATATCACGTCCAGTTTGCAAAATGTCCCAACCTCCAGGATATGTGTTAAAATGGGGGATTTTATCCTCAAGCCCGGGAAATTCACCATCAGTATTACGTAAAAAAGTAAAATGAAATATATCACGCCCGCCAACATTAGGACCTTTTTCGCCATTTACATCATAAGCGATATTAGGATTACAATCATCTATAAAAAATAAAGAACCGTCATTTAGGTAATATATTGGGCTGTCACTACTAAGTTCTTTATATGGAATATCAATTTTTTCATAATATGAAAGATTATCGGACATTAATTCTTCTTTTGAAATAACTATTTTGTTTAATATCCCCGAGTTTTCCAATTCTTTTTTTTTCGATTCATAATCTCCACAGCTAAAACTCATTTCATAAGTTTGTTTTCCCTCTTCCAACTCTGCAAGCTTTGTTGCATTTAACATAGTTGAATAAAATTTTTTCAATTTGGAAGCTGTTTCGGTTCTTTTATGATTTGCCATAACAACGGGTACTGTTATGGCAGCAATAATACCGATAACTACAAGCGTAATTAAAACTTCTGCTAAAGTGAATGATTTTATCTTTTTCATATTTTAAATTCTCCTATATAATAACTATATACCAAGATTTATCAATATCTAAACAAAAACAAAATCAATATTTCCTTTTGAAATATTGATTGAAATTTATTTTAAAAATATTATATATAGATTTTTTAAACTCTAATTTACCCCCCCCCGTAGTTGTTAAATGATTTAATCATAATTAAGTCTCCTTTTTTATTTATATTATCATATATTCCCTATACTTGACAAGTATTAACATGAATATTAGTTTTATTTAAGTTTTCAAATGGGAATATATGTTATACACAAATAACAGGCTTTAACATAAAGCAAACCAAAAAAACAACCGACAGTGGAATGAAAAACTTTTTATTCGGACAGCTTTTATTAATATGTAATTTTGCCTTCTTTTAGTACTTTTGCAGCACAAGTAAATCCATTGTCGTTTTTATTACAATCAGCGGAATTATTACCGTACCCCGCGGGAAGAATGCCTTTTCCGTCAATAACAAGGAAATAAAAATAATCATAACCTATGGTATTAGGATTTTTTGAAGCATTAACATCGACAGAAAACTGCCCAATACATTTTGCTCTGTCCTTATCTTCTTCCGCAACTCCTTTATCACAGTAATCTTTTGACCATCCGTAAGCGATACCGTCATTTGTTATGAGTGCACCGTATGATGAAAATTGATAGTCTCTTTGTTTATTAAGTGTTTTATGTGTTTCTATACATTGATTTTGAGTTCCATCCTTGCATATTATTGTTGCATTAAGGTTTTTAGCAAAATATTCAAAAAACTCATCATCTTTCATAAATGAAAAATCTCCGACCGTATACCCGGAATCTACTGCTATTTTATATAATGATTGTTTTAATACAGAATCAGCTTTTTTCAATTTAGTAACATATTCTTGTTTTTGTGTACTTTGCATAAGACTTGAGATTGCAATTGCAGAGATTATACCAATAATGACCAAAGCAATTAAAATTTCGGACAAAGTAAAGGATTTTTTTGTTATAAAATACCCCCCCCCCGTAGTTGTTAAATGATTTAATCATAATTAAGTCTCCTTTTTAATTTATATTATCATACAAATTATACATTTTTCAAGCATATTATTTAATATCAACAACGCTCACGCCATCGCCGCCTTCCGTATTCTCGCCGGGACGGAATTTGGCAACGTAAGGCGAGTGCATAAGATAATCACGAATAACCTGTTTCAAAGCACCCGTTCCATGGCCGTGTATTATGTATACCGGGCTTAAATTAACTAAACTTGCTTTATCCAAATAAGCTTCAACTTCATCCAGTGCTTCTTCACACCGATAACCTCTTAAATCAAGCGTTTGTGACATCGAATGTCTTTCTATCGAAAAATCTTTTTTATAAATTCCTTTTGCTTTATTTTCTCTTTTTATAAGATTTTTATTTAAAACTGCGAGTTTATCCTGCTTTATTTTAGTTTTCATTAATCCCATTTGGATTTGAACATTTTTATTTTTATCTGGCAATTCAAGGATTGTTACTTCCTGATTTAAATCTTTAATCATGACTTTAGCGCCTTTTTGTATGGTTCCCCAGTTTATGGGAGTATATTTTTCCGCAATTTCATCTTCATCTTTATTAAAATCTTTACGCATTGCGGTTTCAATATTTTGGAGTCTGTGAAAACTTCGTCTTGCTATTTTTTCGGATTTTTCTTCACGCATTTCTTTTAAAATTTCTTTTATTTCTTCACGCGCCTCCGAAATAGAGGTTTCATATTTCTTTTTATAAATATGAATATTTTTCTTTTTTTCTTTTTTTATTTCATTTAATTTGTCGGTAAGACTCTGTTCCAAACGTTTAACATTTTCTTCTTTTTCTTCGGTTATTTTTTTTGAATCCGATAATTTCTGCTGTGTTTTTTGCAGTTCTTCCAACACCTTTGCAGTATTATCCTTTTGGTTAAAATAAATATCTTTTGCCGTATTTATTATTTCTTCTTTTAGTCCTAAATTTTTTCCTATAGATATTGCATTACTTGCCCCGGGTATACCTATTAAAAGTTTATATGTTGGCTGCAGCGTGTTAATATTAAATTCGACTGAAGCATTAACAAACCCCTGATTTAAATAAGCAAGTGATTTTAATTCGCCATAGTGCGTTGTTGCCACTACAAAAGAACCTTTATTTTGAAGATATTCAAGTATTGCCTGAGCCAGTGAAGCACCTTCTTTCGGGTCAGTTCCCGCAGATATTTCATCAAGAAGGATAAGTGTTTCATCATTCGAGTGATTTATTATGTTTACTATATTAGTCATGTGGGCCGAAAAAGTCGAAAGATTTTGAACTATACTTTGTTCATCACCTATATCGGCAAAAACTTTTTTAAACGGATAAATTTCAGCCTCATAACAGGGAATATGCATGCCTGCTTTTGTCATTAACGTGAACAAGCCTACTGTTTTTATTACTACTGTTTTACCTCCGGTGTTAGACCCTGTTATTATCATTACATTTTTGTTTGAATCCATATAAAAATCATTCTCAACAATATTTGTTTTTGATTTTAAAAGTACAGGATTTTTCATCATTTTTATATTTATAACTTTTTCATCGGAAACAGTTGCTGCCGTTCCGTCAAAAGATGAAGAATATTTTGCTTTTGCGAATATAAAATCTAACTCAATTAAACAATCATTTGATGTTTTTATTTCTTGAGCACATAAACCGATTTTTTCCGAAAGATGTTTTAATATTCTTTCAATTTCTATATTTATTTGGACCTGAGTTTCCCTTACTTTATTGTTTAATCCTACCAATATTTCAGGCTCGATATAAAAAGTTTGATTACTTTGTGAAACATCATGAACAATTCCTGCTACTTTGTTTTTACATTCTGCTTTAACCTGAAAAACCGTTCTGCCATCTCTTTGAGTATATATAGTATCTTGAAGATTAGACGTAAAATCAGAGTTTTGAAGTAATGATGAAACACATACTCTTACATTTTGCACGGTATCGCGCAATATTTGATGTAATCTTTTTAACTCTATAGTTGCATCTTCTTTTACGGTTAACGACGGAGTAAAAGTATTAAATATTTTATCTTCAAGTTCTTTATCCGAATAAAGAGTATTTTTTAATTGTGTAAGTTCAAAAAAATCCTTTGAAATGCCATCAAGAAAATTTCTCATTAATCTTGATGTTCTTAGCGTTTTTGCAATATCTATTATTTCCGTTTCCGATAATCTTAATTTTTTTTGAGCATCTTCAAGAGATTTTTCAATATCATATACATTATCAAAAGGTACATTTATTGCTTGATTTATTATTGTTTTAGCTTGAGAAGTCAATAATAATTCATTTTTTATCGTATTAATGTCGTCAAAAACAACAGCATTAATACACCGTTTTTTTCCGGAATCACTTAATGCGAATTCCGACAAATAAGAAAGTACTTTATCAAACTCTAATGTCTGTAATGTTTTGTTTTCCATAAGATTATTATAACTAAAATACTTTTTTCATACAAAAAGATGACAAATTAAATTTTTTTATTATATATAATATATGTAAGTTAAAGGGCGGATTATATGATTAACAGTTTAAAAAATATGGTTGCACAGGTATTTTATGCACCTTCTTCAACAGCAGTAACAGCAACAAAACAAGAAGGTTATAACCCGTTTGAAAATCCTTTTGTTCAAAATAAATCAAGCAGTAATTATGCAATAAATAAACCTGTAAAAGGCGGATATTTTGCGGGATATTATAACGGACAGCCAAATATTGTAGGCAGACGTTTATTTATAGAAGCTTAGTTTTATAAAACCTGATAACAAAATTAACCGCTTCTTGTTTTGTATTTACTTCACCTGAAATTTGGGCTTCTTTGAGTTCATTTATT
This sequence comes from Candidatus Gastranaerophilales bacterium, assembly GCA_944323625.1. GTDB lineage: Bacteria > Cyanobacteriota > Vampirovibrionia > Gastranaerophilales > Gastranaerophilaceae > Avigastranaerophilus. Next base: position 33,759 of record CALUTD010000009.1, read on the forward strand.
ATTTTGCCCAGTTCGGGCCCCTGTTTTATTTGAAGTAATTCCATAATATCATTGCCGTCTAATAATTTTTCAATGGGTTTTATCGTTTTTCTCAATTCCAAATAATTATTCAAAAGATTAGTAAGATTATTTATATTGTTATTAACCATTTCATCAGAAACCATAACCCCTCGGGCAGATAGTCTGTCAGCCATTGCAAGTATAATAACATCAATAATATAACCGTCATTCTTACGGTAGAATTTCATATAAGCTTTATCTGATGCATTTACGTCAGAAACTAAACTTGACGGATAAATATGGTATTTTATAAGATTTTTTATATAATCAATTTGTTTTTTTGAGAACTTTAACTCTTTTAAAATCGGAACAACCAGCTTTGAACCTATTTCGTCGTGTTTTATAAAACGATGCCTTCCCGTATTCTCTTCTATTGTCCAGCAATAAGGTTTTCCTATATCATGAAGAAAACCGGCAAGTTTTAAAAATGCTAATCTTCTTACACCTGAAAAACTTATTCCTTCTAAATACTCTTTTATTTCTACAGTTGAATTTTCATATATAATTTGTATTTGATTCACCGTTTCTATTAAATGATGTAATAAATCCAAATGATGATGAGAATTAGACGGGATTTTTTTTACTTCTTTATATACAGGCAAAATTTCTTCAAGCAAATTTGTTTCATTAAGTTTTATAAGTGCATTTCTGCAATATTTACCTTCAAACATTTTTAATAATTCAACTGTTATACGTTCTTTTGCGGGTTCATTAATTTTCTTATACAGTTTTTTTGTTATTTCAATCAAATTTTTATCAATTTCATATCCTGTAGAAGAATAAAATCTATATATTCTTAAAAGCCTTAAGGGGTCATCTTCAAAATTTTTATCCGATATTCCCTTTAACTTTTTATTTTTTATGTCATCAATACCGCCCGTTAAGTCAATAAATTTTTCGTTATTAATGTCATAGACAATTGCATTAATAGTCAAATCTCGCCGTTTTATATCTTTTTCCAAATCATTTTCAATCGGAGTTGTAATATCAATATAATTATATTTATCTTCTAGAACTATTCTGTATATTTGATTTACGGGGTCAAGTTCAATAAAATGAGCATTTAATTTATCCGCAAGATTTTTTGAAAATTCCTTTACACTGCAGCCATAAACAATTAAATCGCGGTCAGGACTTATTTTATCGGTAAAAATATCCCTTACAAAACCGCCGACTATATATGCCTGAATTCCATTTAAATAAGGAGATATTAATTTTATAACTTTATCATTTTTTATTTTTTCAATATATTTATACATTCTCTACCCCGTTTATTACGGTTGTAAGTGCGGCGGCAAGTGCGGTATCTGCCCTATATATTAGTTTACCCAAAGTAATTAGCGGCAAATTATTTTGTTTAAAAAACTCAAATTCTTTATCCGAAAATCCGCCCTCTGGCCCTATTATTAGTATAATATCTTTATTTTTATCAATATTTGATTCTTTTATATATTTAAAAAAAGTTGTTTCGGTATTTCGTTCGGCAAAAACTATAATCTGTTCATATTCTTTCACTATATCTTTAAGATATTTCATATCAAATACCTTTGGAATATCTGCTCTTTCACATTGTTTTACGGATTCAACCGCAATTTTTCGCCATTTTTCGATTTTATTTTTAATAACGGATTCTTTTACTGCACAATTATCAGTATATAAAGGAATAATTCCTTTTACACCAAGTTCCGTAGCTTTTTGAATTGAACTTATTTGAGCATCAGAATTCAATACACTCTGTGCAATATATAGGTTTATGCTCAATTTACGTTCGGATTTATAATATTTTTGTATTTGAACTTCAAAATAATCTTTTTCAATTTTTTCTAAAATCGTTTCATATCTGATTTCATTTTCATCAAGAAAGAAAAGCTGCTCTCCTTTTTTAGCACGCAGTACTTTTATTATATGTTTATATAACTCTTTATCCGTTATAAGTATTTTATTATCTGTAATATTATCTGATTTTATTAAAAATTGAGGCATAATTTTTTCCTTAAAATTATTATAGCAAAATAATTTATGTTTAGAATCACTGTATAACTTTACTTTATAATCATAAAATTATATTATTTAATTATGAGTGAGATTTCTACACAGATAATAGAAGAAGCGATATACAAATTATGCTTTGATGCTAATATATGTTTGGATAAAAGTATATATGAAAAAATCTTGGCTGCTTATAAAAAAAATCATTCAGACATATTAAAAAATATTCTAAAAAATGCAAAAAACGCTTATGATTTAAATCTGCCTTTATGTCAGGATACCGGGCAGGTAATAGTTTTCCTTGAAATAGGGCAAAATGTTAAACTTACAGGTGAATTTATTTTGGATTCGGTAAATAAAGCTGTTGAAAAATGTTATATTGACAACTTTTTCAGAAAATCAACAGTCCGAAATTCCGTTTTTGACCGTCAAAATACAAACAATAATACACCGGCAATTATATATACAAAATACATTAATGGAGATGAAATAAAAATAACCGTATTAATTAAGGGAGCCGGTTCAGAAAATAAATCAAAACTTGAAATGCTGCTTCCGACTTCAAGCGAAGAAGAAATTATTTCCCGCTGTTCTGAAATGGTACTTCAAGCAGGAATTAACGCATGCCCGCCAATGTTTATCGGTATTGGTATAGGTGCAACGGCAGATAAAGCTTGTGTTATGTCTAAAATTGCACTTTGCACTAATGAATTTACAAAAGAAGAAATTGAAATTGCCGATAGAATCAAAGAAACCGTTAATTCAAAGGCGCCTTCGGAATACAAAAATTTTTATGTTCTTGATGTAAAAGTATTGACCGCTCCAACTCATATTGCCTGCATGCCGGCTGCTGTTACGATTAATTGTCATTCTGAAAGAATTTCATCCTGCATTATTAATAAAGAAGGTATTATATATAACCATAAAGTTCCTAATTTTATAGATATAGAAGAAGAACAAAATACGTTAAAAGAAGTTTTTGCTAATGATATAGACCAAATAAAGTCATTAAAACAGGGCGAAAAAATTCTTTTAACCGGAGAAATTTATGTTGCACGTGATATGGCGCATAAAAGACTTTTTGATTTAATAAAAGAGAACAAAAAACTTCCGATTAATTTAAAAGACAGTATAATTTTCTATGCAGGGCCTTGCCCTGAGAAACCATCAAGAATAATAGGTTCTATAGGACCAACAACCGCCTCAAGAATGGATAAATATGCCGGTGAGTTTTATGAAAGAGGCATGATTGCTTCAATAGGTAAAGGCTCAAGAAGTGATGAGATAAAAAAGGTAATACACAAAAACAATGCGAAATATTTCACTATTCAAGGCGGCATTGCGGCATTGTTATCAGAAAAAGTAAAACGAAAAGAGATTATAGCTTTTAATGATTTAGGTACGGAAGCTCTAATGAAAATATATGTTGAAAAACTCCCCGTTTGTGTAGATATTGATTAATTTTGTTTTTCGGCACTTTTAGTATTGTATAACTAATAAAAATAAGTTGGGCAAATTAGAAGCCGGTTCAGTGGCTTGCCATTTTTAAAGTTATTCTTTAATTTATTAATAAATAAAAAAATAAAATCTTCCGCTCGATATTTTTTTCCAATAATGCTAATTTCAACTTAAGGCTGCGTAACTCACGGGCTAACGCCCGCTCAAACAATACTCCGCCTTGTTATTGTTTCAATAAGCATTATTTGGGAAAAGAAATATATGCTGTCAAATTTTATTTTTTTATTTAATATTTTTGTCACCGAATTATGTAACATATACACGAATGACAGGCTTGAGCGTAAAGCAAATCCAAGAAGCGGATTTGCGGACGGACGAAGTTCCGGAAAGCGAAAGCCGAAATGAGGACAGCCGAAGGCGAACGAATGACAGGCTTGAGCGTAAAGCAAATCCAAGAAGCGGATTTGCGGACGGACGAAGTTCCGGAAAGCGAAAGCCGAAATGAGGACAGCCGAAGGCGAACGAATGACAGGCTTGAGCGTAAAGCAAATCCAAGAAGCGGATTTGCCTTACGGTTTAGGTATTCTATTTACAAATAAATTGTTAATAATGTAGAATATAAAAAATGGCAGTTTAATTGACAAGAAAGGAACAATTAATAATGTCGGGAATAATTTTATTTTGTGCAATTGTTATATTATCGTGTATTATTACAAATAAATTTTCTAACAAACTCGGAATGCCGGCACTGGTTTTCTTTATGTTCTTAGGTGTTTTATTCGGTTCAGACGGACTTTTTAAACTGTCTTTTGATGATTATAATTTAACTTCTAAACTTTGTTCTATAGGATTATTGTTTATAATATTTTACGGCGGATTTTGCACAAAGAAACCAAACAATAAAGTAACATTGCAAGCTATTTTGTTATCATCACTAGGTACTGTATTAACTGCTATTATTACTGCAGTTTTTTGTTATTTCGGACTTAAAATGCCATTTGCGGAAAGTTTTTTAATAGGTGCCATTATAAGTTCAACTGATGCGGCATCTGTATTTTCAATATTGCGTTCAAAAAGACTCAATTTAAAATATAATACAGCACCGCTTTTGGAAATGGAAAGCGGCAGCAATGACCCTTTTGCTTACTTATTAACAATGCTCGGTATAGTTTTATTAAAAGGCGGAAGCTTATCCAGCCTTACCCCGATGTTATTTAAACAAATAATTTTTGGAGTATTATTCGGAGTTGTTATTGCAGTTGCAGCTATTTATATATTTAAGAAGACAAAACTTCTTACTGAAAGCAGTGATACTATATTTATGGTTGCTGTTGCACTTTTATCATACGCAATACCGGATTTACTCGGCGGAAACGGATATTTGAGCGTTTATATTACAGGCATAATCCTTGGTAACAGTGATATAAAAAACAAAATTAATCTTATATATTTCTTTGACGGCGTAACAGCATTATCACAGGTTTTGATATTTTTCCTTATCGGATTTCTTTCATTCCCTCACAAGATTCCGGAAATTCTTTTACCTGCAGTTGCAATTACACTTTTTCTTTCATTTATTGCAAGACCGATTGCAGTCAGTGCAATTATGTTACCATTTAAAGCTAAGTGGAATCAAATCAGTTTTATTTCATGGGCAGGGTTAAGAGGTGCCGCTTCTATCGTATTTGCTATTATGGTTGTAGCGGAAAGCAGTTCAATGCGTTATGATATATTCCATATCGTTTTTGTTGTTGCACTTCTTTCGGTTACGGTTCAAGGCTCTATGCTCCCGGTTATTGCCAAACGCGATGATATGATAGACAGATTCTCTGACGTAAGAAAAACATTCAATGATTATCAGTATGAATCGGCTATAGCATTAAATAAAATGGTAATAAAGGATTCTCATCCCTGGAAAGGCTGCGCGCTCAAGGATATTACAATAAGTGATAATGCTTTGATTTTGGTCATAAACAGAAATAATGAAAAGATTCTGCCAAAAGGAAATACTGTTTTACAAGAAGGTGACGAAATTTTAATCGGTACTACGGTTGTAAAAACTTCGGATGATATAAATCTTTGTGAAACGATTATTGATGAAGGTCATGAATGGAACGATAAAAAAATTAATATGATTGACTGCCCTCAAAATATGCTTATTGCACTTATAAAAAGAGGCGAAGAATCTTTTGTTCCTAACGGCAGTACTGAAATAAAAACAGGTGATACAGTAGTATTTTATGAAATATAAAAACTTTGTTTCTTTTTTTAGTAAAAACCTTTCAATAATTAATTTTTAATTAACCTATTGATGTAATTTCCTATTTAAGGTGTAAAATAATTTTATACAAAAAGGAGAGATATCATGATGAACGAAAAACTTGAAAAAGCTTTTAATGACCAAATCAATGCTGAATTTTACTCAGAATACTTTTATCTTGCAATGTATGCATATTTTGATAGAATGAACCTGCAAGGGTTTAAAAACTGGATGAATGTTCAAATTCAGGAAGAACATGCTCATGCAATGGGATTATTTAACTATGTTCATGAAAGAGGCGGAAAAGTTGTTCTTCAAGAAATTGCAAAACCTCAAACTGATTGGGAATCACCTTTAGAAGTATTTAAAGATGTTCTTAAACATGAACAATATGTTACTTCAAGAATAAACGAACTTGCCGATATTGCGGATGAAGTTAAAGACAGAGCCGCAGTTTCTTTTATTGATTGGTATATAAAAGAACAGGTTGAAGAAGAAAATAATGTAGGAAATGTTTTAAAAACATTAACATTAATTTGTGATGACAAACAATGTTTATATATGTTAGATAAAGAACTGGCTGCAAGAACTTTTACAGCGCCTGTTATCGGTTAGTAAATCTAAAATACATTATGCAAAAAGGATATTAAACAATATCCTTTTTGTTATTTTTATAAAATTTACAATAATCACACAGTCTGCATTTAGTACATAACGGTTTTGACGGCTTGCAAACGTTTTGTCCCAGCGTTACAAACAGAGTATTAATTTCAGACCAACAATTTTCAGGCAAATTATTTTTTAAAGCAAATTCAGTTTCCTCAGGGGTTTTTGTGCAGACAATTCCCAAACGGTTTGAAATTCTATGGACATGCACATCGACACAGATACTTGGCATTGAATACCCTTTTGATTGTACAAGGTTTGCAGTTTTTCTGCCAACGCCCTTAAACTTTATTAATTCATCTATTTCTTTTGGTACTATACTTTTATGATTGTAATAGAGCTCATTTGAAATATCCAAAATTTGTTTTGCTTTATTTTTGTAAAATCCGACAGGATATATTGCTTTTTCTAAATCCTCTAGCTTTACATTAAGAAAGTCTTTAGGAGTCTTGCCCAAACTCAGCATTCTCATTGTTGCAGGATACGTTGTTCTGTCATTAGTTCTCAAAGATAAAATACATGCAATTAATACAATAAAAGGGTCATGAATATCTTCCATAAATTTTACAAAGTCTGTTTGAGGAAGTTTCATTTCTTTTATGCCATTTATAATTTTATCGAAATTTTTTATCATAAAAATATACTACCAAAAAAACACTACTCTTTCTTATTTTTGGGTACAAATTTTAAATCATAACCCAGTATATCAGCTATTATAATCATTTCACGATGTGTTATTGTTTCATTTCTTAACTTATTAGATAAATTTTGCATTGAATATGGTTTATTTAATCGTTGAGAAAGCGCCTGGGCCAATTCAGTAAGGGTAATATTAACATCCAGTAAAACCTTTTTTAAATCATTTATTATCATTTAACAGCTCCATATATTTATTTAAAATTATATGAATCAATTAACAATTTAATAAATTAATTTATTTCATTATTGACAATTAAATGTATTAATGTATTATTAAATATAATTATTTAATTGTGTTAAAAATATAAAGGATTAAAATGAAAAAAACTTTTACACTTGCAGAAGTTTTAATAACTTTAGTTGGAATAGGAATTATTGTCGCAATAACCGTTATGATTTTAATTGCGGATATACAGGAAAAAGCAACGGTACAAAGAGTAAAACAGGCTTATTCAATGCTTTCTCAAGCATACGAAATGATATTAAAAGATGAGGGAAGTCCTGATGAATGGGGAATGCAGGGAATGTATAATGATTTATCACATAGAATTCTTGCTAAGAAATTTATACCTTATATGAAAGTTCAAACTGATTGTACGGATATGAAATCAAGTCCTAAAATTGCAAAATATTGTTTAGCAAAATACTCTGATTATGCAAGTTATTCATCATTTACAACAATAAACGGGATAGTTTTTACATTTAGATCTTGGAATAAAAATTGTACATCAAGGTATGGGTATGTTAAAAATGTATGCGGTCAAATTATTGTTGATATTAATGGAAACAAAAATCCGAATGTATTGGGTAGAGATTTATTTAGTTTTTATTTCACTAAAGATAAAATTTATCCAATCGGTACTAACGGAGATTCTATTTCTCTTTATAATTATTGTACAAATATAAGAGCATTTGGTCAGCCATATGGTAACTACGCAAATGGAATGGGCTGCACTGCGTGGGTAATCTATAATGAAAATATGGACTACCTCAGGTGCAGCGATTTATCCTGGGAAGGTAAAAAAGAATGCAAATAAAAACATTAAAGATACTGTAAATCAGAGATTTACCGCATCCTACTTCTAGTTAGGAACCCGCCGCTGCGGTCGGAAAATCCGCTTCTTGGATGACGGGAAATTAATTGTATATGTTGCGTAGTTTAATGACAAAAAGAAAAAATCTTGTTGTCATTCTGAAAGTGCAGAAAAATTAATTCATCCATATCAGTTAATTTTTCGCACTGTTCAGAATCTTACCAACTGGGAATTACACAATAATTTCATAAAATTTGATATTCATAGTTTCATGTTATCACTACATGCCGGTAAGATCCTAAGCTCGCTCCTTAGGATGACATCTTTATTTTGGCAGCGAATTATGAACATATACAATTCATAATTTTTTTAAACAACATACGAAATATCTTCTTGTGCATATTATTAGTACATCATACATGAGTTTTTCACTTGTAAAAAACGTACAATATATGCTAATATAAATTAAAGAGGAGACTTATATTATGTATAAACCAATAAAACGCCACGGGGGGGGGTAGAAACGAATCAATTTTTGAGAATTATTTTTCTCGCCAAAACTCTTCATTTACACTTTCTGAAGTTTTAATTACTCTTGTTGTTATTGGAATTATAGCCGCAATAACAATCCCTGCGTTAATGAATAATATAGAAAATCATAACTTAATAAGCTCTTATAAAAAAGTTTATTCAACATTATCCCAGGTTCATGAACGAATGAAAGCGGATAATGGTAATTCACTCGCTCCTATTAATGTTTCATCTTCCGAAGAACTGGCTTATTTACTTAAAAATTATTTTGTTGAAGCTAAAATTTGTAAAGCAGGCAACGGAAAAGAATGTTTTCCTGTATATAAACATTTAAATGGCTCTAAAGTTGCAGAAAGTACTATAAATAGTCATCCTTCTATAGTGCTAACAGATGGTACACTGCTATTATTAAACTTCAATTCTTCAAGTTGCACTTCATCGTTGGAATTAAAACAAAATATAGGCTGCTTCAGAGTAAGAGCTGATTTAAACGGTTTAAAAAACCCGAACACTGTAGGTAAAGATATTCATGATTTTTATTTTATCGAGGACAAAGTGATTGCCAGAGGCGACCCGTTAACTACGACAAAATTAAATGATGGTTATGGATTTGCACAAGGTTACAAGATTTTAACAACCGGTAAAATATAAAGACTAAGGATAAATTTACTAATGAACTTTAATTTGTAAAGATAATTCTTTTCTTATATCCTCAACTGATATATATTCAATAGGAGAATTATCATCTTTTCTTAAATATACATCTTTTAATCCTGATTGCACTATGAATCTTTTACATAGAATGCAAATAAAGTTGTGGCCATATATATACATTGTTGCATCTTTACATCTATCTTGACCGGCTTGAATTATAGCATTTTGCTCTGCATGAATACTGCGGCACGTTTCATACATTGTTCCTGACGGAATATTATTTTCAATACGATAGCATTTCCCGATTTCAAAACAAGAAGTAACTTTTGACGGTGTACCGTTGTAGCCTGTTGCTTTAATTTTTTTATCTTCTCCCACAATAACAGCGCCAACATGTGCTCTTAAACAATTTGACCGTGATGCACAAGTTTTAGCAATTTCCAAAAAATATTCGTTCCATTCTTTTACCATAAATTCCCTCATCTTTCACTTTATATAATACAAGACTTCATATTAAGTAACAATATTTTGTAAATTATTTATAAATATATGAATTTTAATTTACAATTAATTTATGGATAAACAACTATCAATTGCTGATAAACAAAAGAAATTATGGGTTAGTATTACAGGATACAGGGCTCTTATTATATTAAAGGCTCTTATGGAAAACCCATGCACCGTTGATGAACTTGTTGATATATTAAAACATAATATAGTTACGGAAAAATCATATTCGAAAGATACGGTTAGAATTTCAATTAATACACTAAAATCTGCAGGATGTAAATTTAAACGACCTTCTAAAAAAAATAATTATACCTATGAACTCGAATTTCATCCGTTCGGGTTAAAACTTACAAATGAAGAACTTAATATATTAAACTCATTAAGAGATATAGTTTCTGAATCCTTAAACTGGCAAGCAGTAATAAAACTTAATCAGTTATATGAAAAACTAATAAAGCTTACAAATAATTCTGAACAAATAGAAATGATATACAATTTGCAGCCTATGGGAAAAATTAATGAAAAAATCCTTTATGAACTAAGTAATCCTAAATTAGCCGGTAAAAAAATTCAGATTACATATAATTCATCTGCAAATGAAAAAGAAAATCTTGAAGTTGTTCCTTATAAAATTATATATGAAAACAAAAAGGTTTATTTATGGTGTTATATTTTTAAATATAAAAGCAACACATTATTGAATATTGAAAAAATCTTAAAGATTAACAGTATCAGTATTGCGAATGGTTTTGAAATTAATAACACTTATGAAGTTTTTTATGAAGTAAAAAATGCATATTTAAATGGTTTTGAAATTAAAGATTACGAAGAAATACTTGATATAAAAGACGATTCGTTTTTTGTTAAAGCCAATGTATCGAATGAATTTTGGTTTATACAAAGGATTCTTCAACTTGGCAGTGATTTCAGAATAATTTCGCCTTCATTTTTCAAACAAAAATTGATAAATAAAATAAAAATGATTCAACAAAGGTACAAAGAAGAATGCTAAAACAAGATAAAAATAATGAAACTGCATTAAGAATTCTTGAAGTATTAAAAATACTTTTGCAAGAAGAAGTTACCAAACATGAATTAATAGATAAATTAAAGAAAAAATCAAACATTGATGGTGTATACACTCAAGAAGCATTTATAAAATACTTTAATACAATAGAAGCTGCCGGGTTTAAAATTGATAAAGACGGAAGAAGATATAAAATTTCAAATTCTTTAAATACTATTAAATTAACACCGGAAGAAGTGAGTTTATTACTTAAACTTTTGGATAACTCAAACAGACTCTATAATAAAAATCATCAGGAAGTTTTTTATAATATATTAAGAAAACTTGAAAAATATACAGGGGTAAGTTTTGAAGATAAAATCAAAAAAGCAGTATCCGAAGCAAAAACTATATCTGAGGATAATGCAAAGAGCAATATACTTGCAACACTATCAAAATATATCAATGAAGGACAGTTGTTAAGTATTATTTATAAAAAGTCAAAAACAGAAAATGAAAAAGTTATTGTTGAGTTAAAAAATGTCATTGAAAAAAATAACAAAATTTATTTAGTTTGCTATAACAGATTATGGACAAGAAATAAAAGAATCCCATTAGATTCAATTATTAAATTAGAACAATTATCTCAAAAATCTCCACAGATAAAAAATGTAAATACTGTAATTTTTGAAGTATATGGCAGACTTGTTAAATCATATAAGTTAAAACCGTCAGAAGAAGTTATTGATTATTCAAAAGAATGTTTAACCATATCAAATAAAGAAGAAGATAAAGACTCAATTTTATTAAGACTTCTAAAATATGGTGAAAACTGCAAAATAATTAAACCGTTATCATATAAAAAGGAATTTATATCTCTGACAAATTCTATTTTAAAAAATTTGGAGGAAAAGTAATTGAAAACAATTGCATTTATTCCGATAGATAACAGAAGTGTATGTTATGAACTTCCAAAACAAATTGTTAAACTTGATTCGCAATATAAACTTTTGCTGCCCGATAGAGATTTATTAGGCAATTTAACTAAGAATGCAGACATTGATTCAATTTTTAATTGGCTTGAAAATTTAAATAACATTGATATTGTCATTATTTCATTGGATACCATAGCTTATGGCGGGTTGATATCTTCAAGAAGAAGTAATGATTCATTTGAAAAAATTAAACAACGAATTGACAATCTAAGTTCAATTTTAAAGAAGTTGAATGCAAAAGTTTATGCTTTTTCAAGCATAATGCGCATTTCAAATAACAATATTAACGAAGAAGAAAAAGAATACTGGAATTTATACGGTACTAAAATATTTGAATATTCTTATAATCTTCATAAATCAGAAGTTGAAAATAAAACATTCAATTCAGAATATAATATTCCCGAATATATACTAAATGATTATTTAAGAACAAGAGAACGAAATTTTAAAATAAATAAATACTATATTGAATTAAAAAAAGAAGGATTATTTGATACTTTAGTCTTTTCAAAAGACGACTGTGCAAAATACGGATTCAACGTAAAAGAAGCCGAATTGCTTCAAACATATACAAAAGAAGAAAAAAATATATTTATTAAAACCGGAGCCGACGAAATACCGCTTACTCTTTTATCAAGAGCAATAAATTCAGAAAAACATATAAAAATTGCGCCCGTTTATACTATTTTTCAAAGTATCAACGAAATATCAAAATATGAAGACATACCGGTAAAAACTTCCGTTGAATCTCAAATAGAACTTGCAGGCGGAGTTGTTTCTTCTGTCGATAAATGTGATATGGTTCTTATAATCAATAACTTTGAAAAAGAACAGGGAGAGCTTGTTATGGATATAAATGTACCTCTTTTCAGCGGTGAATTTAGCCTTCCCGATAAACCTTATTTTATTGCCGATATATTAAACGCAAACGGCAGTGACAATAACTTTGTAAATTGCTTCCTGACAAAAAATAATCTAAAAAATTTTTACGGATACGCAGGTTGGAATACAACGGGTAATACTTTAGGTTCTTCTTTAAGCAGCGCTTTAACATATTTTAATGCTAAAATCCCCGATAAATCTGAGTTTATTAAACTTCAAATCATAAGATTTCTTGATGATTGGGCTTATCAAGCAAATATAAGAAAAGAAATAAGAGATGATACAAAAAATTTGACAAATAATGTAATTAAAGAGAAAATGAAACAATACGAAAAAATTTTATGTGAAAAATTCAGTATGGAAAATTTAAAATTTAAATATAGTTTCCCCTGGAATAGATTCTTTGAAATAGAAATAACTGTCATTTAAGAATAATATTTTACAAAAAGGAGGTATATTAAAATGGAATTAAAAGGTTCAAAAACGGAAGAAAATTTGAAAAAGGCGTTTCAAGGCGAATCAGAAGCAAGAAATAAATACACTTACTATGCCGCACAGGCAAAAAAAGACGGTTTTGTTCAAATAAGTAAAATTTTTGAAGAAACCGCAAATAATGAAAAAGAACATGCAAAAATATGGTTTAAACTTCTTCATGGCGGTAAAATTCCGGCAACAATAACAAATTTGGAAGATGCAGCGCAGGGTGAAAATTATGAATGGACTCAAATGTATGCACAATTTGCAAAAGAAGCAAAAGAAGAAGGTTTTAACGAAATTGCTTTTCTTTTTGAAAATGTTGCCAAAATAGAAAAAGACCACGAAGAACGCTATAAAAAGCTGCTTGAAAATATTAACAAAGAACAGGTATTTAAAAAAGACGAAGAAACAGTTTGGGAATGTGCCAACTGCGGTTATTCATTTAAATCAAAAACTGCTGTTGATGTATGCCCAGTTTGCAGCCATCCTCAAAGCTTTTTTATGGTAAAACCTTCTAATTATTAACAAGTAACAGATTTGAATTTGTTTTCACTGCAGTACAAACTAATTATTAAAAATTAAAGAGAATAAATTAAAAATAATTTATTCTCTTTAAATATTTTTGTCATTTTTATTATCTAACAAATCATCAACAGAAACATCAAGTGCTATCATTACATTTATTAAAAAGTCTCCCGGTAAATCAAAAAAATTTTCGTTCTCATACTTTTTTATAATTAATTCCGGTACATTTATCATTTTAGAAAATTCTTCAAGTGATATATTTTTTTCTTTTCTAATCCTTTTTATATTTTGCAAAAAATTTTCTTTTACAAATTTTTCCTGTTTATGTGAAATAAAGTCCGACATTGGTTTCTCCTTAATGAAAAATATTACATTCCTCTTCAAAAATACTAAACTTTTTAATTGTGTCCTCTATTAAATCTTCTAATATACTGTTTATATACATTTCATCATTATTATCAAGTTCGGGAATAGAGTATAGATTATTTACAAGGATAAATATGAGAGTTCTCATTTTTTTTAATTGGATATATATTTCAAAACCTTTATTTTCTAAACTTAATTCTTCATATGGAACTTCTTTTTGACAATTATTTGAATTTACTTCCTTTTCAGTCAAATTTTTTATATTCTTTTTTGTTTCTTCTTTTGTTTCTTCTTTTGACATGCTTACCTCTTTTATTCATTTTAAATAAATAATATATTATTTAAAATAACACCTTATTGATTTAAAATCAATATCTATCTTTTTAGTCAATAGCAAGTATTATAAAAAGAAACTATTATATTGCTATGTTAAATGAATCTAAATTAAGACTGATTTTAGGTGAAGCTATAAAAGAGCTAAGAACTCGAAATAAATTATCTCAAGAATCTTTATCGGAACGTATAGGTATTGCACATAATTCACTTACAAAAATTGAAACAGGACGTACATTTACCACTGCAAAAGTTCTTGCAAATCTTTGTAATGTATTTAATGTAGAGCCTTATGTATTATTTTCTAAAAAAGTCAGATATAATTCTGAAGAAGAAGTGCAATATATTGAAGAAATAAATAGATTATTACCCGGTTTTAATGCCGAAAAACTGGAAGAAATATACAATATAATTCTTGCCCTAAAGAAGTAGAAACCCACCGCTGGGGGGGGGGAAAAAAATAAGTTAAACAAGTTAGAAGCCGGCTCTGCCGGTTATTTACAAGATAAAGCCTTTTTCCAGCCAAGTTTTTCAGGGCAGTGCAAGTAATCCATATTTTTATTTTCAATTATCCTGGAATCATTTCTTCTTGTTTTTTGAACTGCACATCATATAAAACTTTATACTGACCGTCTTTTATATTAATTAATTCTTCATGAGTACCCAGTTCAACAAGTTCACCTTCATTTATTACGGCAATTCTGTCGGCATTTTTAATTGTAGATAATCTATGTGCAATAATAAATACTGTTTTGTTTTGCATAAGGTTGTCCATAGCTTTTTGAACAATAGCTTCTGATTCATTATCCAGTGCGGAAGTTGCTTCATCCAAAATAACAATAGGCGCATTTCTTAGCATAGCTCTTGCAATTGCAACCCTTTGTCTTTGACCGCCTGAAAGTGTTAAACCTCTTTCTCCGAGCATTGTTTCAATTCCGTCAGGCAATTCTTTTATCATTTCTTCAAGATGTGCCGCTTTAATTGCATATTCCAATTCTTCTTGTGAAGCATTAGGATTTCCCATCATTATATTATCTTTTATAGTACCCGTATATAAGAAATTATCCTGAAATACCATAGAAATATTATGTCTTAATGATTCAAGAGAATACCGTCTTATATCTATATCATCTATTTTTATTGAACCTGACTTTATATCATAAAACCTGGGAATCAAATTAACTAATGTTGATTTTCCTCCTCCTGAATTTCCTACTATTGCAAGAGTTTCATTTTTTTTGACATATAAAGTTAAATCTTTGATAACTTTATGCCCTTCAATATATTCAAAATCAACATGTTCAAAGCTTATACCATTATTAAGCCCTTTTAATTCAATGGGATTTTCACAATCCTTTATTTCAGATTCCAAATCAAATAACTCAAAAACCCTGCCCATTGCAACAAAAATACCCTGTATCCCGGTAAGAGTATTCCCAAGTGTTTTTACCGGTTTATAAAGCAAAAGTAAGGAGGTTACGAATGATGCAAAACTACCTGCCGTCATTTGGTTTGAGTTTATAAGGTATGTTCCGTAACCTAAAACTATTGCAATCCCAAATGAAGCAATTAAATACATTAAAGGCGACATCCAGCCCGATCTTTTATAAAGCGACATATTAACATTAAAAGATTCATGGGTTTGTTCTTTAAAATATTCATATTGTCTTTCCTGAAGCGAATATGCCGCCATAACCTTATTCCCCGAATATGTTTCGTTTATATTTGTTGTAATATTACCGCCTATAACCATATTTCTGTTAGAAGCTTCTTTTATTCGTTTTCTTATAAGTACTACGGGAACAAAGGCAATACATAATACTAAAACACCTATAAATGCCAGTTTCCATGAACTGTATATCATAACTCCTATAAGTCCTAAAGCACCGAATATACTTGTTGTCATTGTTTTTAATTGTTCTACAATACCGGCTGAAGCTGTTCCGGGATCTCCCATATATCTTTGTATTATTACTCCCGATGAATTTTCATCAAAAAATTGAGGATGCATATATATTAATCTGTAAAATAAATCGTATTTTACATCATTTGTTATTTTTTGACTTGTCCAGGTTGATAAATAACCGTTAAGATACCTTAATACACCTTGTACTACGGCAAATAATATTACGGCAAACGGAATTATTACCGCCATTTGAATACTTGTTATTGTTATATGAATATTTAAAATATCAAATTCAAAAGTTTTTGCACCAATTACATAATCCATATAAGGCTTAAGTGCAAATGCCGTAACCCCGTCAAGAAGTCCAAACGGAACAGCTATTATAAAACCTAATATTATTCTAAACATATATGGTTTTATATATGGAAATATTCGTGATAATAACCATCCGTATTTAAAAGAATTTTGAGCTGTTGTATTATTTAATTTCATATTCTGTTTCCTTTAGTTAATATACTTTTTCAAATATTTTTATATTAAAAAGCTTAATAATTTTTGTTTTTTTACCTTTTTTTATTAGAGTTAGAACTTGAAAGACAAAAGGAAAACCTTTTTTCTTATAGCAAACCCCTTTGTTTTTAACTTCAACTACTTCAGGTTTAACTTTTGATAAATCAATTCTGTTTAGAAGTTCTTCTTCATACTGTTTTGTTTTTTCTGTTATTAAAATAGCCTTTTCTTTATCTTTTATAGTATTTGTTGAATGCCAGCGGTAAGAAAACAAAATTTCATCAATATATTTCATTTTAGAATATTTTGCTATTTGCAGCATCATATATAAATCGCTCAACGGTGCTTCATCCGTAAACGGTTCTATAATTGAAAAGATTGAACGTCTGATTAAATATCCGTTAGGTATATAGTTACCTACATATAATGAAGAGTATGAACCGAATTTCGAAGAGGTAAAATCAAAATTCTGAGTTTTTTTCAATTGTTCTCCCAAAGTTACAAATTTAGCTTGGGATTTATTATATACTATATTTCGATTCTTATCCCAGTAACAAACTTTGCCATCTGAATCTATTAATTCATTATTTCCTACAACCAGTGCATAATCAGGATTATTTTCTAAAAATTCTACTTCTTTTTCAATTGCAAACGGTTTAGCAGTATCATCAGAAGCAATCATGTATATGTATTTACCTTGAGATAACTCAATTAATTTATTTGTTGTTTCGCATATTCCTACATTTTTATGAGTTGAAAATACAACACGACTAAAACGTTTATTACAAATATCTTCAAGTGCACATATTTTTTGCCATGTTGAATCAGTTGACCCGTCATCAATTATAATTAACTCTATATTTTGATACGTTTGATTAATCAAAGAATTAACAGTTTGCTCAATATATTTCTCATGATTATAAGCGCTAATTATAACCGAAACTAAAGGTAAACTAGTATTCATTAATCACCTCAACAACTTTTTTTACTTCCTCTTCAGTCATTACCGGTGAAATAGGAATACTTATAATTGTCTTATGAATTTCTTCCGTAATCGGATAAGACAGATGATTCCATTCCTTATACGCTTCTTGTTTATGCGGCGGAGTAGGATAATGTATTAATGTTTGAATATCATTATTTTTTAAATATTCTTGAAATTCATCTCTGTCTTTTGTTCTAACAGCAAAAACATGCCATACATGAGCTTTTTCATCATAAGTATTAGGTAAAATAATTTTATCATTTTTTATATTTTCACGATAATATTTTGAAATCTGACAGCGTTTTTCATTATCTTCATCTAAATATTTTAATTTAACATCCAAAACAGCAGCTTGAATTTCGTCCAACCTGGAATTAATACCTTTGTAAAGATTACAATATTTTTTATGGCTACCATAATTAGCAAGCGCCCTGATTTTTAAAGCAAGTTCATCATCATTTGTTGTTACACATCCGCCATCACCTAAGCAGCCGAGGTTCTTACCAGGATAAAAAGAAAACCCTGAAGCATCACCCAAATTTCCAGTTCTTTTACCCTGATAAATTGCGCCGTGTGCTTGTGCGGAATCTTCTATGATTTTTAAGTTATATTTTTTAGCTAAAGCCCAAATTTTTTCCATCTTAACAGCCTGTCCATATAAATGAACAACCATTATTGCTTTTGTTTTTTCGGTAATTTTTTCTTCTATCAAATCAGGATTAATGTTGTATGTTTTGATATCAGGTTCAACCAAAACCGGAGTACATCCATTTTCTGATATAGCAAGAATTGAGGCTATATATGTATTAGCGGGAACAATTATTTCATCACCCTGTTTAAATCCCAACGCCCTTATTATTAAAGTCAAAGCATCAAGCCCATTTGCGCAGCCTATACAATGTTTAACCCCGCAATAATTTGCAAAATCCTGTTCAAATGTTTTATCTTGATTCCCAAGCAGATACCATCCGCTATCAAGCACCTCTTTTATTCTTGTATCAATTTCTTTTCTATATCTTTCATTAATCTTATATAAATCTAAGAATTTAAGCATAAATTCCTCCCTTACGGTATATATATCCATTAAGAAGCCTTTTCATTATCGAACCCCCCCCCGCAGAGTAAAACATATAGTTTTTGTGAATACTTAAGTAAAATATTTATAAATTTAACTGCAATAATTCCACAGAAACAACAAATTACCACGGCCAAAAATACTCCTAAAAATAAATTATCAGTAAAAAATACAGAACTAAAGTATCCCATTTTATTTAAAAATAAATATATTCCCCATTGAAATAAATATATTGAATATCCATATTTATCCTTAAATTTCAACTTATTAAACAAGCAGGAAAGAATACCTTTTTGCTTTATTAAAAGTATAAAAAGTACTACAAAATTTATTAATAATAACATATAATTCTCTTGGTGGTAATAAAATATTTTAGAGTATAAAACCACAAATAAAATAATTTCACAAAGAGAAAAAAATACAAAAGAAAATAAATTACTATTATTTTCTTTTTTCAAATTACAATTACTGATTATAACACCAATACTCATACCTGCTAATGCTCGTAATATTCCACCGTTTATTAAACTATAGTATATTTCTCTATGTGCAGATACTATATTATGTTGAGAAATAATTGTATAAAATACAAATGCCATAATAAACAAAAATAATTCTAGTTTTTTTCTGTCAAAAGCCCTGAATAATAAATATAAAAATACAGAACACCAAAATAATACACATACATACCAAGCATAAGGATTAAACATATCTCCCGGAACATTCAACCCCGTTGATTGCGCAAAAAATATTTGATATATATAATCATTAAAATGTATGAATTTTGTATCAAAATAATTTAAATTAAATATATAAACAAAAGTTAAAGATAAAATATATAGTGGCGCAAGTCTTAAAAGTCTTTTTTTAACGAAATCAAATACCGATAAATCTGTATTTTTTTTATATGATTCAAACAAGAGAAAACCTGATATTACAAAAAATATATCTACACAAAATGCACCATTTCCTAAATGATTTGCTATATTTAATATACTTTCATTTCCTTTTTGTGTTTTAGTAATAAAATCATAAAACATATGTCTTATTAAAATAGGAAAAACTGATAAAAATTTTATAATATCTATGAAATAGTTATATTTAATCATTTAATTATCCCCCCCCCTCTTTAATTACCAAGCCAATCTTTTTTTAATATCTTTAAGCATTATTACTTTTTGTTTGTAGTGTTGTTTTTTTCTGCCAAAAGATATCAGCCTTAAAAATCTGTATTTAAATAAAAGCAAGTTTAAATCGTTTTTGTGCAATATTTTAAATATATCTTGTTGTTCCCGCAGTTCGTTTTGAATACGCTGTATATCATTTTGCAGATTATAAGGCTCTATAAGAGAATTATATTTATGTATCCACTCGGGCAAAAGTTTAAAAGTCAAAACTACCGAGGTAAATGAACTTCTTGATTCTAAAGCAACAA
Source organism: Candidatus Gastranaerophilales bacterium (assembly GCA_944323625.1). Lineage (GTDB taxonomy): Bacteria > Cyanobacteriota > Vampirovibrionia > Gastranaerophilales > Gastranaerophilaceae > Avigastranaerophilus. Next base: position 54,115 of record CALUTD010000009.1, read on the forward strand.
TATCTTTAAAATAACGTCCTAAAAGTTCATAATACCATGATGGAGGTTTTACCGTGCAATGTGCATTTTCGCCATTTGGCAGTATCTGCTCTGCAGGATAGTGGTGAAGCACAAAAAATACATTTTGGGATATTTGAGAAATTTCTTTTATAAGAAGAGGCAATTCATCTTCGGGAATATGTTCAAGAACATCTGTATTTATTACAAAATCAGCTTTTTCGACAGGAAGCTTATCTCTCCCCGGAATTGCGGGGTCATAGCCATAAAATTCAATATTTTGATACCTTTGAGAGAGTTCTTTTATCAGAGCACCTTTTCCGCAGCCATAATCCAATACTGTTTTTGGTTTAAGAAAATCTATAAAAAGACAAACTTCATCTATATATGCTCCACCCGTAATACCGTATGTTGAATCTTTTGAATGCAAAATTTTGTATTGTTCTATATTACTCATTTATTTTATTCTCCTAATAAATTTTTGCATAATTTCATATTCTGTTTCGAAGTGTCCAGCTTCACAGGTATAGCACCCCCGGCACATTAAAGGCATTTTACCCCCCCCCGGAAGCATTTTTCGAAGGAAGTTTTTTCTTGCTTCTCCTTTAAATATTTCTTCCAATGACTGTTTTTTTAAATTACCCCAAATATATTCGGTATTAAAATCATAACTGCAAGGAAATACATTCAAATCCCATGATATATTTAATTGGGAACGTCTTGAACCCCATAAAATTGAACAAGGAACTGTCTTATCAAATACAGGAAATTCATCAAAGCCGCAGCCAAAATTGTGCAGTTCCTGACCAAATATTCTATCTTTTGCCATGCCTGATTCTAAAAGCCAATCTATAAATTCAATCTTTAGATTTTGAAGTTTATTTTGTTTATAAACAGAAGGATATTGTTCTTTAAAATCATCAAGTTGAATTCTCAATTGAAACCCGAATTTTTTCTGCAAGTTTATAACAGTTTTAATATTTCTTTTTACGAGTTCAAAAGTATCTCTGCCCGTAACTGCCTTATATGTTTCACTGTCATAGCCGTAACAGCTTATTAGTAATTTTCCGAGTCCGTTTTTAAACAGAGCCTCAAAATAATCTTCTTCTCTTTCTACACCGAGAGTTGTGAAAATATAAGGTGTAAAATTAGGTTTTCTAGATGTAATAATTTTGCAGCGTTCAGGTAAATCATTGCATAATAGTGCTTCGCCGTATCCATGAAGATGAATATCAAGTTCATATTTTATAAAATCAAGCCTTTCGAGCATAAGATTTAAATCTTCAATACTCATTATTCCTTTTGGTCGTGTTAACTGAGAGCGCGGACACATAAAACAATGATAAGCACAATTATTTGTCATTTCGGTTCTAATCTGACAAAATTTTGGTACGGAAAATTCTGACAATTCATTATATAAATTTTCTAATTTAGATTCCGTAATCATTTATTAACCTGCCTTTACCGGTTCAAGAGTTTCTTTATTCGAATTTAAATACTCATCTGTATACACATCTTTAAATAACCCCTTTAATCCGACAGGATTTACCGATATAATTTCTGTATCAGGGTAATAGCAATCTACAAATTTTTTAAGTTTTTGCCAACCCAAAATCCAAACATCTGTTTCTGTTTCCTGTGTAACTTGCTTTTCCATATTATTTGAAAAATGTCCTTTTAAAGAACAGTCACATCCGACTATATATATTTTTTTGAAATTCGCATATAACAAAAACTGCATTGCAATTAAAGGTATTGTACCGTGGCACATGAAAAATTCTGACGCCAAATCAAATGCATAATCACATCGCGGAATTAACGGAGTGGAAAGTGCATCATAGCAAACGGAATGAACATAATATCTTTGCGCTTTATCTCTTATTGCAACTGATTCAGGTACAATCATATCTGACGGAACAGGCGACATAATACCATAGAATTTTGTTGCATTTTTAAGATTCTTTGCATACGGAATCTTTGCAATGGATTCTTTTAAACCCGAATAATCCTGCAGGAATAAATAATCAAAATCTACTTTATCATACGCAAAAGAACCGTTAACAGCTATGTTTTTTACATTACTTCCTGCTATCGAAGGATTATAAAAATTAACTGTAGGACCTGATGCTATTAATACTGCCGTTTCTCCTTCATGCAGATTTTTATATTTCGGGAATACTCTGCCATGAAGTGACTTTACTTTATTATAAAGATTTGTTTGATAGCATAAACTATGCATTAACAATTCAGATTTTTGCAAAGTTTCTTTTTTTAATTCTTCTCTCACTTCTTCTCTTAAAGAATTTATACTATTAATAACCTGTTTGTGTCTTATATAAGCTTTTCTTTTTAATGTCAGTTTTAATCCTAAAAGCTTTATTATTTTCTTCTCATCATTATTTTTTATTGAAAACAATCGGTTTCCATCTTTTTGTCTATATAATTTCAAAATATCTTTGTATTTTAAAGTCGAATCTTTTAGCGCAATTATAAATTTTTCAATATTATTTTTATGATTCAAACCGTAATATTCAAACGCTTTATTACCTATATCCGATTTTAAATTTTTATTATAAATATCATCAAGTACATCTTCCAATTTAATCGTGCTTATTCCCAATTCGGGAATTTGAGTATTGAACCATCCTAAACAATATTTAATACTGTTATGAAAATAAACATATTTATTATCATAAAACTTTTGGCAATTTGAAGGAACAATAACCGACGGCAGTTTTATTGCCGCACCTTCTATTACTGACGTACCCATTGCAAATAAAACATCTATATTATTTGCCATAAAATTATTAAGTTCATCATTAACCATTATGCCATGCATTATTATATTGATGTTACAGTTTGAGTAGTTTGACTTTTTACATTCTTCTTCAAAGAATTTTCTATGTACTCCATCTCCTATAATATGAACATTTACAGGTTTTGAAGAATTTATATTAGCAAAATTATCAAGCAAATTTAAAACACTGTATACTTTATCACCGTCAAGTCTGCCTAAAACACCAATATTAATTTCTTCGGGATTTATTATATCTTTGTTTGCTATTACATTTTTTCCTCTTAACGTAATAGGAACAAATGTTTCTTTAAATGTTATTTTATTGGTATTTTGTCCGATTAAATGAGAATAATCTAAAAAGAAACAAGAGTTTGTTTTCTTTACCAATTTTAAAAGGTTATTAATTAACTTTTTTGACCATTTTGAATCATTTTTAAATACAGGCATACAACAATAATGCCAGTTTAAAAATAAAATTTTAGAATTTAAATTCATTTTTGGAATTCTATGTGCCCAGTAAATTGGAGTAATTATTGTAACAGGCTCTTCTATCGGTAATTTAAATTCTGATTCATCATTATATTCAATTTGTTTTACGTTTGGGTTTTTTATTAATTTTTCAGCCAAACCGTTTTTATAGTCAGTATAATATACTTCATATTCTTGATTATTTGCTAAATCATCGGCAAGTTTTGTTAAATAATAAGGACCTCCCGATAGCTCCTTCCAAGGAAAATAAAATACGATTTTTTCTTTATTTGCCATTTTAATCTCTCTTACTTTCAATAAGCTCAATCATAAACATATTTTTTAACATTAAAAAACATATTCTGTTCTGTTTAAAATATAATGATTTCTTCATTTCAGAAACTACTTTTGCTCTAAGTTTGTTAACAAAAATATCAAAACACTTTTCAATATCACTGACCAAATAGCCAAAATGATACATCTTTATTTTGTTCTCTACAAAATAATCAAGAGTATGCGAATTTTCCAAATTTTCCAAAAGTTCAATACGAGGTTGATTTTTTGCTGTTATAAATAAACCTTTTACTCCTTGAAGTTCATCTTTTTCAAAGTAATCTTCCTTTTTATAACCAAGCAGAGAAAATACTTCAAATTCTTTTTTAATTGATTTAACAGCAACACCTATGTGATGAAATTCAAAATCACCTATTGCATGTTTTAAATTTCTTTGGAATATTTTAAAACATTTATCTTCCAATTCGTTTTTTATAGTATCAAAATAATAATTTTTATCGACATATTGCTCTATTACATTATATTTATTGCCGTTAAGCTCAACTTCATTAATAAGTTGAGCTCTGAATTTGGCATTTATATTTTTATGAAAATTAACAACCTGCTCGTTATTTTCAATCGTGCGGGTATAAAGCTCATCTAAACCGAGTTTTTCAAAACCTGTTTTATAAACTAAACTTACACTTTCTAAAGCCGCAAAAGAATCTTTTTTTATTACCCACCTTCCCCATTCGGCCTTATTATTCGAAATGTTGTATATCCCTATCAGGCCTTCTTTTTCTCCGGTTAACATATTTTCAACAACAAAATAATAATCACCTTCGCGCTTCAGATAGTTTTCTATCCATTTTTTCTGCAACTCAACATCATCGGATATTTCGTGAATATAGCGATTTCTTTCTTTATCCTCAAGTCTGACATCGATAATAAATTGTGCATCACTAATATCCACCGGTCTTATTCTATATAAAAACCCCGATGTTGTAATACTATGCTTCATCTTACATTTTACCCTTTATAGCTTCATAAATTTGGGATATTGTTTTCATCTCGGATATTTCTTCCTGAGAAAAAGAAATATCAAATTCATCTTCAATGGCAATTATAATTTCAACACGATTAAGTGAATTCCATAAATTTTCTTTATCTAAAGAGTTCTTTAATTCAACCTCTTTGATTTTTGTTATTGATGATATTATATTTATTACCTTTTCTTCCATCACAAATCCCTCTCTGTAACTGTTTTAACTAAATCATTATTGATTTTTTTATCAAATATATTTATTGTATTTTTATATTCTTTTAGATTTTTATTGATAAAATCTTCCGCAGGTTTATTTCTTTCGCCTCGAACAAAATCCAATTTAATCCTATTTTTACCGAAAAACTCCAATGCAGCTTGAACGGGATATAAAACTATATTCTCATCAATCCCTCTTCCAAGAGCTCTGCAACTAATAAAACATTCTTCAATGTTTACATATTCCTCTTTATTTCGAAAAACCATCACTCCAATAATTCCGCTTTCCGATAACTTATCTTTTAAAGAAACAGTTATTATCAAAGAATTTTTGTCATTCATTATTTCTTCAACTTCTTTTTGCGAATACCTTTTATAAGAACATATAAATTGGTTAGTTTTATTCGCAAGTTCTGATATACGAGGAATCTGTTTTTTTATGTTTAAACCGTATGTTAACTCCATTTCAAGATTTTTCAAAAATTCTTCTTTTGTCAGAGTATTTTTTAGTCTTTCTCTTTCTTCATTTGCCTGTGTATCTTTCTGACGCAGAGAATCTTCATAATTTGTTTTTAATTTGAGCATTCGCGGGAATTCATTTAATACATTTAATGTTATATTTGCATCATCTTTAGCCAGTATAACGTTTATTAAAGGATGTTCAGTTTTAACAGAAGCAATTTCACCCATATTATCATCTACAAAAAGCATATCTTTTACGCCAATATTCAAAAACTTTTGAATTTTAGAGATTGAATCAGCCTTTGATTCCCAAGAAACACACATTTTTGTTATATTTTCCAATTGAAGAGGAAAATCCTGTCTGTTTTTAAACATTTCAATAACATCTTCTTCTTCATTTTTTGAAGCAATACAAATAAAAAAACCTTCTTTTGCCAACTGAACAGCTTTTTCCTGCAGTTTCTTATGTGCTTCAGTTAAGATAATGTTTTTATATCCATCCTCTCCTAATACACCTTTATACAAAGTATTATCTAAATCAAAAATCACTGCCTTTATTGGAGTTTTAAGAAGTGAAGGTATATAATTTAATCCTAAATCTTTTGCAATCACCATTAATGCTTTAGGACTTAACTTTGTTCCCGAAAATGCTTCAAGTCTTTCATCTGTATATTTTTCTTTTAATTCTTCTTTTATTTTATTTAAATTGTAAGTTATTATATTTGATTTTGTAATATTAATATTCTGTCCGAAAGGTACAAATATTATTTGTTTTTTAAAAATCGAAGAAAGATATTCTAATCTTTCATTTAAAAACTGTTGAATATCATTTATTTTATAACGGCTTGTATCAACCCAAACAATTATTAAATCGGATGATAAATCCAAATTTAAAAAAGACATTGAATCATCATAATCACTATATATAAATTCAGGTTTTATATCTGCATAATCCAAATATAAATTTATTGTATGTTCAACTAATTCAAACGAATGGTTTCTGTATACCGATATTTTATAATTACAACAGGAACTGTTCTTATAATCATACAACTCAATTCTTGATAATTTTTTTTCAAAGATTAAGTCTTGCAAGTTAAGCATGCACACTTACCTCTTTCAAAAAATCATCATAATTCCTTATATATTCGCTTTCGTCGTAATGAGTATTTGTCAAAACTAACAAAATGGCATTATATGAGAAATCATACATTTCTTTCCATACCATTTTGTTTAAATAAAGAGCCTTATGCGGAGTATCGAGGCTTACGGTAGTCGAAATCCCCCCCCCCGTGGTAATTTTGACTTTGCAACTACCATTTATTGCTATCATGCAGAATTCTGAATTCCTATTTGCATGCTGCCCGCGTGCTATTAATGGCTTTGTGTCAAAAATATAAAATGCTCTTTTAACCTCAAACGGCAAATTTACGTTTTTTTCAAACGATACTAAATGCCCTCTGTTATCACCAAATACTTTTAAATCAAATAAACCGTAATCCATTTTCCCTCAAAACTTATTTTAAACATGGTTAGAAAATTACTTATAAAATATTAGCACAAAAAAATAATTAATAATCAAATCTAAAACTAATTTTAAAGAAAAAAGCTTATATATCTGATAAAAATCTTTAATATCAAATAAAATGATTACATATACCCCGTAATAAATTCTTAATATTAGGACTTATAAAGCCACAAATAACTATAAAATTTTTGGACTAAATATCATTGCAATAGCCAGCAGAAAACAGAGCATCAGTTATCAAACAAAAAGAAGAAGCAATATATAAATTACTTCTTCATTTTATTATTTTATTGTTAATCTTTACTTTTTCAAGAATTCAGGAATATCTAAAATATTATTTGCAAAATCATTTGCCGCTTTAGATAATTTTTGAGATTGACCGGTACCGAGATTTCCTGCCGTACCAAATAAATCCATTGCTCCAAGTGTTTTTTCCTGTTCTTGTTGATTAAATTTTTCGACTTCATTTTTCTTAAGTTCAAATCCTGTTGCGATAACTGTAATTTGAATTTCTCCCTGGATTCTGTCATCAATAACAGAACCAAAGTGGACAGTCGCATCTTCAGAAACAGCATCATGAATAACTTGAGCAGCATCCGTAACTTCATAAAGAGTCATATCAGGACCACCGGTAACATTCATAATAATACCCGAAGCACCATTAATAGAAGTTTCAAGCAGCGGCGAATTAATAGCCGATTTAGCAGCTTCTAAAGCTCTGCCTTCTCCAGTTCCGCGGCCTATACCCATTAATGCGGAACCTGATGATTCCATTACACTTCTTACATCTGCGAAGTCAACATTTATCATACCGGGAACGGTAATTATATCCGAAATACCTTGAACACCTCTTAATAAGACTTCATCAACAACTTGAAAAGCTTCTCTCATCGTTGTTCTTCTGTCAACAACTTCAAGCAGTTTATCATTAGGAATAACAATTAAAGCATCAACGGTTTCTTTTAATTTTTCTAAGCCTTGAAGTGCCTGATTCATTCTTTTTTTACCTTCAAAACTGAAAGGTTTTGTAACAACACCAATAGTTAAAGCACCAAGTTCTTTTGCTATCCTGGCAACAACAGGAGCAGCTCCTGTTCCGGTACCGCCGCCCATACCTGCAGTAACAAATACCATATCTGCCTTGCCTATTGCATTAACTATATCATCCCTGGTTTCTTCGGCAGACTTTTCACCTTTTTCAGGATTACCGCCGGCACCTAATCCATTTGTAAGTTTACTTCCAATTCTTATTTTATTTTCAGCCAATGACATTTCCAAAACCTGGACATCTGTATTCATAGCCCAAAATTCTACACCGCCAAGACCTGCTTTTATCATTCGGTTAACGGCATTACCACCGCCACCGCCAACACCTATAACTTTTATATCTGCCGGAGTCACACCTGACTGTACGGGTGTTGAACCGTTAGTATTCTCTTTCTTGCCAAAAATGTCCGGAACAAAATTTTCCACTTATTCGCCCTCTTTTTTTTCTATTACTTTCTATTTTACCGCATATAGCATGGTTTTATTATACACTACTTATTTACATAGTATTGTAAATCAGAAAAATAGTAAAGAAAAAAACTTACAAATATTATAGAAAATTAATATATGTTTAAATTTTTTAAGTTTCTATCGATTTTTATTAGCTTTTCCTATTATATTTGCGGCCTCTGTTAAATTTTTTGCTATATCTGTATACATAGATGTACTCTCTCCGAATGGGATAGCACTATTCATCAAATCATCTATATTTTGGTTTATATTATTAAGCTTTTGAATAGTATTTTCTATTTTCTTCTTTTTTTGTCTTAAGTAAAAATAATTTACTAAAGGTATTGATGTAAAAAAATATTCTGCAGCCTTTTTCATGTTTTCAGAAATCTTATTATTGTCTTTCTTTACAAAAAAATTATTACCTTCTTCTTTTTGAAATTCTTCATCTATTTCATCGGGAAGATAATCGGTATCATAAGTATTAAGTCGTTTATTTCTTTTATGTTTTTTTGTTGATTTTTTTATAGGTTTTGTTGTATTTTCACTTTTAAATTCAGACGCAAAAACATTTTCACCATATAAACGATTATCTTTATCAATAACCGTATTTATCATATTTTCGGTATTTTTCGTATAAAAATTAACCGGGTTGTTGTAATTGCCGCCTGAAATTTCCATATATAATTTCCCTTATTATATATTATTCTCTTTCTTAATATCAAACAACCCTTCAAATAAATGATTTGGCTGCAGCCGCAAATAAAGAACAAATATCAAACATTACCTCTAAAATAATCACAAATATGGTTCTTTTGTTTTTGATTCACTTTTTTTATAATTCGGAAAAGAAAAGATTTTGTATTATCTTTCATTAGTTTATCACGCAAAACTGCTTTTTCTATTAATAGTTTATTAAAAGTTTCATTCAAAGCAGGTTTATCCTCTGAAAGATGCGGCATTATAGTTTGAAGCTTCATTTTGCAGCTATGAATTGCTAGTTTTATTTCTTCCTTTTTTTTGGTATTCATTAATTAATAGTCCTAAATTATCTCATTTGTGCAGATTTTATTATTTATTTTCCTGACAAATAAATAATAATAAAATTTAGTGAAAATTCATTCCTCCAAAAAGTTTAAAATATTCATTAAAATGTAAACTTTTATTGTATTTTTTTTAATTAAATATTTATTTACATTATAAAAAAAATGATATTATAAATTTATGAAGAATATTTATAAAATTATAGGTTATACATTATTAGTACTTGGCGGAATATCTATGCTGCTTCCGTTTTTCTATATGTTTGTTCTTTCGTTTATGACAGATAAACAAATTTTCTCTCAAACTATAAGTTTTTTGCCCTCTCCGTTTGTAGTTGAAAATTATAAATATGTTATTAAAAATGTTGATATATTTCGGTATTTTTACAACAGCATGTTTGTTGCAATTGCAACTACATTCGGCCAGGTAATAATTGCTTCTATGGCCGGATATGCTTTTGCCCGCTTTAATTTTAAGTATAAAGAACCGTTATTTATATTAGTTCTCATATCAATGATGATACCTCCGCAAGTTAATATAGTACCTTTATTTTTTATAATGAAACAGTTTAATTGGATAGACACATATCAAGCATTAATTGTACCGGGGCTTTTTGGCGGCTTTGGAGTATTTTTAATGCGTCAGTGGTTTAAATCCATGCCTGACGATATGGAATCATCTGCTAAAATTGACGGTTGCAATTCTTTTGAAGTTTTCTGTAAAATTGCACTGCCTATGGCTTTGCCTGCGGTCATAACACTGGCAATTTTCACGTTTATTACTACGTGGAACAGTTTTATGTGGCCTTTAATTGTTACTAACTCTGATACTATGAGAACTTTACCTTTAGCACTGGCAAATTTTAAAGGCAGTTTCAGAGAAATAACCGACTGGGGTGCTTTAACAGCTTATTGTATAATATGTTCAGTCCCCGTAATTGCCTTATTTATATTGGGAAGAAAATATTTGATTAATGATATTTTAAATGGCGGCTTAAAGGAATAAAAAACAATAAAAAGGAGAAGTTAAAACTTCTCCTTTTATGAATAATAACAATTTGTTTATTTATCATCCAATGCTGCAACGCCGGGTAATACTTTACCTTCAATAAATTCTAATGAAGCACCTCCGCCGGTTGAAACATGGGTAAAATCATCAGCTTTACAGAATTTCTTAGCCGCCGATACAGAATCACCACCGCCGATTACAGATACAGCACCATTTTTTGTTGCTTCAACAATAGCTTCCAATACAGCTTTTGTTCCTTCTGCAAACTTCGGATTTTCAAATGCACCTACAGGTCCGTTCATTAATATTGTTTTTGAAGATTTTAAAACATCTGCAAACGCTTTTCTTGATTCCAAACCTGCATCAACACCTTCAAATCCATCAGGAATTTCATCAATTTTAACAAATTTATTCGTTCCGTTACCTGAAAAATCATCAGTAACTAAAACATCTGTAGCCATAACAAGCTTAACACCTTTTTCCGCAGCTTTCTTTTCTATAGCTTTTGCAACATCAAGTTGATCATCTTCACATATAGAGTTACCTATTTTTCCGCCGTTAGCTTTTACAAATGTATAAGCCATACCGCCGCCAATAATTAAATTATCAACTTTATCTATTAAGTTTTCCAAAACACCTATTTTGGAAGAAACTTTTGCACCGCCGACTACTGCCGTAAATGGTCTTTCAGGATTATCCAATGCTTGTGATAAACATCTGATTTCTTTTTCCATCAAAAGACCCGAAACTGCAGGCTTTAAAACTTTTGCCAATTTTGCGGTTGAAGTATGATTTCTGTGTGCTGCTCCAAAAGCATCATTTACATAAAAATCACCTAATTTTGCAAGTTGATTTGCAAAAGTCATATCATCATCTTTTGCTTCTTCCGCTTTATAGAATCTGATATTTTCCAATAAAGCAATTTGTCCGTCTTTTAAATTTTCAATCATTTTAGGTGCATCTTCTACATCAGGAATAAACATAACTTCTTCACCTAAAAGTTTAGACATATATTTTGCAACCGGCGCAAGTGTAAACTCCATGTTCTTTTCGCCTTTTGGTCTGCCTAAATGAGCCATTAATATAATTTTCGCACCTTTTTCTTTTAAAAAGTTTAATGTAGGTAATATTGCCTGTATTCTTGTATCATCAGATACATTTTTGTTTTCATCTAAAGGAACGTTAATATCAACTCTTACAAGGGCTTTTTTACCTTTAATGTCGCCTAAATCTTTAATTGATTTTTTCATTTTAGCCTCTCCTTTTATCCTATTTATATCACTATTGTACCTTCATTTTCGATACTTAATGTTCTTATATCACAATTTACATTTAATTCTTTGAAAATAAGCTTAACATCATCTTTAACTTTTTCGAATCCATCATTTTCTGAAATAACCAAAATTGTAGGCCCCGCCCCCGAGATTACACAACCTATTATGTCATTTTTATTTTCAAGTAATTCACTTAATTCTTTAAAGCCTTTAACTAATTTTTCGCGATACGGTTGATGAATTTTATCTTTCAAACATTTTTTCATTAATTGTGCATCTTTTTTATAAACCGCATCAATAAGCATTGCACATTTTCTTATATTATATGCTGCATCAGGAATGCTAACACAATCAGGGAGTACAGACCTTGCAATACTTGTATCAAGTTCATAATCAGGAATCAGAACAGTTAATTTCCAGTTTAAAGGCCAATCAAGCTTTGAGTAGTAAACACTTCCGTCAGCCTCAAGTGATGACAAACAAAAGCCTCCCACAAGCGCAGGAGTAACATTATCAGGATGACCTTCAACCTCTGAAGCAATTGAAAGTAATACCGCTTCATCCGCCGGTTCACCCAAAAGTTTATTAGCGGCCATAAGTCCGCCGACTATAACACTGGCACTGCTTCCAAGTCCTCTTGTAACGGGTATGTTTGTTTTTATTGTTATTTTTATGTCACTAACACTTTGCCCTATGAAATTATATAAAAGTTCTATTGCTTTATATGCAATATTATTTTCGTCTTTTGGAATTGAAAGAACATCAAGCGTTTCATTGTCTTCAATTATATTTATTTCAATCCCACTGCCGGGCATAACCGTTTCTTCTACGGTTATTTCATTGTATATAGGTAATGCCAACCCCAAACAATCAAAACCAGGTCCTATATTTGCAGTTGTTGCGGGTACTTTAACACTAACTTTCATCTTTTTTACCTTATTTGAATAGGCATTATCAAACAAATATAATCTTCTTCACTGTCAGGTTTAAACAGTGTTGCGGATAGACTTCCCGTTAAACCTATTTTTACTTTTTTCGATTCCATTGTTTTTATTGAATCTAAAACATACTTGTAATTAAACGCAATAGATAAATCTTCACCTTGATATTCGCAATCAATTACATCTTCTGATGTTCCCGAATTCGGAGTTTCCGCTTTTAATGTGAGTTTGTTTCCGCTGTATACGAATTTTACTATGCTTGTTCTGTCATTAACCATTATTGAAACTCTGTCTAATGCATTGATTAAATCATGTCTTTTAACGCTTGCATTATTTGCGGTTGATTTTGGAATTAACTGCTCATAAGGCGGATATTCACCTTCTATTAACCTTGAATTTATTGAAAATCCGGTAGTTTTTAATGTTAACTTAGAATTATCTACTATCAAAGTTACTTTTTCTTCCGGTAAAAAGAAACAAATTCTTACAAATTCATTTAAAGTTTTTGAAGGTATTACAATTTTTGCTGTCTTTGCAGCTTCATTATTGATATTTTCTATTATTCTTGTCAACCTGTTACCGTCAGTTGCAGCCATTTCAAGCTTGTTGCCCTTTATTTGACAGAAAACACCTGAAATAACATTTCTGTTTTCATAATTTGCAGCCGCATATACCGTATTTTTTATAGCTTTCAGGAAAGGTTCCATTTCTATTTCTATTTCTGTACCATTTGGAATTTCATCTTCAGTTTTCGGGAATTCACTTGCAGAAATACCAATTACTTCAAACTTCGAATTTCCGCAGGAAACACTGACTACATTAGTATCTTCATTTAAAGAAAATTCAACAGGTTTATCAGGAAGTCTTGAAGCAATTTCCACTAATTTTTTTGCCGGAACGGTTATTTTACCTTCTTTTTCAACGGCGACTACAGCATTTGCTTTTACAGAAATTTCCAAATCAGTAGCACTCAAATGAAGTATACTGTCTTTTACTTCCATTAAAACATTTGCAAGTACCGGCTGGACATTTCCTCTTTGAGATGTAACTTTTTCTACTACTCTCAATTTATTTAACAAAGTATCTCTGTCTATTGTAAAAAGCATAATAATCCTCGATATATTTTGTGCACTCTTCTATTATATAAGAAAAATGAAAAAACGTTAAATATTTTATTTTTTTGAATTTAAGAATATGTTGAATAAGAAATATCAGGTTGGAAATTTTTTATTTATATTTTAGTTGTTCTAAGAAAAAATCCCAAATCGGTAAGATTCTAAATTACACATGTATTTTGCGGGGTTTTATATTTATAACTTAATGTTATTCTCCCAAGCCGGTAAGAACCTGAAACAAGTTCAGGTTGACGAAATGGAAGCTTCTTGTTAACTGCTTAAAAATAATACTATAGATTTTCATCCGTATATATGTTACACAATTCATTGACAAAAAGAAAAAATCATACTGTCATTCTGAAAGTGCAGAAAAATTAATTCATCTAAATCTGTTAATTTTTCGCACTGTTCAGAATCTTACCAACTGAGAATTACAAGTTAAGCAAGTTAGAA
>CALUTD010000010.1 GCA_944323625.1 Candidatus Gastranaerophilales bacterium
GTACACCTTAAAAACGGTGCTAAACCCAGCTATATTAAGAAAAAATCAAACTATCCGTACAGTCCGAAAAAAGTCCAGTTCGGCAGTTTGATTTTTTTAGTAAACTTAATTTTCCGACCTGAAAACGCCCTCGCTGTGCGGGCTGTCCAAAATAATCAAAGTATCCGTACAAATCAATCTGGTCGTTAAATTACAGCATTAAAAAGAAATAAAAAAAATAGTTGCTAATTTGAAATAAAATTGTAATATTTTTTAATGTTATTTCTATGGGCAAATTAGTTGCACAAAAGTTGCACAAATTGATTTTAAGAAACATAAAAAAGAGGATTTCAAAAACCTTGAAACCCTCTTTTGATAAATGGTTGCGGGAGCTGGATTTGAACCAACGACCTTCGGGTTATGAGCCCGACGAGCTACCAGACTGCTCCATCCCGCGTTATTCTTTTCGGATAATACATGACAGCCAATGCTATCACTCCCTAACTTTAATTATTGAATGCTAAAAATTAAAAATCAAGCAATGTTTATATTTTATTATTTAACTCTTTACAATTTTTGGATAAGTTATTAGTAAACTATTTCTTAAAAATTGTTAAAATATATAAAATTTTTCGGCAAATAAAATTCTTTTTGATTTTTATTTTCTGTTGTTGAGAGGAAGAAATAATGAAAATTGCATCTTTAAGTCAATCTTTTTATAATAAAATATCAAATCCATTAGAGAAAACTAATTCTCTAGCGCCAGTATTTTCCGCCGATTCATTATCTCCGAAAAATTTTAAGAATAATTCCGACTTAAATTTGCCTTCTTATAAATATTTACAAGGGTATGCTAATATTTCTTTTAAAGGGGATATAAATAATTCCGGTGAAGATGATTATTTAGTTACTCCTTTAGACAAACTAAATGATAATATATTTTTATCTTTAGGAGATAATATACTTACATATATTAGTGTGCAAGATAAAAAAAATATTCCATTGTTTATAAATAAGGCTGTAGTTAATAAGTATTTAAAAAATGAAAAACAAGAACTTGATTTAGAAAAGACTAACAGATTTATTTCAATTTATAAAAATCTTCTTGAACGTAATTTAGAAGTATATAATAATCTTAAAGATTATTTGGAATCTATAAAAGATACTCCGGAAGCTAATACTTCTTTATCGTGTGATATCTATAATAAAAATGGTGAATTAGTAAAAAAATATTATTATGATGATTCATATACAGAAGATGAAGAAGATGAAGAATATGACGAATTTGATGAGTACGACGAATATGATGACAATCAACCTGATACTCATAGAGAAATTATAGAGGGAGTTGTTGAAGAGCACACTAGAAAGCTTGATGATGTATCAACTATGTTACAGCAAACTTTTAATAATACAATGTTATTATTTGAGATGTCAAAAACAAAAAACGGCTATGATTTTTCCAAATTAAATTTATATGGGGATTGTCTTGATAAAATTAATGAACTACAAGAAATGGAACAAGATGCAATTGACATTGCGGAAGAAGAAGATTTCGATATTATTAAAGAAATAGAAAATCAGGATAAACCTTTGGCTCAAAGAATTATTGAAGCTTCTCGTTCAAAAAAAGGTAATTTCAATTATGATTTTGCTTCTCAACTTTGTGATATTCTTGAAACAAATGATGAATTTCCTGCACCCGTTGAATATGGGGCATATTTGGTAAAAAAATATACAGCAAAAAATCCACATCATGCTGAAATAGCCATTAATACATTAGAAAATCTTATTCCGATACTCGGGCTTAATGAAGAAGAAAATCTTATTGAACCTGTTATGGATAAATGTTATAACCCTATAAATAATACTTTTGATACTAATGTGCTTCAAAAAGTTCTTAATTTTTATTCTGAAACTTGCAGGTTAATTTCTGAATCAAATAATGATTATATAGAACGTGATATGGAAGAAGAAACAGAGTTATTATGTGATTATCTTGATGAAACAAGAGATAAATCAACAGGTTACATAAAAGATAGTAAGGATTGTATATCAATTGAGCAGTTTTTGTATGATAATAGAAACGGATATGAGTTTTTACAGCAAATTTTTGGATAAAAACTATAATTTGTCCAAATAATAATGATTTATAATATAATCTTTCATTTTCTCTATTTCGGTATGTTCAATATCAAACCAGTGAATATCTTTATTTGCTTTAAACCAGCTGATTTGTCTTTTTGCATATCTTCTGGTATTTTGTTTTAAAATTTTAACAGCTTCATTAACGTTAATTTCACATTTCAAATAAGGATAAAATTCCTGATAGCCTATTGTATTAAGTAAAATATTATTTTCTCCGTATTTATCAAATAGATTTTTAACTTCTTCGATAAGTCCGTTTTCTATCATTTTTTCACATCTTAAATTAATACGATTATATAGAAAATCCCTATTTTCAGAATTTAACCCATACCAGTCAACACAATAGGGATTCTCCTTTTTTTTCTGAGCTTGGCTCATAGGAATATTTAATGTAAAACAAACTTCAAGCGCTCTTATTATTTTAACTTTGTTATTAAAATGAATTTTTTCCGCAGAAACTTTATCATAATCTTTTAACATTGAATAAAGTTCTTCTGAAGTTTTTTGTTCTAATTTTTCTCTTAATTTTTTATCAGGGGCTACTCTAGGTAAATCAAAGTCCTGAAGCAAAATTCTGAAATACAATCCTGTTCCGCCGGCTAAAACAGGAACTTTACCTTTTGATATTATTTCATCAATTTTCTGTTTTGCGATATCACAAAAATCTGCAGCTGTGAATTCGTCTTTTATGCTTACTATATCAAGCAAGTGATGAACAATACTTTCTTGTTCTTCTATTGAAGGTTTAGCACTTCCTATATTAAGTTCTTTATAAATTTGTCTTGAATCAACAGAAATTATCTCTCCATTGAGCTCTTTAGCCGTTTCAATTGCCAGTTTCGTTTTCCCCGATGCTGACGGGCCCGTTATTGCTATTAGCTTTGGTTGTTTCATAATAAAAATAGAATACCAAAAGAATGTAATAATTTAAATATATTGTTGCAAGAATTACTAATATAACAAACGAAAGTGAATTAGTCCCCATAACAATTGACATTAAATTTAAACCGGCATAAAACACAAACATTGTAATCATTACTATAACTGAGCCTAATATATTTGTTAAGAAAAATTTAACTGCTTTAAATAAGGAATACAAAATATTTACTTTTTCAAAATTTGCAACAGCAAAATACAATATACTAAAATAATTCATTATTGCAGAAATAATATATGAAAAAAGAATCCAATTTGAAAAAGCCGCTTTATCTTCAAGTGAAAAACTGTTTAAAAAATTAATCATTTCTGCCTGAGAAGATACATTCATAAGTTTTGGCAGTTCATAAATTATTTTAGGTTCTCCAAACATTATTGTACATAGTTTAACTGTTATGTACATAATAAATACGTATAGAACACACAAAACCATATAAATTCCGATTGTTTTTAAAAATTCAGAACCTACACCTTCAAAAAATTTTTTAAAATTTTGAATTGCTTTAACCGCTGTTTCTTCTTTACTATCTTTAGGATTATAACTTAATACTCCATATTTATTAATATAGAGCCAACCGGCCGTAAATGCCGCAGTCAAAAGAATAATTGATATTAATAGTATTATTTTAGGTACCAAATAGACATTTTTACTTAATAAAAAGGTAAAAGCCGTCATTACAAAAAGGAGATACAGTAATAACGGCTGTATAAAAATTAAATTGTTTTTTAATATATTAAAAGATTCTTTTATTATCTTCTGCATTTCAAAATTATACCATATTTATAAAATAAAATGATATATCTATTTATATATTTTTTTATACATATGATAAGATCTGAAAACTTTTTTAACATAATTTTGAGTTTCTTCAAAAGGAATTTGTTCAATAAATTCATCATAATCAGAAACCGAATATGTATTAATCCATTTATTAACCGAGCCTTCACCGCCGTTATATGCTGCAACTACGTATAAATCATTATTAAACCGATCTTCAAGGTATCTTAAATAATTACATCCTATAAATAAATTAGATCTTGCATCTTCGAGATTATAAGTTGTATCTTCTTCATAAGATAATTTCCCCATCATATAATCTGCAGTAGCAGGCATAATTTGCATAAGTCCTGTAGCATTTGCAGGGCTTTTGGCACTTTCGTTGAAATAGCTTTCTTCCCTGATTAATGCCATAATCAAAAATGGGTCAAGATTTAATTTTTGCCCTGCTATATTTATTTCATCAATATAATACAGAGGATAAACAAGTTTATATGCGCCGCTGCTTAATGGCGGTTTTATTTCCATATTGTCTGTATAGTTTCTTGCCATTACTATGGATTTTGATTTATTTCCTTTTTTATACTCAATCCAGCTGTCTATTAAAGGATTATTAAAATCTGCATCTGCCCATATTTCATAATCACCAAGGTCAAATAATGTATTAAATAACTTTAAATCTTTTATATCAATTTCAGAAAAAGAAATCGGGAATTCAATCTCACTTGAAAATGCGGAAATTTTATCGGTTTTATTTGTTTTGAAGAAATCATTCTTTTTGCTAAGAATACTTTCTGATCTCAACCCATAATAATTATCAGGATATTTATTTATTAATTTTGAAAAAATATTATGAGCTTCTGAAACTTTATTTTTTTTGAGAAATATTTTGCCTTCCCAAAACATAATTTTAGGTGTTGATTTTGCATTTTGGAATGTTTTTGTGTGAAGAGAAGCTATTTCAAGCGCTTTTGTATAATTATTTTTTAAATAATTATGCCAAAATACATTCCACATAGATTCGGGCGCATAATTACTTTCGGGATATTTTTTTATTAAATCCTCATAAATATCAAGTGCTTTATCTTTTGATGACATACCGGCAATCTTATACATAACATAATCTTCGGCAGGAAGTGTATTTTCTTTTACGATTGTATATATTTTCTGCCAGTTCTTTTGTTTTGAAGAACTTAAATATGAAGCATATATATTGTATATTTCTTTCATAAGTTCAGGGTCTATGTTTTTACAATCAGAATTTAAAGAGCTTTCTATCAATTTTTTCGCAATTAATTTATTACCTGCATTATGGTTTGCGATTACAATTTGAGGCCAAAAATCATTTAAAGGTAATTTTGAATAATATTTTAAAGCTTCATCGTAATCTTTACTTTCATAATATGCAAATGCCAACATTTTTATTGCGTTATTATCCAAATAAACACCAAGTGAAGAAAGTTCATCGGCACTGCTTAATATATAATCACTTTTTGCTTCTTTTTTATATAAAGCATCATCAAGATATTTAATAAAGAGTTTTGCCGCTTTTTCTTTATCATTTTTTCTTTCAATAAGTGCCAAATAATAATTCTTTTCACTTTCTGCATCATTATAAATATCTAATTTTTCGAACTGAGCCTTTGCTTCTTCGTATCTTTTTTGATAAAAATAACATTTTGCAAGATTATCAACCGCATTTTTTGCAAAAACTGAATTTGAATCTTTTTGAATAAACAATGTGTATTTCAATATTGCAGTTTCATAATCGCCTATTTTTTGAGCACTTTTGGCTTGCCTATATAATGACATATTATATAAAGGGCTAATCCACTTTATTTTTCCGAAATTATAATATGCATTTTGATAATCACCGTTATTGTAAAAATCTATACCTTGTTTATAATATAAAGGTGAATTTTGTGTAATCTTATCGTTATAAATTAAAATCATGACTAATAACGCCGAAATTACTGCTAATATTACAAGTATGTATTTCAAATATTTCATAAACTATTCTTTTTTCCTCTTATAAAAAATATTATATCAAAATCAGATATAAATAACTCTGTTTCTGCCTGTAGTTTTTGCTTCATATAAAGCTTTATCTGTTTTTTGAACAAATGATTCCCCAGTCATTGAAGATGCGAAAGAACACACTCCTATACTTACCGTAACGTTTAAAGCTTCTACTCCCTTTACTCCCGCCTGTTTCACATCTGTCTTTGAATTTTCAATAACCTTACGAAGTCTTTGAGCTACAAGTATAGCTTCTTTTTTATTTGTCTGCGGTAATATAACCAAAAACTCTTCTCCACCGTATCTGCAGGCAATATCATATTCTCTGATTTCATTTTTAATAATATCTGAAACGCTTTTCAATATACAATCACCCGCAGCATGTCCGTAAGTATCATTAACTTTTTTAAAATAATCAACATCTATCATCATACAGCAAAGCGGCTTTTTGTTTCTCTTTGCATTTGCCACTTCCTGATTTAATCTTATTTCCATTTGACGGCGATTATTTAAACCTGTTAAAGCATCCATTGTTGCATATTTTAAAATTTCCGCATAAACATTTGCCCTCTGAATAGTTAAACCTGATTGTTTTGTTAACTGCTGTAGATAGTCTATATCTTGTTTGCTGAGTTTATCTATATTACTGTAAGCTGCAACAGCACCCAGTATTTTGTCATCGCTAATTAAAGGGAATACACCTATACCCGCGTTATCAGAAAGTATATATTGAGTTTCTTTGTTAATTTTATTTAATAAGTTATATATTTTTTTATCTTTACATGCACCGGGCCATACAAGTTCATATTTTTCATCCTGATTTATAAATATATATATTAAATGAGAATTCATAAATCTGTCTATCATTTCACCGATTAGAGGTATTATGTATGATAATTCATACTGGCTTTCTATTATTTTGGCTATATCCTTCATTGCCTTATAAAAGTTCAGGCTTATTTCCATTTGTTCATTTAAGTTATAATTTATCATTGCCCCTGATATGAACTTAGATGCAACATTTAACAGTGCAAAAAATTCTTTTGTAAATTCTATTTTGCCGCACTTTATTTTCATTAGTCCGAATACTTCCTGATTCGCAACAAGCGGGAAGATTATTAAATTTTCTTCCGATATTAGTTCATCTATAAGATACTCTTCGTTTTCGGAAAAAGAACATGAAAACTCAGTGTCATTAAAGAAAAATGTAGTTCCGTTTGATATGGATAAACTTCCGTATTTGAAGTTTATTTCGCGCTCTTGTGCATATTCATGTGAAAATTTTGAAGCCCGGGTAAAATCTTTTAGAAGCATATTTTGGTTATCCCACATAATAAATTCAACATCCGAAACCAAAAGACAACTTTTAAATAATTTGTTTATTGAATTAATTGTATTTACGGGAGATATTTTACCTGCCAGTATATTAGAAAGTTTATTCAAAAATTCTATTTTATTTTCCGTGTTTTTCATTTTTTATATTTCTTCAAATTCTTGATTATAAGTACATTTTAATAAATCTTTGATATTATATTCTTTTTGGTTTTTTGCCAAAACTTTACCTTTGGAGTAAGTTATATCATCTTGAGATAAAGAAGTAAAATCAACTCTGTTTTTTAAATAGTCATAATTGCCTTCACTTAATATTCTGCCTTTTATTTCTCTTATTATTCCGAAGACATATTTATTTTTTTCTAAGTTTCCTTCGGAATCCAAAAGAATAATTGTTTTTTCGAATTCGGTAAGTGCTTCTTTATTTCTATTCATAGCTCTTAATAAAAGTGCAAAGTTATAGTGAGCTTCGTAGCGTTCAGGATTTAAATTTATTGCATCACAATACTCTTTGGCTGCAACATGGTAATCCCCGAGTAAATGATTTGTAAGTGCTAAATTATAAGTATTATCATAATTATTTTTCAAATATTTTCTTGCTTTAAGATATGAATCTCTTGCCTGTTTTAAATTCTTTACGGCTGCATATGTTCTGTCACCCATATATACGGCTTTTCCTCTATATGCAAGTCCCATATTATAATATGCTATACCCTTGTTTATACTTGTTGTTTTTTTATTGTTATAAACAAACGGTATATTCACCGTAAACGGACTAGAATCAATAACCCTGCCGTATTCCTGAATCGCTTTGTCAAAATCAGACATTTTTTCAGACAAAATAATGCCCAAATCTATTCTGCAATCTATATAATCGGGACTGTGTTTAAGTGCATTTTCATAAGCATTAACCGCTTCTTCATAATTTTCAAAACTGACATATATATTTCCCAAATTACAGCTTGCCCCCGAATGCCCTGGGTAATGTTTTAATCCTGTTTTATAGTAATTTATTGCCTTTTGATATTTCCTTAATCTAAAGGCTCTGTCACCTTTATTTACATAATAAAATCCTATACATTTATGGTACTGTCTTATATACCAGTCTTTATAAAAATATAATGAAGCAGCAAAAGCAATCATTAAAATGATAAAGATTGCTTTTGTAATTTTAAGTTTTAAAAGTTTTATAATTAAATCCACTTTTGGGATTACCTCATAAATTTTTATGTATCAATATTTGTTGCATAAACAGCATTATTTTCAATAAATTCACGCCTTGGTTCAACATTATCACCCATTAACACGTCGAATAATTGATCTGCCATCATTGCATCTTCTATTGTAACTTTTAATAAAGTTCTGTTTGCAGGATCCATAGTTGTTTCCCACAATTGCTGGGGCATCATTTCTCCTAAACCTTTGAAGCGTTGTATTCCGACTCCCTTTTTTCCTCTTTCTTCTATTATTCTTTGAAGCTCGGCAAATGAATTTACTATTAATTCTTCATTGCCTGTATTTAATCTGAGAGATTTTTCTTCTTCAAACAAGAATTCTCTTATTAAAGGATATGTCGTTTTTATTCTGTTATATTCCGAAGATTTTATAAAATTAGGTGTTATTGCAACCGGATCTATACCTTCGCCTAAATCAACTTTTATAGCATACTTACCGGTTTCGAGATTCTGTTTTAAAGAAACCGAATAGTCTTTTGCTTCAACTATACCGTAATTTTCTGCATGGTCTTTTATATAATGTTGAAGGTATGCTATAATTTCTTCCATTCTTTCGGGATTATCAAAATCTTCAGGTTTTATTTCCGACCTTACAAGACCTCTTACAACAACAGACGGAACCGCATTAATTATAGGAGAATTAAAAGATTTATAATAACCTGACATATTGCCTATTAAAGTTACAAGTGCTTCATTGGAACAAACTTTATCTTTCGAATTATCACATAAAGCAAGTCCTGTTGTACCTCTTTCTCTTAATGTTTTATCAAGAGCCCTGTCATCATAGAGATATTCGGAATTCTTTCCTATCGTAAGTTTATACAGCGGCGGTTGTGCGATATATACATATCCGTTATCAATGAGCGGTTTTGCATATCTGAAAAAGAAAGTAAGCAATAAAGTTCTTATGTGAGCCCCATCTACATCAGCATCTGTCATAAAGATAATTTTATGATAACGAAGTTTTTCCAAATTTACATCATCTTCATTTTTGCTTATATTTATACCTATTGCCTGAATAAGAGATTGAATTTCATTATTCCCGTATATTTTGTCCAAACGTGCACGCTCAACATTTAAAATTTTCCCTCTTAAAGGAAGAATGGCTTGAAACATTCTGTTTCTGCCCTGTTTTGCACTGCCGCCTGCGGAATCACCTTCGACTATATAAAGTTCACATTTTTCGGGTTCTCTATTTGAACAATCTGCAAGTTTACCCGGCAGAGTCGAATTTTCAAGCGCCGATTTTCTTCTTGTTAAATCTCTTGCTTTTCTTGCCGCTTCTCTTGCTCTTTGTGCTTGAAGTATTTTTTCAATTATTAATTTTGCAGACTTCGGATTAAATTCCAGCCATTCCTGAAACTTTTCACGAACAACATCATTTACGGCACTCAAAGCTTCGGTATTTCCGAGCTTTTCTTTTGTCTGTCCTTCAAACTGAGGTTCACCCAGTTTTACACTTACTATAGCGGTCAGACCTTCTCTTACGTCATCACCCGATACATTAGGGTCTGAATCTTTTAACAAATTGTTTTTTCTTCCGTAATCGTTAAGTACACGGGTTATTGCGTTTCTGAATCCTGTTAAATGAGTTCCGCCCTGATGTGTATTAATATTATTTGCAAAACTTAATACTGATTCATTATACGCATCCGTATATTGAAGAGCTATTTCAACCGCAATACCGTCAACAACTTTTTCCATATAAACGGGTTTTTCAAACATTACATTTTTGTTTTTATTTAAAAATTCAACATAGCTTGCAATACCGCCTTCGTAGTGGAAAACTTCTTCATGGTCTACTCTTAAATCAGTAAATGTTATTCTCAACCCCTTATTTAAAAATGCCATTTCTCTTAAACGATTAGAAATTACATCACTATCCATTACTGTTGTTTCTTTAAAAATCTCAGGGTCAGGCCAAAATGTAGATTTTGTACCTGTTTTATCTGTGGGTCTGATTTTTTCGACAGGGCCTGTCGGTTCGCCTCTCATATATTCCTGACGATGAACATATCCGTTTCTTGAAACTTCCACAACCATTTTTTCTGACAGAGCATTTACAACCGAAGCACCAACCCCGTGCAAACCGCCTGATACCTTGTAGCCGCCATCGCCAAATTTACCGCCGGCATGCAGCACTGTATGAACAATTTCCAATGCCGATTTTCCTGTTTCAGGTTTTATATCTACCGGAATTCCGCGTCCGTCGTCTTCTACTGTTACACTTTCATCTTTGTTTATAGTTACCTTTATGTGTTTGCAATACCCTGCCAAAGATTCATCTATTGAATTATCAACAATTTCGTAAACACAGTGATGAAGCCCTCTTTGACTGGTAGAACCTATGTACATCCCCGGTCTTAAACGAACTGCCTCTAAACCTTCCAATACTCTAATATTACTGGCATCATAGTTATTTGTTTGTGTTGTCATGTCCTAACCCCAATCTACTATCAATTAATATTTTACTACAAACCGCTTTCTTTGGCCAGTTTTTACATTGCAATAATTCTATCAATTGCCTGTTCGGGAGTTATATTTTCTGTTATGTTTGAGGCTCTTTCCTTAAATTCAACCAAATTATCTTTAATTGTTTTACCCACTGTTATTCTGTATGGTATACCTATTAAATCGGCATCTTTAAGTTTTACACCGGCTCTTTCCGCTCTGTCATCCAAAATAACTTCAACTCCTGCATTTAAAAGTTTTTGGTATATACTTTCCGCAACGCTCATTTGTGTTTCATCCTGATCGCTAACCGGAACTACAATTACTTTATATGGTGCTATAGCAACCGGCCAAATAATTCCATGTTCATCATGATGTCTTTCTACTGCTGCAGCTGCCGTTCTTGATATGCCTATGCCGTAACAGCCCATTATAAAAGGTTTCTCGCTTCCGTCTTTATCAGTGAATGTCGCACTCATTGCTTTTGAGTATTTTGTTCCGAGTTTAAATATGTTACCGACTTCTATTCCTTTTGTAACTTTTAGTTCACTTTGGCATTCAACACATTTATCATTTTCTTCCGCAAGTCTTATGTCGCAGATTTTAGAAGGCAGTTCAACATCAACGCCCCAATTTGCGCCTGTTAAATGTTTATCGTTTTGATTTATACCTATTACAAAGTTTTTTAAGTCTTTAACTGTTTCATCGGCAATAATTTCAACGCCTTTTAAGCCCTTTGGACCTATGAAACCGGCAACTGCACTAAACCCTGAATTATTCATTATTTCTTCTATTTCATCATTTCTTGCAATACGGATTTCATTACCCTGAAAAGCGTTCATAAGTTTTGTTTCTTCTATTGTTCTGTCACCTCTGATTAACGCTGCAACATATTTACCGTCTATTACATATATTAAAGTTTTACATATTACTGTTGCAGGTATATTTAAAAATTTTGAAAGTTCTTCAATCGAGTGAGTGTTCGGGGTATCAACAATTTGCGCCTTACCAAATTTGCCGTCCGTCAGTGCTTCCTTTAATAAAGATACTGCATGGTTCGAGTTTGCACTATAGCCGCATTTTGGGCAGTAAAATACATCATTTTCGCCTGCATTATTTTCGGAATCCTCGTTAACAAGCACCATAAATTCGTGAGAAACACTTCCGCCGATTGCACCTGAATCTGACTGAACCATTTTTGTTTCCAGTCCGCAGCGTTCAAATATTCTTTTATATGCATCTGCCATTATTTGATATGATTTATCCAAACCTGCTTCATCAATATCAAAACTGTATGCATCTTTCATTATAAATTCTCGTCCGCGTAAAAGACCAAAGCGTGGTCTTATTTCATCTCTAAATTTTGATTGAATTTGATACAAATTTACCGGTAATTGTTTGTATGAACGTATACCTTCTCTTGCAATTGAAGTAATAACTTCTTCGTGTGTAGGCCCCAAACACATTTCACGGCTATGCCTGTCCTTTAATCTCATAAGTTCTTTACCGTATACATCCCATCTGCCTGATTCCTGCCATAATTCCGCAGGCTGTACAAATGGCATTAAAATCTCCTGAGCTCCTGCTTTATCCATTTCTTCCCGTACAATATTTTCTATTTTCTTTAAAACTCGCCACATGAGCGGAAGATAATTATATATTCCGTTTGCAAGTTTTCTTATATATCCTGCTCTTACAAGCAGTTTATGACTGATAACCTCCGCATCCGAAGGATATTCTCTTAACGTTTGAACAAAAAGAACGGACATTCTCATTTAAATCACCTCTGTATTTATTTTTATCTTAAATAATAATAGCACAAAATAAACGGTGATTTAATTATATTTTGAAAGCTTTTATATTGTTGTCATTTCTTTTTTTATTTCATTAAGAGATTCGGGTAAAATCTGTTCAAAAATATCTACAACAATCGGGTCGAATTGAGTTCCCGAATGTTGTTTAATTACATTTAAAGCTTCAAGAGGCGTTACCTGTTTTCTGTATATTTTAGGTGTTACCATAGAATCAAATGCATCTGCTACCGCAATAATTCTTGAGCCTATTGGTATTTCATCACCTTTTTTGCCGTAAGGATAACCGTTGCCGTCATAAAATTCATGATGGTATCTTATTATTTCCACAACATCTTTTAATTGCTTTATGTCGTCCAAAATCTTTACACTATGATGAACATGTTTCTTTATTTCTGTATATTCATCAGGAGTTAGCTGTTCCACTTTTGCAAGAATATCATCCGAAACACCAATCATTCCTATATCATGCAAGAGTCCTGCCAGTTCAATTTTTCCTGTTGTTGCTTCGCTTAAATGGAGTGCTTTCGCCATTTTTACCGAATAAAAAGTTACTCTTCTGCTTCTGCCTAATGTATATGCATCTTTTGAATCCAAAGCTTCCACAATTGCAGTTATCGTGCCTGCTAAAAGTTCTTTTAAATCATTAACCAATCTGCTGTTGTCATTTTTTAGCTGCCAGTATTCAAGTGCATTTTCAACTATAAGCAAAAGTTCATCCGGACTGTAAGGCTTTTTTATATATCTGTATATTTTAGCGTAGTTTATAGCATCAATTAATATACCAGCATCTGAATATGCCGTAACTAAAAGTCTCATGCAATTCGGCGAAATTTCATAACAGCGTTTAAGAAATTCAACCCCGTCCATTTCGGGCATTTTATGGTCAGACAAAATACAGTTAAAATCTTCACCTTTTAATATATCAAGAGCTGCTAAAGGTGATGTTGATTTAACTATATCATACTTTCCTCTTAAAGTACGGTATAATAAAGCAAGGTTATCAGGTTCATCATCTACTATCAGTATTTTGTATTTATCCATTATTGCCTCCGGCTGTTAAACTTGCATTCATATTTTCTCTATCTATATTAATAGGAAGTGTTATTATAAATTTAGTGCCCACATTTGGTGTAGATTCAACCCTGATATCTCCCTGATGATTTTTTATAATTTTATAAGTTATTGACATACCGAGCCCTGTTCCTTGTCCTACAGGCTTTGTGGTAAAAAACGGATTAAATACTTTTCTTGCCGTTTCTTCATCCATTCCTATTCCGTTATCTTCTATTTCAATAATAAGTGTTTTATTTTTATCATCGGGTTTCAATCTTATCCAAATATCGCCTTTATCTTTTATAGCGCCGGCAGCATTATCAAGTATATTCATAAATACCTGATTTAACTGACCGCCGTATGCTTCTATTGTGGGAATGTTATCTGCATATTCTTTATGTATTTCGGCTTTATTTTTCAATTTATTATGAAGAATATTTAATGTCATATCTATTTCATGCGGAATATCTGCATCTGTAATTGCCACTTCTTCCATTCTTGAGAAGCTCTTTAAATCCTGAATAATATTCTTAGCTCTTTCGGCACCTTCTTTACAGCTTCTTATTAAATCAGGCATATCAGACTTTAAAAATTCATAGTCAATTTCTTCTTTAAATTTGACAACATCATTTTTTTCTTCTTCTTTTAATGAAGGCTCATATACCGTATATTTTTCGATAACATCAATCAAATCTTTTGAATAGTTTCCAAGGTGTGTCATATTTCCGTATATAAAGTTAATAGGATTATTGATTTCATGCATAATTCCGGCAACGAGTTCACCTAAAGACTTCATTTTCTCGGAGTGAACCATCATTGCCTGAGTATTTTGAAGCTCTGCGTATGCATTTTTCAGTTCCTTTGTTCTGTCCTGAACTTTTACCTCCAGTGAAGAATATAATCTTTGCAGCGCATTCGCCATTATATTATATGCTTGAACAAGTCTGTTTATTTCGTTATATTTTGTATATTCAAGCCTTGCGGATAAATCTCCTTTGGCTATTTGTGATACGGTTTTTTCCATTGTTAATAGCGGCTTTGATATACTTCGAGCCAAAATAAACGAAATTAATACACAGGCCGCCATTATTATACTGAAAAATATTTTCATAAAATTGGTCATATTTTTCAGGAAAAGGCCGTTTCCTTCCGGAATAAGCAAAAATATATTATTGTTGAATTTATTTATATATATAGTCCTATATGCATCTATATTAAGATCAGGTACATATGTAAGTTTTAAACTACCGTAATTATCAGGAATTTTATATATATATTTTGTTCCTTTCGGGAGGGAAGAATATAATTCTTTACCGTTTTCATCGGTTATAAGTATATGTTTAACTTTAATATCATCCATTAAAATAGCGTTAAGGTTATCTTTTATTACAGCATAATCCTTTTTGGATAAATCAATATTAAATGTTTGAATATTGGAAAAAAACTCTGATGACAGGTTATATTGAACATCCCTTATGCTGTCTCTTGTATATACATACATAAAAAACTCAACTATACTTACCAATAATATAATTGCAACCATTATTGTAAGCATTATGGTATTATTATTTTTTAATGAAAATGCCGCTTTTGAGAATTTTTTCTTTTTTTTGACTTTTTTACCCACTGCTCTTCTTCCTGTATTATATTTGAATCTAATATTTATTTAACACTATATCTCAAGCTTTTACAAGTTTTTTTATTGATTTACTTTATTTGGACCAACTATTGTGTATACATAGGGTTTATTAAAGTATTTATTTGCAGTTTTTATTATATCCCTTACAGTAATTGAATTTATAAGTTCAGGGTATTTATCCAAAAATTCGTAAGAACGTCCTGAAATTTCCAAAGCATTAATTACTGATGCTTTGTCCATATTTGTTTCCATCGATAATACAAAATTACCAAGCAATTTATCTTTTGCTTCAGAGAGTTCTTTTTCCGTAACAAATTCCTTTTTAAGTTTTTCTATTTCATTAAACATTCCTGTTGTTGCCTGATTTACATTTTGAGGATTTGTAGCAATGTATAAAGCAAATGCTCCCTTATTAACATTGGCGGAGAAACTTGACCCTACCTGATAAGCAAGCCCTTGTTCGTCTCGCAGATTTGTAAATAATCTTGAACTCATACCGGAGCCGAGTATTGCATCAATTAACTGCAAAGATGCCCAGTCTTTTTCATTTGTAACACCGTCAGTAAGCCAACCAATAAGTATCCATGATGCTTGAGCATCTTTATTGATATTTATTGTTTTATTTTGTATAAGGGGTTTAAATTTGCAGCTGTAATCAGTTAAATTTATTTTTGGTGAAGATGAACTTTCAAGTATTTCGGAAAAATAATTTATGAATTCCTGTTCATCAACATTTCCGTTTATTGAAATTACAACATTTTTAGCATCGAACAAATTATTATAATATTCAAGAACATCATCTCTTTGAATACTAGCTATAGTTGTTTCCAATACTTTTCCCGTATTCCCGTACGGAGTCCCCTGCCACAGTGCTGTTTTAAATTCGTCAAATGCAAGAGCCTGCGGTGTATTATTTCTGTTTTTTATTAAAACCATCTTATCGGATTTGACTCTTTCGACGTCAAACGCATCCAAAGAAGCGTTTAAAGCAATTTCTTCAAATATATCAAGTGCTAAATCTTTTTCATTTTTTGTAAATTTTGCGGATATACCGAATGAATCTCCGTTAACAGAAGGAGATATTCTTATTCCGTTTTCTTCCAAAAGCTGTGAAAGTTCTTGTGTTTTATACTTGTGAGTTCCCTTCATCATCGTTTCTGCGGTAATTGAAGCTATTCCCGGTATTTTCTCAATGCTGTTTCCGCCTCTTGATGACATTTCAAGCGCTATTATATCATTTGAAGGATTTTTAGTTATTAACAGTATTGCTCCATTTTCAAGCTGATATTTTGTTGTATTATTTTTTGTGCTAATTACGGAAGTTGTATAGTTTTTTTTCTCTTTTGGTTGTATAGCCGGTTTAGTGCTTTTCTCAGGCAAAATTAAAGATATTACGGCTGTATTTACATCAAGATAATTTTTGGCAACTCTTTTTAAATCATCAATTGTTACTTTTTTTATATTATCCAAATAATTTTTATAGTAATCGGTATTATCAGTTAAAGTAACAGTGTAGCCTATTTCACCCGCTATATTTGAAACGGATTCTCTTGCATAGTATGTGTCTCTTTCTATTATATTTTTGGCTTTTTGAAGTTCTTCTAAAGTTATTTCATTCTTGCGCAGTTTTTCAACTTCGCTAAAAATAGCACTCTTTAAGCGTTCGATATCTTCAGTAACATAATTTGCATATATGTAAAACAAAGAATCATCTTTCATTGAAGAATGAGAAGCCGAAATTGAGTGAACAAGTTGCTTTTGTTCTTTTAAACTTTTATAGAGTCTTGAAGACTTTCCGTTACCCAATATTACAGCTAAAACATCCAATGCATAAGAATCCTTATTGCTTATTGGATGGCAGCCTTTGAAACCTACAAGTATATATCCCGTTTCCACTTTCATATCAATTTTATTTTCAATTTCATTTGAAGGTTTTTTATCCATTTTATATATAGGTAGAGATTTTTGCTGCTCTATATTTAATGGTTTATTAAATTTTTCTTTAACCGCATTTAATGCCTGTTGTGTATCAACATCCCCTATAATTACCGTTGTCATATTTTCGGGTGTATACCATTTATTATAAAAATCAAGAATTTGTTCCCTTGAAATAGTTTCTATAACTTCTTTTGTTCCGATAACATCACGTTTATAAGGATGATTTTTGTAAAATCCTTTTACTAAATTTTTATATAACATGTTTGACGGATTATCGTTATTTTTAGAAATTTCTTCTATGACTACTTTTCTTTCTTTCTCAAGTTCTTTTCTAGGGATTAAAGGATTCAAGAGCATGTCAGAGTGCAAATCAAGTGCCAAATCAAAATATTTTGAAGGAATCAAAATATAATAATGAGTGAAATCCTTACTGGTCGCAGCATTCGTAACAGCGCCTTTTGATTCCAAAATACTGTCAAATTCTTTAGCGGGATGTTTTTGAGTTCCCTTAAAAAATAAATGTTCAAGGAAGTGCGCCACACCGTTATTTTCATCAGTTTCATTTATTGAACCCGTTTTAATCCAAGTATCAATTATTACTATCGGATTATCATGCATTTCTTGTATAACAACCGTTTGGTTATTATCCAGCTTAAATGTAGAAAAATCCGCACCAAACGAAACAACACCTATAAAAAAGATAATAGCCAATAAAATTATTTTTTTCATATAACATCCCCTGATTTTTATCCCCAGTTAAATTACATTATACACTATATTTTATTTTTAGTAGTATTCGTTAATTGTTTAATTTTTTTGCTTATAAAATTGAATAGTAGAACCAAAAGTGACACAGAAAAATTGATGACACAACTGCAACAGGCTGTGAACATAATGTTGATGCAAGAAAAAGTTTTTTGTTTTTATATTAGAGGTTATGGTCCGACATACGACCTTGAAGTTAATAAACCAAGAATACAACTTTTGCAAAGATGTAAAACTTCATCACGTCGTGGCTACTGTACAACACTTATATAATATGATGGTTGGGAGTTTAAAGACGATTACCCTTACAAAATTTAACTTCTCAATTCTTCTCTCATTATGTAATAATAATTAAAAAACAAAAAAAAGAACCGCTTTTAATAAGCTGTTCTTTTTTTGATAAAATTTATTTTGTTTCTCTTATATTTAAAGCTTTTATCAGTCTTCTATAATCTTCAAGATTTCTATCTTTCAAGTATGCTAAAAGTCTTTTTCTTTTACCTACCATCATAATAAGACCGCGTCTGCCTTGAAAATCTTTAGGATTAGATTTTAAATGTTCCGTAAGTTCAGAAATTTTTTCTGTTAACAAAGCAACTTGCGTATCAACGCTGCCTGTGTCTTGTGAATTTTTTCCGTATTTTTCTATAATTGTTGATTTGTTTTTTAAGTTAATTGCCATTTTTAATTCCTTTGTTTTTTGTCAGTGACTCATTCGGTGGGTAAGTCTTATTCAATAAATAGATAATAACATTTCAAAAATAAAATGCAATCAGTAATTATCAGGTTTTTAATTTTTCTTAAAAATTTCTAGAATTAAAGAAAAAATAAATGTGCATCTTTACAATCCTAAAAATTTAAATGTACAGGTAAAAGATTCATTTATTTTTGGTAATTAATCTTAGTGCTGTTAAAATGTCCGAACAATTTATTTGGCTAATCTATCAAAATGACAACCTAGAAAAGCCCTATATGAATATGATTTTGTTACCTGTGAATGCTCCACAGGTGGGTAAGCGCCTTAACAAATCCGTTTCCTGCTTCAAGGCAGGTCTACTGCATTGTTATAGAGTCCTCTTTCCCTATTAATCAAGATGTAGGAACAAAATAAATACCCATATAGAGCATTTATATTATAACACTCATTTTATTAAATTTCATTACCCGATTTATTATTTTTAACCGGTTCTGTTATAATTACATTATGAAAAATTTTTTTAAGGACAGTTTATTAATATTCTTTGTTTTGGTTGTAATGTTTTTTATAAGCGATTTACCTTCATTTTCGCGTACTTTAAAATTCGTTCAACTTTCTGATATTCATTATTCTCTTGTTAAAGAAGATAATAACTACAAACTGTTATCAAAATCAAGACCGCTTTTAAAAGATGCTATATCCCAAATTAATAATAAAAAAAATATTGATTTTGTTATGATTACCGGAGATGGAATCGATAAACCTAATAAAGATTCTCTTCTTGCTCTAACGGCAGAATTAAATACACTTAATTATCCCTGGTATTATGTTTTAGGGAATCATGACACAACTTGTGACGGGTTTCTTAAAAAAGATAAATTTGTAGAAATCCTAAAAGATACAAATCCAAATTATAAATTTGATTCGACATATTATACTTTTAAACCTAAAAAAGGTTATCGGGTTATTGTTCTAGACGGTGCAAAAAATAAGGGAATTTCGTCACATGGAGTCATACCTGATGAAGAATTAAACTGGCTTGATGAAGTTCTTTCAAAATCAAAAGATGATGTTGTGCTTATTTTTATACATTTTCCGGTTTTACCGCCTTACGATTCAAAAAATCATGACATTATTAATGCTAACGATTTAAAAACAGTGTTAAGTAAATATAAAATGCCAATAGCGCTTTTTTCCGGACATTACCATGCAGCAAAAATTACCAAAAGAGGTAACATAGTTCATATTTCCTCTCCGGCGCTGGCTTATTATCCTAATTCTTTTCGAATTATAGAAATTGAAAACAGAAAAAAACAAGCTATTTTTAAGTTTGATTTTGTTGAAACAGGACTTAAAGATATACAGGCAAAAACAAAAATACTGACTTTGGGCGGGGCAAGATATTATGGGAAACCTGAAGACAGAAACACAACAATTATTTTGGATAAATAAAGAGATTAATATGAAAAAAGACAACTTTAAAGTTAAATTTTGGGGAGTCAGAGGCTCATACCCGGTTGCAGACAGTGATTTCCTCAAATACGGTGGTAATACTTCATGTATAGAAGTTAATGTTAATAATCACAAAATAATTCTTGATGCGGGAACGGGTATTATTCCTCTTGGCGACAAAATTTTTCAGGAACATATTTCTTCTGCCGATAATGTTTTTGACAGAACACCCGTAAATGTTACTCTGTTATTGAGCCATATTCATCAGGATCATATTCAGGGATTAAACTTTTTTAAACCCGCAAATATTCTCACAACTAAGCTTTCTCTTTTCGGATACAGCGGGTATAATGAACCTTTAAATAATTCGCTTGCAGAGTTAGTATATGGAAAATCATTTCCGGTTAAATTATATGATATTACATCTGATTATAATATTTATGATTTATCGGAATCAGAAATTATAATTTTAGATAACAAAGATAATAAACCTAATGTTAAAAGAATTTTAGAAGTAAATGATATTAAGCCCGAAAAAGATGAAGTAATAATATCTGTATTAAAATCCAATTCTCATCCTAATTTTGGTGTTATGTGTTTTAAAATATCTTATAAGAATAAGTCTATTGTATATGCAACAGATACGGAATGTTTTTATGGGGGCTCCAAAAAGCTTGAAATGTTTGCAAAAGATACGGATTTATTGATACATGACAGTCAATATACAACGGAAGATTACCTTTCAAATGCTGCTCCAAAACAAGGATTCGGGCATTCTACATTTGATATGGCCTTAAACACTGCAAATTCGGCAAAGGCAAAAAAGCTTGCATTTTTCCACTTTGACCCTTCTTATAATGATGAAAAATTGACAAATATTGAAACTATCTTTAAAAATAAAAATAAGAACTGTTTTCTTGCTAAAGAAGGTATGGAAATTTGTATTTAAAAAAAATATTATTACTTCTTATATTTTTTATTTTTATTTCAACATCCGCATATGGTGTTCAGACAATGGATGCCAAAAAAAACGCATATATTCATAACAATAAAGGTTTAATGTATCTTCAAGATAAATACTACTTTGGAGCTATAAAAGAGTTTCAAATTGCTATTGATTTGAATCCTAATACGCAGGCTAGTTCGGTTTTTTACACGAACCTGGGTAATACATATGAGGCTATAGGGTATTACGATTTAGCTCAAAATTGTTTTGAAAAGGCTTTGAGTTTGAATGTTCTATATTTTGATTATTATTTAAAACTTGCAGAAAATTATAAGAAACAAAATATTATCGATGAAAAACTAACCGAATTTCAGAATAAAGAATATTATCCGCTCAATGACATTATGATAGGTCTTTTATATATTCAAAAAGGGTATGTTACAACAGGAATAACAATACTTGATGATTTCTGTAATAAAGAAGAAAACCTTATTATTACAGAGGGAGTCAGAAATTATATAGACAAACTTGTTAAAGAAAAATTATGATAAGTTCTTCCGTGGCTGTCAGAGCCGCCGGTTTTAATAAGTTCATATTTTTGCGCAAGTTTATATACAGTTTTCCTCGAATGAAATTTTATTATTCCTCTAATTCTTTTATATGGATAAAAAACTTCTAAACCTTCTATTCCGAGATCTTTAAGTTCTTTTATAAATGTATCAAGATTTATACACCAGTAACATGCCGGATGAGCAAGAACAGGAACTCCTTCGGCTTCTTTTATCGTTTCTATTACTTTTTTTGTATTTCTTAAATGAAGAACACGATAAATTTTATGTTTTTTTCCATTTTCTGATTTTGCAAGAATTGATTTTAGTTTTTCATTATTAATATTAATACCGTAGCCTATAATATGGATTAAAACACCTTTATAAAGACAATCAAATTCTGCTGCCGGGATAATAAAATCTTTATTTTTTGTACAGTCTTGTTGGTAAGCATCTAAAGTGTTATGGTCAGAAATCGAAATATATTTCATTTTGTAATCTTCTGCCGCCTTCACAATATCACAAGGCGCCATTAATCCGTCAGAAATATCTGAGTGGATATGCAAGTCCACATTTGTAAAGAAATCTTCTTCTTTAAATGAATTTAATAAATTTTTTAAATCTTCTCTTTTCATATTATATGTTATTATAAAATAAAAAAGGTGCAGCATGACAAAACAAAAAACAAACAATTTTATTGAAGTATTTAAAATCTTTTTTTCAAGTATTAAAACTTATTTTCTATACTTGGATAAAAGCGCAAAATATATGGCATTTCCTATTTTCGGGCAAATAATAAGTATTTTCATTCTTTTTTCAATTACATATTATTTTAATATTAATGTAGAAAATATAAGAACTTTATCTCCGTTTTTTCAAGAGGATTCACATTTGTACGGTATATTTTGGGTTGTGCTTTTTCCTTTTATTCTTGTCTTGATAAAAGCAGTATATGACTATATTATTGCCTTTGAAGCTCTTAACATAATGTTTTATACTATTTCACCTAATAAAAAAACTAAAGATATTGATTTTAAATCATATAATAAAGCAATTGAAAGAAGACTATTCGGTTATATAGTTTTAATGCTTATTGTAACATTACTGCTTGTTGTACCGCCTTTATTATTTATATCACCAATTATGGGATTATTTTTATGTTTAAGTTTTCAAGTTCATGCGCTTGAAAATGATTCTTCACCTTTTGATGCAATAATCAGAAGTTTTAAACTCGTTTCAAAAAACGTCATACCTACAATAATTATGCTTGTTCTTTGTTATATTGTAACTTACTGGTTTTTACCCGAATTATTTGTTTGGGCTTTTGATAAAATATCAGTTACTCATTTCTTTATAAATATTTCAATACCATTCATAGATTTACTTCCGATAAGTGCTTATAATGAAGTACTTCAAACGGTTGGCATGCATATTGATTCAGTTACAATAGCAAAGTATATTGTTGAAGGTGTTATAGCATTTATATTAGTAGGATTCACTCTTCCGTTCAGGTGCTGCTGTTTTACAAAGCTTTATAGGGTATATGATTCAGAGAATATTAAAGAATATTCAAAAGAATCCGAAGAAATAATAAAACGTGCATCAGGCAAAAAAAGAAAGAACTAGCAAAGCATTATGTTCAGATGCAAAAAGTGCAATTCAAAAGATAAGTTTGAGGTTATGTTCAATCCTGATTACAAAGGACCAAAAAAATTCAGTATTGAATATACCAAGAATAATGATATTAAAATTAGTGTTGACGGATATACATTTATACCGGATTTAAAATTTATGAATAACCATGCTGTCTGTCGTTATTGCGGGAATATAAATTGTTGGGATTATGAATAATTTATAGTTGCTACTTAACTGTGATATTAATCTAAAGGTTTAGATAATTTTATAAACCATTTGATTGATGTATAGTTCTGCAAAAATCTATAAAATATTTTTAAGGATATATAATCAGTCGTTGGAGATTTATGAATACAAGGTTTAAGTTAAGTTTAGCATATAAATTAATATTATTTGTTTGTATATTTATATTTTCTTCAATAAGTACAATGGCCCTGGAGAACTCACTTTCAGGAGTCAGCGTGCAGCAAAATTCCGACGGAAGCTATAATATACTTTTGAAGATGGACAAATCTGTCAAAATGAAAAAAAATATAGATTCAGAAACTGATAAAATGGTAATAATGCTTGATTCTACACTTCCTTCGGAAGCTTTGGAGATTATATATGATAATGCTTCGGGCCTTAATAATGTTATTGTACAAAAAAAGAATGATAAAAATACTTTAATACTCTTTGAAGGTAATAATATTGAAAATTCAAAAATATTTACAAAAGAACTTTCTACCGGAAATAAGAAACAGGCAAATTTTGATAATAATTCATTTAATAATTTCTTATTTATTGCCGATAAGAAATTATTAGCCTCGGTTTTATCAGGTTTTGGGATACTGTTTTTATTTATGATTGCCTTAAGACCTAAAGAAAAAAGATATTATTCAACAAATAATTATAACAAAGTTAAAACTTATTCACAAGCAAATACATTAAGAAACAAAAACCTTGTACAATCAAGGTGTGTTCCTTCTATAAATTATAATATAAATAGCGGGTTTGCGGCTCACAATCCTTATATAACAAAGCCTGACGGTCTTTTAATTAAGAATCACAACTATATAGAAAATGAACAAATAAGAAAAGCAGGTTAACAATATTGCATTATTCATTTCTAAATACTATTATATTATAGTCAACAGATAAATGAATAGTTAGTCATGCAAATATTAAAAGCGGCAGAATTGTTTAAAAATATAATTAATATAGACAATAGCGAATTTGAGAAAGCAAAGAAAATAAATTTAGACTTCTCAAATATAGATTCGATTGATTTAACAGGAATTAAAATGCTTTTAAAATTGCAAAAGATAGCATTGATGAATAATAAATCTCTTTCGGTAATAAATGTAAATCCTGATGTTAATAAAATATTAGATGTAACAGGTTTAAATAAAACCTTTGATAACGTATCATCTAACCCGATTACGGAAAATAAAAACAGATGAGTTCATGTTTATATATAATAGCAACTCCAATAGGCAACCTTGGAGATATAACTTTAAGAGCACTTGAAATTTTAAAAAAAGTTGATTATATCGCTTGCGAAGATACAAGAATAACAAAAGTTTTAGCCGAGAAATACGGAATAAAAGCGAAACTTTTTGACTGTCATAAATTTAATGAAAAAGAGAGAAGTGAAAAAATAATATCAATTCTAAAAGACGGCAAGGAAATTGCGCTTGTATCGGATGCCGGAACTCCTTTAATATCGGACCCGGGGAGTGTATTACTTGAAGAACTCTATAAAAATAATATAAAAGTAACGTCAATTCCCGGAGCGTGCGCCGTAACTACGTTTTTAAGTCTGATTCCGAGAGATACGGAAGAATATGCATTTATTGGATTTATGCCCAGGCAGAAAAATAACCAAATTGAAATATTAAATAAACACAGATATACAAATTTAGTTTTTTATGAATCACCAAACAGATTGATGGATACTCTTGAAAATATTTCAAGTCTTTTAGGCTCTAACACAAAAGTTGCAATAGGACGTGAGCTTACAAAAGTCTTTGAAGAAATAAAAATCGGAAATATTGACAACATTATTGAATACTATAACAATAACCCGTTAAAAGGCGAAATAGTTGCTATGGTATTTAAAAAAGAAGCTTCTTTTATTTCAGATGAAGAAATAAAAGATAAAATTAATATATTAAAAAAAGAAGGTTATTCCCTTAAAGATATATCCAAAATTTTATCAAAATTATACGGAGAAAATAAAAACAGAATTTATAAACTTACGTTAGAATAATTTTTTATTGAACTTTTTTAGTTTTTAAGTATTCATTCCATTTGGTTTGAAATTTAGATTTATTTATTTGCATAAGATTTTTAGTTTTTTTTGTAAATGATTTACTTGTAAAATGTATAACTTCGGATTTAGATTGATAAATTATTTTGAAGCCCATCATTTTAAATCTTAAACACAAGTCTGTTTCTTCATAATATCCGGGAGCATATATTTCATCAAATCCGCCTGATTTATCCCATAAAAATTTTTTTATCATAAGACTTGCCCCGCAGCAATAATCAACCTCTTTTAAAATGTTATATTCATAAAACATTGGATTATTTAAATGACCTATGGAATAAACATTTCCGTCCTCAAAAATAATTGAGCCCGCGCCTTGAAGCTTTCCATTCGGATATACAAGTTTTGACCCTGCTGCCGCGCAGTTATCGTATTTATCAAGTATGTTTTTTAGTTCTAAAATGGCGTTTTTTAGTACAATTGTGTCATTATTTAATAAATATAAGTATTTTCCTTTAGCCTCTTTTGCAGCTTTATTGCAATTTCTAAGAAACCCTAAATTACTTTCATTTCTGATTATTTTTACATTTTTTGCAAATTGTTCCAAATTTTTTGTTTCATCGGTTGAGCAATCATCAATAATTATAATTTCATAATTTACATCTTGTGTATTTTGTTTTATTGAATTTAAACATTGCATTGTATATTTAAATTGATTATAAACAGGTATAATTATTGATACATCTATTTTCTCAATCGGGGGGGGGTAAAACACAATGGTTTTTCTTTATTTATTTTTGCTTCTTTTTTATATTTTATGTAATTTTTAATTATATCTTTTAACTTACCTTTTCTTTTTACTTTTATTTTTATTCCGAAAATTGTATAAATATTTCTATCTTTAGTTTTGACCTTTGAATAGATAACGGAAATTATTTTTACTGTATATTTTAAAATTTCTGCGAATAAAGGGTTTATTGATTTTGCAATATCTAGCCATTTTTCATTTTTATCATTATTGTATTCTTTACAAATTCTTTTAAGTTTACTAAAGGTGCTCATATTATATTTATTCATTATACTTAACGAATATTTGAGTTTTATTTCCTGAGTTTTTTTATATATCGTTTCATATTTTTGTGCCGTCAGACTCTGTGAATTATTTCTGTATTTATATAAATTTTTATCAGAGTATGCTATATTACCTATTAATGCAATACGGCACCAGTATTCATAATCTTCGGCACAAAACATTTCTATATTATAACTGCCTGTTTTTTGCGCAATTTCTCTTCTGTAAATAAAACATGCCCCGATATTACACTGCCATGCCAGTTGTTCCGGAAATCTAAACGGCAATCTGTCTTTTAGAGTATATTCAAAATCACCGTTTTCATTTATATAATCAAAAGAAAAAGATGCTAAATCAATATTGGGGTTACCTTCCAGGTATTTTACCATTTCTTCAAGTGCATTTAACTTATAAATATTATCATCAGACGTCCATGTATAATATTCACCATTTGCGATTGAAAAACCTTTGTTTAAACTTGCAGGTAATTTTAAGTTTTTTTCGTTTGAAATAATTTTAATTCTTGAATCAATTTTGGAATAATCCGTAATTATTTTTAAGGTGTTATCCTTTGAACAATCGTTAACTATTATTAGCTCCCAATTTTTATAAGTTTGGTTTATAACACTTTCAATCGACTCTTTTATAAACTTTTCGCCATTAAAGGTCGGAAGTACTATAGAAACAAGTTTAGCCATATTTTTTTCTTTTGCCTCTCTTCCGCCAGTAATTTTAGATTTTAACAACAACTAATATCAGGTTAAGGAAAAAAGAAATTATAAATGCTAAGAGCAACAAATAATATAACTTTTTGTATTGCTTTAATTTTTTTTCCGTTTGACCGTAAACTTTTTTTACAAAAGTGCTAGATTTTAAATATAAATCTAAATGATGTTTGAAAATAATTGAATATAAAAAATTGATTTTATTTGCCGCTAAATCACTTCTTGAATTTTTATTATATTTTCTGTAAAAAAGTAAAACTTCGTCAATTTTATACACATCAAAACCCGCTTCTATAAATGACAGCCACAAATCCCAATCTTCCCAGCCGTCTTTCATATATTCTTTATAACCGCCGATTTTTTCAAAATCACTTTTTCTGAACATTGCACTTGCAAAAATGCAATTGCTATATAATATTTTCTCACGGGAAAATTCAGCTAATTTCCATTCTTTATTTTTTGTACCGAAAATCCTGGCGCGGCTGTAAACTATTCCTATATTAGGATTTTCTTCCAATATTTTTACCGCCTTTTCAACATAAGACGGTGCAATTTTGTCATCAGCATCTAAAGGGAGTATATATTCTGTCGATGCCATTTGTATTGCCTTATTTCTTGCATAAACTACACCGTGGTTTTCTTTTTCATTAATAAATACTATATCAGGATATTTTTCACATAGTGAATGTATTACATCTTCGCTGTTATCAGTTGAACCGTCATTAATAATAACTATTTCCACATTTTTATATGTTTGATTAACGGCAGATTCAACCGCTTCTTTAATCCACTCACCCTGATTAAAACAGGGAATAACAATTGAAACTTTTTTCATTTTCTTATTCTCTTTTGTATTACATTTTTATAATATTATAATTAAAATGTAATATCAAGGAGAACATTGTAAAGTGTTTAACATTTTACTACTTTTCAAAATAATTGTATAATCCGTAAGAAACAATTTTTTCATCCTTGTCTATGTTAAACAATTTGATGACGAAATTTGACAGCCTATATTTCCTTTCCCACAGCGACGTGTTTATAGTAATTTAGAATTGTTGTGGTAGAAACCACAACCTACATTTGAAACTAATCTAAATAAAAAATAAAAATTTAAAGTCCATTGCGTAGGACAGTTAACCTCTTAGAGAGGAAATAACAAGGTGAGCACTGTTTGACGAATTTTCCGTAGGCTGTAGCGAAGCGGAAATCCAGCCCCGTATAACGGGGTAAGTGAAAGCCGAAATGAGGACAGCCGAAGGCGAACGAATGACAGGCTTGAGCGCGAAGGATTTTCAAGAGAGCGGAATGCCGAAGAGGTGAAAGGCAGGTGAAGCGTTTTTGAGTAGGGCGCCGTGGCACAAAGTGCCCCAGCCCGAATATGTGAGGACAAAAGTTTGCGGCAGCGATAGCGAAGCAAACACTTGTCCGAGAGGAAGCAAAAACAAGACAGCAGCAAAAAATCGTAAGATTTTTACGAAATGGAACAGATTGCCTGAACCGAGAGGAAAATTTAAGACAGTGTCTGTTAAGACACGAGTTTGCGAACCTTTGCCGAACTTTAGAGGTAATCTGTCCGAAGCTTTAGGACTGTAATTTTTATTTTTTATTTTTTTTGTTTATAAATATTGAAAATATCGAGCGGAAAATTTTATTTTTTTTATTTATTAAATTAAAAATGGTAAAATTCTGAACCGGCAGAGCCGGCTTCTAACCGGCTTAAATCATTTTTAACATTACCCAATTTATTTTCCTGCAGAGCCGGCTTCTAACTAGATTAAATTGTAATTCTCTATTGGTAAGATTCTGAACAAGTCAAAATCTACGCAATAAATTGCTTGATTTTTAGACTTTTCAGAATGACAGGAAAATGATTTTTAATGTTACGTAAATTCAATTTTTGTTACCGAGTTACATAACACATACAATGATGACATAATAAGATTAGCTTATATTAATAGAACAAACCACCGGCTAAGCCGGTGGTCATGATTTATTCTTTTTCTTCTGTTTCTTCTTCAATAACTTCAGCGTCGATTATTTCTTCTTCTTCAATTTCTTCTTCTATAATCTCTTCACCGTCAGATTCATTATTTTCTGCTGCTTCATCAGAATCTGAAACTTTTT
Source organism: Candidatus Gastranaerophilales bacterium (assembly GCA_944323625.1). GTDB lineage: Bacteria > Cyanobacteriota > Vampirovibrionia > Gastranaerophilales > Gastranaerophilaceae > Avigastranaerophilus. The sequence continues at coordinate 29,541 of CALUTD010000010.1, forward strand.
CTTCTTCCTCTTGAAGCTTCTTTCTTAATTCTTCAAGTTCTTCTTCAGTTTTAGCTCTTACAATAGGAATATTAAGCATTAAAGCAACCGCATCACCTTCATTTTTTAATCCGATTTCAAGCTCTTCTTTATCAATTACAACATACTTAGAAAATACATCAATTAACTCTTCACGCATCTTATTCATAATTAACGGGTCAAGTTTTGTTCTGTCGTGCATTAATATTACTTGCAGCCTGTTTGCGGCACATTCTCCGGTATTTCCTGATTTATCCGCCTGAAAAAACTCCATTATTTTATTATATATTTCAGAAATTAATGTTTTCATTTATTGCTCCTTTCCCTGTTTTTTCAAACCTGAAAAGAATTTTTTTATTTTTCCCATTAAATCTTTCGGTTTATCTATATCTAAGAAAGGAACGTCCTCGCCGTCTATTCTTCTTGCGACATTCATATACGCTTGTCCGGCAAGTGATTTTTCATCATTTACTATTGGTTCCCCGCGGTTAGTTGATGTAATTATTCCCGTATCTTCCGGTATAATTCCGATTGGCTGGCATGAAAGAGTATCTACCAAAGTTTCAACACTTATCATATCTTTTGTTCTAATCATAGCAGGTCTTACTCGGTTAATTAAAAGCTTATAACTTTCTATTCCTTCAGCTGCTTCTAATAATCCTATAATTCTATCAGCATCTCTTATTGCGGACATCTCGGGAGTTGTAACAACAATTGCTTCTGAAGCCCCTGCTATTGCTGTTTGGAACCCCTGTTCAATACCTGCCGGACAGTCAATAAGCACATAGTCATAGTCTTTTTTTAACTTTTCCGTTATTTTCGTAATTTGTTCGGCATTAACAGCAGATTTATCACGTGTTTGAGCTGCTGCAAGCAAACATAAATTGGGATTTTTTTTATCTTTAACCAATGCCTGTTTTAATTTGCATCTTTCTTCAACAACATCTACAAGCGTATATACAATTCTGTTTTCTAAACCCAATAACAAATCCAAATTTCTTAATCCGATATCGGTATCAATTAATACAACGCTGTGGCCTCTTTTGGCAAGTGCACTACCTATGTTTGCACTGGTTGTGGTTTTGCCGACACCGCCTTTCCCTGATGTTATAACTATAACTCTCCCTGTCATCTAATCCGCTCCTCTAATCATTTATTTTAAATACTACTATTTCGTTGTTAACAATTCTAGCCTCTTCAGGGGTAAAAGAATTGGTTTTTTCTATATACGCCGTATTCAAAGAATCAGGTCTTCTTGAATAGCAGCTGGCTATTCTCAATTGTATGGCATTCATTTTTAAAGCTCTTACCCTGGCCTTTTGATTACCGCCTGCTCCGGCATGAGCTATTCCGCTAAGTATTCCCCATACCGTTATGTCGCCCAGTGCAGTTATTTCACTTCCCGGATGACAATCACCTATTATTACCAAATTTCCTTCAAAGTTTATTACCTGTCCTGAGCGTATTGTTTGTTTTATATATTTTGTCTGAAATGATTCAAGCTCTATATCTTCTTTTGTATATTCGGCTTCCGGCACTACTATATCCGTAAGCTCTTCTTTTGGTTCATATTCGCTTTCTGTTGATTCCATTTCATAAAATGTATTCTGTGCAAATGATGAGCTAAATATAACATCCAATTCATCCTGAACGTTTTGATTAATTTCTTTGTTGTCTGATTTTTCACTAACAATAGAGATATCCTCTTCATTTGAGATTTCATTTACATCACAAATAGGCTCTTGTGTTTCTGAGGGTAAAATTTCTTCTTTTATTTCTTCTTTATCCCCAATATTCAAAGTTTCATTATATATTTCAGCCTTATCAGACAAACTGGAATTTTCAGAGCTTAAATCTGTTAAATTTTGAGTTTGAGATGAAGCTTGTTCTTTATTTAAAACAATATCTGCTTCACAAACCTTTTTAGATGCATGTTCAGAAGTAAAATTATTTTGTTCTTCTTTTAGTTCGTCCGCCATTTTGTATGGCATTTCAGGAGCTGCTTCCGTTATATTTTCAGGTGAAATATTTGAAATTATCATTCCTAAAGACAATGCAACTTTTTCAGTTTCGGTTGACTTTGTATCAATTAAAGAAAGAGTTGAGTCTATACCGCTTATAAGTGATTTTATGCTCAATAATTGCGCCTGGTTTAAATTAACATTACCAAGTTTTAAACAAATACGCTTATTTCTTGTTTCATCTTTATCTAATATTGAACTCAACTGAAAAATAATATCAGGTGCCGTATCGGCTTCACTTAAATCAATTTCGTATATATTTTCGTTTAATTGTTCCATAATTTCCACCCTAATCTAAACCTAGAATATCTTAAATTATATTTTATTTCAAATAAAATAGCATATTATGTATACTTTTATAACCGATTCTTTCTTAACTTAAATTTACAATTCTGTTAAAATCCTTTTATTTCAAGTTTTTTAAACTTGAATTTTTTACATTGATTTAAAAAAAATTGTCCTTAAATTTTAAATAATGCATAATAAAAATATGAGATTGAGAGAAGTAAGGGATATATGAAGAAAGAAAAATTATTATTAGTTATTATGGGATTAATATTATTCCAAAATCAGCATGTATTTGCCGTAACTCAGGGGCTTGACGAAAATAAAATGAAGTCAAAACAAATAGCGGAAGGAATGAGTGTTAACAAGCCCGAGTTTGATACCGATGCTTATGCAAAGAAATACAAAAAAGTTACAAAAGACGGTGCAGTTATGCAGGCAATGGAACTTATGCAGAGTATTAATATAGCCAAATACTCTTATAATGCATTAATGGGAAATAATTTAACCGAAAAACCGTTTAAAATAGAATTTAAAAATATAGCGGAAATAAACAGTCAGTATGCTTCATTTGATGCATTAGGCTGGAAGAAAAAAGGCAGACTGTATATTTATATTAACGAAAAACACAGAAACGCGCCGCCTGAAGCGATAGCTGCATTGCTTGCTCATGAAGCAATACACCAAGATGAATTTGCTTCATTAAACGAGGAAACATACGCTTGGACTCTTGAAGCTGCAACCTGGATGAAACTGCTTGAAAAAAATCCCTCCGCAGCAAATAATCCTTCACATTTGGTTACAAGAGAAAATATGCTCAAAAAACTTTTTGAAAAGGGCGATTACACCAATAAATATATTAAAAAGGCTGTTTATACAAACCCTGGGTATGACAAACTCCCTACACGTTCCCCGGGATTTGAAGATGAGGATTTATGATTTTTTCAAACTTTCTGAATACTTTAAAAAGAATCCAGTCCTTATATAAGGACTGGATTAAATTTAAATTATAATTTATACGGATAGTCTTCTTTAAATTCCCACCCATCCATCTCTACTAAAGCTGTACAAGAAGAACTATAACCTTGTCTACAACTATTTAAAAAGTTACTTCTTGATATATCATTTCCACCGGCCCCGGGTTGAAATAATATTGTATTCCAATCCCATGTATTAAATCGAGGTACAGTTTGAGCAAAAGCAGGATCACCATCATCATTAGATAAAATATAAAATGAGAATATATCTTTTCCCACCTGATTAGGTTTTCTTTCTCCGTTTACATCAAACACTATGCCATCAATACATTCATCTACAAAGAACAATGAGCCATCATTCAAATAAACCGCTGCAACATTTTCCCAATACGGTTTGTTAATTGCCTGAATTGAGTTATAATAACTTTCATTTTCTCCTAATTCTTCTATTTTTAAATAGTTTATATGTTTTAAAATATAGTTATCTAAATATTGTTTATGTTGTTCAAGTCCGCCGCATACAGACCTGCCTTCCCATTCATAACTTGGTATCCCCCATTCGGTTTCTGAAAGTTTTATAGCATTTGTCATTACAGAATAAAACTTTTTTAATTTTGAAGCAGTTTCAGTTTTTCTATGATTTGCCATTATCATAGGCACTGTTATTGCCGCAATAATTCCTATAACAACAAGTGTTATTAATACTTCTGCAAGAGTAAATGATAGCTTTTTAACAAAAATATTGTTAAACTTTGACTCTGTTCTACCCCCCCCCGTTGCTGTTAATTGATTTATTCATAGTTATTCTCCTTTTTTGATTAATATTATCATATATTCACAGATTTTTGCAAATATAAATAAAAATATAATGTATATTTTACGTAATTCAATGACAAAAAGAAAAAATCATACTTTCATTCTGAAAGCGGAAATACAAGATTGAGCCAAAAGGGAAATCCGCTCTTCAGAATGACAATTGAAGTATTATTTTTTAAGCAGTTAACAAGAAGCGCTACTTTTTTTCCCCCCCCCCTCCTTTTTTTGCAAATCTGAAATTTTAATACTTGCAAGAAATAAGAAATATATGATAATATAAATTAACTAGGAGATAAAATTATGAATAATTCATCAACCCGCCACGGGGGGGGGGTAAATTAAGAATTAAAAACAAATTAATATTATTAAGTCATACAAATAAATTGAAGTCAATATTTTATTTGAAATATTGGCTTTATTTTATTTTAATATAGATATATTTTGATATATAATTATTATTGCATAAAAGGATTTACATTATGAAAAATATAAAAGCATTTACTTTAGCGGAAGTTCTGATTACTTTAGTTATTATTGGAATAGTCGCAGCATTTACAGTCCCCGTTTTGATAACAAACTATCAAAAAAACAAAACATGTGTTCAATTAAAGAAAATATATTCGGAATTTTCTCAGGCAGTACAAATGGCACAGGCGGAATACGGTTCACCTGAAGGATGGGATTATTCATTGCCTCCGGTAGATTTTTTTGACAAATATCTTACACCTTTTATTCAGGTATCAAGAGAAACTGTTTCTGAGGCAAAACAAGATGGTATTACATATTATGCGCTTGACGGCAGAGTCGAATCAAGTTTTATTAATTTGACTAGTAATTCTTTTATTACAACTCTTGCATCAGGTGCGCAAGTTTTCACCGGACTTACTATATCGTCAACAGGTATGGGTAAAGAAAGAAGAAGTTTTATAGTAGATATAAACGGATTTTCTAAACCAAATAAATTGGGTCGCGATTTATTTGGTTTTACTATTGGTCCTTTTGGTGTAAAACCTGTTATTTGGAATGATAATGAAAGTAATGATGTTGTAAGAACAAGAGATGACTTGTTAAACGGAAGCAGCAGTTATCGTTATCAATGTAATAAAAACAGCAGAGGTTATTGGTGTGCAGCTGTTATTATGGCAGACGGTTGGGAGATAAAGGATGATTATCCTTGGTAACAAAAGAAATCAATTTTTGTCTTTTCTGAAGCCTTTTGATTGTGATATTTTTCTGCCTGCGGCTAAAATATCATTTATGGAATTAAGGCAAACTTTATTAGGGTAAATTTCATATTTATTCTTATAGTCATTATCCGTAACATTAATCATTACAACATTAGCACCCGAGTTAAGTGCTGTTATTCTTCCGTTTGGTTTTAAAGATTCCATTGCGGTTGTAGCGGGAATATTTATATCGGGCAATACAATTCTTGTAAGAGCGGTTACTTTAAGCGCCGAATCAAAATTATTATTATCGGCATCTGCAAGCGGAGTATCGGGGTGAGGAATAAAAGGACCAATACCGACCATATCCGCATTTAAATCTTTAAAAAACATTATATCTTGTGCTAATGACTCTATACTTTGATTTGGCAGCCCGACAATACAGCCGGTTCCGGTTTCGTAGCCCAATGATTTTAAGTTATAAAGACAATTTATGCGGTTGTCAAAACTCATATTTGGATGTAATTCTCTATATAAATTTTTATCGGTTGTTTCTATTCTTAAGAGATATCTGTCTGCTCCTGCCGCTTTAAATGCTTTATACTCCTCATAACTTCTTTCACCTATGCTTAAAGTAATTGCTATATCATATTTTTTTATTTGTTTTATAAGCGCACAAAGTTTATCAGAATCCCAAAATAAATCTTCACCGCTTTGGAGTACTATGGTTTTATATCCTGATTTAACCGAAAATTCAACATTTCTAAGTATTTGCTTTTCAGAAAGCCTGTATCTTTGTACTTTGTTATTTTCACATCGAAGTCCGCAATAATAGCAATGAGATTTGCAAATATTAGAAAACTCAATAAGTGCACGAATATGAACATAATCACCTTTATATTGTTTTCTTATATTATTTGCAATTTTATATATATCAATAAAATCATTTGAAATTAGAATTTCTTCTAAATTTCTTTGATTAAGCTTATTACAAAGGAGGTTGAACAAAATCTTGTAACTCCGCCATATTATCTAATATTTTATGCAGAGCTCTTGCCGGTTTCGTATCAAACTGATGTGATTGTACTTTCACCGTTAGAGAATCCAATTTTTTTTGTGCTACAAGCAGATTGTATTTTTTTACGGCTTTAGCATCTCTTCTGCCTCTTAAAGCCTTAACCATAGGGTCTTTAGGTTTTTTTACCAGTTCAACGACGTTGTGTTTAAAGTTTTTTAAAGGTTCAACACCTTTTCTGCCGACAGTAAAACAAACTGCCGCAAGACCAAAAACTCCGAGTGCTGTAAGACAGGTTTCAAGCTTCGTATTATCTTTCAAAAACTCAGAATGATGAGTTTTTGCCTTAAATGCAGGTTGTTTATTATATGTTTCAACAAATTGAGCAGAGTTAACCGCTTGTATACTCATAATTTGCCTTTCTTGATAAATATATTATGTATAATTTTTCTATAAATATAAACGATGATAAATCTATTTGTATTTTAAGACTCCTTATTATATCATATATTTAATTGAATGTATAGACCTTATGGATAAAAAATCGAGTATAAAAAAATGAAAAAAGAACTGGTTGAAAAAATTAATAGATTAAAACAGGAAAAAAAAGCGGTAATACTTGCACATTGCTATCAACGACCCGAAATAGATGAAGTTGCTGATTTTGTCGGAGATTCTTTATTTTTATCAAGAAAAGCCGCTGAAACTGATTGTGAAATAATAATATTCGCCGGAGTTTATTTTATGGCAGAAACCGCAAAAATTTTATCTCCGAATAAAAAAGTTCTGCTTCCAAATTTATCGGCAGGTTGTTTAATGGCCGATATGATTAATTTGGAAAAAATAAGACTGTTTAAATCAAAACATCCCGGTATACCGGTTGTATGTTATATTAATTCAACTGCAGAAGTTAAAACCGAGTGTGATATATGTGCAACAAGCGCTAATGCGGTAAATATAGTAAAATCACTAAATTCAGACAAAGTATTGTTCGTTCCCGACAGGAATTTAGGCAGTTATGTTCAATCAAAACTTAAAGATGTAGAGGTTATAAATTATGACGGCTGTTGTCCAATACATAATAATTTAACAGAAAATGACATAATTTTGGCTAAAAAAGACAATCAAAAAGCAAAAGTTTTAGTTCATCCCGAATGCAGTAAAAATGTTTTAGACTTGGCTGATTTTATAGGTTCTACAACAGGAATTATGAACTATGTAAAAAATTCAGATGAAAAAGAATACATTATAGTTACTGAAATCGGAGTTACCCAGCGTTTAAGAAGAGATTACCCGAATAAGAAATTCATTCATATTTCAAATAAAGCTATATGCGAAAGTATGAAATTAATAACTCTCGAAGACATTTATAATTCTTTAATAAATGAAACTTTTGAAATAAATGTCCCGGACAATATTATAAAATCGGCATATAAACCAATAGAGAGAATGATAAATTTAAATTAATAAAAAACTTGTTTAATTTTATTTTTTTATGTGCTAACATAAAAGAAAAACACAAGGATATATACATGGGCGAACATTGGGCAGGATATATCGGAAACTTACACGTACACTGGGACACACTTATAACAATGTGGTTCGCAATGGGGTTTTTAATAGTTGTTTCTTTTATTATGACAAGAAACTTAAGTATTATACCTACAAAAGTTCAGGCATTTGCTGAAAGTATTATAAAATTCTTTATGGGTAATTTAAAAGAAGTTAAAGACTCTGATAGACATATTCCTTTAGTTGCTTCATTATTTTTATTTATTCTTGTTGCAAATTTGATGGGACAATTGCCATTAAGGTTAATTCATTTAAAACAGGGCGAGCTTGCTTCACCTACAAATGATATTAATTTGACGGCTGCACTTGCCGTAATAGTTCTACTGTATTATCTGTTTTACGGCTTTAAAGAAAAAGGGTTCAGATACATATATCACGGTTTTAGCATAACCGGTATTATAACAACATTAGTAGATATACTTGAGATGATAACAAGGCCTTTAAGTTTGGCTCTTCGTCTTTTTGCAAATATTTTGGCGGGTGAAATTCTTGTTTCTGTTGTACTTGGTTTGGTTGCGTTAATAGCACCTATTCCGGTTATGTTATTTGAAATATTTGTAGCTTTTATTCAGGCATTTGTGTTTATGATGCTTACAATAGCATATATAACCTCTGCCGTATCTAATGAACACTAATTGAAAGGAGAATATAAATGGAAGCAGTAAAAACAATATCTGATTTAGCACAGTTAGGTGCAGGATTGGCTATAGGTTTAGCAGGCCTTGGTGCAGGTCTTGGTATCGGCGTTGGTATTAAAGGTTTGATGGATGCAGTTGCAAGACAACCCGAAGCTGCAGGTAAAGCAGTAGGTTTCTTCCTTTTAGGGGCTGCACTCGCAGAAGCTTGTGCGTTGTATGCACTTGTTGTTGCTTTGATGTTAATAGGTAAAATTTAGGTTTAAAATATGGAATTTGATGCAACCTTTATAATAGCCGTTATTAGTTTTATTGTGTTCGTTCTTATAATGAACAAAATTTTCTATGCGCCTATTCTAAAGATAATGCAAGAAAGACAGGACATTGTAGAACAAAATTATATTCAGGCAAAATCTGTCAGAGAAGAAGCCCAAAAGCATGAATCTCACTATGAAACAGAACTTTCAAAAGCAAGAGATGATGCCAGGGGTAAAATTTCTAAAGAAGCACGTCTTTTAAAAGAGAATCGTTCTAAAGTGATTTCTGATTATAAGGATGAACTTTACAATAAAGTATCTGAACAAAAAGAACAGCTTAAAAATTCCGCAATCGAAGCAAAGGAAATATTAAAAAATAATGTTTTCGATATTGCTGATGAAATTTCATTTAAGATTTTAGGCAATAACATAGTTATAGACAAAACACAAGACATTGATATAACAAAAGAGCAGGAAAATGGCTGATATTTGGCAATTACTTATACATTCAAATACAATCAACTTTTTATTAGTGGTAGCATTAATAGTATTTATTTTTGTGAAATTAAATATTAAAGAAAAACTTGAAATTTTAAGAAGCGAAATTAAATGCTATGTTGATGATGCTCAAAATGAAAAGAATCAAGCGGATGAAAACCTGAATAAAGCAAAAGGAAAGGTTGTAAAGCTTCCTTTGATTATAGAACGTATAGAAAAAAGTGCGGCACACAATGTTGAAAATATTGCTCACAGAATAGAATTGGAAACTCAAGACCAAAAACTTGATATTGAAAAAAATGCGGCAAGACTTTTGAATCTTGAAACGAAGAAGTTTAATCAAAAGTTAGTTAGTATTCTTTCAGAAAAATCTGTTGATATTGCTAAACAAAATGCAATAGAGAAGCTATCTTCCAATCCTGAATTGCATAATATATATATTGAAAATGCCATTGATGAAATCGGCAGGGTAGATTTATGAAAATATTAGACGTAAAAAACTTAAAAACTGCACGAAAATATGCAAATGCGCTTTTGGAATCTGCTACTGATGCAGGTAATACAGCCAAGGTATCCGCAAATTTGGATTTGATTCTTGAAACATTAAAAATCAATTCCGAACTTTCAAATTTCTTATACAGTCCTATTGTCAAAGTTGAAGATAAAAAAGAAGTTATAAAGAAGATTTTTTCATCTCATATTGAAGAAATTATTCTTGATTTTCTTTATTTGCTTGTAGACAATAACAGACTTAATGTTATAGAAGAAATTGTTGAATGTTATAATAGCGAGAATAATAGAATAGAAAATATTGTAAAACCTGTTATTATTTCTGCGGTTGACCTTGACGAAAATCAAAAGGTGCGTTTGATTGAAAAGATATCAAGTAAACTTTCAAAAAATATTATTCCTGAATATAAGACAGATAAAGAGATTATAGGCGGAATAATTGTTGAAATCGGAGATAAAACAATAGATTGCAGTTTAAAAACAAAATTTGAGAATATGAGAAAACAATTAACAAAGGGAAATAGATATGGCAGTTATTAATCCTGATGAAATTACATCTATTATTAAAGAAAAATTACAGAATTACGGTTCAGAACTTGAAGTAAAAAATGTAGGAACTGTACTTGAAGTAGCGGATGGCATTTCAAGAATCTATGGTTTGAGTGATGCTATGGCAAGTGAACTTGTAGAGTTTGACGACGGAAAGGGAACTTTAGGTATAGTATTGAACCTTGAAGAAGATAATGTTGGTGTTGTAATCTTAGGTGATTATACTCATATAAAAGAGGGTATGCAAGTTAGAACAACGGGAAGAATAGCTTCAGTGCCCGTAGGCGAAGGACTTCTCGGCAGAATAATCGATCCGACCGGAGTTCCTGTAGATGGCAACGGTGATATACATTACGATAAAACTAGGGCTATTGAAAGAGTTGCGCCCGGGATTGTCACAAGAAAATCTGTTTGTGAACCAATGGCAACGGGTTTGACTGCTATTGATGCATTAACTCCAATAGGAAGAGGCCAAAGAGAACTTATCATTGGTGACCGTCAAACGGGTAAAACAGCTATAGCAATTGATACAATAATAAATCAAAAAGGGAAAGATGTTATTTGTATTTATGTCGCAATAGGTCAAAAAACATCTACAGTTGCGCAGCTTGCAAAAACGCTGGAAAATTATGGTGCAATGGAATATTCAATAATTGTTTCAGCCCCGGCCAATGAATCTGCCCCTATGCAATATATTGCACCCTTCGCAGGTTGTGCAATTGCAGAAGAATTTATGGAACAAGGGAAATCTGTTTTAATAATATATGATGACCTTTCAAAACATGCTCAGGCATATCGTGCAATGAGCCTTTTGCTTAAAAGACCTTCAGGTCGTGAAGCGTATCCGGGTGATGTATTCTATTTACATTCAAGATTACTTGAAAGAGCCTGCAAACTGAATGATGAACTCGGAGGAGGAAGCATAACGGCATTACCTATTATTGAAACGCAGGCAGGTGACGTATCGGCGTATATTCCGACAAATGTCATTTCAATAACTGATGGTCAGATATTTTTGGAATCAAACTTGTTTAATTCAGGGACAAGACCTGCTATAAATGCCGGTATTTCAGTATCACGTGTTGGCGGTGCTGCACAAACAAAAGCTATTAAACAAGTTGCAGGTAAACTTAGGTTAGATTTAGCCCAATTCAGAGAACTTGAAGCATTTGCTCAGTTCGCAAGCGATCTTGATAAAGCAACCAAAGATCAGTTGACAAGGGGGCAAAAATTAACAGAAGTCTTAAAACAGCCTCAATATTCGCCTTTAACAGTTGCACAACAGGTAAGTATTTTGTTTGCTGCTAATGAAGGTATTTTGGATGATGTTGCAAATGACAGAATTAAAGATTTCAAACAAAACTGGTTTTACTATTTAGATGCAAACCTTAAAGAGCTTTCAGAAAGATTAAATAAAGGTGATAAACTTTCTGACGAAGATATGGAAAATTTAAGAGAAAAGTTAAACAATTTCAAAGCTAATTTCTTTAAATAAAGCTTGTTTGTATAAAATTTGTTAGCGGTGGTTTTAATTCCGTTAAAATAAGTTTTAAAATAAACAGTAAAAGAAAAAGGTATATATGGCAAATTTAAAAAAGATAAGAACGAGAATAAATTCAATAGTCAGTACTCAAAAAATTACAAGAGCTATGAAAATGGTTGCTTCCGCGAAAGTAAAAAAATTTGAAAATCGCGTAAAAGCTTCAAGACCTTTTACTTATGAACTTGAGAAAATATTTTATCGTTTGCTTCATTCCGTAAAAGATATTGATACTTCAGAAACCGCATTTAAAGAGCCTTTAAATAACTACCCTGTTCTTTTAAAAGAAAGAGAAATCAAAAATGTCGGTATAATAGTTATGACTTCAAATAAAGGGTTATCGGGTGCTTTTAATGCAAATGTTGTCAGATATACTTTGAAATTAGTTGAGGAATATAAACAAAAAGGAATAGGCTGCGAACTTTTTATTGTCGGACAAAAAGGATATAATGCTTTAAAAAGGATGCAAGACGATTATGGGTTTAAAATTACTAAAACCTATTTAAGTTTTGCGGAAACTCCAACTTCATCGCATGCACGTTTGGTTGCTTCTGATATGGCATATTCTTTTGTAAACGGTGATATAGATTCTATGGAAATTGTAACAACACGTTTTAGAAATATGATGTCTTATTCAGTAGAAAAATGGGATATACTGCCCCTTGATGAGATTGATTTTGATTATACAAAAGAAGATTTTTCAGGCATGGAAATTGAACCTGATACTCCTTCTGTTTTAGCGGAAATAGTTCCTCTATTTATATCAAGCATAATTTTTCAAGCTATGTTAGAATCAATAGCAAGTGAGTTAGCATCAAGGATGACAGCTATGTCGGCCGCATGTAATAACGCCGATGAAATGATTCAACAATTAACAATCGAATATAATAAAGTCAGACAGGCAATGATAACTCAGGAATTAACGGAAATAGTAGGCGGCAGTTTGGCCATAAATAAATAATATTATGCGAAAATTAACCAAAATTTCTATTGCAGTTTCGGCTATAGCTGTATTTAGTGCAGTTTCATATTTTGCTGCAATTTATTCAATTAAAAATTTTGTTGACCTGAATAAGTATAAAACTGATATTTATAAAGAAATAGAAACAAAAACAGGATTTAAAGTTTCTTCGGAAGATATTTCGATAAAAAAAGATTTCAAACCTGATATAGATTTAAAGCTTTATCATACAATTGTTTTATACCCTGATGAAAGCGTTTTTTTAAAGCTTAAAGATATAGATTTAAGAGTAAAACTTTTACCTTTGTTATTTAAAAAAGTTGTAATAAAAGATGCAGTTTTTGAGCGTCCGATTATAAATATTACTTTATATAAAGATTTTTCAACTTCTATTGAGAAATATACAGACAAAATAAATACAACCAAAACAGCCGGATTTCAAATGCAAACTTTGATTTCTGATATAATTTGCAAAAGATACAAAGTTAAAATATACGATGAAACAATAAATAAAACTTTAGTTCTTGAGGGTGATGAACTTGTTTTAAAAGATATTAAATTGAATGATAAAGCCGATTTTATACTTAAAGGTACTTTAAAAGAGGAAGAAGGAAAAACAGAATATTTAGTTTACGATTTAAATATAACAGCGCCTTTAAAATATGAAAAAAGACATTTTACTTTTTCTCCGTTTGAGCCTATTGTTGACTCCGATATAAAGGGTAAAGTATATGGTAATTTAAAAATTGATAATAAAAATCATATAAACGGAGAAATAAAAATAAATGATATTTCACTTAAAACCGGCGGTACTACTCTATCGGGGAATAATATTAATTTGAATTTTAAGGGTGAAGAAGCATTGATTGATGCCGTTATTCATACTTCCTTAAAAGATTCGGCGAAGTTAAGCGGAAATTTTTCATTCGGTAAGAAAAAATTTATTAATTTAAATACTAAAGCAAAGAATATAAACCTTGAAAATTTATTCAAAGTAATTTCTCTTATTTCTGAAAGTCTTAATATTAAAAATAATTTAAAGGATTTAAAAGTAAAAGGCCTTTTAGATGCAGACTTTAATATAAATTCTGATTTTACAAAGTTAAAATCAGACGGAAGTTTAAAAGTTATAAATGCAGTGATTTCGCATAAAACGCTTCCTTATTCTATTTCCGGCATAAATGCCGATATAAATCTTGATTCTAATAATATAATGATTCAAAAAGCTTCATTCTTTGTTAATAATACTCCTGTTAATATAGAAGGTACTATTAAAGAAGATTTATCTTTTAATATTAAATCTGCTTCTGAAAACTTAAATATAGTAAATATAGTGAATTTATTCGGACTAAAAGATAAAATTCCGGTAGATATTAAGGGCGGAAAGTTAAGTTTTACTTCAGAAACAGACGGTATCCTAAGTAAATATTATAATTCAAGTGCAAAAATAAAACTTAGTTCCGTCAGTCTTAAAGAAAAAACGCAAGATATTTTATCATTTATAAATACGTTGGAGTTGAATATTAAAGGTTCTGATAAAATCTATGAAGGTGATATATTATGCTCTAAAATATCGGCCAATATAGGCAACCAAAATATTGGGGCTGATACAATTAAATTATCATTTGATAATAAAAAAATAACAATTCCTGAAAACGAAATAACTTATCCGTTCAAGGTTAAATTTTCGGGCAGTGTTAATGAATATAAACAAAATCCATCAGGATATATTGATTTTTATGAAGATATCGAAGCCCTGAAACTTGCTGCTTTTATAAAAAACTTTCTTAAAACTCCTTATAAAGCAACAGGGAAGATAAAAACAAAGGGTAAAATAACTTTTCAAGATAACAGTGCGAATTTGAAAATTTTAATGAATGCAAATAAAAATAATTATATTTCTTATCTTGTTTTTGATGAGCTTTTGAATAAAGAATCAGTTTTAAACTTAGATTCCAATATAACAAAAGAAGCAATTAATATAAAAGATTTTTCACTTTCCGAAAATTCTGAACACTCAAAACAACCATTATTCAAAGCATTTGGGATTATTGAATTACCCAAATTGGCGCTCAAGGATTTTAAATTAAAAATCCCGGGTACAATAACTTTTAAATCGAACTTTTCAGGCGGTGAAGAAGTATCTTTGAATGCCGATTTAACTTTAAATGAGTCAATAACACGCCCTATAATTGATGGAAACGCAAAAATATATAAACTAAATTTAAAAAAATATTTGACAGCAGTAAAAAATGCTGATGTAAGTTTTTCAAAAGATAACATAAGAATAATAGCACCTGATGTCCAAGCTAATACTTCTTATTTAAATGTTATTCTTGATATTGTACCTGATTTTTCTCAAAAGAACATAACGGTTTCAAATTTACAGCTGAATTCTTTAAATTTGGATTTAAATACGTTTTTTGATATTTTGAAAAATGAGCGCAATCCGTTTAATCAAACAATAATAACCGTAAAAAAAGGGTTTACGGCAATAAATAATTTTAAAATACTTGATTTAAAAGCAAAAGATGTAACTGCTGATATAGCACTTGAAAAAAACATCTTGAAAATAAGTAATATAAATGCAAAATCATATAACGGAACAGTTTCAGGGCAGGCTCAATACAACCTCGGGCATAGTAATTTGTCTTTAAATATGGAAGGAAAGGGAATAAATATAAGAGATTCTCTATACGATTTATGCGGTTTTTCAGATAACCTGGAAGGAACAACGGATTTAAAAGCAGAAATTTCTCTTATCCCCGGAACTTTGGCTAACAATGTAATAAAGTCAATGTCAGGTAAAGTTGATTATAATGCCAAGAACGGAAAAATGGGAACTTTAGGTAAATTTGAATATTATTTGTATGCGCAAAATTTGATGTATCATGGAATATTAAATTCTACATTTAACAGAATTGCGGATGCGATTGTAAGAGATAATACGGCCCGTTTTATTACATCGTCGGGGACGCTTCATTTTCAAAACGGCTATATGATAACTGACAATATACAAACTATCGGAACTAATATGAGTATTTTTGCAAAAGGACGGCATAATCTGCTTACAAATCAAATAAATATGACTATATATGGCAGAATATCCGATGAAGTAAAAAATAAACTCGGTTCTTTCGGTGATTTTTCTCTTTCTGAAATGATGAATACTAATCAGGAAAATAAACAATATGTAATGATGACTTTGCCTGATGAAATAATGGAAAAAATACCTGATTTATACAATAAAAATACAACAACAAATACGTTTACCGTTAATATATTTGGTGATATGAATTCACTCAACGCAATAAATTCATTTATGTGGGTTGTTCCAAAACAGCAGACAGACAACAATCCCGCTCAAGAAGAAACACTTCCCGATTTTTCGGATATGATTCAAAATTTATAATTAAGTATGCTGTAATTATTGTTTTATTATCTAATACAAAGATAAAAATATTATAGCAGATAAAAGTCTGTTAATATTTAACATTTCGCTTTAATTATTATACTTTAGTATGTTAAGTAATTAGTTGAAAAAACATGAGAACATTTAAAACTAATAAAAAAAATAAATTAAAAAATAAAATTTCCCGCTCGATATTTTTTATTCAATATATTTTTAAATTTGAAAAAATATAAAATAAAAATTCCAGTCCTAGTGCTTCAGACAGATTACCTCTAAAGTTCGGTAAAGGTTCGCAAACTCGTGTCTTAACAGACACTCAGACAGTGCTCACCTTGCTGTTCCCTCACTAAGAGGTTAACTGTCCTACGCAATGGACTTTAAATTTTTATTTTATATAAATTAAAAAATAGGTTAATCTTTGTCAAAATAAAGTAGAACTAAACTATAAATCCGCCTCTGAGGGAAATTTTATTTTTTATTTATTTTGTTTATAATATATATTTTAAAAAATATTAGAAAGACAATTTTTTTCAACTAATTACTTAACATATACAATCCAAATTTTATTTAATTTCAAAAAATTTTATTTCGTTTTTTATATCAATAACAGAAGATGAAACTATACTCATCATATATTCATGATTGAAAACAGAAGTAAACTTACTTTTAAAACTGTTTTGAAGTTTATATGCCGCCTCAAACATTGTCCAATTCTCATAAAATTCTTCTAATGTATTTGTTTTAGATTCAAATTTCATTCTTTTTGATATAGCTTCAAAATTACGTGGGAGCATTTGTTCAATATCAAGTCCGACAGGATTTTTATCAAAACAAACAGCTGCAATTTCGCCTGAGTGCGAAATACTGAATTTTATATCAGAATATTTAAAATACGGTTTATTATTTATAATTTTAATTTCCGTATTATCAATGTTGTAAATGTTTTTCGCCGCATATTCAACAATATACCTTCCGGCAAAGTGTTGTCTTTCGGATTTGTTTTTTTGTTGTTTAAACTCGCTTATATTTGTATAAAATAAGTCCATATTATAAACTCAAATAGTAATCTTTCAGAATTTTTGTATCTGTTTCAATATTGGGGCTTTCACAAACAAGAACACCTTTGATGTCAAACTTTTTAAATGCTTTCAAAAGGTCTTTATAATTCATATCGCTTTCTTCAAAAATTAAGTGATTCTTTTCACCTTTCATACCATACTCAATACCCGCAAGATGTGCATGAAAATTATTAAAAACATCGTTTCCGAGTTCAGTACCTACATATTCAAGCATTTTTGAAAATTCATCATAAGTATTATATAAACCGTTATAGCGGGCATGAATATGTGAAAAATCTATGCAGGGAAGAACATTTTTAAAATGTTTTGATAGCTCAACGATTTCTTCAAGAGTTCCCCATTGAGTACCTTTTCCTGTAGTTT
Organism: Candidatus Gastranaerophilales bacterium; assembly: GCA_944323625.1. GTDB lineage: Bacteria > Cyanobacteriota > Vampirovibrionia > Gastranaerophilales > Gastranaerophilaceae > Avigastranaerophilus. Next base: position 47,215 of record CALUTD010000010.1, read on the forward strand.
CGGGTCTTATCCAAATATCATTATTTTCTTCATCAAGAGTATTTGTAATTCTCTCTATTGCACTATAAACCGTCTTAAAAACATCATCAGGATGTTTTCCCATATAAAAAGCAGCATGAAAAGTAATGCTGTAAGCACCTATATTTTGGCCGACTCTTGCAGTTTCTAATATTCTTTGGATACTTGCTTCAATTTTTTCTTCTTCTTTTGAATTTAAATTTATATAAAATGGTGCGTGACATGTAACTTTTAAATTATTTTCGGAAGTAAAAGACTTAACAAATTGTTGAGTTTCTTCATTCATTCTGACACCGTGAACAAACTCAACTTCAAGTCCGTCAAGATTCATATCTTTTATAATTTGGAGCCCTGTTTTATATCCTTTATTTTCAGAAGCAAGCGGTAAACCTGCAGTTACAATATTAAGCTTATTCACTGTATAAAATTTCTCCTTTTTTAGGATTAACGCGTTCAACAAAATCACGTCCTGAAGATATAAAGAAGCCTCCGTATTGAACGGAATCTATTTCAAGAACATCTTTACCGCATGCAACTTTGAATGATCCTTTTGTGTCACAAATTGACCCGGGGGTTAAATTATGTCTTTTCTCTATTACATAAGCGGAATTTATTCTGAGTATTGTACCGTTATATCTAGTTATAGCACCTATAAAAGGATTTAATCCCCGAATAAAACGCTCAATTTCTTCCGCCGTTTTATTCCAATCAATAAAGATGTTTTTCTTCTGAAAAGAAAGTGACTCGGCTTTCTTAAAATCACCGTCCTTTGGCTGAGGTCTTCTCGGAAATTCATTATTTTCATAATAATCAAGAGCTTCATATAACATTGAAGCACACATTATGTTGGTTCTGTAAAACAAAGTTCCCATGGTTTCATTTAAATCAAGGTTAAAACGATATTGAGAAATAATATCTCCCGTGTCAAAATTTTCATCCATATAATGAAGAGTGATTGCAGAAGTTTCCTCCCCATTAATAATAACATGCGAATAAGGATTGGCACCCCGATAGTCAGGCAGCATTGAAGGATGAAGATTTATAAACCCGTCTTTTGTAAGTTTTAATAATTCTTTCGGGAGTTTTTCGCTAAAAGATGCAACTACACCTAAATCCGCATCAAGATTCTTTATTCTTTGAAGAAAACCTTTATCACTAAGACTTATATTGTAATCAATAACATTAAGACCGAGTGATTGAGCCAAATCTACAAGCAATTTATTGGTTGAGTCTGTTTTCGCCGGAGGAATTACCCCTACAATATTAATCCCGTTTGCAGCCAGTTTATTTAAACACACCAGCGCCATATCAGGCATCCCGACAAATAGTATTTTCTTTTTATACTCTTTTTTAACCATATCTATTCCTTGCTCTTATTATAACAAAAAATAGAAAAATTTGACCGGATAGATTATTTATCTAAAAATTACAATCTATGCGGGTAATCATTTTTAAATTCCCATCCGTCAAGAAATAACAAATATGTACAAGAATAATTGCCACTATTACAGTGACTTATTGTTTCTTCTCTTGTGTAACCTTCGTTAAAACCTCCACATTCATCAATTGTCATCGGTACAAATCCATGGCAGATATTTTCTGATGCCGAATTTGAAGGATCACCGGCTATTCCAATTTGAAAAGAAAATATATCTCTTCCTTGTTTATTTGGATTTTTCCATCCGTTTAAGTCAAAATCAAAAGTCATTCCCGATCTTGAAGTACTTCCTGTCATATTATAAAAACCAAAAAATGTACCGTCATTTAAAAAACAAGCAGGATATATATTTATATAGCTTAATTCGCTATCCATAGGTGCAAATCCATATCCATCTTCATACTCAATTTCTTTTACTTCACCTAAAGTACAATTCATATATTTTGCCAAATATTTTTCAAACACTTCTTTAGCACCTATTGAATAGTCCCACTCATAGGCAGGCATGCCCCACTCGGTTTCTGCCAGTTTTACGGCATTTGACATTGTTGAATAAAACTTTTTTAACCTCGCAGAATACTCCGTTCTTTTATGATTTGCCATTATCATCGGAACGGTTATTGCAGCTATTATACCGATTATAACCAAAGTTATAAGTACTTCTGCAAGCGTAAACGATTTATTTTTATCCATATTACTCTCCTTGTTTATATAATTATATTTATATATAATTGATAGTCAATATTAAAATATAAAATATCATTATAAATAGTTTACTATTAAAATTAATATTACACAAGTTAGTATAGACAAAATCAATCGTCTAAAATAAAGTTATGAAAGACGAATTATTATTTAGAATAGGACAAAGTGTACGCTATCTCAGAGTTAAACAAGGAATGTCACAGGAGGAGCTGGCATTTAAATCGGAACTTAACATGAATTCAATAAGCACACTTGAGCGAGGAATAAATAATGTCAAAATTAAAACATTATACAGAATTGCTGAGGCTCTGAATGTTGATATAGTGGATATATTAAAATGCAAGTTTTAAGTCTGTTTTGTATTAAAATCTAATTAATAAGTATTTTAAATATTGCTTTTTTTACATGTTCTTCTTTTTCAACGGAAACTGCCGGCATGTGAGCATCTTCGGGAAAAAATATAAGGAAGTTTGTATTATCGGCTAATATTTTATCTACTTTCCCCGTTAAAAACATTACGTCCTTTTCTTCGTTGTATACTTCCGTAACTGTTGTATTTTTTATATTTGTGTAGCCCATATATTCTCTACCTTTTACAACAACTTGAATATCGATATATTTTTTATGAGCTTCAAGCTTTTGAGAAGGTTTTGTTTCATATTCATTCAAATTAAAAAATATATCATTACCTTTTAACTCATATCTGCCGCAGGGCATGTCGTTTAAATTATGAGTTTTCAAATAATCAAAAACAATTTTAAAATTTTTATTTATATTCAAATACTTGTCAGATTCCGTTAAAACATCAACTATCATTGGGCTTACTCCTTTTTTTATAATGTAACATAAAATTTTACATTTGTTAAATAAAAAAGCAATTTTTGTGAATAAAAATACTTTATTAATATGTAGATAGTTAAAATAAACATTATCTTGCGGGAGAAGAAAATGAATGAATCACAACTAAATGCAGTACTTGGAACAATTCCTGAACCATTAAGGAACAGATATGATCTATCTTCAAGGAAACAAAGAGAAGAAATTCAACGTATAGTAAGAATTTTTGCAATCAATGAAGAACAAAAAAATAAACATAAAATGTTATCAATAAAAAATCTTGCAACAATGAAAGTTGTATTTAGCAACAATTAAACAGATACCGGGCGGTACGCCTGTTGATAAGTGTATTGCTGTGAGAATCCGGTTGAAGTATACATATAATATGCGGGAATATTATCGGAATCACAGCTTACATTTAGTTCTTTCAGGCTTTTCCCCTTTGAGATTACCTCGGTTAACAAATTATCAATAAGCTGTTTGAGTAATATTTTACCAAGTCCTTTACCTCTATGCTTTTTTAATATAGCGGCAATTGGGATATTGGCAATATTATCGTTTGTCAGATTCGCAAAGATTAGACCTACGGGTCTGTTTTTAAACAGTACAACCTTAGTAATTTCAGGCAAAAATTTACCGTAAATATTATCTGTAATCTTTTCAATAATATCCATAGAACCTCTTTCAGAGGTAAAACGTTTATCAAATAAAGCATCCGATGAATCTTTAAAAGCATTATGAACTATTTGTGCGGCTGCTTTTAAATATGATTGTTTCCAATCTGTAATTGTATATTTATTTTCCAATGGCGGAACATAAATTTCTTTAATTGTATTCAAAGCATTAACATCTGAAAGATTAAAGGCAAGTACAGATGTCGAAACAGTTTTAAAGCCCAATTTTGTTATTTCGGATGAAAACTGAGCCTGTTTTCCAAGCATAGGATAAGTTACAACTTTTTCATTTAACAAATGTTTGTTTATGTCTAAAAACTTTTGAATTAAAAGTTTTCTTTTTGCATTTAGGTTTTCATTTCCGATACAATGAACAATATTTAGTTCTAAAGATTCCGATATCATTGTAGTATAAACTAAAAAACCTGTAGGAATTCCGTCTTCAAAAAGAATCAAACAATGTATTAAACCTTTTTCAACACTTTTTACGAAATTGTCATAATCCAAAGGCTCAAGCTCAAAGTTATAATCAGAAGCCGCATTGAGTTTGAAATCATTATATACTCCCGAAAATATTCTGTAAAAATCTTTTCTGTATGATTCAACTTTATATATTGTTATATTTGCCATAAATTTCTTTCTTATATGTCAATTAAATGTTCCATTTTATCGATTTTAGTATGAATATATTTTTCGTTATATTTATTCAGAGGAGTTTTTAAAGCAACTCTTTCAACTATTTCAAGTCCGTAACCTTTTAAAGCAACTATCTTTGTGGGATTATTGGTTATTAACTTAAATTTTGTATAACCTAAATCTCTTAATATTTGAGCACCTATACCATAATTTCTTAAATCAGGCATAAACCCTAAAGATATATTTGCCTGAACGGTATCTTGTCCTTTTTCCTGAAGTGCGTATGCTTTAATTTTATTAACAAGTCCGATTCCTCTGCCTTCATGACCTCTTATATAAACAAGAGCGCCTTTTCCATAATTTTCTATTAATCTTAAAGCAGATTCCAATTGATTTTGACAATCACATCTTTTAGAGTGAAATATATCTCCCGTAAGACATTCACTATGTACTCTTACCATAGGTATTTTATTTGAACCGTCATCTTTAACAATTGCAACTTGGTCAACACCTCCAAGAGTATTGGTATATCCGTATACTTTAAAATCTCCGAAGTCGGAAGGAAGTTTAGCTTCGGCTTCACGTTTCATAAACATTTCTTTTTGGAGTCGGTATTCAATTAACTGAGCTACAGTAATAAATTTAAGATTATATTTTTTTGAAAACTCAACTAAATCATCACGTCTTGCCATAGTGCCGTCATCTTTTACAATTTCACATATAACAGCCGCAGGGTTTAACCCCGCAAGACGGGCCAAATCAACAGAAGCTTCGGTATGACCGACTCTTTCTAGTACTCCTCCCTTTCTTGCTATTAACGGAAATACATGCCCGGGGCGAGATAAATCTGAAGCCAAAGCATCATTTGCTATTGCAACTTCTATTGTTTTTGCTCTGTCATAAGCACTTACACCCGTTGTAACACCGAATTTTCTAACTGCATCTATACTTTGAGTAAATGCTGTACCTTTAGGATCAGTACTATGACTAACCATTTCAGTCAACCCAAGTTTATCAGCCTTTTCTCTTGTAATCGCTAGACATAATACTCCTTTACATTTCGATATCAGAAAATTAACAACTTCGGGATCCGCAAATTGAGCCGGAACTATAACATCTCCTTCATTTTCTCTATCTTCATCATCCGCTACTATAACCGGTTTACCGTTTTTGAAATCTTCTATTGCTTCTTCTATTGTATTAAACTTTATTTCCATACTTACACAAACCCATTTTCAACCAAAAAACCATAACTTACTTTACTTGTATTATCTTTTGAATTTAAAATTTTTTCAACATATTTTGCAAATAAATCTGTTTCAATATTAACTTTATCACCACTTTTTAATAATGAAAGATTAACCTCTCTTAAAGTTGCCGGTATAAGTTCAACTGAAAATATATTATCTTTTACTGAAGCAACCGTTAGACTTACACCGTTTATCGCAATTGAGCCTTTATAAATAACATACTTAGAAAATTCTTTTGGAATTTTAAAGAAAAATTCTTTTGAAAATCCGTCATTTTTATAGTTTAAAAATTCTCCGATAGTGTCTATATGCCCTGATACTATATGCCCGTCCAGCCTTTTATTTAAAGTTAAAGCTCTTTCAAGATTGACAAAATCACCCGTTTTTAATCTATTAAAGCAGGTAACTCTTAAAGTTTCATTAGAGGCAAAAACTTTTATATAATCCGAACCAAATTCTTCCACTGTTTGGCAGGCACCATTAACACAAATACTTACTCCATATTTTACATCAGACAATACTAGCTTACACTCTATTGTAAGTTCCATTCCCTGTTTAGAAATTTTTATATTTCTGATTTTGCCCTGTTCTTCTATTAATCCTGTAAACATAAGTTTATTTTAACACAAATTCACAGCTTCATTAACTTATATATTTCTAAATACTTAATATAATCATCTAGTGAATAATTATAACTATTATTTATTCTTTTGTCCTTTAATTGGGAATATAACTTTTGTGCTTGTTCTTTCTTTCCGGTTTTATAAAGTATATATATATTAGCATTTATATAGAATCTGCTTTTTTTAGAATTTTTTTCATCTTCTTCTTTTTGTTTTTTTGCATAATATAAAGCTTTATTATAATCTTTGTTTTTAATAAAAACTATACCATACAGCTTGTTAAGTCCCTTTTTATCACTGGGAAGTTTATTTAAATATTTAAGCGAATTATCATAATCACCTCTATATATATATAAATTTGCCTTTAAAAAATCTGTATTATAATTTGCTTCATCAAGTTTTTTAAGAATATACTCAGCATGTTCTTCATCTTGTAAATCCAATGCTGTAAAAAAATTCATAATGTAATTATAAGTTCCGTCAAGTTTTGCATATTCTACGGTATATTTTCTCCAAACCTTTATTAATTGTCTAAGTTTTTCTGATTTAAAATCAGGAAACTTTTGCGCAAAAATTTCATCATACATATAGCTATTCAAAAAAATAACAGCAGATGACATTATATAATGTTTCACTGGAGGTAAAACCGCCACATCCATAGCTTTTTTATAAACAAAAAATTCATACCTATTTTTGAGAGCCATCTCATTATTAAATAATCCTATCATCATAAATGGTTTCATAAAATATAATGTTATAATTATGAACATAATTGAATATAGATATCTAAAACTAATCTTTTCTTTTTTAAGTAAAATTTTACCAATTACTGCTATAGAAGTAAAAATAATTATTAATATAACTGATAGTACTATTATATAAGGGAAAATAAAGTATAAATATTGCCCCAACACCATGTTCATAGTCTGAGAAAATGAAGAAGGAATTATATCTCCCATCAATCCCTCTGTCATAGTGTATGGTATATAAATTAAAAGAAATAACCAAATTAGTAGTAAAATTAGTGTAGCGTAAAAAATTTTATTATTAAACACTTTACCCATAAACAGTTTTATCTCTATAATCAAAAACATAAGAATAAAGGGCAAAAATCCTATTATATAATAAATTGAGTATTTCATATTATCCATTACAAAATTAATCAGATTTTGAAACATGAATATTTTCTCCATTCTTGCATTCAATATTTTCATTTTTTACCTGTTTAAGAAAACATTTTAAACAAATTTTTAAAAATTGTAAACTTAACACTAGAAAAATTTTTAAAATTGTAGTAAAATTACAGAGCAATAAGTTAAGCGAAAAGGGGAAAGTAAATTATGAATATGAATATTTTTAATTTTGCACAAAAAGTTTTAGGCCTTTTCGCATCATGGCTCACTTTTGAAAGCAGAGAATGGGCTTGGTGCCCCGTTCGCGTTAACAATCGTATTGACAGATTTTAAACAATACTTGTTGGGGCACGGACTTTTTTAAAAACATATCGTTTGTTATGTTTTATGTTTAATCTAGTGTCGCCCGCATTTTTCGCCGTGTCATCCACGCCGAAAAATTGGGACTCACGCTTTTAAAGCGCCACTCACAAAAAGTTACTCACACCCTTTGGGTTTATCGTAACTTTTTGCTCGGACAGTTCTTGTGCCGTATCTGTTAAATATTAAATATAAAAAGTACGATTTGTTAACACTTGACTGAAGGTATTTTTCACGAAACAATAAAATATCTTCGTTTTTTGTTATGTTAAAACAGAAAGAGAGCTATAAATGATTATTAAACCATCAATTGAAGAAATAAAAAATATAAAAAAAGATTATAAATGTATACCCGTTTCGACCGAAATATTTTCTGATATTACTACTCCCATACAGGTATTAAGGATTTTAAAAGAAAAGGATAATCACTGTTTTTTACTTGAAAGTGTTGAAAAAGCCGAACAAGCCGGAAGATATTCATTTCTAGGATTTGAACCTTCAATGGAAATAACCTGTCAGAATGGAGAACTTAAAATAAAATCTAAAAAAAAGGAAGAGGAAATAATTACAAATACTCCTCAAGATTATATAAAAAAACTGCTAGAAGAGTATAAAAGCCCTGTTTTTGATGATTTACCGCCTTTTACAGGAGGGCTTGCAGGCTACTTCGCTTTTGATTTTATTAAATATTTTGAACCGAAATTAAACCTAAATGCTAATGATGATGAGAATTTTAAAGATGTAGATTTAATGCTTTTTGATAAAATTATTGCTTTTGATAATGTTAAAAACAAAATTATACTGATAGTAAATATAAAAACTGATGATATTGAGAAAAATTATCAAAAGGGTATAAAAGAACTTGAAAGGTTAAAGAATTTAATTCAGAACGGAAAACCTTGCAAAATAAAAAAAGGCAGATTAAAATCTGAATTTAGAGCTTTATTTAATAAAGAACAATTTTGTTCAATGGTCGAAAAAGCAAAACACTACATAAAAGAGGGGGATATTTTTCAGGTTGTTCTATCAAACCGTTTTGATGCAGATTATGAAGGTGACTTGATAAATACGTATAGAACTCTAAGAACAATAAATCCGTCACCTTATATGTTTTATTTCGGAAGCAATGATTTAGAAATAGCAGGTGCTTCTCCCGAAACGCTTTTAAAGCTCAAAAACGGAAGTTTGTATACTTTCCCTCTTGCAGGTACAAGAAAAAGAGGAAAAACAAGGCAAGAAGATTTAGAACTTGAAAAAGATTTGCTGAATGATGAAAAAGAGCTGGCAGAACATAATATGCTTGTGGATTTGGGAAGAAACGATACAGGAAGGATTTCAAAATTCGGAAGTGTAAAAGTCGAAAAATATATGACAATCGAAAGATTTTCACATGTTATGCATATAGGTTCAACTGTTACCGGGGAGTTAAGAGAGGACAAAACAAGGTTAGATGCAATAGGTTCAATTCTGCCTGCAGGAACTCTATCTGGTGCGCCTAAGATAAGAGCCTGTGAAATAATAAATGAACTTGAAAATAATAAACGGGGAATATATGGCGGCGCTATAGGATATCTTGATTTTACGGGAAATTTGGATACCTGTATTGCAATAAGAATTGCTTACAAGAAAAATAATAAAGTATTTGTAAGAGTCGGTGCCGGAATAGTTTATGACAGCATAAGCGAAAATGAATATATTGAATGCGAAAATAAATCAAAAGCAATAATGAATGCATTAAAAATATCACAGGAGGTTTTATGATACTATTAATAGATAACTTTGACAGTTTTTCATATAACCTTTATCAGTTAATAGGTGAATTAAATCCTCAAATAAAAGTTATAAGAAATAATGAATTAACACCTGAAGAAATTAAAAATTTAAACCCCGATAGTATAGTAATATCTCCGGGGCCGGGGAAACCTAAAGATGCCGGTAATTGCGAAGATATAATAAAATATTTTAAAGGAATTAAACCGATTTTAGGTATATGCCTCGGTCATCAGGCAATATGTGAGGTATTTGGCGCAAAAATTACTTACGCAAAAGAAATAATGCACGGTAAAACATCTGAAATAACAATTGATAATACCTGCTCAATCTTTAAGGGATTACCGCAGAAAATCAAAGTAGCAAGATACCATTCACTGGCGGCAGACGAAAGAACAATGCCCGAAGAACTAAAAATCATTGCCAAAACTGATGACAATGTAATAATGGGAGTAAAACACAAAGATTATGAAATATACGGACTGCAGTTCCATCCGGAGTCTATATTAACTCCTGACGGAAAAGTAATAATAAAAAATTTTTTGGAAACGGTAAAATTATGATAACAAAAGCACTGAGAACATTAATACAAGGTCAAAATCTTGACTATAAAACAGCTAAAGACATTATGTATATGATAACCCAAGGAGATGTTGAAGATTCACAAATTGCAGCCTTCTTGACAGCATTAAAAATGAAAGGTGAAACAACCGAAGAAATTACGGCCGCAGCGGAAGTTATGAAAGAAAAATGCATTAAAACAGAGCTGCCCGATTATAATACTCTTGATATAGTAGGAACAGGCGGAGATATGTCAGATACATTTAATATATCAACCGCATCGGCATTTGTAGCGGCAGCAGCCGGTATACCGATTGCAAAACACGGAAACAGAGCTCTGACAAGCAAAGCAGGTTCAATTGACGTACTTGAGGCACTTGGAATAAATGTAAATAAAACACCGCAGCAGGAAAAAGAAATATTTAACAGAATAAATATTTGTTTTATGCAGGCACAAAAACATCACCCGTCAATGAAGTATGCATCTAAAGTCAGAAAAGAATTAAAATTCAGAACTTTATTTAATATTTTAGGGCCGCTGACAAACCCTGCCGGCGCAAAATCTCAACTTTTCGGGGTTTTTGATGAATCACTTGTCAACACTCTTACAAAAGTAATATCAAATTTGGGCGTAAATAATGTACTTGTTGTTCACGGGAAAGACGGCCTTGACGAAGCAACCGTTACTGATGAAACTGTTGTATCGGAAGGAAGAAACGGTAAAATAACGGATTATACAATAAAACCCGAAGATTTCGGACTAAAAAGATATACTTTAACAGATATTAAAGGCGGTAGCGCTCAGGATAACGCTCAAATAATAAAAAATATATTTGAAAGTAAAGAATCAGGGGCAAAAAAAGACATTATTATTCTTAATAGTGCTCTAGCTCTCTATACGTTCGGAAAAACAACTTCAATAAAAGAAGGTGTAAAACTTGCACGTATAATAATTGACTCAGGACTTGCACTTGATAAACTAAATAAATATATAACAGTTTCAAACGAGGTCTAAATGAATATACTTGATAAAATAGTTGAAAAAACTCTGCTTAGAGTAGAAAAATTAAAACGCGGAACAAATATAAACGAATTAAAAGATGAGGCATACAAAATCAAAAAAGAAGCATTTAAATTTGAAAATGCTTTAAAAACGGATGATATTGCTTTTATTTGCGAAATAAAAAAAGCTTCTCCTTCAAAAGGAATAATTGCACAAAACTTTCCTTTTAAAGATATAGCACTTGAATACGAAAAAGCAGGCGCAAATGCCATTTCTGTTCTGACAGAGCCTGACTTCTTTTTAGGAGCAAATGAATATTTAAAAGAAATTTCAAAAATTATAAATATTCCAATTCTAAGAAAAGATTTTATAATAGATGAAATACAAATATATGAATCAAAAATCATAGGTGCAGATGCAATACTTTTAATATGTTCAATTTTAGATGAAGAAACTTTAAAAGATTTTATAACAATTGCAGATTCATTGGGACTTTCATGCCTGGTTGAAACACATAATGAAGAAGAGATTCAAAAAGCAATAAAAGCAAAAGCAAGGATAATCGGAGTTAATAACCGAAATTTAAAAGATTTTTCTGTAGATATAAAAAACAGTATTAATTTAAAGAAATTTGTTCCCTCAAATATAATATTCGTATCGGAAAGTGGTATAAAAGAACATCCTCAAATAAAAGAACTTAAGAAAAATAGTGTAAATGCAGTTTTAATAGGCGAAACATTTATGAAGTCCCAAAATAAAGAACTTGAACTCTCAATATTAAAAGGAGAAATAAATGAAAGTTAAAATATGCGGATTGAAAACCGTTGAAGATATTCAATATATAAACGAATTTAAACCGGATTTTGCAGGTTTTATTTTCGCACCTCAAAGTAAAAGAAAAATATCTTTTGAACAGGCACTTTTAATGAAGCAAGAACTGAATAAAAATATTAAATCCGTTGGAGTATTTTCTGATGACAGTATTGAAAATATACTTACTGCCGTAAAAAATAATATAATTGATTTTATTCAGCTTCACGGTGATGAAAGTAATGATTATATTGAAATCTTAAAATCAAAAACAAAAGCTCCCATAATAAAAGCGTTAAAAGCAGATAATGAATTGAAAGAAAAGATAAATACAACAAAAGCCGATTATGTTTTAATAGATTCATCGGATAAAAATTCGTTTGGAGGAACAGGTAAAGTTTTTGATTGGGGATTAATCCCCGAGTGTAATAAAAAGATATTTTTAGCGGGCGGATTGAACATTCAAAATATAGAATCTGCAATAAAAACGGTTAATCCATACTGCGTTGATATAAATAGCGGTGTGGAAACAGATGGAAAAAAAGACCCAAAAAAAATTGAAGAAATAATGAATTTTATAAAAAGGATATAAAAATGAGTAAAACAAAATTTGGACAATACGGCGGACAATATATACCCGAAATTCTTATGACAGAAATAATAAACCTTGAAACAGCATACGAAAAATACAAAAATGATGAAAAATTTAACAATGACCTTAATGAACTTTTAAAAAACTATGCAGGCCGCCCTTCGTTATTATATTTTGCAAAAAATATGACGGAAGATTTAAACGGAGCAAAAATATATCTTAAAAGAGAAGACCTTAATCATACCGGTTCTCATAAAATCAATAACGTATTAGGTCAGGCGCTTTTAGCAAAATATATGGGAAAAAAACGCATAATAGCAGAAACAGGAGCAGGCCAGCACGGCGTTGCAACTGCAACCGCCGCTGCATTATTAGGGTTGGAATGTGAAATATTTATGGGGAGAGAAGATACAATAAGGCAAGCTCTTAATGTATACAGAATGGAATTACTGGGTGCAAAAGTAAATTCAGTAACATCAGGTACGCAAACATTGAAAGATGCCGTTAATGAAGCAATGAGAGAATGGGCAAACAGAACAGAAGATACACTCTATGTGCTTGGTTCCGTTATGGGACCCCATCCATTCCCGACAATCGTAAGAGATTTCCAAAGCATAATAAGCAAAGAAGCAAGACAACAAATACTTGAAAAAGAATCAAAACTCCCTAATGCGGTTATAGCCTGTGTAGGAGGCGGAAGTAACGCGATGGGAATATTTTATAACTTTATAAATGATAAAGAAGTACAATTAATAGGTTGTGAAGCTGCAGGACTGGGAATTGATACAGATAAACACGCAGCAACAATGACAAAAGGCAGAATAGGAATATTCCACGGTATGAAATCTTTGTTCTGTCAAGATAAAAACGGTCAAATAGCACCTGTTTATTCAATTTCTGCAGGTTTAGACTACCCCGGGATAGGTCCCGAACACGCTTATCTTAAAGAAACAGGAAGAGCTAAGTATGTTCCTATAACTGATGAAGAAGCAGTAGAAGCTTTTGAATACTTATCAAAAACAGAAGGTATTATTCCGGCTATTGAAAGTGCACACGCCGTTGCATACGCAAAGAAAATTGCACCTTCAATGAAAAAAGATGAAATAATAATAATATGTTTATCCGGAAGGGGAGATAAAGACGTAGCATCAATTGCGAAATACAGAGGAAGGATTATCAATGAGTAATATACATAAAGCATTTGAAAATAAAAAAGCATTTATAGGGTTTTTGACCGCCGGCGACCCTGATATAGAAACAACAAAAGAATGTATAATAGCAATGGAAGAAGCCGGGGCGGATTTAATAGAAATCGGTATACCGTTTTCGGACCCAATAGCAGAAGGTATTGTAATACAAGGTGCTAATATAAGAGCCCTTGAATCCGAAACTTGTTTGGATGATGTATTTAAACTTGTTAAATCCGTCAGAACAAAAACAAATATTCCGATTGTCTTTCTTACATACATAAATCCGATATTTAATTACGGATATGAAAACTTCTTTAAAACCTGTAAAGAAGCGGGTGTTGACGGTATAATAATACCTGATTTGCCATACGAAGAAAAAGAAGAAATAAAGCATACAGCAGAAAAATATGAGATTGACATTATTTCTTTGATTGCTCCCACCTCGCATGAACGTATACTAAAAATTGCAAAAGATGCAAAGGGTTTTGTATACATAGTATCCTCCATGGGGGTTACAGGCATGCGAAAAGAAATAACAACAGATGTTGAATCTATTGTAAAACTCGTAAAAGAAATAACCAAAGTTCCTGCGGCCATAGGTTTTGGCATAAATACCCCCGAGCAGGCAAAACATTTTTCTCAAATTTCAGATGGAGTTATAGTAGGAAGCGCAATAGTAAAAATTATTGAAAAATACGGTAAAGATGCGCCTGAGTATGTTTATAACTACGTAAAAGAAATGAAAAACGCAATTATATAAAAAATACTAACTATATTTTATCCTTAATATCAGAATACGGAATATCAAGTTTCCAATTACTTTCATCAAAAATATTATCTTTGATGAAATAAAATTTGTCATGTTCGTTTATTGGTGAATATTCTTTTATCCATTCTTTTTCTTTCCAATCATGAATAACATCAATATATACACCGTTTTCTTTATTCTTATTTGTAATAGCTTTACCGGTATAAGGATTTGTAGGATTTTCAATAATATCTTTTGTTGCCAAATAAGGAACATCAGCATTTGTCATAAATTCATAAGAAGTTTTAAAAGGCTCTTTTGAGTTAAAATCTTTAATAAGCAGAAGAGGATTAAAATAATTAAATTTAAAATCAGAATTAATACTTTGAACATCTGTAGTATGGTCTGAGACAATAATAATCCTTGTATTATCATAAACATTATTTTCTTTTAATATTTTAAAGAAATCACCCAATAAAATTAAAGCTGCAGCATTAACATGATAGCGTTTAATTGAATATTCTGAAATATTATATCTTGAGTCATTTTCTACTCTATTATTCAATTTATAATCAGGCAAAGATAATAATCCCCATTCATGGGTAAGGTCATTATTAATAACAACAAATGATTTTTTATCAGATGAAAAATCAATTAATTTAGGCAGATAATATAATTCTGCATAATTATTTATAATTCTTGATAAGTTTTCCATTTTATTTTTGGAGGTATAATTCATATCTAAGTACTTACCATGAGAATATATAAAATTTTTCACACTGTTAGGACTTGTATGCAGAAAGCTAAAATATATACAATTCCTATGTGATAAATCCATTTCTCCCAATATAATGATGTTATTGGTAAATGCATAATATGCTCCATAAACATCATTTAAATATTTATGCTCAATACCTTTATCTTTAAATATAGAAGAATCTGAAACATTTTTATAATCAACAAAAGGATAATCAGAAATTGTTGCATTCCAACCATTATTTTTAAATATTGTAGGCAATACCAATAATGCTTCATTATGTTTCTTTACTAATAATTCATCATTCCTTTTGGCCATTTCTAAAGGAGTATATTCATAACCTCCTATCAATGCAGGATATGCAAATATTGTATGCCCGTAAAATGAAACCGTATTAGGATAATAAATAAATCCTTCATATATTTCTTTTAACTCGGGTTTTTCATCGAATATAAACGGCAAATAGCTGCTTATGGCAGTATCTAGAAATAATATCAATACATTTTGTTTATTTTTTGATAAACTAAATTGAACTTTATCTTTATTCGAATGGGAAGAAATTGATACTTTTTTAAAATATTTATATTCATTTTCAATTGTGATTATATTCTTTACACCTATGGTTAAGAAAGTTAATAGAAGTATAACTAAAATATTTTTTATTACCAAAAATTTTCTACTAAAAAATAAAACTAAAGAAATAATACATATTAATAATACAAAACTGTTATAAATAAATTGTGCATTTACAGATGGAAAATTAAAATTTATTAGTTCGGGAGAAACATATTCATAATAAATTGTCAAAGGATAATTAGGAAGTTTAATATAATACATGTTGAATAATGCAATAAAAAGAGCCGTTAAAGCAGCAAAAGAAATAAAAGGTTTCAACTTTTTTGATGTAAATGTATATATAATCAATCCCCAAAAACAAAATATTCCAAATGCCTGTATGAAAGGAAACGATAATATATAAAATGCTGTTTTGATTTTTTCTATATAAAGAAATTGTACAGGAGATGTTGCAATTACATTAGATGGTATAACTAATCCAAATAATAACCATAAAGAAATACAGGATAAAATATATATTATTTTAGTATTATTCAAAACTGAAAAGTTATAAAAGGAAGTTATGTTAAATTTATTAAAAGTTCTTAGAACTTCTACGGAAATATTATGTAAAAAATTTATTTTAAATAAACACAAAATATAAAAACAAATTATTATTATAATAAATAAATCTAAATTATAATAATTTACATAATAGTTTTTGGAAATAAAATACAAAGATAGGAAAATAAGAAGTAAAATATTTAAAATAAACTTTTTTGGTGATTTAACTTTCAAACTTATATTTTTAATCAGAGAAAACAAATTATTAAAAGTCCAGTAAATAACCAAACCCGAAGGAGAGTTGTAGAGAAGAACTAAAAATATTAAACTCATTATCCACAGTTGAATTTTCTCTTTATTATCAGAGTCTTTAGAATAAATATATCCTGCAAATAAATTTATACATGTCATAAAAATAGGAAGAATATTAATACTAAACAATCCTATTGTTAACATCCCGTCAGGTTCTGATAATTTACATATATTACATAAATACAGCCTATCAAGCATCGGCAAATTATTAAAAAACAAATATGCCGCTAAAAAGAATGGAATTTGCAAAAGCAAACTAAAACTTAATCTTAAAGACATAATCGGATGATAATTATTTTGTCTGTAATAAGTTTGTAGCAGCATATGCCGTTCATCACCTTTAAAATTTCTTTTAATAATATCTATCTTAGGGGCCAGTTTTCTTTGTATCTCTTTTTCTTCATTTTGTAGTTTGTCTGCATTTATATATAGAGGAAGACAGATAATATTAACTAAAAAGCTTATAAAGAAAATGGACAATATAATATTTATACCAATTTGTACAAAAAACAAATTAAACATCACTTCAAAAAATGCATACAAAGGGAAAATAATTATTTGATAAAGAACATCCAGCATTATGAATTAAGCTCCTTTTGTTTTTTTATAAGAAAATCAGCAACGTTTTTTGCTGCACTACCCTGAAACATCCAGGTTTCTGCTTTTGCTTTTTCTATTTCAGACTGAATTTCTTCATTATCTTTTAAATTTTCAATAAGATTTTTTATATCTCCTAAATTTTCTTTAGTAAGTTCTTTTCCTATTTTTCTCATTATTTCATACCGTTTCGGTTCTTCATCCAATTCAGACATATCATAAATTTCTTTATTCATATCAGAATTTGAATAAATAAAAGGTTTATTAAAAAGAAAAGCCCAATCAAACATAACAGAAGAAAAATCACTTATTAGTATATCTGACATTGCAAGTACTTTAAGATTATCAGAATCTTTATTCCAGGAAATATTTGTATATTCTTTAAATTCATTTTGTAGTTTTTTTAATAAATCTGTTTCTACTCTCCATGATTGAGGATGAGGCCTAATTATAATATTGTATCCTGTTTTTAAAAGTTCCCGTATAAGTTTTGACCCGAATTTATTAAGCATACTCTCTGAACCCCAGCTTGGAGCAAGCAAAATTGTATATGGATGTTCCGAAATATTTAATTTTTGTTTTTCATTTTGTAAGTAATCCATATAAGGACAGCCGGTGACAACAAGCTCTTTTTGGGGCAAATTACGTTTTTGTTCTATTTCCCTTATCATGGGAATTTGAAATTCGCCATCACACAAGACAGAATCATAATAATCCAAAGAAAATAATCTGTAGTGCATAGAAAAAGTTATAGAATGGAATATATGGCTATAATGTTTTACAAATTTTGAACGCTTTAATTGTAAAACATCAAGCTGCGGTACAGTCATTAAACAAATATCAGCCTTTAAAAAAGCCAGTTTAAAAAATGCTTTATTTTGTTTTCCAATATATTCGGTTTTGATATATTTATAATCTGTTTCAAAAATTCTATCAATTTCTTCTGATGTGTAATAATGAAGCGGTATTTTTCTTTTTTCAAATTCATCCAATATAGGTTTAAATAAAGTAAAATATTGATTACCTTCAGAATAAATAACAAAAGGAATATTGTTTTTACACAAATCATTTTTCGCAAAGAAAATCTGTTTTAACTTTATATAAACAGAAGAGAAAATAAAAAATAAAGTTGCACTGCAGCCTAAAACAACAGAAAAAAGCATACTGCCTGTACCAGGGTCTATATATGCATAAACAGGTAATAAATCTACCACTCCCCAGCACAATATAGCAATTCCGACTATTCTACCAAATTTATTCATATAAACAATTATATATCAAAAATTATTTTTGGAGTATGATTTAAGTAATTTTTGGAAAGAATAATATTCAACTTGATAAAATTTTGTGTTTTAACTAATATTTTCATGTAAAAAGCACAAATGAAAGAAGGTAAAAAATGGCAAGAAGACCCGTTATAGCAGGCAACTGGAAAATGCACAATCTCCAGCAAGAAGCAATAGATTTGACAAATGGAGTAATGCAGGCATTAAAATCAGAAGACAAAGCATTACTTCCTGAAGTTATTATAGCACCTACATTTACATCATTATATGCAGCAAATAAGGCATTAAAAGATTGCGGCTGCGGTAAAGTCAGATTAGCGGCTCAAAATTGCTATTATGAAGAAAAAGGCGCGTTCACGGGTGAATGTTCTGTTCAAATGCTAAAAGATATAGGCTGTGAATACATAATAATAGGACACTCCGAAAGAAGAGAATATTTCGGAGAAACTGATGAAATGGTTAACAAAAAAGCAAAAGCAATTTTAGCAAACGGTTTAATTCCTATAATATGTTGCGGTGAGTCTTTAGAACAAAGAGAATCAGGTGTTACGGATTATCACATTGCTTCTCAAATAACAAAAGCATTAAAAGATTTAACCTCAGAAGAAGTTGCAAAATCAATTATAGCTTATGAACCTATTTGGGCTATCGGAACAGGAAAAACGTGCGATTCTGTTGAAGCAAACAGAGTTATTGCAATGATTAGAAATGTAGTTAAGGGTTTATATGACGCAGATACTGCAGATTCAATCAGAATTCTTTACGGCGGAAGTGTAAAACCCAACACGATAAAAGAACAAATGGCACAATCAGACATAGATGGTGCTTTAGTTGGCGGTGCAAGTTTAAAAGCTGACAGTTTTGCAGAAATTGTTAAAGGTGCTATGTAATTAAGCGAACATTTAACACCTTCAACCAATTGAAGCAGTCAAAATGAATTAGAAAAGGGCAGACTTTTATTAGTCTACCCTTTTCATTGTACTAAGATTAATCATCAAAAGTGAATAAATCTCTTACCTGTACTTCTAAAACATTTGCTATTATAACTAATTTTTCTATAGAAAAACGTCTTTTGTTTGTTTCTACTTTGCTTAGGTGTTCTCTTCCTACATCAATTAGTTCTGCAAGTTTTTCCTGTGTAAGATTTCTTTTCTTTCTTAATTGTGCAATTTTTCTTGCCAATTGCGCTATTACTTTTTCAGGTTCTTGATTGTACATATTTTCCCTCCTTTCTTCTTCGGAATGAAAACATGTACATTTATTTTTTCTTTAATACAGGTACTTTATTTTATTATCGTTTTTAACCAAAAAAATAAAAACTTAAACGTAAAACGTCAAATTACGAACTATTTGCCAGGACAAGATTTGCAAAACTACAAAAAAGAGCCTAGAATGGCTCTTTTTATAAATGGTGGACTAGAGGTTACAAAGTTCGAACTTATAATCAATAAATTTATTGAAAAAATCCGTACTTTTGAAATGTTCGAACTTGGAAGAATGATTGATTTTATTGTATTTAAAAGAAAAATTGCGTAAGTAGTAACACTTGACATTTTAAAGAAAATATGTCATAATTAATTAAGAATTGTTAATTTTGTTGACATTATTGTAAAAATATGATAAAAGAACGTTTTTATTATAATGTAACGTTTGTTAAGTATTTGACCTATTGTTTGTTCAATATAAAATTTAAATAGATTTACTCATGTATCATTATTATCGATACAAGGAGTCGCTGAAACGCCAGC
>CALUTD010000011.1 GCA_944323625.1 Candidatus Gastranaerophilales bacterium
TGTGCTTTCGGAGCAGATGATTCACTCTTAGTAGAAGTTGATGAAGAACTGCTGCTTGAAGATGAAGAACTGCTTGATTGTGCTTTCGGAGCAGATGATTCACTCTTAGTAGAAGTTGATGAAGAACTGCTGCTTGAAGATGAAGAACTGCTTGACTGTGCTGCAGGCGCAGTGTTACCGTTTGAAGAAACTGAAGAATCACTGCTGTTCGTTGACGATTCTGCTTTTGGCTGTATTTGTGATGCTGTATTATCACTAACAGGTGCAGCTACAGATGCAGGATCAGTATTGCTTTGAGATGACACTCCAACATCAGAAGAACTGTTTTGAACCGCAGAATTGTCTTTCGAATCCGCATTATTGGTATTATCAGAACCACTTACAATTGATTCATTTGTTGATTGTGTGGATAAAATATCTGAGGATTCTGACTCAACAGATGATAATCCGAAATCAGGTTCTTCTTCATCTTCAGGAGTATCCGTAGCACCCGGAGCACATGTTTCTTCAGGATTATCAGAAGGGAGAGGTTCTTCTGTTTGTTCGGGTTTTTCTGTTATTTCGGGCTCCTCAGTATAAGAAGGTGAAGGTGTAGCAGAAGGAGCTATAGAAGGTGAAGGAGTTGTAAATCCGGGTTCTTCTTCATCTTCAGGCTTATCCGTAGCACCAGGCGCACATGTTTCTTCAGGATTATCCGTAGGAAGCGGTTTTTCTGTTTGTCCTGGTTTTTGTGTTTCTTCAGGATTATCTGTAGCAGAAGGTGTAGCAGAAGGAGCTATAGAAGGTGAAGGAGTTGTAAATCCGGGTTCTTCTTCATCTTCAGGCTTATCCGTAGCACCAGGCGCACATGTTTCTTCAGGATTATCCGTAGGAAGCGGTTTTTCTGTTTGTCCTGGTTTTTGTGTTTCTTCAGGGTTATCTGTAGCAGAAGGTGTGGCAGAAGGAGCTATAGAAGGTGAAGGAGTTGTAAATCCCGGTTCTTCTTCATCTTCAGGCTTATCTGTAGCGCCCGGAGCACATGTTTGTTCAGGCTCATCCGTTGGAATAGGTTTTTCAGACGGTGAAGGAGCCGGTGATGATGTTACTGTCGGTGTTGAACTTGGAAGAACAGGGTCGGGTTCGTCTGTAGGTTCATCAGTTGCACCGGGTTCACATGTTTCTTTTGGCTCATCTGTCGGATTTGGAGATTCACTTGGAGAAGGTGTAACTACAGGAACATCAGTAGCTACAGGTTTATCAGGATCTTCTGTTGGTTCGGGAGAAGCCGAAGGATCCGGAGATTCTTCCGGTTTTGGAGTCGGAAGATCCGGCGGAATAGTGGGTTCCTCTTCAGGAACAGGAGATTCTGTTGGTTCAGGGTCGCATGTTTCCTGCGGTTTATCACTCGGAGTTGGTGTAGGTGTTACCACCGGCCCTGGATCATCTGTTGGATTTGGAGATTCACTAGGTTCAGGCGATTCACTTGGATTTGGAGATTCACTTGGAGAAGGTGTAACAACAGGAACATCAGTAGCTACAGGTTTATCAGGATCTTCAGTTGGTTCGGGAGAAGCCGAAGGATCCGGAGATTCTTCCGGTTTTGGAGTTGGAAGATCCGGCGGAATAGTGGGTTCCTCTTCAGGAGCAGGAGATTCTGTAGGTTCAGGGTCGCATGTTTCCTGCGGTTTATCACTCGGAGTTGGTGTAGGTGTTACCACTGGCCCTGGATCATCTGTTGGATTTGGAGATTCACTAGGTTCAGGCGATTCACTTGGATTGGGTGTTTCACTTGGTTCAGGGCTTGGTGTTGCCGTTGCACTTGGTGTTGGTGTAGGTCTGCTGCCTCCGCCGCCTCCTCCTGGTCTCCTTGTAGGTTTCGGTGTCGCAGTCGGAGCAACACTTGGTGTTGCAGTCGGTTTTGAACTGGGTTTAGGAGTTGGTGTAGAACTTGCACTTGGTGTTGCAGTAGGTTCCGGAGATTCAGAAGCTTCAGGTGTTGCCGAAGGTTCGGGAGAAGCAGAAGGCTCCGGACTTGGTGATTCACTTGGTGCAGGTGTTTCCTCAACTTCAGGTGTAAATGACGGTTCAGGTTTACCTTCAGGACATCCCGGTTCTTCTTCGGGAACTTCAAATGTTATTATCACTTTCCCTTTATCAGGAGTGTATTCGCATTCAGGTACTGATTTTACCGTTAATCTGTATTCTTCTTGAGGAATATTTATTCTGTAGTTAAATTGAGGTAATTTTAGTTCAACACCATCTTCAAATTTTAACTCGCCATTTTCATCAACAAAGCTGTAATTATACATTCTTTCTTTGTTTATCGAAGAATTTTTTATTATTTCTTCAAGTGTTTTATTTTCAGTATCATATCCGGGATTTACGTCAAATACCCCATATTCATGAATTCCATTTTCATCTGTGTAAGGAGCTGTAAATATGTCTAAATTAGCGTAAACTATCTGTTGTAATATATTTGTTGAAAATTCTTCCGCATAATTTACATTATTGTTTAAACGTAACTCTCCATCCACAACGGATGCAAATCTGCCGTATCCGTCTTGAGAAGAATAGAATTGCAGTGTATCTTTCAAACTGTATACTTCTCCCGGATTTAATTTCCCGTTTTCGTTAATATTGTCTTGTAAAATTATGGATCTGTCATTTTGCCCCGTGATGACATGAGAAGGTGATATTTGATAAATTATTGAATTTTTACTTGAATCGTCAATATCTATGTTGTCAGAGTATGTTCTTAATGTACTGACAACCGGCAGAAATATATTTAGCAATTCATCTTGCGTGTTTGCATTAATTGTTCTGTTTAAATCGTTTATATCTTCAGTATTGATAATTTCATTAAAATTCATTTCATCCAATACAAGCTCAAACAATTCAGCATTTTCGGGGGAGTTTACAACAGAGTATAAAATATCTCTGTATGCTTCATTTGATATATCATTACCATACTGATCATATATTAAATCTGAAAGTGAATTGTATTCATAGTCTGCTAAGTAATCTGAATTCTTTATTACATTTGCATATTCAGTAACAGGAGAGTAAGTTGAACCGGAATAATTAAATTCTTTATTTTCAGGTTCAATACCTTGTACTTGATAAACTATTGCACCGGGCATAATAAGAAGTCTTGAATCAATTGTGTCTTTAGAACTTGTATTTCCTATATTCAAATCCAGTCCGCCGATTTTTTTATAACTTCTTGCATATTCGCCGAGTTCATCTTGTATATATTGAGATAAAGATGGATTTGCCTGTATTACTTCATCAATAATCTTATTTCTGACAGCATCTTTTCTTTCCTGTGTTGCATAAATGCCAAGTACATCAGAATATACTTTATCTATTATTTCATTTAAAGTGTTGCCTTCGTTTGTTTTTTCGGATGCAGCATCAGTTATTGTTACAATAACTGAACCATTTTCGTTTGTTTGAATATCTTCGTTAGGATATAATACAACTTCTGCAGAATCATCATCAAAATAAAACTCGGACACCGGAGAAGTTTTTAAATCAATATTCGATAATCCTATTTTTTGGTTTTGTTCAGGCATTAAAACAACACCCAAATCTTCTATAAGTTTATCTATTTCGGCCAAATTATCAGTTTCTGCTTTTTCTTCCTGAACCTGATTAGGCATACGGAAAATAGGCGCATACACATTAACAGGCACAATCAATGCAGATACAGCAGTACCCGCAGCTATTGCTCTTTTGGCCTTTTCAGCTCTTTGCTCTTTTTTATTTTCTTTTGTTTCCGCTAATGCACTTTTACTGCTTGTTTTATATTTATTAAAGTCAAAAATATTGCCGATTCGCATAGTTTATATTTATCTCCTGTCATGAAATTTTCCTAAAAAAGATAATACTCCTAAAACTTAGAATTTGCGTATTATCAGTATTTTATTTAATAATATTTACATTTATTAACATTTAACTTTTTTACAAACTATTGTAAATAAAAAAAAATATATATAAAATATTAAAAAGGGTTTTTTTATGGGGAAGTCAAAGAAAAGAATTTTTAATAAAAATGTTAGTTCTAAGGGAACAATTCTAAAAAGAAAAGATATAGTAAATCAGATATTATCAGATATTAAAACGAGCAGTCTTTCCGAAGAAAGTAAAAGACTGATATGTTTATTCGGAATAACAGTTGAAGAATTATCAGAAGCCGGTGCCGAGTTTGAAGATCTTTCTGTTGTCAAATCAGTAATCATATAATATAATTAGTTTGTATAAATAAAGAGGAATCTAATATGTTTAATTATATTAAAGTTACCACGGGGGGGGGTAAAAAAGAGTAAAAAATTAAATAATTTTACTCTTTCAGAAGTTCTTATAACCCTTGTAATAATCGGAGTAATTGCTGCAATAACAGTGCCGGTGATTGTTGCAAATTATCAAAAAAAGCAAACAGTTACTAAACTGCAAAAAGTTTTTTCTACGTTTTCACAGGCAATTAACCGCTCAATTGCGGATAACGGACCTATTGATGAATGGTATAGTTCAGAAACTCAAAATAATGCAATAAATTATTTTAACACTTATTTTAGACCATATTTACAAATAACACCATGTTCATCATACTCAGAATGCGGGTATTCAAAATCCAGACCCTGGTCATATTCCAATAATGCCGTATATGACTGGTATCTATCCGGTACAAGTCCAACAAGGGATTTTTTTCATCTTAATGATGGTGTTTTTGTTGCCATAAAAACAGGGCATGGGGGTGCTTCAGATGGGTGGTGGGCTTATGATGAAAATGCCACTATTATTATAGATTTAAATGGCGGAAAAGGGCCTAACAAATTTGGAAGAGATGTATTTGTGGCTCAAGCTGTTAATGATAAGGGGCTTGTTCCGGCGTGCTATGATAAAACTGAAAATTATGTAAAATCAATGTGCATTGGCACCGGCTCTTGTTGTTTGAGGAAAATTATTCAAGACAGCTGGGAAATAAAAGATGATTACCCGTGGTAGTTATTCTCTTGTTTATATTATAATAATAAACAAGAGAGGTAAATATGAGCATAAAAGCACCAAAAGGAACAAAGGATATATTGCCGTCAGAAATTAATGACTGGTATAAAATTGAAAATGCAGCAAAAGAAGTTTTTGAAAAAGCAAATTTTAAAGAAATAAGAACTCCTATATTTGAAGATACATGTTTATTTGAACGTGGAGTCGGAGATACAACAGATATCGTTAATAAAGAGATGTATACTTTTATAAAAAGCGACAGAAGTTTAACACTGCGTCCTGAGAATACGGCAGGGGTTGTCCGCGCTTATTTGGAACATAATTTTTACAGAGAAAGTCCTCCCGTTAAGTTTTGGTATAAAGGACCTATGTTCAGATATGAAAGACCGCAAGCCGGAAGACAAAGACAATTCCATCAGGTTGGTATTGAAATGTTTGGGATTCAGGATGCTTCTGCCGATGCCGAATGTATCATGCTTGCTGTTGAATTCTTAAATAAACTCGGATTAAACGATTTAATTGTTGAAATAAATTCTTTAGGCTGTCCTAAGTGCAGGCAAGAATATAAAGACAGATTAAAAAAGGCAATTGCCCCGTTTTTAGATGGTTTGTGCGAAGATTGCAAAAACCGATTTGAGAAAAATCCTTTAAGAATTTTGGATTGTAAAAATGAAGAATGCAACCGGTTATTTGAAAAATACAATCTTAAAAACACGGTATCTAGCATTAAATTATGCGCTGAGTGTGATGACCACTATAAAAAGCTTAAAAAGTATTTGGATATATTGAATGTTAAATATGAAGAAAATACATTTTTGGTAAGAGGTTTAGACTACTATACAAAAACAGTATTTGAAATAAAATCCAATAATTTGGGCTCTCAAAATGCAGTATGCGGTGGCGGAAGATATGACGGACTTGTAGAAACATTGGGTGGTCCTCATACTCCTGCTGTCGGTTGGGCAATGGGGATGGAAAGGTTGAACTCTTTGATTCCAAATTCTGAAACATCAAAGATAGATTTCTTTATTGTTTCTGATAATCAACCTGAAGCCGTAAAGTTGACTTATAAACTAAGAAATAAAGGCTTTAGCGCCGAGTTTGACTACAATACTAGAAAATTTGCAAAACAACTTGAAAAAGCTTCTAAAATTGCTCGTTTTGCCGTGATTTTGGGAGAGGATGAAATAAATAACAATTATTTTACCGTAAAAAATTTAATTGATTCACAACAAACAAAGATGAGTTTTGATGAACTTTGTGAACTGGCAAAATCATAAAAATTTATTTTATTAAGCTATAAAGGAGGTCTTTATGTATCACGTTATAACGGAAAAAGATTATTCAGAATTTTCAAGAAAACAAATAGGTGAATATTCGAATTTTGACAAAGCTTTAGAAGTTGCACAAAAAGCAATAGCCGGAAAAGAAGGTTTAAGATATATTATCGAAAAAACTGACGGACATGTTGACAGTTATGGAAACCAAATAGTTACTGTTGTTGCAGAAAGTGAATAATAGCTTGTAAGATTATTTGTAACAAGCTTATTTGTAAAGCCAGCAAGAAACACAGGCATTATTTTGTTTAATACAAGGTGGTGTCTTTGTTTTGCATATATCCATTCTTTTTTCGCATCTAGGTTCAAATGAACAGCCTGAATATATATCTTTGACAGATGGCGGTTGCCCTTCAATTGGGGTGAGTTTTGTTGTATTGAAATTTGGCAGAGTTTTTAATAGAGCTTTTGTATAGGGATGTTTAGGATTTTTAAATAGTTCTTCTGCACTTGAATTTTCAACAACGTGCCCTGCATACATTACTGCCGCTTTATCTGCTGCTTCGTATACCAGCCCGAAGTCATGTGAAATAAAAATAAAAGATGTGTTAAGTCCTTTTTGAATTTCTTTCAGAAGTTCCATAATTTGTGCTTGAACTGTAACATCTAATGCGGTTGTAGGTTCATCCGCAATAATTATTTTAGATTTACATGCTATTGCCATTGCAATAATTACTCTTTGACGCATACCTCCGGAAAACTCATGCGGATATGCCTTCAAGCGTTCTTTTGCATTTGGAATTTTAACAAGGTCAAGTACTTCTATTGCCTTTGTGCAAGCTTCTTTTCCTTTTATATTTTGATGTTGTTCTATAACCTCAATTAGTTGTGAACCTATTGTAAACAAAGGATTTAAAGATGTCATCGGGTCTTGAGGGACAAGTGCAATTTCTTTACCTCTTATTTTGGTCATTTCTTTTAAGGGTATACTCAATAAATTTTGATTTTTGTATATAATTTCTCCGGATGTAATCTTTGCATTAGGCGCTAAAAGTCTTAAAATTGACATTGCAGTTATTGTTTTTCCGCACCCTGATTCTCCGACAACTGCAAGCATTTCACCTTCTTCAAGCTGTAAATTGACGTTATAAAGAGCTTGATAATATATATTGTTTGACAAAAAAGATAAATTTAAGTTTTTAATCTCTAAAATACTCATAAAAAAATATTAGCTGATGTTGTAATTATTTTCAATCGGCTATATGGTTTTTTGTTATATAAAGTTATTTTGTTTAAGGAGTTTTTTATCAAAATCTGATAAATCAGATTGTAAAAACTTTTCAAATAAATCGGGTCTTTTTTGTTTTGTAACAATAAACTGCTGCAATCTTCGCCATTCTTTTATTTTTTCATGATTCCCGGATAATAAAATGTCGGGAACGGTTTCTCCTTCATATTCACGCGGTTTTGTATAATGAGGGTGCTCGAGTAGTCCGTCATAGTGTGAATCATATTCTTTTGATTCGCTGTCGCCAAGAACCCCGTCTAAAAGTCTTATAATACTATCCATTACGCATAAAGCCGGAAACTCGCCGCCGGTCATAACAAAATCGCCTATTGAAACTTCTTTTGCCCCTGACAGTCTTTTAATTCTCTCATCGAAACCTTCATAATGACCGCATATAATTATTAATTGTTCTTTTTTTGAGAATTCTTTAGCCATATTTTGAGAAAACGTTTCTCCTTGTGGTGACATAATAATTGTTTGTGAATTCTGCGTTTTTTCTATAGTTTTTATTGCATCAACAAAAGGTTGGCATTGAAGCAACATGCCTGCCCCGCCGCCATAAGGGGTATCATCTACTTTTTTATGCTTATCTATTGTATAATCCCTTGGGTTAATCGTATTTATTGAAATAATTTTTTCACTAATTGCGCGCTTTATTATACTAAAATTACAACTTTGCGTAATAACTTCGGGAAATAAAGTTACAACATCGAACCTCAACTTATAAGTCCTTCTATATTATTTATTACAATTTTATTTGATTTTAAATCAACAACCGGAACAAGTTCTTTTACAAAAGGAACAAGATGTTCTTTTCCGTTTGCATCTTTTATTGATAAAATGTTATTCGCAAGGTTTTCACCAATTTGAGTAACCTTTCCGATGCAGCAGCCGTCCTCATCATATACATCCATATCAATTAAATCACTTATCAGGTATTCATCATTTTCTAAATTTTTTTCTATTTCTTCTCGAGGTAAATAAATATCAAGCCCTTTTATTTCTTCAACATCATTTACCGTTGAAAGCTCTTTGAATTTAATTATTGCGAAATGTTTATGAAATCTTACCGAAGTTACATTATATTCAACAAATTCATTGTCTTTTTTTATATAAACTTTTTTAAGCAGTTCAATCTGTCTTTCTCTTCCTTTAGAGAAACCTACTTTTGCTTCACCTTTTATGCCATGAAAATTGAGAATTTTAGCAATAGAGATAAAATTATTGTCCATAACTATTCAGTCTTTTTATGTTCGGCAGGGATATCTTCTCTATCCTGATTCCACCTGTCAAGTCCCATTTGTTTTCTTATTAAACCGATTCCGACATGAACTCTCCATTCATCCATCCTTAATTGAGCCGCTATAATTTTGTGGCAGCCTATAGGAGGAAGCGGAAGTAAAGGTTCATAAAGATTTTTTATTGCAAAGAGCTGGTCGGGAGAAACGGCAAGTTTTCTTTTAGGAAACGGAAGTTTCGGAAGCATCAACTTTTGTCTTACAAGATTAATACCGAAAAATACTTTCCTTGGTTCAAGGCCTATAGCTTGTCCGATAACTTCATGAATATCTGGATTCGGAAGAGGAAGTGCTTTTTTATACAAAATTTCAATTTGATCAATTTGTTCTTTACTTACCAAAAGTTGTTTTGGTTTTTGAACTCTCGGGCGATTGTTCGGACGAGGTCTGTTTCCTTGAGGTCTGTTATATCCGCCGCCTTGACGTTGTTGTCTGTCGTTTTTAAATCTGTTGTTATAGGGTCTTTGAAAACTTCCGCCTTGTGAATTGCGGTTATACCTTGGAGAATATGGTTTACTGTACGGACGATCCGAAGATTCTTGTCTTTCTCCTCTTTCAGGGCGTTCATAAGTCTTATATTTTCTTTCGGAATTATTTTCTGCTCCGAATGAATATGAATTAGCTTGTTCTCTTTGTTGGCTCGAACTTGCGTTAGCGGCTTCCTGGGAAAGTTCTTCCGTATATTTTTTATCCGAATATAAACAATTAGGACAAATCACTCTTTTTGGATTTTTTGTTTCGAACTCTGCGCCGCATTTTATACACTTATTTACATACATACGTTATGCCCCTTTTCCTGAAAGCAAAATTTAATCGATTTAAGATTAACGATGTTAAAACTTATTTGCTATTCTTTTTTTCTCATGTTGATTAGAAAATTGCTCTACCTGCTCATTAGTTTATAAATAAAATATATTCACTAAAGTTTCATGTGAACTATAATATAATTTTATACATAAAAAATAAAACTTGGCAAGTTATTATTAATATTATGATAAGTTTTTTACAAAATGAATTATACCTTCTTCATTTTAGCACTTAATTGACCGCAGGCAGCATCAATATCTGCGCCTCTTTCAAGCCTGATTGTTACTTTTTTACCGGAGGCTTCCAATATATATTTAAACTTTTGTACAGCAGCTTTGTCAGGCTTTTTGTATGAACTTTTTTCATTTTGGTTATATACAATCAAATTTACATTACTTTTTAATTTTGCAATAGAGTATGCAAGTTCTTTTGCATCTTCAACCGAATCATTTACATGCTTCATAAGAACATATTCAATTGTGACTCTTCTTCCTGTTTCTTGAGTATACAGTTTTAGTGTATTAATTAAATCTTCATATTTGTATTTTTCTGCTACGGGCATTATTGTTTTTCTGATATCCTGATTAGGCGCATGGAGTGATACTGCAAGTGTTGACTGAAAATTTAATTTAGCAAGTTCTTTTATTTTAGGAATTATGCCGCAGGTTGAAACTGTAATCCTTCTTGCTCCGACTTGGAAATGTTCTCTAAAAATTTGTATTGATTTCAAAAGATTATCAAAATTTAACAGTGGTTCACCCTGCCCCATGTATACAATATTTGTGACTTTAAGTCCAGTATCCGCCTGTATTAAGAATATTTGTTGTATTATTTCGTTGTAGTCTAAATTTCTTTTATACCCAAGCTTTGCAGTTGCACAAAAAGTGCATCCCATAGGGCATCCGACTTGTGTACTTATGCATGCTGTTAAATTTGCTCTGTTATCAAACCTCATAAGTACAGCTTCTGCGTATTCTCCGTCAGAAAGCTCAAATAAAAACTTCATTGTTCCGTCTTTACTTATTTGCTTATCTTTTATGGAAATTGAGCACAATTGAGACTTTTCTTTTAACATTTCCCTGACAGATACAGGTAAATCGCTCATTGAATCAAAATCTTTAACTGATTTCAAATAAATCCAGTTATATACTTGTTTTGCCCTATACTTTGATTGATTGTTATCAATCATAAAGTTTTCGAGTTCTTCAAGGGTCTTTCCTACTAATATATACTTATCCATAACGAAATCTATTTTAACATAAATACGCAACTTATTTGTATTTAAAAATGTTCATGTTAAGATAATAATTGAAAATGTATTTAGTCAAGGAGAAATAAATTGAGAAATTACGAGTTATTATCAATAATTAAACCTAATATTGATTCAGAAGAATATGATAAAATTGTTGCAAAAATTGAAGAAACAATTACTTCATTAGATGGAAAAGTTACTTCCGTAGATAAAATGGGACGTAAAAAACTTGCGTATGACATTAAAGATTATAGAGACGGTTATTTTGCCGTTCATAATTTTGAGTTAGATCCTGCTCAAGTTGAAAAATTCAATAGACAGTTAAGACTTAACGAAAATATTTTGAGAATAATGTTTATTGAAACTTCAGAAGTAAAAGCATAGTAGAATCGGAGAAAATGAATGTCTATAGCAAAAGCCGTATTATCAGGTACAGTATACAGGAATCCCGAAAAAAGGTTTACTGGGAATAATATTCCTGTTACCTCTTTTACGATTAATATTGATGAAAAAGAACAGTCATTAATAAGAGTTGTTGCAAGAGGTAATAATGCTGAGCTTGCTGAACAAACAATTTCAAAAGGTGATAAGGTTGTTATAGAAGGCAGACTCCAAATTACTTCGGTTCAGTCAGAAGACGGAACAGAGAAAAAAGTCATGGAAGTTGATTTATCAAGTTTTGAGGTAGTTAATTCTTCTAGCGGAAATTCAGGAACAGTCAAACAATCTTCTGATGAAGTTGTAAAATTTTCTGAAGTGGAAATGGATGATGTTTTAGTAGGTGAAGAAGAAATACCCTTTTAATTTGTATTAAAATTAGATAAAATAGTAAATAAAGGAAAATATAATGGCAAAAGAACAATTAGACAAGAAAAAACGTAAAAACTGCAGCTTCTGCGCTGATAAAGTAGAAACTATTGATTACAAAGATGCACAAAAACTTAGAAAATATTTAACTGAGTCAGGTAAAATTCTTCCGAGAAGAATTACCGGTACTTGTGCCGAACATCAAAGAAAACTTGCCAGTGCGGTAAAAAAAGCTAGAGAAGCTTCGCTTCTTTGTTATGTTTTTGAAGCATAATTTAAATAAAAATACCATAATACAGCATTATATTTTTATTATAATGCTGTATTTTATTTTATAAAATCAGTCCCGCAGTATTCGTACGGTAGAACCTGTTGTAAAATTAGTAGATATATTTTGAGGTCTGTATGGTCTTGTATATCTGTTTGAATTATATATTCTGTTGTATGGTGAAAATCTTGGTCCCGGGTAATTATTGTATGTCGGTCTATGTAAATTACCATGAAATCTGTTATAACGGTTATTAAAATGATTCCTCATAATTCTGTTGTTAAGTCCGTAGTTAAACCCGTTATTAAATCTGTTAAAATTATTTATTCCGTTATATCTATATGGACAGTAGTTACTGCTATAATAACTGCCTCCTGTTAAACCTGAAAATTGATTGTCGTAAATACCGCCGTATGTCATTGATGGCGTAAAGCCCGTAAAAGTTCCGGTATCTGTAAATGTAGATGATACATTATCAAGAAAATTCCTTATAGCGCTTTTCTTTTTGCCCGGGTAAGGTAAATTATTGTCGAATATTGCCGAAGGATTTTGTATTACTGTTGATGACATCCTTCCCAAATTTGCCAGTCTTGTATCAAGGTCCCCCGATTGTTCCATTCCGAAAATATCTGTTTCAAGTCTTGAAAGTCTTTCCGACAAACTTTCATTATTAAAAGCCTGGCCGTATTTTGAATATTCCAATGCCGATATATTATCTTCAGAAAAGCAATATCCTGCTAATGCGCTGCAAATAATTATAATATTTGTAATAAATATTTTTTTTAACATATATTTATCTCCTGATTATATATAGAAATAAATATAAAATAAAAAAAACGGACAACAAGATAAATTTTAGTATGATTATTCCAAATTCTTTAAAATAAAAATGGTTTCATTTACAGTGTTTAAAAGATTTTTTAGTTTACTATCCAAGTTTTCTTTTGTATAAATATTGTCAGATGAGGTGTAAGGTATATAGGGTTGTGTTCTTTGTATTCTTGTTCTGAAACTTGCAGTTTCTCTTGCAATTGAGGATATTTGAATCAGTTTATTATAAGATAAATAATTTTCTTCGGGTTTTCCTTCGTATTCAGTTTTTATGTAATCAACATTGTCTATTAAGTTGCTAACTATTGCATTAAATTTCTGTATATCTTGATTTGTATTCAAGCATTTTCTCAGTTTTTCAAGTATCAGAATTACATCATTAACATCATTCATGTATTGAGAAGATTTATCTTTTTTTATAATAATATCAACATATTTATCATCATCACGAGGAACAGGTTTTAGTTTTTGTTCATTTTTTTTATCCAGTTCTTGAACAGAATAGGGTGCAATTGATTTTTCACTGCTTTCTTTTCTTAAATATGAAAATTCAGATTCAATATCAGGCAGAGTCCCCATATATCCTGCACCTGATGTCATAATTACTGCTAATACTAAATAAAATATTCCTATAAATTTTCTCATATTTTTATTATAATGATTTTTTTTATAAATTGTACATTGTAAAATAATGAAAAATAAAAATTCATCTAAATCCTTGCAATAAGTTCAAACATAATATACCATTTTATATATGGATGATAACTACTCAAAACTTACAGATATCGCTTATAAACTTCATACTGCGGGAAAGTTTAAAGAGGCCGAAAATATATACAAAAAACTTCTTACCTATAATAGTGAAGATGTTAATATCTTATATTTGTATGGTCAGTTAAATATGACTTTAAAAAATTATGATATAGCAATTGAATTATTTCAGAAGGTCTATAATAAAACTAATTTTGAAGAGGCTAAAATATGTATAGCTAAAATACATGAGGCAAAACGTGATTGGGAAAAATCTTTGCAAATTCTAAATTCTATCGATAATAAAACAAAAGAAATAAAAAAATTAACAGCCATAAATTACATGAAGATAAATGATTATATAGCTGCTTATAATCTGTATAAGGAGCTTGTTGATTCAAAGGAAGCAGATTCGGCTGATTATTACAATATGTCCTTATGTTGCTGTAAAAGTGATAACTATGAAGAAGCTTTAAATTTTGCGCTTAATGCTTATAAATTAAAAAATGATGATATCGATATAATAATGAATATAGCTGCAATATATGAGCATTTAAGTAAATTTAAAGAAGCGATTATATATTTTAACAAGGCTGCAAATATAGTTAATAATCCTGAAATTTTTTACAGAATAGGCTGTTTATATAAAAAAATTCAAGAATACACAAATGCAATAGAGTATTTTTATAAAGTCTTGGAAATTGACGCCGGGCATAAAATGGCAATTTTAAATATTGCTAATACATATTCATTATTTAATAAAGCAAAGGCAATCGAATATTTGAAATCTTATAACTCTATATTCCCGGAAGATGATGATATTTTAACTTCAATGTATTTTACATATCTAAAAATGATGGATTATAAAAATTGCCTTGAAACTTCAAAAAAATTAATGGAATTAAATCCTTTGGAGAGTTCCTTTATTGTATTTTGTGCAGATACGTATAATTCTCTTTATGAATATGAAAAGGCGGAAGAATTATATAAAAAAGTATTGGAAATAGAACCTGATAATTTAACTGCGAATGTACAGCTTGCGAATATATATTCACAAAAAAATATGACAGAAGAAGCCGTAAAAATAATAAAACCATATTTGTATTATGAAGATGCAAAAAAAGCATATGCTTATATATTAATGAGAAATAAAGTTATTGATGGCGCAAAAGAAACTTTATACAGTATGCTAACGGAAGTATGGACAAAAGAAGAAGGCAAAAAAAATGCTCAAAAACTTTTTTATCACTTGGGGATAGGAGATAAGTACGGAATTTCGGAAGAAGAATTTACGCAATATGAAAAACAAATGAAATTTACGTCAATTGTAAAATACAAAAAATATTTGGAAAAAGCATGGAAAAATCAGAATATAGATGGTAAAAGGCTTTTAGTGTTTTCACAGCACGGTGCAGGTGATATCATAATGTTTTTAAGGTATGTTAATGATATTAAAGATAAAGTCTCAAAAATAATTTTACAAGTTCCCGTATCTTTATTTGAACTTATTAAATACAATTATCCTGACTTAGTTGTAAAAAGTGAAAAAGATATAATTGATGAATCTGAATATGACTATGCAGTCTCGTTTTTTTGCCTGCTGTGTACTGTTTGTAAAAGTTTAAAAGAAATTAAATACTCATCGGGTTATTTAAAAGCAGATGATAAACTTGTTAAAGAAAAATCAAAATTGCCTGTTATGAAAACGGATAAAAAGAAAGTAGGGATTTACTGGCAAGGTAATCCGACTGTTTTTATAAACCGCTCGATAAAACTTTCAAGACTTTCTTCACTATTTAAGCTTAATAATATTCAGTTATATTCTTTTCAAATTTCTAATGTTGATTTTGAATCCGAGAATTTAAAGAAAAATCTTAATTTAATTGACTTAAAACCCTATATAAATAATTATGCAGATACTGCGGCCTTTCTAAAAAATATGGATTTATTAATAACAATAGATACATCAATTGCAAATCTTGCAGGTGCTATGGGAATAAATACTTACTTACTGCTTCCTTATTATGCGGAATGGAGGTGGTTTTATGACACAAAAACAACCCCGTGGTATGATAGTATAAGAATATTTAAACAAAATAAACCTGATGATTGGGAAGAAGTTATTGAAAGAGTTATAAATGAACTTAAGTTATAGAGAACTGTCTGAAAAAGCATATAATCTTCATACTAATAAACAGCTTGATTTAGCTGAAAAAATTTATATAAGTTTACTGAAAACAAAGCCTGATGATGTTAATATCTTGAACTTATACGGGCTTTTACTAATTTCAAAAGGTGATTATAAGAAGGCTATTACCTATTTAACTAGAGCAATGATTATAAAAAAATCGGCTTATGTTATTTCGAATCTTGCAAAGGCTTATCATTTAAACAATGAGCAAGATAGGGCAATAAAACTCTATAATCAGGCGCTTTCTTTCGGTCAGAATGACGATATATATTATTCTCTTGCAATTGCATATAAATCTATTGGAAATAAAGAAGAGGTTATAAAAAATTATAAAAAAGCTGTCGAATTAAATCCTGATAATTTTAAAGCACTTTATAACCTTGCACTCGCATATAAAAATGATAATGATTCTGATAATGCCATTATGTATGCGGAAATGGCTATAAAAGTGAATGAGAATGATGAAGATACTCATGCACTTCTTTCAAAATGTTATGAGGAAAGAGAGTATTATTCTCAAGCAATAAAAGAGCTTGAGAAATCTGCCGCATTAAATCCCGGTAATTACGTATATTATTACAATTTAGGGGTTCTTTATACCAAAATTAATGATGTTACAAAAGCGGAAGAAAATTATAAAAAATCACTTTTGTTGAATGAGGCTCACGTTGAAACTTATGTTAATTTAGCTTCACTATACAGAAAGAATTCAAAAGAAAGAAGTCTTGCATATCTTTTAAAAGCATATAGTCTTAAACCTGATGAACCTAATGTCTGTTTGGGACTTGCTCAAATATACAGAGATATGTACGACAATGAAAAAAGTATTAAAATTCTTAACGAACTGCTTTTAAAAAATGATAAAATTGCAGATATATATGCTCAAATGGCTATGAATTATATGGATTTGGGAGAATATGAATCTGCACTTACTAACTATGAAAAAGCAATAAATTTAGACCCCGAAAATATAAATTATGTTCACGGAAAAGCAGTAAACCTGAAATATTTGGGTGAGTACGAAAAATCCAAAAAAATGCTTGAAGAAATTGTAAAAAACGATAAAACTCAAATTCAAAGCTGTATTACACTCGGTATGATGTATCTTCAGGAAAAAAATTTTGAAAAAGGCATGGAACTTTATCGTTTAAGAAGCAATGAATCAAAATTTGCAGAACTATTTCATAACAGAATTTGGGAGAAAAATATTCAGATTGAAAACAAAAACATTTTAGTTTTCTCTGATTGCGGACTTGGAGATACTTTTATGTGTGCAAGGTATTTAAATATGCTTAAAGAAAAAGCTAAAAGCCTTACTTTGCAGACTGACAATGAGA
The DNA here is from genome assembly GCA_944323625.1 of Candidatus Gastranaerophilales bacterium. Classification (GTDB taxonomy): domain Bacteria; phylum Cyanobacteriota; class Vampirovibrionia; order Gastranaerophilales; family Gastranaerophilaceae; genus Avigastranaerophilus. Next base: position 17,093 of record CALUTD010000011.1, read on the forward strand.
TATTAACACTTTTAAAAAATAATTTTCCCGATATAAATATAATTCCTAAATCTCAAAAAATTGATGATTATGATGTTGTTATTCCTATAATGGATGTTCCGTATGCTTTAAATATGGACTTATACAATATTCCTTTTTCTAACGGTTATTTGAATGCCGATGAACAGCTTATTAATAAGTTTTCTAAACTTGATATTTTTAAATCAGAAAAGAAAAAAATCGGATTATTTTATAAAGGAAACAGAAAAATATTCAAAAATCGTTCAATTAATTTCAATGAATTTGTTGATTTATTAAAGGCGGATAATTGTGTATTTTATTCGTTTCAAATTGATGACAATCTTAAAGAATCAGATAATGTTATAAATCTGAAAAAGTATATAAAAGATTATAATGATACGGTGGCACTTCTAAAAACAATTGATTTATTAATAACAATAGATTCATCAATTGTTCATGCAGCGGGTGCACTTGGAGTAAAAACTCTTTTGCTTTTGCCTAAAACAGCGGAGTGGAGATGGTTTAATGATGAATATACAACCCCGTGGTATGAAAGTGTTAAAATTTATAAACAAAAAATTTCGAAAGATTGGTCTGAACCGATAAATAGATTAAAAAAAGAGTTGGTGAATTTGTAATGACTGATAATATTTATACCGTAAAAGTTGAAAAAATGCTTTATGAAGGTAGCGGACTTGCACGAATTGACAATTTACCTGTCTTTATTGAAGGTGCATGCCCTGGGGATTTACTTAATGTAAAAATTACCAAAATTAACAAAAATTATTTAACTGCTCAAATTGTTGATATAGTTGAACCTTCAAAAAACAGAGTAAAACCGTTTTGTCCTCTGCACAATGTTTGCGGCAGCTGCTCTTGGCAACATATAGAATATTCTGAACAATTAAAACAAAAGAAAAATATTGTATATGAAACTCTAAAACATATAACCGGCAAGGATTTTGAAATAAATGATACCATACCTTCACCAAAAACAAAGCATTTCAGATGTAAAGTTCAATATCCTGTTTCACAGACAAAAGTTTCAAAAAGAATTTTATCAGGCTATTATAAAACAAATTCACATGAACTTATTAATATAAAATACTGTCCTATTCAGCCAAATATAATCAATGATATAAACGAATTTTTGAAATCGGAAGCTCAAAAGCTTAATATCTCGGGCTATGATGAAAAGAAGCATTTTGGGTTATTAAAACACATCATTTACAGAATTTCATCAAATGAAAAGTATATCCTTGTTATTTTAGTGCTTAATTCCGACAATACAAATAAAGATATCAGGGAACTTGCCGAAATTTTAAGATTCAAATATCCTCAAATAACCGGAGTTTGTGCAAATTTTAACCCGAAAAAAACAAACGTGATAATGTCTGATAAGACTCAAATTATATCGGGCAGCGACTTTTATATTGAAGAATTAGAAGGAATTAAATATAAAGTCAGTGCAAACAGCTTTTTTCAGGTTAATCCTTTGAGTGCAGTTAATATTTTTAATAAAGTAAAAGAACTACTGAGCCAAAAATTAACAAATCCCGTTGTTTTAGATGTATATTCAGGTGTTTCAAGTATTGGGATATGGCTCAGTTCTATTACTTCTAAAGTTATATGTGTTGAAGAAGTAAAATCAGCAGCAGACGATGCAAAAGAGAATATAAAATTAAATAAACTTACAAATATAGAAGTAATAAACTCTGATGCAGCTATTACTTTTGCACAATTTATTAAGAATGGAGTAAAATTTGATGCAGCAGTAATTGACCCGCCAAGGAAAGGTTCAACAGAAGCTGCTCTTAATGATTTAGTACATTTGACAAATAAATATATTGTATATGTAAGCTGTAACCCTTCAACACTTGCAAGAGATATGAATATTTTGATTAAAAACAGCTTTGAGCCGATTTATATTCAGCCGGTTGACATGTTTCCGCATACATACCATATTGAAACGATTGTTTTGTTTGAAAAACAAAAAAGAAGCGTTTAAGCTTCTTTTTTTCCTTGTTCCCCATTATTGTCTGCAGTCACTTTAATCAAGTAATGACTCTAAAATGCTTGCATTCTTAATCGCAAGAGCATTTTCTTTAACTCTTTGTTTATGAATATAAGTCCTTAGGGCTTCACGAATAAGCTCGCTTCGTGTGCGATTTTCACCTTCAGCAACTTCATCAATTCTTGCTAAAAATTCTTCAGGCATTGAAATTAATACTCTAGCCATATATTTCCTCTTTCATTTTATGTCCTTATATTTATATAAAAACAATTCAAAACATAAAATTGCATAAAATATATATACTCGGTATTTATTTTGTAACAAAGCTTAAAACTTTTTTAATTGAGCAAAAGCTGCATCAAGAGCTTTTTGTCCTTGAGATTTAAAATCAACAATTAACATTGATGATGCGCCGATTTCTTTTATATCCGTAATCTGTCCGACACCGAATTTCGAATGAAATACCCTGTCCCCTTTATTAAAAACTGATGTTGAGTTTGAACTTGAAAAATCAGAAGTAATCTGTGTTTGATTTCCCGCAGAGTTTGCTTCTTCCATTTGACGTTTACGCTCTAACGCCATTTTTTTTATAGGATTATTTTCAAGCAGATTTTTTAATTTTTCCTGTTCTTCTTTTTGGCGTTCTTCTTTATTTATATCGTGATTTTTACTCTTTATTACAAAAGATGTGTTATGAGTAAGTCGTTTTTTTGGGGCAATAAAATTTTTACCGAAAGAAGAAACAGATTTAATACTTCCGTCAGGGTTTTCATTTATTTGTCTTGTTTTTATACTGTCGACTGCTTTTTTAAATGTATATCCCGAGTCAGCTGTTTGTGATTGTTCTGATTCATTATAATCCAACAGTTCACGCGGAATTTCAGTTATAAACCTGCTGGGATTAAAATAGTTATCTCTACCCCACATTTTACGGCGTTTTGCATAGCTTAGATAAAGATTACTTTTCGCTCTTGTAATCCCTACATACATAAGTCGTCTTTCTTCTTCCATTTCGGCCGGTGAATCCAAAGAACGCGTATGAGGAAAAGTTCCTTCTTCAAGCCCTGATAAGAAAACAGTATCAAATTCAAGACCTTTTGCACTATGAAGTGTCATAAGTGTCAAAGCTTTTGATTCGTCAACATAAGAATCAATATCACTAACCAACGAAACCTGAGAAAGAAATTCACCCAAAACATCACTGTCTTGAGGAATAAATTCTCCTGCAACATTTAAAAATTCATGAAGGTTCTCAATCCTTGTTTGAGCCGTTGTTTCATCCTCTGTCGCTTTTATATCCTCAAGATAGCCGGTTTTATCAAGAACATAGCCTATAAAAGAGGGTAAATCCATTTTATAAAATGCTCCCTGAAGCTCTGCTATCATATTATAAAAAGCAGTAATCTTCGTTTTTACACCTTGAGAAAAGTCTTCATAAGTTTCTATATTCTTTAACACTTCAATAAATTTAGTATTATCTCTATTTGATATCTCCAATATTTTATCAACCGTAGAAGGCCCTATTTGACGTTTAGGTACATTTATAATTCTTCTTAGGCTCTGAGAATCGGACGGATTATAAATGAGCTTTAAATAAGCAACAATGTCTTTAATTTCTTTTCTGTCATAAAATTTCAAACCTCCTACAATTTTATAAGGTACATTATTTGCCATGCATGCTTCTTCTATAGCTCTAGACTGTGAATTTGTACGGTATAAAACCGCCATATCCGAAAGAGAATTAGTAACGGAAAGTCTTTTTACTTCTCTTACAATGTTCAAAGCTTCATCTGCTTCATCATTAGCATTATATAGGCTTAATTTATTGCCCCTACCGAGATTTGAATACAAATTCTTACTTATTCTTTGTTTATTGTTACAAATAACACTGTTTGCAGCTTCTAAAATAGTTTCAGCGCTTCTGTAATTTTGTTCAAGCTTTATAAGATGTGTTTTTTTAAATGTTGATTGCAAGTTTAGTATGATTCTGTAATCTGCACCACGCCAGCTGTAAATCGATTGATCTACATCTCCTACAACACAAAGGCTTTTATTCTCAGGAATTTCATCTTCTTCTTTATCATTTGTGTATATAGATTTAATCATTTTATACTGGCATAAGTTTGTATCCTGAAACTCATCAACTAATATATGCTTAAATCTGTTAAAATATTTTTCTCTGACCGGTTGAGATTTTTCAAGTAATTTTACGGCAAGAACTAGCATGTCGTCAAAATCTAATGCATTGTTAGCCAAAAGCTGCTTTTGATACTCCATATAAATTTGAGCATATTTTTCACTTCTGTAATCTCTTGCATGTGTAGCATAAGTATAGGCATCTTGCATTTTGTTTTTTGCATTTGAAATTATAGTTTTTAGCAATTTTGGCTGGTATATTTTTTCATCTAAACTTAAAGTCTTTATTGCATTTTTTAATATTGTATTAGAATCAGAATCATCATATATTACAAATTTGTTATCATATGATTTACCATTTTCATCAATATATTCCTGTATATCCGTTCTTAAAATCCTGCCCGATATTGAATGAAATGTGCCAACCCACATTTTTTTAGCTTTATCTTCACCAATCATGGAAGAAAGCCTTTCAACCATCTCTTTTGCAGCTTTGTTTGTAAACGTAACAGCTAAAATCTCATAAGGTGACACACCCGAATTAACTAAATTTGCTATTCGAGTTGTTAAAACCTTTGTTTTTCCGCAGCCTGCACCAGCAAGAACAAGTATTGTTCCCCTCTCTTGAAGCACTGCTTCTTTCTGTTCCCTGTTTAATCCCTCTAAAAAATTTAACATATATCTTTTATTTTTTCAAAAATGTGCTATTATTAATAATATTATATACAAAATTAATTAAAATAAATAGGAAATTTTATGTCAGACCAAAACAAAAACGACCAACAGATTATGGTACCGCTTGATGATTTAGACAAGCCGGCAGAAACAGACGGACATGCACTTGATGCGTTAGCAATGGAACTTGCTACAATACAACAATCTGCTAAAAAAGTGGCAATCATAGGAAGCCGAAACTTACCGATAACACACCAGCAAATTATTGAAATACTGTCTTATGCTTTAGTTATTCAAGGTAATACAGTAATAACAAGTGGTGGCTCTTCAGGTACAAATGCTGCAGCTATAAGAGGTGCAATGAAAGCGAATCCTGATAAATTAAGGGTTATTCTTCCTCAAACAATCGGTCAGCAACCATCTGATGTTCAGGATCAGCTAATTGGAGTTCCCAATATTATAGAACATCCTGACCGCTCTATGATGACTCTTGCCGATGCAAGCCGTATTTGTAACAGAGAAATTATTGATGAGTGCCAGCAGCTTATTTGTTTCTTATCTCACACTTCAAATACTCTGCATAAAGCTATACAGCATGCCGAAGATTCACATAAGGTTGTAACTGCTTTTTACTTGGATTAGTTGGTTTTTCTGATACTAAAAACTTTACTTTCCATATAATAGTGGAATTACAGGTCATAGTGTAAAATTTATGAGTATTGTTGGCGATTAATTTTTCTTACAATATCTTTTGAAACAGCTTCACCCATTGAAAAGCAACTCATTTGAGTCCTCAATGCAGCTTGTGCTTCAAAATCTGCACTTAATATTCGACCTGCACAGTACAGGTTATCGTACTTTTCAGATATCAAAACCTCAATAGGCACATAATAAGTTCTTTTTACATATTCCAGTTTGTCATTTTTATTGGAATTAGAATGAATATCAATAGGATAATCACACGCAAAAGCAATATTATCAAACTTTTTACCCTGTATTATATCATCTTTTGTATAGGTGTATTTTCCCTTTATTCTGTATGATTCTCTAATCCCAAGCATGTCAGAGATATTTGAAATATAGGCATTTTCAAATCCAGGTAAGTATTTTTTACAAAAATTAAATAATCTGTATATTCTTTCTCTGCCCTGCTTTAAAGCTTTCGAATAAACAAAAGGATTAAGCATATCTTCATTGTCTTTTATATGTATTCGAGGACAGTTAAAGGCAAGTGTCCCATACATTTTAGGGACTGAAAATACCTGAAAATATGCTGTATCATTGTACTCCAGGTCGCCACATTCAACAGCCTTATTAAATATAGGTCTAAGCGCCCAATTTTTAGACTTATCCCATGTATATGCGGTTGACATATATATTTCAGACTCTATCTTACAGACTGTTGTAATATTTCTGTCCTTATCAACTTCAAGAATCCAATCCGTGAATGTTTTCATATCTATATTAGACAACATGAATCTCAGTGTAGGTGTTTGTGAAATTTCAAACTTATTTTGAAAGTCTAAATTTAAAAGTTGAAAAATTTTCCCGTTTGCTGTTGCATCTACAATATAGTTCGAGTCGATATATAGCGATAATAATTTATGGTTTAGTTTACAAATAAAATTATTTAAATTATTAGATATGTTAATTTCTAAAGGTTCACAGGAAAATAGTACATCACAATTCACGGAACTAAGCATATCATCAAGAGCTATTTTTAACAATTCGAAATTAAACCAGCCTTGATTGCCGTCAGAGTATGTAATCCTGGCATTATATTTATCCATAAAAATTGTTAAATTACTAAAAAATTCAGTATTAATTTTTTGCGTATCTACTTTCATGCATGGGATAACCAAACCTTGAGTGATAGAACCTCCTAGAACATCACTTTTTTCAACAAGTAAAGTTTTTAGACCGTACTTTGCTGCAATATAAGCTGCAGCCACTCCAGCTGTTCCCCCACCGAATATAGTTAAATCATATTTCATTCGTATTGTCCTTTTTCTTTATTATATAAAATTAAAAAATAAAATAAAACAGAATATAAATTTTATTTTATTAAAAAATTTACCAGTTTTTTTTGATTAAAATATATCAGAACGATATATAACGATAATATTATTCTGTAATTTTCTTTAAAAAAGCAGTATGAGAAATTCTTGATGAAAATTTTTGTTCAATTTCTCTTCTTTTAATAATTTGAGAAGGTATGTCAGATAAATCAGGGTCACGATAAACAATACCGCTTCTTGTTTTTATAAGTTCCAAATCAAAGGATATAAGGGGATTTTTGATTTTTCTTTTATTTAATGAGGCAACAGTTCCCATGTCAACTCCATCAACATAAGTTTTACCAATAAAAAAACCTAATTCTTTTAAAGCACTTCTAAACGGTGTAGATTTTGAGTATGAAACAAGAATAGAATCAAAGTTCATTTTCGATTTTATAAGACTTAAAAAATTTATTGTCCATAGAACAGGGTTCTTTTGCGGAGAAAAAGCATCGAGAAAGATAATATCATAATATTCATTTAACCCTATAACAATTTTTCTTGCATCATCAAAAAAGAAGTTTATATTAATATCATTGTATTTATTGATATTTTGACTATTAATATTATTATTCGATATATAATTATAATATATATTATGTAAATTTGAACAATTTAGAGCTTGATAGCATAAATCATACGCAGAGTTTTTAATAAAATGCATAAAATTAATCATAGAGGGGTCAAAAAAATATATGTCATTTTTGTAAATGTACGAATTTACACATTCATATAATATATTAAAATCAATTCCTGTTTTTAATATTTTGTCTAAAATATTAACTTTTAAATCAAAATTATTTATTTTATCAAATATAAAAGGAATAAGCATAATATAATCTTTTTCAATTTCAATGCAATCTATTTGTGCATTTCTATTTTCAAGACACGTTAGAGCAGATTTCAAGTTGTATCCGATACCGGTGCAAATATCTAAAATTTTTACTGACTTCTGTGAGTCAACGTAATTCACTAAACCCGATGGAATTATAAATTTATCAAAAGCTTCTTTTAAGGCCCCTGTTTTAGAGTGAAATATGTCTTTATCTTTTTCACTGTATAAGCCTATTGATAAATCATCTGTTATAAAAAATTGTATTTTATCCATGTATATATTATACAATAAAATTTATCTAATAATTTTATCGTTATATTTCTCTTAGATATTTTGGATAAATATTATAGTTATATATCTAATAGATATTAAATAAATATTTAAAAAAATTTTTTGATTATATTTTTAATTTTATAATGAACTTTTTTACACTAAATAAATATACAAAGAAGGATAAATAAAATTTATTAAGTTTTTAATATATTATTGGAGGCATTTATGGAAAATAACAGTATAAAAATAATGTTAGTTGAAGACCATAAACTCATAAGAGTGGGAATAAAAACGGTATTTGACGAGACAGATGGATATGAAGTTGTGGCAGAGGCCCAAAACGGTAAAGAGGCAGTAGAAAAAGCAAGCTCTACAAGGCCTGACATTATATTATTAGACGTTGGACTCCCTGATATGAATGGAGTTACAGTTATAAAGAAATTACAAAATAATGAAATTGACTCAAAAATAATTGTATTATCTTCAGACGAAAGTTCTCAAGAAGTTGATAAATGCTTATCTTTAGGCGTATATGCATATGTAATAAAAGATATAAATACAGAAATGCTGCTTTACATTGTAAGAAGCGTTAATGAAGGTGCAATGTGGCTTGATCCAAAAATTGTTCCGGCCCTTAGAAATAAGTCTGACAATATAATACCCAAAAAACAAACTTCAAGAGCCATGTTCAGAAATACACATGCGAATTTGACTCAAAGAGAATATGAAGTACTAAAGCTTGTTGTAGATGGAAAATCTAATAATGAAATTGCCAATGAGCTTTGTATAAGCGAGCATACAGCAAAAGCACATGTCTGTAATATAATACAGAAACTTGTTGTTGATGACAGAACTCAAGCGGCAGTTAAAGCTTTAAAAGAAGGTATTGTTTAATATATAAACAATTATTTATTTAAAGTAACAAAATATTAACATTTATTTAAAAACTGACAAAAAATTTATTAATCAGACTTATAATATATTGCATGGACATTTTATGTTCAAAAAAACGGAGGGTTTATGTCTGAAATTATTTCTGAACAAAGAAAAATAGGTATTAATGAGCTTCCTGCCGAAATTCCGGATTTTAGCTCAACTTTTGAACCTAAAGATTCAGTAATAAAAAAGTGGATTACCAATTGGATTCTTTCTGCCGTATCAAAAAATAAAATAAAAGAAAATGATATTCTGCCAAACAAATCTGAAATATCAAAATATTTAGGTGTTAGTATTGGAACAGTCCAAAATGCAATAAGATATATTGAAGATGAAGGATATTTAAAATCGAAACAAAAACTTGGCACAATGATTTCAAATTGTTCAAATCCTATTGTTAAAAATCCTAAATTGACCTCAAAAAGAGATAAAACAGTCATTGCAGTAAAAAAAGTTATAATAAGGCAAGGAATTGAGAAAAATAAACCCGTTCCTTCTACAAGAAAAATGTCTGAAATAATAGGTATTTCTCAAAATACTATCAGACTTGCCTATGAATATCTTTGTTCTCAAAATATTTTAGAGTCAAAGAATACTAGAGGAAACGACTCTAATTGGTATCTTAAAAATATTCCGGTTTTATCTAAAGAAGAAGTTGCAATGTCGTCTGATATAAGTTCTGATACTTTAGTAGATAAAATAACATCTTCGCTTTTTACTTATTTAACACAAAATTATGACATAGGTGATAGAATTCCAACTCATGAACAACTTTCAGAAAAGTTAAATGTCAGTATTAAAACAATACATGATGCAATTGAAACTTTGACTAAGCAAGGAATTATTATTACAAGGAGAGGAAAATACGGAAGTGTACTCGCTAATAAATCATTAAATTTAGAATATGAACAAATTGAAAATTCAATATTTGCATCTGCTCAGGATGCTGCATTTTACAGCTATCAAAAAATTGAAAATCTTCTTGTTAATTTAATAAATGAAAAATATAAATCCGGTGACAAATTACCTTCTATGCAAGAACTTGCCAAAAATTACAACGTTAGTACTAATACTATAAGAAAAGCGTTAAATAATCTTGCTTATGATGGTTATATAACTTTTTCAAGAGGGAGATATGGCGGCAGCTTTGTTGTTGATAAACCTGAAACCGCAGATAAAGAGCAGTATCAATGGTTATCAATTAATCCTGAATACATGTAATAAAATTTTTTTATTTTATAAAAACAATTTAATTAATTATTGTTTACAGCATTTTTATTCAGTCAGGTATTGAATTGTACCAAAAAATGTACAGTTATCCTGTGAAAAAAACAATTTAAAATGCTACAATTATAATAGAGTCAGTTATAATGGGATTTTATATTAACAAATTTAAAAGGAGGCCAGCCATGTCAAACACTATTGCAGATTTAAATGTTAACTCAACACCTGTTAATTCTAAATTTACTGAAGAATTTACAAAATATTTAAAAAAACAAGCATTAAAAGCAACTTTTAATGGATGTGATATTGAAACATTCAGCTGGTATAAGAAAATGTTAGGAATTGGTTGTTAATATAATTCGTAAAAGGAAGAGGAACGAAAAAGTTCCTCTTCCTTTTTATAACAAGTATACTTGCGGCTAATGACATTAAACATATTTTTTGCTAGTATTAAAAAAAACGGTTACGAGGTTGTAATGAAAAAGTTACTATTACTTTTGATTTTAACACTGGCATCACAAACTGAGATAATAGCAGCGCCAAATTATACATATTCAACGCCAAGCACATACAAATTTGAGTATGAACAATCTCAAAATGATTCTGTACAAGAAAAAATACTATTTATTGTTGATTTTTCAAATAGTATGAATGAAAGACTTGGAGGAAAGACAAAACTTTCTGCAGCATTATCTACACTAAAAGATATTTTACAAATGATTCCTCCAAATACATATACAGGGCTCAGAGTCTATGGCCATAGGACGGGATTTACTCCAAAACAAAGCTGCACTGCTTCTCAATTGATTTCTCCTATACAACAAAATAATACTGCGAGTATATATGCAAAGTTAAGTTCAATAAATGCTGTAGGATGGACACCAATAACATATTCACTTAAACAGGCTGCTTTTTTCGATTTTACTGATACTACAACAAAAAAAAGAATAATACTAATTAGTGACGGCGGCGAAAATTGCGATGAAAGCCCATGTGACTTTGTAATTGAATTAATGAAGTACAGAGATGATATTCGAATAGATGTTATAGCTTTGGCCATAGGAGATCAGGATGCAAACAACCAGCTAAAATGTGTAGCATTGGTAACTTCCGGAAAATTTTATAATGCAAATACCGCTGCCGAACTCAAAAACAGTCTTCAAGACTCTCTTAATCTTCAAAAAGAAGTACAGGGTGTAATTATAAGTAAATAAAATATAGGTTTGATATAAAAAAATAAGCGGCACACATATAACCGCTTACTTTTTATATTATTTGTTGATTTATTGATATAATGGCGCTAATTTAGCTTCTTGCTGAGGTATAACACCTTCTTCTATAGGAAGATATACTCTGTAATCAATAACCGGGAAACAATTATCAATAGACTCAATCTTTTTGAGTTCTTCATCGTTAATATTCCCTGATTCAATCATGTCGGCTATTTTTTCAAATCTTTCAACATGTTCCATAAATCTGTCCGTTGCATAATCTTTTGCCTGCCATGTAGTTATTAAAAACGGCCAATCAGAACTTTGGAGCAATAAATTTTCTCTCGCAAGCTGATTTAAAGCCCTGTGTAAAAGCTTATCTTCAGGAATTTTTTCATATTTTTCAACAATATTTATTATTCTTTTTTCGCAGGCATGAATTATAGGCCACATCCATTCTGTTAAGTGATTCATCCATACATAGAAATGACCGCCTTGCCCCCATGAACTTTCAGGGATTTGAATAGTATCAACCGGAGGATGTTTTTCTAAATACTCGCCGGCTGTACACCTTTCTATTTCAGGAATGAAGTTATTTAATTTTCTTATAACCTGTTTAATAAATTCAACACCTTCAAACCACCAGTGGCCGTATAATTCTGTATCGAAAGATACCATAACAAGACCTTCTTTTCCGTTGGCTTTTTTGTAATCATTTAACAAATGATACAACAGTGTAGTATAGTGGTCAGAATTAGAATTTACTTGATTCATTGCAAGTACGGGATCATATAGCATTTTATCACCTAAATCTGTTTTTGGTGAAGTAATTCTCCAGTAGTTCATACCCGATTTATCGTCTTTTTTGTGGAATTCACGGTAACAACCGTCTCCGGGGTAACCATCTGCAGCCGACCAAACTTGAAATCCGGCTCTGTCATTTCTGCCCATAACGGCAACTTGGGCATCGGGAAGCCAGTAAGCGGAATATGTATCATAACCTGTTGCCTCTCTTTGAGGAAGCGGTATATATTCAATATTTCCGTATATACCAACTACTCTTCTGTTTCCAACGGAATTGCCGCCTTCAATTACATGTGATTCGGTAAAGAAATATTCAATACCGTTGTTTTGAAGCGTAACTTCAATTGCGGGACGCCATTTCTTTTTACCGTCTTTACCTGTGAACTCATAGCCTTGTCTGTATGCACATTCAGGAAGCCAGCAACCTTTAGCTTTCTTACCGAAAAGTCTTTTTGTTGTATCGGAACCAACTTTAAACTGAGCGTTTAAGTTTGAATCAGTTGCCAATAATGGTGAAAATCCGTGTGTAGCACCTGATGTCGTTATCTCTATGCATCCTAAATCCTGATATTTTTTGAATGCACTTATTAAGTCTTTGTTATATTTATTAACAAAAGAGTCTTTTATATGATTAAACCAATCAAAATAGTATTTAGCTAAATATTTTAAATGCTGTGAGTGCTCAACTTTAGGGTCAGGGTATCTTTCTAAATCTTTAGAAACAGCTTCAATTCTTGAATCTAAATATTCGATGAAACCATTTTTTAAATGTTCATCGTTCAATTGTTCCGCTAAAATCGGAGTAATACCTACTGTTAATTTTGCTTTAATTCCTTCTTCTTCATACAATTCAGAAATTGCATTCAAAAGAGGAACATAAGTTTCAGACATACATTCATAAAGATTTTCTTCCCCGAACGGCCACATTCCGGCTTTTCTGTAATAAGGAAGGTGTGAATGTAACATAAAAACAAATGAACCTACTGTCATAATATCCTCCGATTTTTATACTTTCTTTGTAGTTATAGCATAAAGTTTAAAAAAATATAACCCTATAGAACTAATTCTATAGTATTGTTTACAAAACTTTGAAATTTAGAAAAATTTAACAATTTTACACTTTTATGAACATTAAATAAACAAAGGATTAATTATGAATATTGCTAGAATACCAAATATTTTGAATATTACAAATTTAAGCACAATAAAGCATAACTATTTTGTTAATAATAAATACACTAGTGATGTTTTTATAAAGAGTCCATCATTTGGTTCAAATATAAAAGTTAATGAGAACAACTCGTTTGAAGAGTTTGAAAAATGGGCAGAGGAAACTGATTTCTATTCTAAAGCACAAAAAATTATTGATGAAACTGGTGAGATTTTAGGCTCAGGTTTTGAAGGAATAACTTATTCGATTCCAAACAATGATAAATGGGTAATAAAGCAGTACAAAAGAACTCATTTAGTTCCAGGAAATTATAAAGAGCCAAAAATTACACAATTAGTTGATAATTGTCCAAAACTTAATATAGGTCAGCCAATAGCTCAAGTTATATTACCAATGGGCGGTAGATATGGAAACTCTTTTTTAGTAATGAAAAGGCAAAGTGGAAACTCATATGGAGTTGAACAATCAAAGAGAGACTATATGTTCGAAAGTAGTATTGAAAAGCACTTAAGCTCTTTAAAACAATTATCAGAATTTCCGCAGGAGTCTTTTGATAAATGTATTAAAGACATTGAATACATAACAAAACAAGGCTATGTTCTTGATTGCTGTAATCCATACAATTTCATGATTGATGATGAAAAACAGTCTATAAATTTTGTTGATGTGTCTCAACGTACAAATTCAAGCAAAATTGAATATGAAGAAGTACTACATTCTCTTCTTGGTGATTCGTTTGAACCTGATTCTATAGATAATGTTGATGAAATAAATTGTGATGAAACACAGTATGGTGAAGTACTATATGCACTGTTAGATGGTCCTTTTGGTATTAATTTTGCAAATAAATTTCCAGATTATGATGAAAAGAAAAAAGAAGCGATAAAATATTCTGAAATAATTACAAAAAAATTCATTAATGCAATGGCTTCTAATAATGTAAACTTTACAAATGGACCATTATTTGAAGAAATAATAAAATCAGGAATTTTAGACAAATTTAACCTGAGTAAATATATTGGATAAAAAAATAAAGAATGTTATAATAAATAAAAGTACATTGAAAATTAAATATGGGGACGTTTTGGATTTGACGGGTGGATTGGTGTATTCAGGCTGCGAGTCCGAGCGCTGTTCTCGGTTATCAACGAGCAAACTAAAATAAACGCTACAAATAACGTAGTAAAAGCTGATTTTTCAAGAGCACAAGCTCTTGCTGCCTAGTCGCAGTTCAGCCATCGTATTAGACCAGCTTGCCGTTTAATGCGGTGACCGTATGCAAGCTGCAGTTCACCGACGGAAGTAAGTGAATTAAGTTTTTCTTCCAAACTGCGTATCAGTTAAAACTGCTTTGGTAATTTTTTAGGATGGGTTCGTGCCGTAAATTTACCAAGATTAACAGGCCTACACTCGTAGACGCAGGTTTATATCCCATTCCGGACGAGAGTTCGAATCTCTCCGTCTCCAATTTTATTAGTAAGAGACCAGCTAAGGTCTCTTTTATTATGCTAGAATCCCGCGGATTGCGCGTTTTACCCAAAATCAGAGAATTTCTTTTTATGATTTTTTTAAGATTTTTCACGGTATAACTTAAAATTCTCTTTTGGCTAATAAAAAAAGTCCTTTTTATTAGAGAGTTTAGGGTTGAAAAAAATACAATATTTACATTATAATGTAAGTGAAGTTAGATAATAGACTTGAGTACAAAAAGGAAAAGGTGACCATTATCACAAAACTTCAGGGATAATAGTGTTTAAATATAAATAAAATTCAAAAAATTCATAATATATTGAAAGTTTAAGTAAGCTTTTCAGAGAAAAGTAAACGCTTTGTAATAAAGTATTACTTGTTAGCAAAGAATAATAAATAATTAAAATAAATACAAATAGACAGGTTCTATAACTTGTCTATTTTTTGTGTCCATGAAAAGTCATAAACAAGAAAGGAGAAAAATATGGCAGTTTGGAATGAAGTTGATTTTGTGTAGAGTGAAGTCGAGTGAAACGAGCGAACTCGAAGAAATGAGAACCGAAATGAGCAACAGGCAAAGCCAAGCGAATGACAGGTTCGAAATAGAACAAAATCAAAGACAAATACAGAAAAAGGCGGTGGTAGTTCTGCAAAAGATAATTCAAATGTAAATAAGGAAAAAACAGTTTTGTATGGTGGACTAGAGAAAAATGAAATACAAAGAGAAGGTATAAAATCTAGAATAGAGAACATAAAAGATAAAATAATATCAAATGAACTCAAAGAAAAGAATAAAAATGAAAAGAGAGCAGCAATATTGTACCCTAATATGCCTGATAATAAAAAAATACAAGAATTAAAAAATATAGGAGAAAAAGAATTTAGTGATATTGAAAAAGAAAGGATACTTAACCATACAAAAAATATTGGACTAGCCGCATTAGAGATTGGAAGTGCATTAATACCATTTTCAGGAGAAGCAAAACTAGCAGCGGGAATTACAAAAGCATTAGAACCCAAGATAGGAAGGGCAATTGCAAAAGAAGTTGGGAAAGGTGCAGCAATGGGAACATATTCAGGAGGTGTAGCAGGAAGTATAAAAGGGTTAGGTGAAGGACTGGAAAATGATAAAAATTTAATAGTTACGACTATAGAAGGAGGTTTAACCGGTGCTGCATTAGGTGGAATTTCTGGTGCTGGTATTGGAATAGCGAGCGGGAAAGGTATTCAAATGTATAAAGGGCTAAAGTTAAAAGATTTCAAACCTATTGACAATATGACAAAAGAGGAAAGGAAAGAATTTAGAAAATTTGCAAAAGAATATTATCAGGATTATATACAAGATACAGATGTGTATAATAAAAATTTAGGAAAAATAATGTTTACGGCAAAAGGTGCTAAAGAAACGATAAGTAAAAATCCAAATATGTCGAAAGACTTTCCTTTATTAAGAAATGATGTCAAAAATGCAAAATATATTAGTGCAAATGAATTGTACAAACAAAGAAAAGATAAGTATAAAAAGTTTTATAAATTTGAAGGAAAAAATAAAATATATATAATTGCGGAAGATGAAAATGGTTATAAGTTCTATTTATCAAAAGATAGAGCAAAAGAAAATTAATAAAAAATTCAATATATACGAAGGTTTATCTTGAATTTTAAGAAATAAAATTTAAAAACGAAGATAAACCTTTGTATATATACTGTAAATTAAGTAAATTAGTTTTCTTATTTATTTTGATTGACATTTTGATAATTTTTGATTTCTTTTATGCAAAGTTGTTCTTTTGTATCAAGTTCTTTTTCAAATTTATTCATTATTTCAAGAAATATATTTTTTTCAATTTCTACATCTATTGCAAAATCAATATGGTTCTTTTTACTTTCCCAATCTTGAATCTGAAATCTAATTTTATCATTATCCAATACCCATACAAACCATTTAGATTTACTTACTTCTTCTATAATTAATTGAGCATAATTTTTTGTTTTTATTTCATTAAAAAATTTTTTAAAATCGGTTTTCATAAGAGAATAATCTATACATTCTTGGTAATTTTCTTTATTTGTCTTTATTTCAATATTAAAATATAGATTGAAAGAATTATCTTTATCAATGGAACTTTCATCAATTTCATCATAAGTTACATTTATTTCTATATTTTCAATTTTTTTAGCTTCTCTTAATGGTAACGGTAATTTTTCATCAGGATAAATAAACCATCTGCCTGTATCCGAATTATATAACCAATTTGAAAGTATATGGATTTTGTATGGTTCTATTTTAGGATTCCAATTTGGTTTTGGTTTATTTTTTGTTATACCTGCATCAAATACTTCATAATCTTTCCAATTTTTTTCTATTTTGTATTTTGAACATTGATACTCTGCAAATAATGTGTTTCCTGGAAGTATTGCAAGTTTCCATCCTTCTTTATAATCATCTTTGTAAAATACATATTGATATGAATAGAATAAAGGAATATTTTTTAATTGAATTATATTTTTTACATTAATTTCATCTAATTCTTTTTTCTTATGTATTTTTTCAATACTTTCTATTTCTTTATCTACTTCAGCTTTTAATTTTACAAAAGATATTAAAGTTAAATTATCAAGAAAAATTTTGTAATTTTCATCAGAAACAATAAATTTTATCCAACCTTTTTTATATTTATAATATTGAATAACACCTGAGTGTAGGATTTGTTTTACAAATAATTCAGAAGAAAGTTTATAATAGTAGGCTTGATTTAATTTAAAATCTTCTAATAAATTTAAATCTTTCTTTATACATTCTTCTTTTGCCAAATCTGCTGTAAGTATAATTTTTTTATTGTTATTAAGAGCTAAATATCTTTGAAAGAAAAGCCATTCATTACTTTCATTAACAGGTCCTTCCCATAAGTGGGAGATATAAGAATAGTAATATATACCTTTCAAAGATTTGCAAAAGTATTCTTCTCCATTTGTATAAAAAAGACCATTTATAACATCAGGCGTCTTAAGTATATCCTGATTAAAAATTAGTATATCTCCAATATTTAATCCGAGTCTGTCACATTCTCCATTTGCAAGTTCAATAATATATTTTGTCTGATAACCAGATATAGAATTATTAAAAACGGAACTTCTCTTTTTATATATTTTAATAATTGTCCCAATTTCATTACAAAAGAGTATATCAGAAGAAATCTTTATTTTATCAGCAGATACTTTATTGGGATATATTTCACTATAATCGTGGATGATTCCTATATTTTGTAGTATTTTATCCTTAAGAAACGAAGCATTTTTTTCTTCCTCTGCTTCTGGTGTTCCAAGTGATAAATTAGCATATTCACCATTAATTTTTCTGATTTTATAATTTTGTATTTTCATATATCCACTTGAAAAGATTATGTTTTTGAAAATATTCTATTGTTTGATTATATCATAGTTTAACTTAATTAATATATGAATATTTTGTAAATAGTGTAATAAAAAATAAGTTGTAACACATTTTTTATATAATTACCTTAAGCAAAGATAGTAATAAAAATACTATTTTTCAAGAGATATCCCTCGCTAATATTCATACGACTAGTATGGGTTAGCAAGGGATAATAATATTATAACAAATTTCAATGTTGTATTTCAATAAATACAACAGGAAATGATAATATTTCTTATATTATAAAGGGATCGAAATCACGCTCCTTTTATCTTGCAATAATTGGCATTATAGATTATATTGAGAAAATGAAAAGAATAATTTTATACATAACTTTACTAATTATTTTATTATTAAATTATAATCTATCCGCCATATGTCTAGAAAAAAATGTATTTTCTTTTAGTGATGGTTCCGGTTCTTATAGGGATGAGACTGAACGACAAAATGCTTTAAAATATGCAACTAAAATAAAAGAAGTAATTGAAGCTGAAAATTTTGAAGAATTTGCAAATATGATTCACTATCCAATTGCAATTAATGATTATTATGGTGAAGGTAAATATGTTTTCATTGAGAATAAAGAACAATTTTTAAAATTGGATAAAAAAATTATATTTAATAAACATTTAAAAAAATCTCTTAAAACAAATGAAATTTTTGTAAATTGGCAAGGATTTATGGTTGGAAACGGAGATATTTGGTTTGACACAGTATATCCACATACTTATTTCAAAATAAAGGCAATTAATATTTTTAACTAAAATCTGTGGGTAATGGGTGGGTAATTGATATGTGATTTCACATATTTGTTTATTAGTTTAAAACTGTTTAAAAAGGTTGTAAATATTGAAAAATTTGCCTTTTTTTAGAACCTTATAAGGAGGATGTCAGGAGTTCAAGTCTCAGCTCAGGTTTTTAATAAATCGTCGAAAAAGAGAAAAAGAATTATTTTTAACACCGGATGGGGAGTGAAGTCACTGCCCTTTTTTTATATTGCATAATGCATTGAAATAAATTTCGCCGTTAATATATCCATCATATGTAGCAGTTACGCGGTTATCAGATGGTACATCTTTTAATAATTTATCCTTTTCATCAAAGGATTTAACATGTCTTAGGTCTATCACATTATTTTTACAATATGCATCATATTTTACTAATTCATATAGTACGTAGTTATCATTGATTGTTCCCAAGTTATTATCTTCAGAGGTATATACTTTAAACCAAGCAGATGTTGAGTATTTTTCTTTAACAACAGAATTTTTATCTATAAAAATATTATTACTTAATTGTACCCAATTTTCTTTATGAATCTTTTTTTCATTAGCTTGCATACTGTTTACAACATCAAATAGTAAAAACAAAACAATAAAAAATACTAAACTTATTTTCTTCATAGCAAAAGTTATTATATCATATTTTTGTGAAATTGCCCTAGGCAAAGATTGTAATAAAAATACTGTTTTCAAGAGATATCCCTCGCTAACATTCATACGACTAGTATGGGTTAGCAAAGAACAATAATATTATAGCAAATTTTTATATTAAATTCAACTGATGTAATATAATAATCAAATTATTTACAAATGATATCCTCGACTTGTAACGTACTACTAGCACGTCCAGTATCGAGGATATCATCAGTTATAATACAAATTACTACAGAAAAGTAGTATCTATATTATCACCAATTATATTATGACAGATTTTATTTATAACTTCAAGGGCATATTATGTTTATTAAGTATATTTTGATATATTCAAGAATAATATATGTAGTTATTTTCATCTTGATAATTTTTTATTTCTTTTATGCTAAGTTGTTCTTTTGTATCAAGTTCTTTTTCAAATTTATTCATTATTTCAAGAAATATATTTTTTTCAATTTCTACATCTATTGCAAAATCAATATGGTTCTTTTTACTTTCCCAATCTTGAATCTGAAATCTAATTTTATCATTATCCAATACCCATACAAACCATTTAGATTTACTTACTTCTTCTATAATTAATTGAGCATAATTTTTTGTTTTTATTTCATTAAAAAATTTTTTAAAATCGGTTTTCATAAGAGAATAATCTATACATTCTTGGTAATTTTCTTTATTTGTCTTTATTTCAATATTAAAATATAGATTGAAAGAATTATCTTTATCAATGGAACTTTCATCAATTTCATCATAAGTTACATTTATTTCTATATTTTCAATTTTTTTAGCTTCTCTTAATGGTAACGGTAATTTTTCATCAGGATAAATAAACCATCTGCCTGTATCCGAATTATATAACCAATTTGAAAGTATATGGATTTTGTATGGTTCTATTTTAGGATTCCAATTTGGTTTTGGTTTATTTTTTGTTATACCTGCATCAAATACTTCATAATCTTTCCAATTTTTTTCTATTTTGTATTTTGAACATTGATACTCTGCAAATAATGTGTTTCCTGGAAGTATTGCAAGTTTCCATCCTTCTTTATAATCATCTTTGTAAAATACATATTGATATGAATAGAATAAAGGAATATTTTTTAATTGAATTATATTTTTTACATTAATTTCATCTAATTCTTTTTTCTTATGTATTCTTTCAATACTTTCTATTTCTTTATCTACTTCAGTTTTTAATTTTACAAAAGATATTAAAGTTAAATTATCAAGAAAAATTTTGTAATTTTCATATATCCACTTGAAAAGATTATGTTTTTGAAAAGATTCTATTGTTTGATTATATCATAGTTTAACTTAATTAATATATGAATATTTTGCAAATGGTACAATAGAAATAAGTTTTAACACATTCTTTTTTTTGGGGGGGGGGTAGGAAACAAATATGTTCAAATGATAACTTTGTACTGCAAACACTTGATGTTACAATAATTCAGAGTAATACTGTAAATATAAATAAGTTAAAATGGAGAAGCTTTAGATAGTATTTCGTATCTTGATTTATCCATAATTTATTATAAGAGTAAAAAATGCTCCTTGTTTATTAATTTTCAATATATAAATATAAAAAATTACTTCTTTTTTAAATAATTAGCTGTAACTATAAATGTAAATATATTGTGCATTGAGGTATGATTTAAACAACTTTCATTTTTAATAATGCATTGATTGAAAATTTCCGGCCTTTGAGAAGTATCTAGCTTTCTCATTACAGCATAAAGGAAATCAAAATTATCAAATATATTTTTTGCAAATTTATATAATTTTAGGCTTAAAGGACTTCTATTTATTAATTCTTCCATTTTTTTACTGATTTGTCCTCTAATATTTTTGACTTAAACACGGATATATTATATGAAATATAACGATGTATAAGTACAAAAAAATAAGTAAACATCTCGGTATTTTTACTTGTTATATAATAGTTTTTATTATTTGATTGATTAATTGATATGTGGAATTTTTTTATATTTTTTGGTTTTCCCTCATTGATTTCAATTCCAAATAGGTATACAAAAGTTAAAAATTGTTTTACAAAATTTTTTGGATTAGGAATATAAGCTGTAGCAATTACATTTATAATTTCTCCATATTCCATGTAGATATATTCTAACTTTGCCAGTTTATCTGTTTTTGAAAATTTATAAAAGACATTCTGTGCTTTTGTCTTATCAATATTTCCTACAAATATGTAATCAACTTGATGTGGAACTATTTGTTCAATCGCTTTTGACTGAGATTTTTGTAGTACATGTAAAAATTTTTGAGGATTTGTAGATTCCATGCGAATAAAATCTTCTAAAATTTTTTTTGCAGTTATATCAAGATCAGTTTTATCTAAATTTTTTGTAATTTCTTCAATATAATCTATTTTCTTCATATCTTACCTCTTCACAATAATATGATAAATCTAACATAATAAAAAAGTTTATAAAATGAAGCATAATTATAGTCTTTATTTATATTTTCTGTTAGTATTCATATATGATACGGAGATTATTATGAACATTTATAATGCTATAGAGATATTAAAATCAGATATTAAGAATATTTATAATAAAACTCGGGAAAATATAGGAAATAATATTTTTCGTGGCCATTCCAGGTCAATTAGTACGGATATAGAGGATAAACTCGCCTTATTTATTACAAATCTACAACCTGAAGTTAAAGTATTTTTGGATCCTTCTATTTATATAAACAAAAAAACACATCGACCTGATTTATTTATAGTTAATACAAAAAATGAAGTTATTGCAATGATTGAAATAAAAGCTAATATGGGTTGGTGTAGGAATGCGGCGGGAGTTATTGATAAAATTCTATCTAATGATAAATTATTTAACCAAACCGGTAGGCTTGATTGTGAATTTTCTGATAATTCTAAATATTCAGTTTCATATAGTAAGAACGTAAAATTATTTTTAATATCTTTAACCAAGGGGAATTGTTCTGATAAAAATCATGAACAAAACAAAGAATATTCTATTCAAAATAACGTTTTTTTATTTAACCTATTTGATGGATGGTATAATTCATTAGTTAATTATGAAATTGAAAATTTTGCGAATTATATTAAAAATCTAATACCATAAAGTTTTTCGGATAAATTTATTTTATAAACAAAAAAGGGAACTTGTTTTTTCAAGCTCCTTTTAATGGCTGGGACGGAAGGATTCGAACCTCCGAAATGCCTGGACCAAAACCAGGTGCCTTACCGCTTGGCGACGTCCCAATATGTTCAACTCTTTTATATTATTAGGAGCAAAAATAAATGTCAAGTCATTTTATATTTTTTCGTATTTTTTATATACTTTTATTTGTTTTTATGCCTTAATATAATCAGAAAACATTAATAAAGGAAATTAAACATGCAGGCAAGACGTGCTTCAAGAGAATTAGCTTTAATTTTATTTTCACAGATGGACTCAATAAAAAATTTAGATAAGTGGGATTTTCAGGATATTGTTTTAAAATCAGTCAGAACATTGACTAACAATTCGTTTGATGAGTTAAAATCTTCTGCTGCTTCAATATTAAATATGAAAAATCAAGTTGAAGAGTATGAGTCAAATCATCCTAAAAATTTAGAAAGACCTTTGGAGGTATCAAATATCCCTGTTCCTGTTATTTTAACGTCAGATTTACAGGGTAGATTGGATGAATTGCTTAATATTGTTGAAAAAACAATGCTTGCTCTTGAAATAGCCGAAATGGCTACACTTGAAGAAAATTCGGATGTAAAGGAATATATTGTAAAAATTGCTGATTCTTTCAAAAAAAATAAAGATGAGATTGACGGACAAATTAAAAAATTTGCATTTGGCTGGGATATAAATCGTCTTGTAAAAATGGATAAGGATATATTAAGAATTGCTATAACTGAGTTATTATTTATAAAAGATGCCCCTATAAAAGTTGTTATTGATGAAGCGGTTGAACTGGCAAAAAAGTATTCGACTGATGATTCTGCTTCTTTTGTAAATGGCATACTTGGTAAAGTGGTTATCGAAAATAATCTTAAATAAGTTTAGGTGAATTTATGTTCAACTTCTTTAAAAAAAATAATTCTTCCGATGAAAATACAAATAATGAGTCTGAAAAAAGTAAGTCGTTTTGGAATTTTTCTTTTGAAGGATTAAAAAAAACAATATCAAACACGACTCAAAATCTAGTTGATAATGTTGTTTCAAACATAGAAAAAGAAGAAGAATTTGATGATTTCATTCTTGATGATATGGAAGATTTGCTTATAAAAGCCGACTTAGGTGTTGATTTAGCTGCCTCTCTAACCGATAAATTGAGAAAACAAAACACAATAAAACCGTCAAAGGTGAAACAGTATTTAAGAGAAGAATTTACAAAAATATTAAAAAATGCAGGTTCTTCAGAATTAAACTATGATGACGGGAAATTAAATATTTACTTTATAACCGGTGTTAA
This sequence comes from Candidatus Gastranaerophilales bacterium, assembly GCA_944323625.1. Lineage (GTDB taxonomy): Bacteria > Cyanobacteriota > Vampirovibrionia > Gastranaerophilales > Gastranaerophilaceae > Avigastranaerophilus. Next base: position 41,232 of record CALUTD010000011.1, read on the forward strand.
TGGTGCGGGGAAAACAACTCTTATAGCGAAACTTGCAAATAATTTTAGGATGTCAGGCAAAAAAGTTTTGGTTGCTGCGGGCGATACATATAGAGCAGCAGCAGAAGAACAGCTTGATATTTGGGCAAAACGTGCACAGGTTGATATATACAGAAAAGACGGTATTGACTCTGCTGCCGTTGTGTATGATTCAATAAAAAAAGCTCAAAGTGAAGCTTATGACGTTTTATTGATAGACACGGCAGGAAGACTTCATAATAAACGCAATTTGATGGAAGAATTAAATAAAATCAGGTCGGTAATTGATAAATTAGCCCCCGGTGCTTTAAAAGAAAGTATTTTGGTATTAGATGCCAATACAGGGCAAAACGGGCTGTCGCAGGCTAAATTATTTTCAGAAACTGTCAATTTAACCTGTGCAGCGCTTACCAAACTCGACGGAAGTGCAAAAGGCGGGATTATTATTTCTATTGCGAAAGAGTTTAACCTTCCTGTTAAATTAATAGGTGTAGGTGAAAAAATTGATGACTTAAAGCTCTTTAATCCTGATGATTTTATTGAAGCACTGTTTTCTTAATTGTTGTATTTTTATATTCCTAAATAATCTAAAAGTGCATTAATAAAGGTTAAAGGATGAACTGGACATCCGGGAATATATAAATCTATTTTGTGTTTTGAAATAAACTCTCTGTTTAGTTTTTGAGAATTTTGAAATATTCCGCCAGATATTGCGCACGCCCCTGTTAGTATAACTATTTTGGGGTCAGGTGTTGATTTGTAGCAATCTTCAAGTGCAAAGGCCATATTTTCAGAAATCGGTCCCGTTATAACAAGCCCGTCTGCGTGCCTTGGAGAAGCCATAAAATCTATACCGAATCTTCCCATATCAAAATTCACATTTGAACAGGCATTTAACTCCATTTCACAGCCGTTGCAGCCGCCTGCCGAAACTTGACGAAGTTTTAAAGAATGTCCGAAAATTTTTTTAATTTCTTTATTTACTTCAATTGCGGATTTATAGAAATCTTTTTCATTCATTCCTTCGGTTATTATTAATTTTTCGCGCGAGGTCGAAGCCAATTTATAAAAATTAGTAAATTTTACTGCCTTTGTATTTCTTGCGCAGCAGCCACAGAACGTGCATTTACCCATATCAACAGCTGCAGGATTATTACTTATAGCGCCAAGAGGGCAAATTGTTTCATCTATTGTATCTGATTCTATTATGGGAAAACCTCTAAATTTCTCTTTTACAGTCGCATTTTTTATGTCCTTAATATATTGTTTTCCTTGATAAATTCTTAATTTTAATGTATCTAACATTGCATTTTCCTTTATAAATCATTACCGCAGTATGAAAGATTAAAACTTTTATTACAAAGCGGGAAATCGGATATTCCGTTGTTTCTTACCGCAAGTGCAAGCGCATACCAATTATTAAACGATGCATCTTTTATTTTATAGCGTGAAAACTTGCCATTTGTATCTGTTATGGCAATGTGAACTACTTCTCCTCTCCATCCTTCTGTCATTGATACTACAAAGCTGTCAGGTTTCATTTTATTCGGACAATGAACTCTTAGAGGTTCAGTTGAATATTTTTCAAGTTCTTTTAAGAATTTTTTGATAATATAAATTGATTGTTTAATTTCTTTATATCTCAATCTTGTTCTTGAATATACATCTCCGTCTGCTTTTGTGCTTCTGTTTTCAATATCTTTATACCACTTATCGGGATAGTCAAATCTTGTATCAAGATTTACCCCCGAGGCTCTGGCCGTCATACCGGTAAAACCCATTTCAATTGCGGTTTCTTTACTTACGATTCCGGTTTTTTCAAGTCTTGAAGCAACTGTTGGAGATTTTAGCATTGTTTTAACCGTTCTTTCGACGTCATTTGACACTTTATCAAGAACTGAAACAATTTTATCTGAAAGAGCTAAATCAATATCATAATTAACTCCTCCTGTTTCAATTAACCCCCTGGCAAATCTGCTTCCTGATATTTCAAGCATAGTATTAATAACAAGAGTTCTTGTTGCGCCAAAAATCGAAGCTCCCATTAAATAGGCTATATCGCCTGCTATGGCGCCCAAATCTCCTATATGTATTGCACATCTTTCCATTTCAAGCGCTATTAATCTTATAAGTTGAGCTTTATTTGTAATTTCACAACCGGAAAGACTTTCAACAAGGTTTGAATATGCAATATTATATGCAACCACGCTGTCTCCACAAACAGATTCCGCAAGCCTGTTTGAATGCGAAGTTAAGAAAAGTTGTTCTACACCTTTTGATTGCCAGCCCAATTGTATTTCGAGTTCATATATTTTTTCTCCGCAGCACATAAACCTAAAATGACCCGGTTCAATAACTCCGGCATGAATAGGACCGACTGCAACCTGATGAATTTCATCACCTTTCATTTCAAAAAATTCATATTTATTTTTATGGTTTCTTACAGATTTTAGCCATGGGTGATTAAGCGGCTTTATGTTGAACTCTTCATAAAATTCTCTCTCAAACATGTGAAAAGATGGCAGTTCTTGCGTTAATGATTCATATTCTTTTATCTCGGGCGGAAAGATAGCCGATGATACATATAATTTTCCTTCCGAGTCATCTGCCAGTACTACAAAAAGATGCACATTATCATTTTCTTGTTTCCCGAAAAAACCAACTACTCTTTTTTTCATTTGAATGATTTCCTGTCTTAAGTCATTTATACTTAAAACGGGAATATCAAATATACTTTCACATTTATTATTATCATTTATAAGCCAGTTCATATATTTCTCACAGTCCGAATACACTCAATTGTATCATTTCACTCAAATTAAACGGAATATAAAGTCCGAGTATAAATGCCGTTGCCAACAAAATTATTTGAGGCAAATACATTAAGAAAGAAAGCTGTTTTGCATTTTCTTTAAGTTCTATTTCCTTCTCCTTTGATATTTCACCGTAACACATATTTATTACAGCTTTTTCAAGTCCGAACAAAATTATTGTAAGCAGAATTACAAATATTAAACACATAATATAATGTTTTTGCATAAACATTGTTTTTATCATTAAAAATTCAGATATAAACAGAACTGACGGCGGGAAAGCCGTAATTCCAAAAAATGATAACAACCAAAGCCATGCTGTTTTTTTATCCGCCAAAAGCAGCCCCGAAATATTTTTAATTTTTTTTGTTTTATAAATATGAAGAATATTCCCCGATGTTAAGAAAAAAGAAGATTTAATTAAGGAATGGCCGATTAAATGTATAATAGCCGCAAAAAGACCTAACCCTCCAAGTGCCGTTCCTATAATTAAAATTCCCATATTCTCAACCGAAGAATATGCAAGCATTCTTTTATAATTATTTATATGATAAATAAATACAGCAGCCATAAACAGAGATAAAAAGCCCATTATGAACATAATAACTCTTACATAAGAATCAGCATTAGCTATAACTAAAATATTAAATACTTTTAAAATTACATAAAAAGCGGAATTTAAAAGTGCTGCCGATAACAAAGCCGATGCCGGCGACGGCGCCTCAGAATGTGCATCGGGGAGCCAAAAATGTACAGGCGCAAGCCCCATTTTTGTACCAAATCCGAACAGAATAAATATAAAAGAAAGTTTTAACCACATCGGATTAAATTTATGTGCATTGAGAATTAAATCATAATAATTTAAAGAGCTTAAATCTCCCGTTGATATTGTTAAAAGAATTATTCCTACAAATGCCAGCGCAATACCTATTGAACAAATAAAAACGTATTTCCAAGCTGCTTCAATTGCATTTTTTGTTTTTGAGAAAAATATCAAATAAGCGCTTGCAAGAGTTGTTGCTTCAAGTAATACCCATGAAAGTCCGAGATTATTACTTGTAATAACACCCGTCATTGATAAAACAAAAATCAACAGCATATATGTGTAATGGCGTTTTTGTTTTTGTCCGGCATCTTCAAGATACATATATCTTTTGTTATACAAGGCAACTGCCAAAAATACAAATGAAAGTACAAAAAGGAATATTACATTTGATGAATCAACACTAAAATAATTATTTATAAATCTTTGTGAATCATTTAACAAATAGATTAAACTTAATGAAAAATGTAACAGTGCATACACTATTACAAAAAAGTTATTTAATTTTTCCTGTTTAAACAAGAAAATAACAATACAAGCAATAACCGGAAATAAAAGCAGCAGATTAAACATCATATTCACAGTCCCTCAAATCCGATAAATGGGAAATCTCCATATCGTCAAACTTAGTATTAATGTGTTTTATAAGGAGTCCCAAAATAAATACGGCAATAAATAAATCCAAAAGTACGCCCAAATTAACAATTAATGGCATTTCTTTTGCTACTGAAAGCGAAAGCAAAAATATACCGTTTTCCATTGTTATAAAATCTATTACATTTGAAATAACTTTATGTTTTGTGGTTATCAATACAAGACTTATTATTATAACCGCAATTGATACACCAAAATATAGAGGATTAATCATTTTCATTGCGGGAAGATTTATATTTGAAATTAAAAATCCGATAAACAAAATAACAGTAGCTATAAATAAGCTGTAAAAATGGTGTATATTAGCCTCAGTATCTCTATAATCTTTTGTCCTTTTTATCAATCCACCCAAAATATAAGGAATAACAACCGATTTTATAATAAGAGTTTCAAAAGCAATAAACAAAAAGTTGAAAATTGAAAACTCATTCATATCGGTAGTACAGATTAAAAATAACAATATTCCCTGAAATATAAGTACATTAATATGCGCCATAAGCCTGCTGGTAGCAGCCACATATAACATTGTAAACCCGAATAGTATTATAAAAGCATTTTCCATATTAACCGCCGTAAATCCTTATTGTAATTAATGCCAAAATTACAAGCGCAAGAGCCGTCATAGCAAAAACAAATTCTAATATATGCGACATCCTTATTCTTGCAATACCTGATTCAACGGTTCCGACAACAATACCTATAAGGCAATATAATAAAAGATAGAGTATAAGGCTTATATAATATGGCATTGAAGAAGGAATTATAAATAAAAGAATTAAAGAAGATATCAATACCATTTTTATTCCTGAAGCCCAGGTTAAAACCGCAAGATCAAAGCCGGAATTATCAAGTATCATAACTTCATGAATCATTGTCAATTCTAAATGTGTAGCTGGGTCATCAACGGGGATTCTTGAACATTCAACAACAAGCATAATAAAGAAAGCTAAAACCGCCAAAATTATTACACATAAAGATACCATATTTATATTTGATATAAATGTGTTGAAAGAATTAAAGGAATATATTCCGCAAGCACCGCAGGCAGAAGCTGTAATGATGAAAAATGCAGGTTCTATTAGTGAAGTAAAACAAGCTTCTCTTGAAGCGCCCATTCCTTCAAAACTGCTTCCCGTATCCATTGCACATAAAAGTGCAAAAAACTTACTTAAGCCCAAAAGATAAGCAAAAATTATAAACCCATACTCAATATTAATAACAGATAAACCGCCGGCCAAAGGAACAAACAAACCTGCAAATATAACCGAAGATAATACTATAACAGGAGCAATATTAGCTATAAAAGATGTTGTATTACTTACAACAATACCTTTTTTTAAAAGACGCATAAAATCATAAAAAGGCTGTAACAAACTAACACCTTTTCTTCCGGCCCAAAAAGCTTTTGTTTTTTTTATAAATCCAAGCATTATAAAAGGCATTATTAATATAATAATTAAATTTATTATAACCGTTTTCATCCCCAAAACACTGCTCCTATAAGAATAAGAACTAAAAATACAAGTCCGTATAAGATATAGTGCTGTATATTTCCGTCTTGCAATCTTTCAAATTTTGCAAGAAACTTTTCATCTAATCTTATTATAGGGTTAATAATATAAGCTTCTTCCGCATCCTCCACTTCAGATGTGTAATGTGCATCTTTAGGGAAAAATCCTTTCGGTTTTTTTACATCAGAAATTTTTTTAAATAATGGTGTTAATACTGATGTAAAAGGACTTACATAGGAAGCGGCAGAATATTGCATCTTGCTGTTAACATCCTGATAGCCGCAGCCCCATGTTTCATAATTGACTCTGTTTTTTACAACAATTTTCTTTATTCCGTAAATTAAAAGGATAAACATTATAAATAAAACTACAAATACGGAGATATTCAATAAAATTATCTGAATATTAAATAACAGATTTATATTAAATCCTTGTTGTATAAATAAATCGTATGGAATTTTAATTAAATCGGCAATATATAATGAAGAAATCCCTAAAGCAAATATCAAAACCGCAAGTATATACATAGGGATAATCATATAAATCGAAACATCAGAATTAACATCATTTGAATGGTAAGACCTTGAAGTCCCCAAAAATACAACGGAATATACTTTCGTCATAGCAAGAATTACCAGTGTCCCTACAAGTGCCAAAGCCGCAATTGAAAGAACTATAGATATAAATAAAGAAGCATTACCAAGCTTTAACGAATTAAATAAACTTAAATAAATGGTAAACTCGCTGATAAAACCATTTAAAGGAGGAAGAGCACAAATAGCAATACAGGCAATTAAAAAACAAACAGCGGTAAAAGGCATCTTTTTAACAAGTCCGCCAAGTTTTTCGATATTTTTTGTATGAGTTAATGAATATACACTTCCCGCCCCCATAAATAAAAGACTTTTGAATACCGAATGATTTAGAATATGAAGAAAACACCCTAAGGAAGCGAGTATAATAACATAGTTATCGGAATAAATAACTCCAAATATTATTGCAGCAATTGCAATACCGATTATTCCTATATTTTCCATTGAAGAATAAGCAAGAAGTTTTTTTAAATCTTTTTGTCCTAAAGCGTAAATTATACCGTAAAGTGCAGTTATTACCGAAACAAAAAGAACAAAATATGCTATAAATAAGGTTGGTTTTTGAATAAATATTAAAACTCTTAATATTCCGTATATACCTGTTTTAATCATAACTGCCGACATAATTGCCGAGATATGACTAGGCGCTGCGGGATGTGCATGAGGAAGCCAGTTGTGCATCGGGAAAAATCCGGCCTTTGTTCCAAAACCTAAAAAGGTTAGTACAAATATTAAATCTTTAAAATGATTATTTCCTTCAAATATTGAAGTAAAAGAACTAAAATCATAACTTCCCGATTTTATTGACATTAGAACAAATGCCGCAATAATAAATAAAACGGAAATATGCATATAAACCAAATATTTTATGCCGGCTTCCAATACTTCTTTTTTATCATCTTCAAAAATTACAAGAAAAAATGAGGACAAAGACATTATTTCCCATAAAATCAAGAAATAAAAAGCATTCTTGACTGTAACCACTAAAAGCATTGAAGCTGTTAAAACAGGTAAAAATAAACAGTGAGAAGCAAATTTTTTATTTTTATTTTCATAAGGTTTCATATAACCTATTGAATAAATTGAAGCTAAAGCTGTAATTAGAGAAATTACAATTACAAAAAAGGAAGATAAACTGTCACAAGCAAATTCAACATTCCCAAAAGGAGGGATAAATAATATAGAAGGTCCCTGAGATTTTATTACTGAAATAATACATAAAATTGAAGCAATAACAGAAGATAAACAAACAAATTTAAGTTTTACGGTTTCACGAAAAAGAAGTGACAAAACTCCGCCCAAAATAAGTATTAATATCCCTGTAAAAAATAAATTCATTTTTCCGTTTAAATCATGTTCGACTAATATTTTCATATTTTTACGTAAATATGAAAATAATTCAAGATTTAATTTACATATTATATTCTTAACGGATAATCGTCTTTGAATTCCCATCCGTCATTTTTTAATAAAAGAGTACAACCCCCTGAATAAGCATCAGTCTTGCAAGATTCAATTATTTCTTCTCTGCTGCCAAAACTCAGGTTTGATGCTGATTGCTGAACATCAAAAGCATTTGCATATCCTGTATTAAGTGCAGAACCGTATATTGTAAATCTAAAAATATCTCTTCCGTCCTCATTTGGTCCTTTATCACCGTTTAAATCAAAGAAAACTGCAGGTAATGCAGAATCTGCGCATTCTAAAAAGCATTCGTAAGATGAAGGATCACTGCAAGAATCAAAACAAGATTGATTTACGTATGAGCCGTCATCTACATTTACAGATACAGTCATATCACCACCGGGAAAAATTTCCATACTTGTTCCGTCATCAAGATAAACTTTATAGTTGTTACCGTATCTACCCGTGTCTTCTTTTGTCATATTAGTTCTCAAATAATTTTTTAGATATGTATCAAAAAAATCTTTTGCGGATGTGGCTTTTCCCCCTGCCCATTCGTCGGCATATACCCCTGTATCAAGCTCTGCAAGTTTTATTGCATTATTCATCTGACTGTAGAATTTTTTTAATTTTGCAGAATATTCCGTTTTTTTATGATTAGCCATTACTAAAGGTACAGTTATAACTGCAATTACTCCTATTATTGTCAGTGTTATTAAAACTTCTGCAAGTGTAAATGTTTTTTTATACAAAAAATTTTTCTCCAATCTGTACTTATATATATATTAAACAATTTTTTTCAAAATATTTCAATAATAAATGTAAAGTTATGTTAAATAAAATATAGATTTTTGTAAAGTTAAACTGATATTTGTCGATATAAGAAAATAAAGGTACTAATAAAGGAGCTTTGTTATGGATATTGATGCAAACAAAATTGGTTCAACGGGTCAAAATACAGGTGATTCTTCTTCTGTAAAGAAACCGAAAAGAGAAGAAGTAGATTTTAAAAGTGTATTTGAAACTGATTATGAAACAAGTTTTGAAAATGATGATTTAGACAATGTTAAAGCAGAAGACATCTTCAGTAAATTTACGGATGAAGAGTACAAAACTTTGGACATAGATGAACAAGTAGATTTTTTAGAAGATCCTTCGTTCAATTTTGACATATCGGACTATGATGCTGTAGAAGCTGGAGAAGAAGGCAATAATGATTCATTTTTAAGAAAAGAAAATGATGACGGCAGTATTGAATATATAAAAGTTATTGCTTCTGAGAGCGGTAAACTTGGTATTGTACATACAACCGTAGAAGATGGAGAAACAGTCGGACAAACTGAAATATATACTTTTGATGATGGTAAATCAGCAAGCGAGGCGGCAGCTGCTTCTTCCAATCCCGGTTCGGCTGCACGTTCATCTGATCAAAGCGGTGCTTCGCCATCAACTTCCGGAACAAGCTCAAATGATTCATCAACAACGACTGCTGCAAGCGGAGCATCGTCAACACAGGATGATTCTGAAAGCGAAAATGGTGATTCACAAAGCGGCAGTAATTCTGAAAATTCATCAAATAATTCACAGGGTAAAAAAACAACAACCACTACAACTACAACCACAACAAATGAAGATGGAACAACAACTACTACAACAACTACGACAACAGTATATGAAGATGGCGGCAGTGTAACGGAAACAGTTACCGAAGAAGAAATTGATGAATCTGATAATTCGGAAACTGCTGACGTAGATAACACTGATGAAGCTAATACTTCATCAGATACTCCAAGAACTACCGGTGCAGATGATACTGAAGAAGCTGATACTTCAACAAATACTCCAAGAACTACCGGTGCAGATGATACTGAAGAAGCTGACACTTCAACAAATACTCCAAGAACTACCGGTGCAGATGATACTGATGAAGCTGATACTTCATCAGATACTCCAAAAACTACCGGTGCAGATGACACTGAAGAAGCTGATACTTCATCAGATACGCCAAGAACTACCGGTGCAGATGACACTGAAGAAGCTGATACTTCATCAGATACTCCAAGAACTACCGGTGTAGATGACACTGATGAAACTGATACGTCAAAAACAGGTGATGTAGATGATGTTGAAAAAGCCGACACTTCAGAAGATATTGACGATGAAGAAGCACTCGAATCCGATTTGTCAACTGACAGCGAAACTTTAAATAAATATTTAGAAGCTATCAACACACTGGTAACTGCAAAATCATCGGATAACCTTAGAACGCCCAATGATGTAATTAATATGTGGTATAATTCGGGGACGATATCTGAATCCGATGCACAAATTCTAAGAGCTTCATTTACAAAATATTCGGAAGTCGACGAAAAAATGATTCAAACTCAACTTGAAATCGCACAAATTAATAATCCGGACGTTACAAGAGAAGAAATAATCATGCAAATGACGACTGCAGGTGCTTTATCGAATCCTGTTACAAGTGCCGACAAACCTATATTGACTGATGATGAAATCAATAGCTATGCAGAAAAATTTAAAGATAAAGATAACGCAGATAGCATTGTTGAAATGATAAACAGCGGAGAACTTTCTTCAGAAAACATAGTAGAAATTGTTAAAAAAGTAAATGAGTCCGGTGAAAGTTTTGCCTGGGTATTTGATGGCAAGAATGAAGTCACAGAGGCAATTACAACCGCACTTATTGAACAAGCATCAAACGGTAATACAACTGCGTTAGAACTGTTATGTAAAGAATTATACAGCGCAACTGCCGGAAGGTGGGAAACTGCAGATGATTATCTAAAATGTTTGTTTGATAAAGCTGATGATAGTGTAATGAGTGCAATTGTGGCAAATTACAATAATATTACGAGTAGTGATTTAGTTAAAGACATAAGGAATGATTATCAATTCGATATAGCTCAAGGAAGCTATTATTTGTATAAAATTAATCAAGCTAAATAAAACAACTATAGAAAAACGAAAAGGGTTATTTATTAACCCCTTTTCGTTTTTTATATACAATTTAATCTGCACAAATGTCTATAAGGACAATATCCGCAATTTTGTTCATCTTCAGATGGAGGGTCAAAATTTAAAGCCTGAATATTTTCATACGCAAAACTAATTTTATCCTGAATAATTTGATTATCTTCATTTGTAAAATCAATATAGAAATTCGAGTCAGGTTCTTCAACAAATATTAAACCGCCTCTTGAAACTTTTGTTCCCGGATTTTTAAGTTCAAAAGCAAGCTTATAAAATCTTAATTGATTTAAGTAGCCTTCATATTCTTTGCCGTCTGCAATTTGCGTTTTAGATTTTGCTCCGCCTGTTTTATAGTCATATACCTCAAATGTAGCATCAGAATTTTTCTCAATTCTGTCAATAAAACCTTTTATAAAATACTTATCAAAAGGTACATACTCCAAATAGTATTCGGTCGCATATATTCTTGACGGGATAATTTCAACAAGATGTTTGTAATATATATCACCGCTTTTTTCAATTCTTGCTTTGTATTCTTGCCTTTTTATGGAGGAAGTAAACTCTTGTTTATCCAAATATTTGTTTAAACTTGAAATAAACTCTTGTTCCGTCGGGTAATGATTATTTTCTTTCGCATATTTTACTGCATTATCAAGCGCTTTATGAAATGCACTTCCGTAGTTGGCATTTTCGGATATTGAATCAATAACCGGAATTTTTAGTATATTAGAATACAAAAAGTTTCTCGGACAGTTAAGGTAAGCATTCAGAGAACTTGGGCTCAATACAAAATTTTTGACACGGGCTGTAAGTTCATCCTTAAAAGCCTTGGAATAATTAAAATATTCTTTTTTTAAGGATTGAGCAATTTCATTAAGATATTCATCTTTAGAAAGTTCGTGATTAAACGTTTCAACTATATCAGTATTTTTAACAGCCTCAACTAAGTAAGACGTCAATTCTTGCGGTTTTGCATCAATAGAGTTTGAATACGAAAGAAAAAGTGAGTACTTAGCTCTTGTAACTCCGACAAATAAAAGCCGTAATTGTTCGGAGTATCGTGCAGAATCTTCATCAACGGATTTATTATCTTTATCTATAGGAAGTGATGTTTTGTTTGAAACTTTTTTACCTTCCCACTTTTTAGCTATAAGATTCGGAATAAAAACAAAATCAAATTCTCTTCCTTTTGAACCGTGTAAGGTCGTAAGCTGGACGGCATTTTGAACAAAATCATCTTTGTCAATAAGAATGGGGATACTGCTTTCAAATGCGCTGTCTATATGGTTTAAGAAATCAGATAAAGAAGCTTCTTTATTAAGATTCAGATAGGCACGCGCTTCATCCGTTATTTTCTTTATTGCATATATATTATCGCTTCTGTTTACATTGTTATCTATAAAATAGGCCAAAAGTCCTGTTTTATTTAACATTTCAATTATTAATTCATAGAAGTTCAAAGAGGCTTTCAAATCAAAAAGGGAATCGAATGTTCTTATAAATTCATGTACTTTTTTTGGATTTTCCCATTTGTGAGAATTTAAAGACTTCCTTATATTGTATATTAAATCTTTATGGTTTAATCTGTTTTGAGTCAATAAATAGTTATAATCCGCGTTTTCAAACTCAAAAGGTTTTGATAAAAGGAGCCCGAATAACTTATCCGCATGGAGTTCTGTATTTTCCAGCGCTTTTAAATAAAAATACACAAGCAGCGAAGATTTTATATCAAAAATGCTTTTGTTTTCTTTTATTTGGAACTGAATATTTTTTGCTTCCAAAAGAGAAGCAAATGTTTCTAATTCACTGTTTTCTCTTGTAAGAATTGATATTTTGGATAAATCTTTTTCATTAGAATCATTCAAGGGTAATTTGTCAGAGTTTATAATGTTTTCTATTTCTTTTACTATATAGTTGTTTTCCTGTTTTATATCTGAAAATCCGTGTACTTCTATCTTTCGATTAAGAGGTATTATATCCGGATTTTTTGCGGTAAGCTTTTTTGAAATATTATAACCTGCAAATTTTGGGTTAAACTCAAGCCTTGATTTATCTTGACTTATAATATCATAGCTAAAATCCAATATATTTTGACTTGAGCGGTTATTTTCATTCAGACAAATAACTTTAGTATCAGGATATTTTAAAAGAAATTTTTCTAAAGTATCTGTTTTGGCACCTTGAAACTCATATATAATTTGGTCATCATCGCCGACTACAAATATATTATTGCTGTTTGAACCTTGTGATAATAAAAATACAATATTGTTTTGTGAATAATTAGTATCCTGATACTCATCAACAAGGAAATATTTATATTGAGCCGAAATTTTTGTTAAAAACTCCTGATTATATTCTAAAACGTTAAGTACGAGATTTATCATGTCATTAAAATCAATGAAATTATTTTGTTTTAATTTTTTATCGTAAAGCTCAAATATAGTCCAGGTTTCTTTTGCTTTCCCCATTTTTCTTTTATGAGAGTCAAAAGAGTTAAGAAAAGTTTTAACAAGCTTTCCCTTCTGTTCTCTTTCAATGTATTCCGCCTGAAGCTCATCCATACGGCCCTGCCACAAAGGATGTGTATTTAGCATATTAAAATATTCATCTTTTGTAACCTGGTTCGATTTTATTTCATCAACCGATTTTAACAGTTCGGGAATAAAATAGTAATAATCTCCCCACTTAGTACGGTATATTTCAGGTTCAAATTCGTCTAAAACCTCGGCCATTATACTTCTTTTTGTAATTTCATCCACAAGCGAAACTCCGTCAAGAAGCTCAAATTCTTCGGGATACTGTTTTATAAGGTTACTGCAAAAGGCATGATAAGTATTAACGCTTACAGATGAAGCGGATATCCCTATTTCTTTTACCAAGCGAGCTTTCATTTCGTTTGCTGCTGCCTCAGAATATGTTAAACATAATATTGATTCGGGAGTAATACCATTTTGAAGCATGTATTTAATTCTTTGAATAATTGTATAAGTCTTGCCCGTTCCGGGGCCGGCAAGCACCATTACGGGGCCTTCAAGAGTTTTTATACATTCATATTGTTTTACATTTGGCTCAATAGCCGGTTTTAGTGTTTTCATAATTTCTCCTTGTTAAAACATTATAAAATATTTTTAAAAAAGAGTCAGTATTTATATTTTAATAATGTTATAATAATTGCCATGAATAATAATATTTCAATAAAAAAAGCAAACTCCGATATATTAAATGAATTGGACTCTATCGGTTTTGACAAAGCATATATTAGTTTGGCCCAAAATAAATATGAAGGCTGTACTTATAAAATATTCAATCTAAAACCTTATGAAGCAAATATATTAAAACAATTATGCCTTTCTTTGGGATTTGATTGTGCTGTAAGCAGAGATACTGTTACTTGTAAATGTGAATTTACAAATGCTCTTATATTTGCTTCAAAATCTCAATTATTAAAACTTATAGAGAAACTAAAAAATCAGCCTTTCAGGCTAAAACAAATTGCATTTGAATTGGAAAAACAATTTAAAACAGAGTTAGAAGTATTAAAAATCAGAAATAAAATTTTTGACTGGACTCAACCCTATATTATGGGGATATTAAATGTAACGCCCGATTCTTTTTCTGACGGCGGAAAATATAATCAAATTGATTCGGCTCTAAAACATGCCATGGATTTAATTCAAGATGGCGCGCACATTATCGATATAGGAGGGGAATCAACACGTCCCGGAGCTAAAAATATCACCCCAAATGAAGAAATTTCAAGGGTTATACCTGTTATATCCGCAATTAGAAAAATTGATATAGAAATTCCCATAAGTATTGATACAAGAAATTATGAAACGGCAAATGCGGCAATTGAAGCCGGAGCAGATATAATAAATGATGTTTCGGGACTTGATTACGATAATAAATTATTTGATTTCGTTGTTAAAAATAATATTCCTGTAATTATAATGCATTCTGATAAGGTTCCTGCAGTGTCAAAGGATTTTACAAGTTCAGATATTGTTGAAGATGTTTACTTCTCTCTTGAAAAAAAAATATTGAATCTTATTGAAGCAGGCACGGAAAGAAAAAATATTATTGCCGATACCGGTATAGGTTTTGGAAAGTCCTGTGAATCAAATTTTGAACTGCTAAGGAGAATGAGTGAATTTACATCACTTAAAGTTCCGATTTTATCAGGGATATCAAGAAAGTCTTTTATAAGAAATAAATTTAACATAGATTTTAATGACTCGGATGAAGTAAGTGCTTTATATTGTGCACTTCAATCCTCTGTAAATATTCACAGAGTACATAATGTAAAACTTACGTCCAAATTTTTAAAATATACCCGAATGTTTAATAATCCTCAATCTTATTTGCAATAATACTTTTTTTTTATAAAATTATAGTAAAGGGGTATTAAGTGAAAATTGCGGTTTTTATAAAACAGGTTCCTGATACAAATGATGTAAAATGGACTGAAAATAATAATATTGACAGAGCTCGAATGGATAGTATCATAAATCCTGTTGACAAGCAGGCCGTTGAGGCGGCACTTGAATTAAAAGATAATATCGGGGCATACGTTTGCGTTATTTCAATGGGCCCTGACAAAGCAAAATCCATATTAAAAGAGAGTATTGCAATGGGCTGTGATGATGCGGTTTTGTTATGCAGCCCTAAGTTCGCCGGCTCAGATACCTGTGCAACATCAAGAGTTCTCGCTTCTTTTATAAAACAAAAATTTTCAGATGTTGATTTAATTCTGTTCGGACAAAGTGCAATAGACGGTGAAACTTCGCAAACAGGCCCTTCGACCGCTGCAAGGCTTAATTTACCTTGTCTTTCTCACGTAAATAAAATTGAGAGTTCAAACGAAAATACTTTGAAAATATGTACGGAAACAGAAGATACGAAATGTGTTTATAATGCAGCTTTGCCTTTTGTATTATGCATAAACAACTATATAAAACCACCTAGAATACCTAAAATAAACGGATACATAAAAGCACATAATTATGAAATAAAATCTTTTAACCACACAGACCTTAATTTAACAGATACTCAAATAGGTGTAAAAGGTTCGCCGACTTGGGTATCAAAAGTTTTTAAGATAAAAGAAGGCAGAAACGGACGTATTTTTGAACAAAGTGAAACCGAAATGTTTTTAGAATATGTTATAAACACAATTGAAGAAACGGTAAAAATTAATGGAAAATAACAATATATTGATCTATACTGAATTAACTGATGAATACGGTATTAAAGATGTATCTCTTCAGCTTATTTCAAAGGCATTTGAACTAAAACAAAAGTTAAATAATTCAAAAATTATTGCCTGTATTTTAGGGCCTGACATTGATTATTCTTTAATTATACGCAAACTTGAGGAATTGCCTGTTGATGATGTAATAATCGCTTCAAGTTCGGAATTATCAGAGTACAATTATTGTTATCATCCCGAAGTTTTTACAGGGATTGTAAAAAAATATGAACCGTCAATTGTTCTAATAGGCGCAACAGTCCAGGGGAAAGAAATAGCTTCATATTGTGCATCAAAGCTTGAAACAGGATTGACGGCCGACTGTACCGGGCTTAATATAACAAATGAAGGCTGTCTGCTTTCAACAAGACCTACGTTCGGAGGTCAATTAACAGCGGATATACTATGCAAAACCCGCCCTCAAATGGCAACAGTACAGGAAAATATATTTAAAATAGTACCGCAGCCGAAACACAATGTTAACATTATATATGAAAATATACAAACATGCTGCATAGAAAATAGATTAAAAAAAATATTTTCAGAAGTCAAAACCTCATCATCAGTTGATGTAACAAAAGCGGATATTATTGTAGCAGGCGGACTAGGGGCATGTAAAGATAACGGATTTGAATTAATTAAAAAACTTGCACAAAAGCTAAATGCAGCAGTTGCAGGCTCCAGGGAAGCTTTTGAGAAAGGATATATAACAAAATCGCAACAAATCGGACAAACGGGAAAAACCGTGTCCCCAAAGATTTATATTGCAATAGGGATATCAGGAGCAAATCAACACTTAACCGCAATAAAAAATAGTGGTAAAATTATAGCTATAAATAAAGACGTTAATGCACCGATATTTGAGCATTCAGATATAGCAATTAAGGGAGATTTATTTGAAATACTACCCGAATTAATTAATAAGATTGGTAATTAAGACAGCAGATGAGGATAAAATGAGCAGTGAATCAAGCACACAGGAACAAACATTAAAAACATTTTCAACAATTCAATTGTTAAATTTTTGTTTGGGATTTTTTGGCCTGCAGTTTGCATGGCAAATGAGAATTATATTATCAGGACCGGTTACTGAAGGGTTAGGCGCTTCGCCTTTTCTTTTCGGTCTTATTTGGCTTGCGGGCCCTGTTACAGGTATGGTTGTTCAACCTATAATCGGCGAACTGAGTGATAAAACTCATACAATATTCGGAAAAAGAAGACCTTATTTATTTGCCGGTGCTATTTTAGCAAGTTTGGCGTTATGGGCATTTCCGAATTCTGCAGATATAGCACAAAAAATTGCTGCTTTTTTGCATGTTCCCGAGCCTGTATTCGGCGGATTAATTATTGCGGCAATAATGATTTGGGTTATTGATGCTTGTGTAAATGCTGCGCAAGGCCCATATAGAGCTTTAGTTCCTGATTTGGTTCCGCCTGAACAGCACTCACTGGCGAATGCTTATTTAAGTTTTGCAATCGGTTTGGGTTCTGTTGTTGCTGCAGGTACTGCACCTTTCTTAAAGTATGTTTTTAATTATCAAATGAGCATTAATGCGCAATTTGTTATGGCTGCTCTTGCATTTTCACTTGCTATGCTTTGGACTTGTATTACAATAAAAGAACACAAGTATAAACATAATGGACAAAAAAATGTTGAAGAGCTCAAAGAAATAGCTCAGGATAATATTCCTTTTGTTAAAAAAATCGTTGATTTCTTTAAATCTTCGCCTGAAGTTAGTAAAATATGTATGCTTCAGTTATTTACATGGATTGGTATTATGAGTTTGAATATTTTCTTTACTCAATATGCAACTCATACAGTATATGGTGTTCCTGATATAACAACAGCTTCTGATGAAATTAAAAATTCATATCAAGCTTTAATAAATAAAGCTACAAATTTCTCTTCAATTTGTTTTGCAATACAAAATTTAATATGCTTTTTGGTGTCAATCCCAATTGGCTTACTTTCTACAAAATTCGGGAATAAAAAAGTACATTTTATTTCTTTATTATCGTTAGCAGCTGCATATATCGGAATGGCAATGTACACAAATCCGGGTTTTGTATTATTATGTATGGCAATTTCAGGTATTGGCTGGGCAAGTGTTCTTGCGCTGCCGTTTGCAATGCTTTCAGAATTTATTAAAAAAGGTTCTGAGGGGTCTGTTATGGGTATATTCAATATTTTTATAGCCGGTCCGCAGGTACTTGTATGTACTTTATTAGCGTGGTTCATAAGTAAATGTTCTTATATTATTCCTGAAGGTATAAATTATCATTGGGAATACGCTTTCTTTATAGGCTCCGTAACATTAATTATTGCTGCAGTTATTACTAATCTTATTAAAGAAAAAAATTAGGAGAGATTGTTTATGAAGTTTGAGACAATAGCAACACAAGGTTTTTTAGATTTAGCAAAGCAAAATAAAGCTGTATCTACTCCGATATATGCAAATACTGCATACAGTTTTGACAGTGTTGAATATGCAGTTGGATTGTTTGATTTAAAAATTGCGGGAGATATCTATTCGCGGCTTTCAAATCCTACTAATGACATATTGGAAAAAAGAATTGCGGCTCTTGAAGGCGGTGTCGGAGCCTTGTCAACATCTGCCGGGCAATCTGCAGTTCTCATTACAATGTTAAATTTTGCGCAGGCTGGTGATGAAATTATTACATCAGATAAGATATATGGCGGCACCTACAACCTGTTTGCAAAGACTTTCAAACAAATGGGAATAAATGTTGTATTCATAACTACGGATAATCTTGAAGATTATGAAAAAGCAATTAATGAAAAAACAAAATGTATTTATACAGAAACTATAGGTAACCCGAGTATACTTGTTGCAGATATAGAAGGATTGGCAAAAATAGCTCACAAACACGGTATACCGCTTGTTGTTGATAATACGGTTCCTACTCCCTATTTATGCAGACCCATAGAATATGGTGCAGATATTGTTGTACATTCAACAACAAAATATCTGTCCGGACATGGCAATGCTATGGGCGGTGTAATAGTTGATTCGGGTAATTTTGATTGGAGTCAAAATGATAAGTTTAAAATGTTTACAACTCCGGATGAAAGTTATCACGGCATAGTTTATGCAAAAGAATTTGGCAATGCCGCATTTATAGTTAAATCAAGAACTCATTTAATAAGAGATTTAGGCTGCTGTCAGAGTCCTTTTAATGCGTATTTAACAATACTCGGTCTTGAAACTCTTCATGTAAGAATGGAAAGACACTGCGAAAATGCGTTAAAACTTGCTCAGTATTTAGAAAAACATCCGCATATAAATTTTGTAAAATATCCGTATTTAAAAAGCAGTAAAGATTATGAAAAAGCTAAAAAATATTTAACTCACGGGGCTTCTTCATTGATGGGATTCGGAGTTGACGGTGACGGAACTAAATTTATTGAGTCTTTGAAATTATTCATTCATGCCACTAATCTAGGTGATGTTCGCTCAATTATTACTTATCCTGCCGGAACAACACACAGACAGCTTTCTGATGAACAAAAGATTAAAGCCGGTATTACAAACGACTATATGAGAGCTTCCATTGGACTTGAAAATATTGATGACATTATTGAAGATATTGAAAATGCAATAAAAGCCTCAAGAGCATAGGATTTTTCATAATGCTTAATTTAGAAAATAATGTAGGTTTTGTTTCAACAAAGTACTACAATATAGAAGATAAAATTAAATTTGAAAGCGGCGTTGAATTTGGGCCCGTTACGGTTGCTTATGAAACTTACGGGAAATTAAATGAAAAAGGTGACAATGCAATACTTGTCATCCATGCCTTGACAGGAGATGCACACGCTGCAGGATACAGAACGGAAAATGACAAAAAACCGGGCTGGTGGGATGACTTAATAGGCCCCTCAAAGGCTTTTGATACAGATAAATATTTTGTTATATGTTCAAACATTTTGGGCGGCTGCAGCGGAACTACGGGTCCTTCAAGCATTAACCCGGAAACAAAGAAACCTTACGGCATAGATTTTCCTGTTTTTACAATAGAAGATACCGTAAAAGTTATAAAAAAACTGCTTGATTATTTAAACGTAAAATCATTATACAGTGTTGCAGGCGGTTCAATGGGAGGAATGCAGGCTATCCAGTTTGTAATTTCTTATCCTGAATTTGTAAAGTCCGCTATTTTAATAGCAACAACTTCAAGGTTATCACCTCAGGCTATTGCATTTAATGCCGTCGGCAGAAATTCAATAATTTCAGACCCTGCCTGGAATAACGGTGATTATTATGACAAACCTATTAAGCCTGACAGAGGTCTTTCAAATGCAAGAATGATTGGTCATATAACTTATCTTTGCGAGGAAGCAATGTATAATAAATTCGGGCGCAGACTTCAAAATAAAAACCATTATGATTTTAACTTTGATATTGATTTTCAAGTTGAAAGCTATCTGCAGCATCAGGGTCAAATATTTGTAGATAGATTTGATGCAAACAGCTACTTATACATAACTAAAGCAGTTGATTATTTTGACCCGGCCGATAAATACGGTTCTCTTACTAATGCTTTTAAAGATACAGTTGCAAAGTTCCTAATTATTTCTTTTGATTCAGATTGGCTTTTTCCGTCCTCTCAATCAAAAGAAATTGTAAGTTCTCTTATGAATTTAGGCAAGGATGTTTCATACTGCGAAATTAAATCACCTTGTGGGCATGATGCGTTTTTGCTTGAATATGAAGTTCAATCTAAAATTATAAAAAGTTTTCTTAATGAACATATAAACGAGGTGGAAAATGAACAGTCATTATAAGACATCAAAGGGACTTCATTTAAATTATTCACTAATAACCCGCCGAATTGAAGAAGGAGCAAAAGTTTTAGATTTAGGCTGTGGCAGCGGTGTTCTTTTAAAAATGCTTAAGGATAAAAAACATATTTACGGAAACGGAATAGAAATAGCCCAAAATGAAGTTATTCAATGTCTAGAAAAAGGGTTATCCGTTATACAGGGAAATATTGATGACGGATTAAAACAGTTTAAAGATAAGTCTTATGATTATGTTATTTTGAATCAAACACTTCAATCTACATACAATCCCGACTATGTTTTGGAAGAAATGCTTAGAGTCGGAAAAAAATGTATAGTAAGTTTCCCGAATTTTGCATATTGGAGAGTAAGATTTAATTTCTTTTTTACAGGAAATATGCCGAAATCAAAAGTACTTCCTTTTGAATGGTACAATACTCCCAATATCCATCTTTTGACAATAAAAGATTTTTTTGAATTTTCTAAAGCACATAACATAAATATTTTGGAATGTATTTATACAACACGTGCACATATAAGAAAAGGACTGCACTACAGTATGTTTGCCAATTTTTTTGCAGAAGAAGCAATTTTTATTATCTCAAAAGATTAAGTTTTCTTTCTCTCAATCTTGTAACAAACCTGTTTAATCTTTCCATAGCTTTTTTAAGGTTGTCTAAAGAATAGGCATAAGAAATTCTTAAATGATCTTCTCCGCTTTGACCGAAGGCTGTTCCGGGAATTGCCGCAACTTTTTCCTCTTCCAAAAGTTTTGTTGCAAACTCTTCACTTGTCATTCCAAATTCCTTTATACACGGAAAAACATAAAATGCGCCGTAAGGTTCAAAGCATTCAATATTCATTTCTTTAAACGCATTCAATAAGAATCTTCTTCTCTGATTATAAGAAGTTCTCATATTTGCAACATCTTCATCACCGTTCTTAAGTGCCTCAACAGCTGCATACTGGCTTGTTGTAGGTGCGCACATAATTGCAAACTGATGTATCTTTGTCATTTGTTTTATTATTTCTTTTGGCGCAAGTGCATATCCAAGACGCCAGCCGGTCATCGCATAGGATTTTGAAAATCCGTTTATTAAAATAGTTCTTTCTTTCATTCCTGGAAGTGAAGCAATTGAAACATGTTTTTCTTTATAAGAAAGTTCTGAATAAATTTCATCAGACATGACATATATATCATTATCTATTATAATATCGGCAATAGCTTCCAAATCATTTTTATCCATAATAGCACCCGTAGGATTATTTGGATAAGGAAGAATCAAAATTTTTGTTTTGGGAGTAATTGCTTTTAAGAGTTCATCGGGCTTTAATCTGAATTCATTTTCCGCTTTTAAATCAATAATAACAGGTTTTGCATTTGCAAGTATTGTGCAAGGTTCATAAGAAACATAAGACGGTTGAGGAATTATAACTTCATCACCTTCATTACAAAGAGCTCTTAAACCTATATCAATAGCTTCAGAACCTCCAACGGTAACAATTACTTCATTATTAGGATTATAATCAACATTTTGGGTTCTTTTTATATAATTTACAATTTCCTGTTTAAGCTCCTTTAATCCGGAGTTAGAAGTATAAAAAGTTCTGCCCTTTTCAAGCGAAAAAATACCTTCATCTCTTATATGCCATGGAGTATCAAAATCAGGTTCACCAACACCCAAGGAAATTACATCCTGCATTTCACTTACAATATCAAAAAATTTTCTTATCCCTGACGGTTTTATATCTAAAACTTTTTGTGAAAGTTCTTTTGTCATGGCGTAATAATCTCTCTTTCATATTCATGTTTCTTGGAAAGTATTGTTCCATGGTCTTTGTATTTTTTTAGAATAAAATGAGTAGCAGTTGATAAGATTGTATCTAAAGTCGAAAGTTTATCGGAAACAAAATTTGAAATTTCTCTTAACGATTTTTCTTCCAAAATAACAAGCAAATCATAACCGCCCGAAATCAAATAAACAGCATGAACTTCAGGATAATTATATATGCGTTCTGCAATTTTATCAAACCCCTGGCCCCTTTGTGGAGTAACCCTGACTTCAATAAGTGCGGTAACTTTTTCAATTGAGGTCTTTTCCCAATTAATTAGAGTATGATAACCGCAAATTATACCTTCTTTTTCGAGGTTTTCAAGTTCAGATAAAACATTTTCTTCTGTTTCTCCAAGTATAACTGCAAGTTCGTCCAAACCTATTCTGCTGTTTTTTTCAATTACAGCAAGTAATTCTTCTCTCATTTTTTAACTCCTGTTTGTTTTATTTTAACATAAAACATTACTCATTATCTGATAAAATTCCAAAAATATCTTTTTGCGGCTTTACCGGTTGAAATTGTTTCAAATCCGCCCTTTTGAGCTGATACAATTTTGTTGTCATCGGGCTGAGTTGTTCTTGAATAATTTATATCTTTCGGTCCGAACAACATAACATATCCGGGTTGATATCCGTCGGGTATTTCTAAAAACTCACATAATGCAGGAAACAACATTAAACACATTTGCGCATAACCGCACCAGCATGTTCCGATTCCCATACTTTGAGCATATAATTCAAAATAACTTAAAGCTATAATTGAATCTTCTTTTGCACAAGGTGCTTTAACCGAATTTGATGCGACTATAAGATGAGGAGCACCTCTGAATATAACATCCTCACCTCTTAAAATAGCGTTGGTATATGCAGAAAATTTTTCTGCTACGGCTTTAACGGGCTTCTTTGTAAGCGCATTCAATATTTTATCATACAAATATTTTCTGAATTCATTCATAACCTCAACGTCATCTATAAAAGAAAACTGAAGTTTGTGATAGTTACAGCCTGTAGGCACCCACTTAAGCATGTCTTTAAGTTTTTGAATTTCATCATTTGATAAATTTTCATTTTTAAACTGTCTTATACTTCTTCTTGATTTTATTAAATTCAAAACCATATCAGGATTTTGAGAATAAATTTGCTGTGAATCTTCAGGTTTTTTATCTAGAACCGATATAGCTCCGACCGGACAAACAGCTAAACAATGCTGGCATTTTATACATTTATCGGGCTTAACAGCCTGCGGAATTTTATTGTCGTCTAATTTAATAACTTTTGCAATGCAGTCTTTTTCACATAATCCGCAATGAATACACTTTTGTTCATCGACTTTAAAATTAATTTCGGACATATTTATTCTCCCTTTTTTGTTTGATTTTATAATATCAATTTTTTAGTTTTAATACAATTTTGTTAAAAATTGTATTAAAGTGGAATTATAATAACAAGAGGCTGCGGAGTAAAATATGAATATTAAATACATTTGGTTATTAATAGTTACAATAACTGCATCATTAGGCGGGCTTTTATCGGGTTTTGACACCGGCGTTATTTCAGGGGCTCTTTTATTTATTAATGAAACATGGGATTTAACGGATTACCTTCAAGGTATACTTGTAAGCTCTGTTTTAATAGGTGCAGTAATAGGAGCGGCAACTAACGGAATTTTGGCTGATATTTTCGGAAGAAAGAAGATTATTATTGCAACCGCTTTGATATTTATAATAGGTTCGATTTTATGTGGTATTGCGCCAAATATTTATGTGTTAATTCTTTCAAGAATGCTTGTCGGACTTGCAGTAGGAATAGTTAACTTTGTTGTTCCTCTGTATTTATCTGAAGTATCACCTAAGCAGCTTCGTGGAACAATTGTTTCCTTGTATCAATGGGCTATTACAGCAGGAATACTCTTTTCATACCTTATAAACGCCGTTTTTGCACATGCAGTTTATAACTGGCGCTGGATGCTTTTCTTTGGAGTAGTACCGGGAATTATCCTTCTTTCAGGCATGCTGTTTTTAAGTGATACCCCTAGATGGTTGGTTTCAAAAGGCAGATATGACGAAGCAAAAAAAGTATTTGCTAAGATAGAACCCGATATTGATGCTGATAAGGAAATTGAAGCTATAAAACTTACAATAAAACCTCAAGCCGAAACAGAAAAATTTCAATTTAAAAAATGGATGATAATGCCTTTTGTTGTCGGTATAGGGATTATGTTTGCTCAAATTTGTACAGGTATAAACACAATAATATATTATGCTCCTACAATATTTAAAACTGCAGGTTTTGACTCAAATTTAAATGCAATCTATGCAACAACCGGTATAGGAATAGTTAATTTTCTTATGACTATTGTCGCTATATTCTTAACAGATAGAATCGGAAGAAAACCGCTTCTATATATAGGTCTTACAGGTGTAATGCTCAGTTTAATTGCACTTGGGTGTGCTTTCGGATTTGAAGATATTTTGGGTGATAATCTTAAATGGGTTGCTGTAGGAAGTCTTGTAACTTATATTATATGTTTTGCTTTTAGCCTCGGCCCAATTGGCTGGGTTTTAGTATCAGAAGTATTCCCGCTAAAAATAAGAGGTGTTGCAATGAGTATCTGCACCTTATCAAACTTTGGATTTAATTTTTTTGTAGTTGCAAGTTTTCCCGTTATGTTAAACAGATTGGGCGGTGACATCACATTTTGGATGTTTGCATTTGTTTCACTGCTTTGCATAATTTTTGTATACTACTTTGTTCCCGAAACAAAAGGTATATCACTTGAAAAAATTGAATCAAACTGGATACATGAAGTACCTCCAAGAAAATTTTAAAATAAAAAAGTAATTTTATTTTTTTCACTTGACTTAAATTTTTTATACGCTATTATAAATATGCAAAGGGCGTTTGACTCAGTTGCCCCGAGAGGTTTACCTCTCGAAATTACAGATTATCGCCGACCAGGGAGGCGCGATGGATATAATCAAGTAATAACTGAGGAAAGTTAAATACACGGTGAGGGCGTTTAGCTCAGTTGGTAGAGCGCCTCCCTTACAAGGAGGATGTCAGGAGTTCAAGTCTCTTAACGCCCACCATTATAGAAAAGAGCCTCAAATGGCTCTTTTTTTTAAATTTTTGACGAGACTTTCACTCGGTAAAAATTTCCTGCTAGTCAATTTTTACGGAGTTCTGCCCTCGGGTATCCTGACTCGTACGGCTCATGTTTTTCGCCTACGATTCAGGCAACTCTCTTAACGCCCACCATTATAGAAAAGAGCCAAATGGCTCTTTTTTTTAAGTTTTTGACGAGACTTTCACTCGGTAAAAATTGCCTGTT
>CALUTD010000012.1 GCA_944323625.1 Candidatus Gastranaerophilales bacterium
AAAATAGAATGACTCCTATTCAGTATAGAAATTTTTTATTGGCGAGTTAAATGTCCACTTTTTGGGGGACAGTTCAAGGCGAAAGGCAGGTGAAGCGTTTTTGTGTAGGGCGCCGTGGCACAAAGTGCCCCAGCCCGAATATGAGAGGGCAAAAGTGAGTGACAGCGGTAGCGAAACGAACTGCTTGCCCGCGAGGAAACAAAAACAAGACAAAAGTAAAAACCTAAGGTTTTTACGAAATGGAACAGATTGCCTGAGCCTAAAGGAAAATCCAAGAAGCGGATTTTCGGACGGGCGCAGCCCGGTAAGCGACTCTTAATATTCGGTAATAGATATATTGGTTACTCCGTTATTGCGAGCTTCGTCCATTAATTTTACTACGGCGCCATGGGTCGCATTTTCTTCCGTCATTATCAGAAGTCCGTCAGGATTTGTTTGTGCTTGTTCTGCAATAATTTTTCCTGCTTCATCGGGAGAAATCTCGATGTCTTCAATCATATATTTATCATCGTTTGTAACAAGCACTTTAACGAGTTTAGAATCTTTTATTTCATCTTGTACTTCTATCATATTCGGAACTGCAAGGTTTAATCCCTGTTGATCCAATAACGGCGCTATAACCATCATAATTATTAACAGTACCAAAAAAATATCGGTAAGAGGTGTAATATTTATTTCATTAAAAGTTTTTCTGTGTCCTGCCATTTTTTATTTCCTTACTCATCCCAGTTATAGTCTTGAGTGTTATTTTGAGAAGTTGTTTGTTGACTTTGTTTTGCCTTTTTTGCGGTTTCCTCCAAACTTCTCTGTTCTTTTTTTGTTAATGGCTCACCGGCTATAACAAGTTTTGAATATTCCGCTTCTTGAGCGGCTTTCATTATTTTCTGAATTTCAATACTCTTTGTATCTTTATCCGCTTTAACAACTACTTCGGGTTTTTCTAATGATGGTTTTAGCAAATTCAATTCATCTGTAAGGCTGTCAGAAGAAATCGGTTTGCCGTTTATAAAGTATTCACCCTGTTTTGTAACAGAAATTTCGGCATTTTTATGTTCAATTGAGAGCCCGCTGTTAATTTCGGGTATATTTATATCCTTGTCAATCGATTGAAAAGAGGGCGCAATTACCATCATGATAATTAGCAAAACCAAAAATATATCGGTTAACGGAGTAATATTTATTTCGGTAAATAAACCTTTTTCATTATCTGAACTTGAAAATGCCATTTTAAAATTCCTATACTAATGCTTTTGTTTGTGTTTTTTCTTCTGAATCAGTGAAGCTTAAGAATAATAACTTAATAAGTTGAAAGTCATCTTCATATCTTTTAACAGTTGATTGGAATAAGTTATAAAGGATTACGGCAACAATAGCAACACCTAACCCGAAGGCTGTAGCAATCAATGCAGAGCCGATACCCATAGCAACTGCAGCAGATTGGTTACCCTGTGAAGCTAAATCCTGGAAAGTATATAATATTCTTACTACCGTTCCGAACAATCCTAAGAAAGGACAAACGCCGCCAATTGTACCTAAAATTGTTAAATACTTTTCAAGTTTTCTTGTCGCAAGATTAGCTGAAATATCGAATGAGCGTGAGAATCCTGCCGTTTGTTCAGAAAATATTCTTACGGCTTCTTCCGCAACTTCGCCTATAACACCGCCAAGCTGAATGCTCAAGTTTTTTGCGGCATCTAATCTGTTATTAACTAATTCTGTTTTTAATGCCCTTATAAAGCGTACAACATCGCGCTTATTTTTGTTATAAAAGCTGAAACGGTTAATTGCTACAGCCAAAGTTAATATTGAACAAACAAAAATAGGCAGTAATACAGGCCAATCCAGTTTAATTGAGTGTAAAAGTAGTTCCATAATTTATTTTCCTCTTTTCTTATTAATAATATCTTATCCTGATACTCCGAATACGTTATAATCAAATGTAAACTGAATATCAACACTGTTGCCTTTAAATTCGGGCGGCAGCGGTCTGAATGGTGCGGTTAGTTTAACTGCATCAATTGCGGCCTTATCTGCTTCAGGTAATCCTGAAGAACGATGAACTCCGATGTTTAATAATCTTCCGTCACGTGCAATTGTAAATAACAAAATAACACGTTTGCTTTCATTACCTTTTGGCGGATCCCAATTCATTTTAATACGGCGCTGAAGCTCTTTCATATAAGGACCGAAATCGGGTTCTTTAATTGCATCAATACCGGGAGCTCCCTTAGGATTGCCGGGGCCGGGGTTTCCGACATTTCCGCTGCCTGAACCGTAAGTACCCGAGAATCTGCCTCCTCCTGCTGAACCGTTTCCTGAAGAGCCGCCTTTGGCAGATGTTGTGGGTGAGAAACTTGGCGACGGTGAAGCACTGCCTTTTCCTGAACCTGAAGAGCCGCCTATAGATGATTTTGGCGCAGAAGTAACAGGTGCAGTTGATGGCTGCTGAATCTGCGGAATAGCTGATTTTGGAATAGGTATATTAAATTCCGATAGCGGTTTTGTTGTCGGTTTAGGTGTTGGCTGTTTAACCGTAGGTTTTGGTGCTGCAGGTTTTGGCGCCTGTTGTGTAGGTTTTGGCGCAGGAGTTTGAGGCGCTTGAGCTTTCGGTGTCTGCTGCGGTTTTGGCTGCTGTGGTTTTTGAACAGGCTTTTGAGGCTGAACCTGCGGTTTCGGTTTTGATGCTTGTTGTTGCGGTTTTGGACTTGCCGGTGCAGGTTTCTTTTCAGGTCCTTTAGGTGCGGCAGCCTGAGGAAGTGATACCGGACGTTTTGGATCGTGTTCACCGCCTGCTCTTGAATTTTTGTCGGCTCTGTTTTTTGTATTCTTATCTATTGGTGTGCCTTCTTTATCAACCAAAACAAATTCTATATCTTTAGGTGCCATTTGGGGTTTATTTAAAAGGCTAAAATCAATACCTAAAAACTTTAATACTAAAGACATCAATAAAACAAGTAATAATGCTGCCGGGTGAAGTATAAGCGAAGTTACTATTGCTTTTTCTAATGAAATTTCATCTTTTTCTTTTCGAATAACTGCAGGTACTTCGTACCTTGATGAATTATTATTTGATTTTATATTGTCCTCATTTTTTATTATTGACATTCCCTAAATTCCCATTTGCTGCTTATTTTACCAAAAACTTAATGATAAAACAAATAGCCTGTTTACTATCTAATATGGAGAATTAGACGAAACCGTAACAGGTTGATCTAAAACTATATTCAATTGTGCATTTTGCGGTATTTCAACATTTCCGCCTTTTTCTATTAAACTTTTACCAAGTCCCAAACCTCCGCCAAGAGCCGTTCCGTAAATAGCACCTTTACCTACACTGCCTGAAGATAAAGCGCCCATTGCAGTACCTAGCGCTGCTCCTGCCGCAGCTCCTATACCAACATCTTTTACATATTCTTTTGTTGCATCTTTAGCTGTTCCGGCTTTTAAAATACCGCTTCCGTCATCCGTTTGAATACTGGCGGATATTGGTATTGTCTGTCCTGTAGGGGTTATTAAACTGTTAAATTTTATTTGAAGTTGTCCGTTTCTGTTAGCGAAACCGCCTTTTCTTACTTTTATTACTGTACCATTTATTCTGCTTCCTGCAGATGCTATAAGATTTTGACCGTAATAAAAATCGTTACTTAAATAAAATGTTACCATATCTCCTAATTTTGAGGTTTCTGACGATAAAGGAGTCATTGATACAGCGGCAAATGTTGTTGATGCCGGTACCATTACTACATTACCCTGTAATTGATTAAATTGGTTATTATTATATGTATTGTAATTATTATAGCCATACCCCTGATTTTGGTATGAATTAACCGGCAGCGGATATTGGGTTTGATACCCTTGATTTTGCTGCATCGGAGTATATTGAATTGAGGGGGTGTTTATATCATAATTAGCTGCTGCAAAGCTTATAACCGGACTGCTTACCATAATAGCCGGAATTAATATTGATAATAGTCTTTTTCTCATTATTTATCCTCCTTACTTCATTATATTACTTTTTATATAAAACGAACAAATGTTAACAAAGTTCATTTTAAAATTATATCTTCTTCCAAAATTAAAAATAATTCACTCCCCGGCATAACTACCGTATGTTTTCCCATATCATATATATTCAAAGGTGCCGCCTGAAGCATTGGTTTCATTCGTTTATTATAGTGAGGTACTTTTCTGTAATATGTAGGCGGTGTTTGTTTTCCCCCTATATAATTATCATTTTCGCCGTATATATGACCTTTTATTTTGTAAACTTTTTTATCGGGTGTTATCATTTTGTATATATATACTTTTATTGCACCGTCTCTTCCTTCAATCGGTTCCAATACATCTTCAACTTCTCCGTAAAATATTGTACCTTGAGGTATTGCGTTTGTTTCGTATACATACATATCTGAAGTATTAATAAATGTAACTTCATCTCCAATATCTGCAGTAAGAGTTGAAAATTCTTCTCTTGTCATTATTTTAACAAATGTGCCGGCCCTTAGTTTTTGTATATAATCTTCTGCCATAATACGGGTAGATTGTATTATAGTACACATTAATATTATTGCTGCTATTTTCAAAAATTTTACCATAGTATAAGTTTACATGCTTTTTCCTGTAAATTCAGATTTTTAATATAATAATTTACAAAAAATTCACACTTTTTGCTCAGACATCATTAATACAACAAGAAAAAAGATTGATATATTGTCTTATGAGTGATATAAAATATTTATAATAACAAAGGGGAATATTATGGAAAAAAATAATGAAAATTTACATATATTAAGGCATTCGGCCTCGCATATAATGGCACAGGCAGTACAAAAACTTTTTCCCGATGCAAAACTTGCCATAGGTCCTGCTATAGATAACGGATTTTATTATGACTTTGATTTGGAAGGTCATTCTTTTACCGACGAAGATTTGACAAAAATTGAAGCAGAAATGAAAAATATTTTAAAACAGAATCTTGTTTTTGAAAAATATACAATCCCTGATGTTCAAAAACAAATTGATGAATTTAAAGCAGAAGGTGAAATATATAAAGCAGAGTTGTTAGAAGAACACAAAAATGATAATCCTACTTTGTATTTAACAAAAGATAAAGACGGAAATGTTTTGTTTAACGACCTTTGCTCAGGTCCACATGTACCAAATACAACATATATAAAAGGAAATTCAATAAAATTATTAAAAGTTGCCGGTGCATACTGGCGCGGTAATGAGAAAAATAAAATGCTTCAAAGAATTTATGCAACGGCATTTTGGAATAAAGAAGATTTGGAAAAATATTTAAATTTCCTTGAAGAAGCACAAAAACGCGACCATAGAAAAATTGCAGCAAAAATGGACTTATTTTCAGTCAGAGAAGAAATAGGCGGCGGACTTGTTTTATGGCATCCGAATTTGGCAATAGTAAGAGAAGAAATCGAAAATTATTGGCGCACGGAGCATAGAAAAAGAGGATATGTAATAGTACATACTCCTCAACTTGCAAAATCAAAACTTTGGGAAATATCAGGTCATATTGATCACTATAAAGAAAATATGTTCTTTATACAAAAAGAAAATGAAGATGATGACCAATTTATTGTTAAACCAATGAACTGTCCTTTCCATATAATGATTTATCAGGCAAACAGATATTCTTATCGTTCATTGCCTTTAAGAATGGCAGAGTTGGGAACTGTATACAGAAAAGAAAAATCCGGAGCTCTTTCGGGTTTAACTCGTGTACAAGGTTTTACTCAGGATGATGCACATATATTTTGTACTCCTGAACAGCTTGTTGATGAAATTAATGCCATTATTGATTTTGTAGCTGATACAATGAAAATATTTAATATGGAATTTGAAGTTGAACTTTCAACTCGCCCCGAAAGCTATGTAGGTGACCTTAAAAATTGGGAGCTGGCAGAAGCAGGGCTAAAAGAAGCTATGGATAAACGCGGTATGCAATATGAAATTAATGAAGGTGATGGCGCATTCTATGGCCCTAAAATTGACTTCAAAGTTAAAGATGCTATCGGAAGAACATGGCAGTGCGCTACTATACAGCTCGATTTTAATCTCCCTGAAAGATTTGAAATAAAATATCAGGATAAAGATGGCCAAATGAAAACTCCTGTAATGCTTCACAGAGTAATATTCGGTTCTATGGAAAGATTTCACGGTATTTTAATAGAGCATTATGCCGGCGCATTTCCAATGTGGCTTGCTCCGACTCAGGTATGCGTTGTTCCTATTGCAGAACGTCATAATGATTATGCAAAGAAAATTTATGATAAACTTTTTGCTGCCGGAATAAGAGTAAGACTTGATGACCGTTCTGAAAGTATGAATTATAAAATAAGAGAAGCTCTGCAGGATGATAAAATTCCTTATGTGCTTGTTGCCGGAGATAAAGAAGAACAAGAAAATACAGTATCTGTCAGGATAAGAGGAATTGGAGAATCAGGTAAGTTATCAGTTGATGATTTTGTTCAAAAAGCTCTTGAAAAAATTCACTCAAAAACTCAAGATTTAACATTATAAATAATAAAAGTAATTTTTATACTTACTCTTTTTTAATGTAATATAGTAGGTTTTTTATGGGTGGTGCTTTAAAATATGAGTCCCGATTTTCGGCGTTGATGAAATTGTGAAAATGAGAGTGATACTTGATTAAATATTTTTATCTGCAGTGTTAATATGTCATAGTATAACAAAATTAATTGTCTAATTTTAACAGTATAATACTATGTACTGCAACGGATTTTTTTTGACCTATAGAATCTTGCTCTTCCATTGTTTTTGCTTTTATTGAAATCAAATCTTCATCAATTTCCATAACTTCCGCAAGCTTTTTTTTCATTAATGGAATATAAGGTTTCATCTTTGGTTCCTGAACCAAAATAGTATTATCAAGATTGTTAATCCTGTATCCTTTTGATTTTACAGTATTATAAGCTTTTTTTAGAAGTATCATACTGTCAATATCTTTGTATTCAGGAGAATTATCAGGGAAATGCGTGCCGATATCTCCTAAATTTAATGCTCCAAACATAGCATCAATGATTGAATGGACAAGTGCATCGGCATCAGAATGACCTAAAAGTCCTTTATTATAATCAATTTCAACACCGCCAAGAATAAATTTCCTGCCGTTTGTTAATTTATGAATGTCAAATCCCTGCCCGATTCTGTACATTTTTATTCCTTTATTTAATATGAATTATAATACAAATTTCTTTACTGCTTTTACAAATCCGTCATTTTCCACGGTATCTGTTATATAATCTGCTGAGCATTTTATTTCTTCGGTTCCGTTTCCCATCGCAACACCTATCCCGGCAGTTTCAATCATTTCTATGTCATTATTTTGATCTCCGATTGCCATTACTTCATCTGTTGTTATACCGTATTTTTCTGCCAAAAATTTTATTGCATGCCCCTTTGTTGCTTCTTTATTTGCTATTTCACAAAAATAATCATAAGATTTTACTACATATATATCGGGATATTTTTCTCTTAGTTCTTTAATCAGATTATTTATAAAATTTGTATCATATTTTATTGCCAAAAGCTTATTCAGTTTTGTAAAATCAAGTTCATCAAAAGATTCTACTTTGAAATAATCGATTCCTTTATCTCCTATATAATCTTTTATATATTTGTTATCATCTTCAACATAAAGTTTATCTTCAACATATACATTTAAATGTATATTCCTTTTTCTGAAATCTTTTATTATTTTCCTTGCCGTTTTTTCATCCAAATATTTTGCATCAAGTATTTCACCTTCATAAGAATTGACAAGTCCGCCTTGATAGCATATTAAAGGACATTTAATTCCTATTCTGTCCGCAACGTTTTTTGCACTTCCGTATGTTCTTCCCGTTGCAATTGCAACAATTATTCCTTGATTTGTTAATTGTTTAATACATTCTTTAACACTATCTTTTATACCTGATTCAGGTGAATATATAGTGCCGTCAATATCTGTTACAACAAGTTTAATCATAGCTTATATGCCCTCATAAGCGCCGAAATTGTTTTGGCATCATTGATTTTACCCGTTTTTATCATATTAAAAACTTCATTTTTGTCAATTTCAATAAAATCAAGTATTTCACCTTCATCAAGATGTTGACCTTTGAAAGATAAATCTGATGCTTTAAACAAATATAATTTTTCCGTACAAAATCCCGGGCTTGTATAAATAAACCCTAAAGACGCCCATATTGCTGCAATATGTCCTGTTTCTTCTTCCAACTCTCGTTTTGCGGCAGAAAGAATATCTTCATTTGGCTTATCTAACTTGCCTGCCGGAAGTTCGTATAAAACATCATTAGCAGGATATCTAAATTGTTTTACCATTAAAATTTTATTATTTCTTTCTGCGGCAATTACTACTCCGCCATTATGATGAACTACTTCACGCTTTGTTTTATAGCCGTCAGAAAGTATAACATCGTCACTGGTAATTCGAAATACTTTGCCTTCATATATTGTTTCAGATTTTATTGTTTTTTCGTTTAATTTTTCCATAGAAAAATTATACATTTTTTTTTAAAAAAATACTATTCTTCTGTTACTTTTCTTACATATAATCCGATTTTATTCATAAGTTTTAAGAAAGCGTTTTCTTTATCATCTTTTATGTTAAAAATAAATTCATCTCCATTTTTAACAAGATAACTTCCTTTTTTACAATATGTTTGAAAAAGTTTATCTTCATGTTTGCATAGCTGAGCTTTTTTAGAAAGTGTTAATCGTTTGAATTGATTCGTATTAATAGAAAATTTTCCTGAAAAACTTACATTATTCATAACCATTACCTTTTTTCTTTTTTGTCTTGTTTTTATAAAAACAAGTAAAAAAAATTTTTGCTATTACGTAAAAACTCCGATATAAGATAATTTTATTGCAAGAAAACACTTACAATTTAATTGTAAGTGTTTTCTTCATCCC
The DNA here is from genome assembly GCA_944323625.1 of Candidatus Gastranaerophilales bacterium. Lineage (GTDB taxonomy): Bacteria > Cyanobacteriota > Vampirovibrionia > Gastranaerophilales > Gastranaerophilaceae > Avigastranaerophilus. The sequence goes on from CALUTD010000012.1 coordinate 8,959, forward strand.
CAAATCTTTTCACAGCCTGTAGTCTAACTAATCTAGTAACGCTTCTAAGATATTTGCGTTTTTAATCGCTAATGCATTTTCTTTAACTTTTTGTTTGTGAATATAAGTTCTTAGTGCTTCACGAATTAATTCACTTCTTGTTCTGTTTTCCCCTTCTGCTACTTCATCAATTTTTGATAAAAATTCTTCGGGCATTGAAATTAAAACTCTTGCCATTTATGTTTCCTCTTTTTATATAGCTCTCATATTTATATAAAAACATTACAGAGATAAAAATTGCATAAATTGTATATACATTTTGCAGAATGCCTTGGTCCTAACACTTTTGAGTATTTACAAAACTTAATGTTTAATCTTCTTGCTTAAGTTTTCGATTCATAAGTTTATTTAATATTTCGTTCGGAGTTATATCAGTATATACAGCTTCATATATAGCAGAAGAAACGGGAACTTCAAGATTAAGTTTTTCAGCAAGTTCACAAAGAGCTTTAGATGTTTTTACACCTTCGGCTACGGAACCGAGTTCGTTTAATATATCATTAATCTTTTTTCCTTTCCCAAGCATAGAGCCAACAGTAAAATTGCGGCTAAATGGGCTTGAACAAGTTGCAATTAAATCTCCCATTCCGGATAGTCCGTATAAAGTGGATGGATTTGCGCCAAGAGCTGCACTTACTCTTACTATTTCGGCCATACCGCGGGTTAACAGAGTGCCGCGGCAATTATCGCCTAAATTCATTGCATCTGCAAACCCCGAAGCTATTGCAATAACGTTTTTCAAACTTCCGCCGAGTTCAACGCCAATAACGTCAGAATTAGTGTATAATCTGAATTTTGACGGTACATTCAGATATTTTTGTACAAATTCCGCCGTTTCCATCTCATCAGAAGCAACTGAAGCTGCTGTAGGACAGCCGTTGAGAATTTCTTTGGCTAATGTAGGGCCCGACAAAACAGCGAGTTTAGCATTTGGAAGTTCATCTTTAATTACTTCGGACATACGTTTTAAAGAAGGAAGTTCTAAGCCTTTAGCGAGATTAACAAGAATTTGATTTTCTTTCAAGCCTGCTTCTTTTAGTTGTCTGCATACGGGTCTGATTCCCGAAGTCGCAACAACAAGCAGAATAATTTCGGCATTGTTTATAGCTTTTTTCAAATCATCTGTAATTTCAACTTTGTCATCAAGTTGAACGGAAAGAGGTTTAGATGTTCTTTTGTACGTCTTTAGTTCATCGGAAATATCCTGACTCCTTCCCCAAACACAGATTTCGTCAAAGTTATTATTTAAAAGCCATGCCAGTGTTAACCCCCAGCATCCGGGTCCCAGAACTGTCAGTTTCATATATTTCCTCCGATAGATTTATTATACACCAAAGACTTTTTTTGCTTCTTCTCTGTCATCAAAATGTATTGTTTTATCTTTAAGAATTTGATAATCTTCATGTCCTTTACCTGCTATAACTATGACATCGTCCGCACCTGCTATGGTTTTTAAAAATTTTATTGCTTCTCTTCTGTCAGGTTCAACAAATATTCTTTGGGTATCAACTGTTTTAATACCTGTCATAATATCAGAAATAATGAGCTGCGGGTCTTCACTTCTCGGGTTATCGGAAGTTACCACTACTTTATCAGACAATTCATCTGCAATTTTACCCATTTTGGGGCGTTTTGTTGTATCTCTGTCTCCGCCGCAGCCGAATAGGCATATTAAATTTGAGGTTTTAGGAGTTAATTCTCGTGCAGCCTTGAGTACATTTTCAAGTCCGTCAGGAGTATGGGCATAATCAACAATTACAAGCGGTTTTTTGTTAACTATTTCAAATCTTCCGGCAACGCTTTTTGTATTTTCAAGTGCTTTAATTATTGTTTGGACCTCAATATTCATCAAAAGTGCTGCAGTAAATGCCGCTAATGCATTGTAAACACTAAACATACCGTTTAAATGAAGATTCATTTTTTTTGAGATGTTTTGGAAATTTGCGGTTAATTCTGCACCGTCAACAGAGAAATTTATATGTTCTGCTTTTACATCCGCTTCTTTTTTTACACCGTATGTTAATATTCTTACTCCCTTCGGAATAATACTAAGGAAATCTTTTGCGTATTCATCGTCCGCATTTATAACCGCAAAGGCGCCTTCTTTTAAATTTTCAAACAAAATTGCTTTAGCTTTAAAGTAGTTACCCATTGTAATATGATAGTCCAAATGGTCTTGAGTGAGATTTGTAAATACGGCGCCGTCAAAATCACAGCAGCCTACTCTGTTTTGTTCCAAAGAATGAGAACTTACTTCCATTACAACGTTTTTTATTCCCTTATCTGCCATTAATCTTAAATCGTGCTGTAATTCTGGCGGCTGCGGAGTTGTGTGTTTTGCTTCTTTGTAATCATCAGTGCTTGAAAGTTTATAGCCTAAAGTGCCTATAAGTGCGCATGTTTCATTATTTTCCTCAAGTATTTTTTGTATTAAATGAGTAACCGTTGTTTTTCCGTTAGTACCGGTAACACCTATTAAATTTAACTCTTTTGAGGGTTCATTATAAAATGCAGCGGCAATATTTGCCATTGTTCTTTTTGTATCTTTTACTATAATTTGAGGAACGTCAACGTCTGATTTTTCTTCGCAAAATAATGCTTTGGCTCCTTTTTCAACTGCATTTTTGGCATATTTATGCCCGTCTTGCGCCTCTCCCCTTATACATATAAAAATATCACCTTCTTTAGTATTGAGAGAATTATAAGATAATCCGGTTATTTCAACATCTTTATAATTTTCACATTCATAATCATTTAACAGTTTTAGTAAATTACTTAACAACATATCACACCGCCTTAATTTTTAGTTATTTCTTTGTCCGGGGGAATATTTAAAATTCTTGCACATTGGTTTGCTACTTCTTTAAATATCGGACCCGCAACCGTATTACCCCAAACGGGTCCTTTGGATGAATTAGCTTCTACAACAACATATATCAGTAATTGAGGATTGTCCGCCGGAAGATACCCTATAACAGAAGCATATAAAGAATCTGAATATCCTTTGGATTTTTCCTTTGGTTTCCTTGAAGTTCCGGTTTTGCCTGCAACGGAATAATTTTCAAGATTTATAATAGCTTTAGAATTTTCAACACTTTTTTTAAGTAATTGTGTAACCACTCTTGCTGTTTCAGGGCTCAAAGCTTGAACTTTTTCAATTTTTTCAGCTTCTTCCTCGGGTGAATATTTTATGACATGCGGAGTTACTCTTACCCCGTCATTAGCCAATGCGCTTACTGCCGATATCATCTGTATTGCTGTAACGGAAGCTCCGTAACCATAGCCCATTGTTGCTTGTCTTGATTTATCCCATTGGAATGGTTTCGGAAGAAGTCCTGCCGATTCACCGGCTAAATCTATTCCTGTTTTCTTTCCTATACCAAGTTTTGATAGTGTATTGTAAAACTCCGCGGGACTCATCATTAATGCTATATTTGCGCTGCCTACATTACTTGAATGTTCTAATAAGTAAACAAGACTTATCATTCCGGGATTTGGATTTTTATTATAGTCATAATTTTGAATAGTCCAATTTCCCAATTGCATTTTACCGGTATCTAATATTTTCGTTGCGGCATTTATTTTGCCATTTTCTATCCCCGATGCAACTGTTAGAGTTTTAAATGTTGAACCGGGAGGATATACGTCTGTTAAAGTCCAGTTTTTCAGATTAATTGCCGGAGTATTTTTATAGTTATTCGGGTTATAACTTGGATACACTGCATACCCTAATATTTCTCCATTTTTTGGGTTCATTACTATAACGGCCCCTCTTGCGGCTTCCCGTTGGTTAATCATATTCATAAGTTCATGTTCACAAACATGCTGAATAGCCGAATCAATTGTCAATACAACGGTTTGGCCGACTCTTGGGGTTGAAGCCAATATTGGGTCTGTTTGTGCTTCATATATTATATCTCCCCTCGGAGTTCTTTGGAATGAAATATCTTCTTCTGTTTCTTCAAGCTTATCTTTTGCTGTTAATTCTACTCCTGAAGCCGTATCCGCATCAGGATTATAATACCCTATGATGTGAGCTGCAAGTTCATCCTGAGGATATACTCTTTCATTCTTTTTATCAAGACTTAATTCTCTCAGACCGAGTTTTTTTATTTTTTCCGCTGTATGTCTGTCTAAATCCTTCTTTATCAGAATTACAGTTGCTCCTTTATTTATTGAGTCAATTATGTCTTTTTTCGGAATATCCAAATATTCGGTTAATATATCTGCAAGTTCTTCGGGAGTATGGTCAAAATATTCTCTATGTGCATATAAGTTATACGATGTTGTATCTGTTGCGAGTCTGACATTATTTCTATCTGTAATTTGCCCTCTCATTATGAAATTTTTACTGAATCTTTGGTTCATTGCTTTATTTCTGTAATGTCTGAAATCAATAATTTGGAGCATAAACAGGTATATTACAATTATTAAAAATATAACCAGTATAAATATATGTAATGCTTTTATACGTGTTTCAACTTGTTTTATTTTATCTTTTTCGCTGTTAGCTTTCATTTAAACCCCTGTCTAAATAAAAGGGTATCACAATATTTATTTTATTAAAACTATTTAATATAAATTTAAAAATCTTTTTTATTATACTTTAGATTTAAATAAATATGATAATATTTATCATATTATTATATTTTTTATTTACAGTCATGCAAAATTATTGTAAAATATTAAAATAATAAAAATTAAAGATTTGGGAATGTATATTAGAGCGTTTATATTAATTTATGTTTTGATATGCAAAAGTGGGGGATAGGAATTCATTATGCAAAGTGAAGAATCAGAAAAATTTTTTGTTATCAAAAAAGACGGAACTAAGGAAAACTATGATATTCAAAAAGTTGTTAATGCTGTAAAAAAATCTGCAAGACGTGTTTTGATTGATTTTACACCGGAAGAACTGGAAAAAATCTGTTCAATAGTGGATAATGAAGTAAAAAATATAGGCCGCAATGAAATATATATCCAGGAAATGCATAATATAGTTGAAGAAGCGCTTGAAACCGTAAAACCGAAAGTCTGCCAAAGCTACAGAAACTATCGAAACTATAAGCAAGACTTTGTCAGAATGCTTGATAAGGTTTATCAGGAAAGCCAAAAAATTATGTATATCGGAGATAAAGAAAATTCAAATTCCGATTCTGCACTTGTTTCAACAAAACGTTCTTTGATTTTTAATCAATTAAACAAAGAGTTATATAAGAAATTTTTCTTAACAGTTGAAGATTTACAGGCAATTCGTGACGGTTATATATACATACATGATATGTCGGCAAGAAGAGATACTATGAACTGCTGCTTGTTTGATGTGGCATCTGTCTTAAAAGGCGGTTTTGAAATGGGTAATCTTTGGTACAATGAACCAAAGACCTTATCAGTTGCTTTTGATGTAATAGGTGATATTGTTATGGCGGCAGCAAGCCAGCAGTATGGCGGCTTTACTGTTCCTGAAGTAGATAAATTACTTGCTCCTTATGCGGAAAAAACATTTGATAAACAATATACGCGTTATATTTCTATGGGAATACCGTTCGAACAGGCAAGAAAAGAAGCAATGAACGATGTAAGAGTAGATTTTGAACAAGGTTTCCAGGGCTGGGAATATAAGTTTAATACCGTTGCATCATCAAGAGGCGATTATCCGTTTATAACAATTACCCTAGGGCTTGGTACAAGCGAGTATGAAAAAATGGCTTCAATATGCGCATTGAAAACAAGAATGAACGGTCAGGGCAAAAAAGAATGCAAAAAACCCGTTTTATTCCCGAAAGTTGTATTTTTATATGATGAAAATCTTCACGGCGAAGGTAAAGAGCTTGAAGATGTATTTGAAGCAGGTATTGAATGCTCTCAAAAGTCAATGTATCCCGATTGGCTGTCTTTAACAGGAGAAGGTTATGTTGCCGGAATTTATAAAAAATACGGCAAAGTTATTTCTCCTATGGGCTGTAGAGCGTTCCTCTCTCCGTGGTTTGAAAGAGGCGGAATGCATCCTGCCGATGAAAACGATACTCCGATTTTTGTGGGCAGATTCAATATAGGTGCTATAAGCCTTCATCTGCCAATGATTTATGCTAAAGCAAAAAAAGAAAGTAAAGATTTTTATGAAGTTCTTGATTATTATCTTCAATTAATAAGAAAACTTCATATAAGAACATACGAATATTTGGGAGAAATGAAAGCTTCAACAAATCCTTTGGCTTATTGTGAAGGCGGTTTTTACGGCGGACATTTGGGATTCCATGACAAAATAAAACCATTGTTGAAATCCGCTACGGCTTCTTTTGGTATTACTGCGTTAAATGAATTACAAGAATTGTATAACGGTAAATCACTTGTTGAAGACGGTCAGTTTGCAATTGAAGTTATGGAATACATTAATAAACGTGTAAATGAATTTAAGGAAGAAGACGGAAATCTATATGCTTTATATGGTACCCCGGCAGAAAATTTATGCGGATTGCAGGTAAAACAATTCCGTGAAAAATATGGAGTTGTTGCTAATGTTTCAGACAGAGGATATGTGTCAAACAGTTTCCATTGTCATGTTACTGAAAATATAACTCCTATTGAAAAGCAAGATTTGGAAAATCGTTTTTGGGATTTAATGAACGGCGGAAAAATTCAATATGTTAAATATCCTATAGCATATAATAAAGAAGCAATAAAAACGTTAATAAAAAGAGCTATGAAAATGGGATTTTATGAAGGGGTAAATTTATCGCTTTCTTATTGCGATGACTGTGGATACCAAGAACTGAATATGGATGTTTGTCCAAAGTGTGGAAGCCGTAATTTAACAAAAATTGACAGAATGAACGGATATTTATCTTATTCAAGAGTAAAAGGTGATACCCGTTTAAATGAAGCAAAAATGGAAGAGATAAAAGACAGAGTCAGTATGTAGCCATGAATTACCATAATATTACAAAAGATGATATGTTAAATGGTGACGGTTTGAGGGTTGTGTTATGGGTTGCAGGCTGTAATCACCAGTGTGATGAATGCCAAAACCCTATAACCTGGGATATAACAGGCGGTATTCCGTTTGATGAAGCGGCCGAAAAAGAACTTTTTGATGAACTTGCAAAACCTCATATATCGGGAATAACTTTTTCAGGCGGTGACCCTTTACATCCGTTTAACAGGCAAACAACTTTTAGATTAATGAGAAAATGTAAAGAACTTTTTCCTGAAAAGACTGTTTGGGTTTATACGGGGTTTTTGTGGGAGGAGTTTCAAAATAATCCTAAAATGAAATATATTGATGTTTTATTGGACGGAAGATTTGTCAAGTCTTTATTTGACGAAAAATTACGCTGGGTGGGAAGTTCTAATCAACGTATTATTGATGTTCAAAAAACGCTTAAAGAAGGTCATGTAGTCCTTTATTTTGATAATGATAGCGGATTTGCGTAGGGCGGAGTTGAGGCGAACGCCGAACGAGCCCGAGGGCTAGATGTCACACATACTTCAATTGTCATCCTGAGGAGCGGAGCGAGCTCAGGATCTTACCGGCATGGGATAAACACATGAGTACTATAAAGAATCTTGTAAAATCAATGTGAGATTCACTATCGGTAAGATTCTGAACCGGCAGAGCCGGCTTCTAACTGGCTTAAATTGTAATTCTCCATTGGTAAGATTCTGAACAAGTCAAAATCTACGCAATAAATTGCTTGATTTTTAGACTTTTCAGAATGACGGAAAATGAATTGTGTATATTACGTAATTTAATAATAAAAATGTCATTCCAAGAAGCGTTTTTGCGTAGGGCGCCGTGGCACAAAGTGCCCAGGCCGAAAATGTGAGGACAAAAGTTTGCGGCAGCGATAGCGAAGCAAACACTTGTCCGAGAGGAAGCAAAAACAAGACAGCAGCAAGAAACCGAAAGGTTTCTGAAAGCGGAGATACAAGATTGAGCCGAGAGGAAAATCCAAGAAGCAGCCCGAAGGGTGTGATTAACTTTTTATTACAAAATTAACAGTATTAAAAAAGTAGGTTTTGGTAATCTTTGATTACCGAAACAAATACATTGTTGATGCGGTAAATCGTTGATTTACCGCATCCTACTAAAACTGAGCCGAAAGAAAATCCGCTATCAGAATGACAGTATGATTTTTTCTGTCGCGGAATTACGCAACATATACAAGGATAAAATAATAAATCAAAACTAAACCGGGCGTGAAAGAACAAGCGGTATGTCTTTTGGATATATATCTTCCGTTACACCGCTGCAGCCTGTTATAAAGAAGAAATCAAAACTTTCTCCCGGATTTATCCCTAAATCATCATAGGGTATTGAAATTTCCAATATTTCTTTATGAACATATTTTATATGGTGTCCCCATTTTAGCTCCCACAAACCGTCTTTTACAGCTTGCGAATATTGAAGCGGATATTTCCTGTTACTTGTTAGAGCAATTTTAACTTCATGTGTATATCCATCCAGCAGAACGGGAAGCAGATTGTCTGTTTTATTTGTTGTTCTTGAAGGGGATGTAATTTCAAACGCACTATTATGTGCTTTTATGTATATATATATTGAAAAATATTCTTTAAAACTATCTTTACTGTCTAAAAGATATTTGTTAATGTCAAATCTTACATATAAATTTTCTTTGTCAGTTCCAAAGTATATTCTGTTAAATATTTTATTTTCCTGTAAAATAGGTCCTGCAGGAATATCAATACATCCTGCAGAAAGCCATTCTTCATTATCCTTAACCATTCCGTTTATATTCGGGGTTATTTCTCTGCGTGGATTTCTCAACGGTTTACCTATAAAAGATATTAAAGGCATTTCAAGATAACTTGGTATCGGTTTTTCCAAAATATTATACACATTTTTAAGGTGTTCTCTAAAAAGAAAATCAAAAATATGGTCTTGACCAGAATTATTAGGTTCGCCATACCACCAAAACCAGTCCGAACCTTCTGCAATATATAATTCTGATTTTGCGGATTTAATCTGTTCTTTTGTTAATCTGCCTGATTTTTCGGCAATTTTTAAATCATTTCTTGTTTGAATCAGATAATTCCAGGCAAGATTTTTGGTAGGTTCTGCAACCCAAAGTTGAAATTCCTGATTTACCCATGACCCTGCTGTAACTTTCTTTAATATTTTTTCCGTTTGTTTATTTTCATTAATATATTCACTTATTAAAACTGTTTTTATTGATTTATCTTCATTAATTAAAGAATAAAGTCTTTCGAGGAATATAGCACCGTCACGAGGATAAGAATCCCAACAATTTTCTCCATCCATTGCTATTGTGAATATATGTTTTTTATCGGGTGAATTCTTTAATTTATCATGTACAGTCTTTATTCTGTCAAATAAATCGTTTGCACATAAAATACTGTCATGGTGTGAATATTCAAAGTTTATTAAGTTTGGAATAACTGAATCTCTAAATAAAATATTTATTTCTTTATCACGTTTTGTTTTATACAAGTAAAGAGAACATACATCGTAAGGATCTTCATAACAACCTCTGAAATCTCTGATAAATTCTTTATTTATTGAATTTGATAACACACTTTCATCAGTAATTACCCATTTAATATCAAGATTTGCGAGTACATCGAGAGTTTTTTGGCTGATACAGTGTTCACTTGGCCATATACCTTCGGGTTTTTTGCCAAAGACTTCTTCTAACCTTTCAAGTGCCAGTTTTACTTGTTCTTTTGCATCAACCATCAATGCCATTTTTTCGCTCGGTAATGAATGTTTTAAAGACGGATTTTTCAAATCATTTACATTTATAAGTATGGGTAAAATAGGATGATTGTATGGGCTTGTTATTATTTCTATTCTTCCTGAGTCTTGATATTGCTTAAATGACGGGATAATCTGTCTTATAATTTTTCTGTTTAATTCTATTAAATCTTGTCTGTCTTTGAGATTATATTTTTTTCCTTTTTTTTCAAATTTTTTTAATTCAGGATATACATTTTTCCAAATAGGGTCAAACCAAACGAAGTTAAACAGAAACATTATATCTTCATATTCTTGATTATTAAAATCTTCTATTCCTATTTCGCTTTTGCTGTATCTTTTCAGATATAATTCGTTATATCTTGGGTTTTTTGAAATTAAATTTTCATAATTTGCATCAAAAAAATAGTTTAAAATATAAAGTTTATCATCATCTGTTAATTCTTCAACAGGAGTAACGGTTAATTTTGAATGAATATCATGACCTTCATTGCTGTAGTCTTCTATTGCATCAATCAAAGTCGGAACAAGACTGAAGTTTAATTTTAAGTTTGGAAACTTATCAAGCAATAAAAGCATATCAAGATAATCTTTTATTGCATGTAATCTTGCCCATGGCATTAACCTTATTCCATTAGGCTGCGCCTGATAATTAGGCTGATGAAAATGCCATACAAATGCTACTGATAATTTTCTTTGCATATTTGATATTACTTTCCAAACTCAATTAAAATAATAGCATTTTATTATGAATTAGACAACAGTATAAGTTTGTCCCAACAAAATTCGCCGAGCAGTGTTTGACTTGTTGTTCCAAAATTTAGAAAGTTCTAATATTTTTGTCATCGAATTTTGTAACATGTAAATTATTAATACTTGTCAAAAATATAGAATATATGATAATATTGAGTAAAAAAGGAGAATAACTATGAATATATCTAATAACCGCAACGGGGGGGGGGTAAAAAGGGGCTAAAATTCAAAAACTCTTTTTTAGACATAAAACATTCATTTACACTTGCCGAAGTTTTAATTACTCTTGTTATTATTGGAATTATAGCAGCAATAACCGTGCCGATGATTATGGCTAATCATAAAAAAACAGAATATTCGGCCAGGTTGAAAAAGTTTTATTCAACAATGTCAAATGCAATTAAATTAGCGGAAACAGAAGAAGGCATTCCCGCTTCTGAATGGGATTACAGCCTTACTACTATTGACTTTTTTAACAGATATCTTGCAAAATATATAAGCTGTAATTGGATTAAAGTACAATTTAAAGAAGTTAACGAAGGCGGATCATATCGAGGTGGTTATATACCAACTGATAAAGAAAATGGGTCTGATGCATGTGTATTAAATGACGGAACATTTTTTGTATTCTATGTACAAGGAGATGTTAATGGAAATGGTGATGGAACAGCTTGGTTTAATTTTGATTTAAACGGCAACAAAGGACCAAATAAAGAAGGTTCAGATGTTTATCAATTTCTTATGGGTAAAACTTGTATGTCGAAAAATAATTGTTTTGTCTGTGACGGCTTTACAGTGCCAAGTATTGATGGATGTGATCTTTCTGCCTCGAAGAATAGAGAGTGGGTTAAACGTTATTGTGAAGGTGGTGCATATAGTTGTGCAAGATTATTATTCCTTGACAGCTGGGAATTTAAAGACGATTATCCTTACAGGTTATAGGCTTTTATAAACTAAAGTCCAAGCCAGTTTCTGAAAAATTTTAAGCCCGCATTGGCACTTTTCTCGGGATGGAATTGCACTGCCGTTATGTTGTCTTTTTCTACGGAAGCACAAAAATCTATGTAATAATTGCAGTATGAGCTAATTATGTCTTTATTATCAGGTACTACATAATACGAATTAACAAAGTAAAAGTAGTCTTTTGGAATAAAAGAATTATTTTTTGTCGGAATAACCTTGTTCCAGCCAATTTGAGGAATTTTTCCTTTTGTAAATCGTTTAACCTCTCCTTTAAAAATTCCGAGTCCTTCAACTCCGGGAGCTTCTTCACTTTTTTCAAACAGAATTTGAAGCCCTACACATATTCCTAAAAAAGGAATATTACTGTTGCAGCATTCTTTTATAACCGGAATTAAACCTTTTTTATCAAGGTTATTCATTGCTTGCGCAAAATGCCCCTGCCCGGGGAAAATAATTCTTTGAGCTTTTAAAATTTTATCTTTATCAGAGGTTATCTCAAACGGACAATTAAGAAATGCCAGCATGTTTGCGGCACTTCTTAAATTTCCCGAATCATAATCTACAATTACTGTTTTACTCAAAACGGAAGCCGTCCTCTTTTAATCTTCTGATAACTTCATGCATTTGATCTTCAGAAGCAACAATTGATAATCTGAACCAACCTTCGCCGTTTTTACCAAATGCATTACCGGGAACTAGTACAACTCCCGATTTATTCAGGACTTCATCCGTAAATTCTTTTGATGTTTTATATTTTGGAGGTATCGGAAGCCATAAATAAAAAGTAGCTTTCGGCGGATTTAACTCATCTGTTTTCCATCCGAGTTCTTTAAGTCCGTCAAGAACAATTTTTTGTTTCTTTTCAAAACGTTTGTTTGCTTCCGCAATATATTCATCTCCCTCTTTTGAGTTTAATACTTCAGAAGCGGCTTTTTGAATAGGTTTATATATCCCTGTGTCAATGGTAGATTTCAATTTCCCAAAAATGCCAACAGCTTCTTTATTGCCGCAAACCCAGCCGATTCTCCAACCTGTCATGGAATAAGGTTTTGAAAAACTGAAGAACTCAACGGCAATATCTTTTGCCCCTTCTATTTCAAGAACACTCGGCGCTTTTTCTTCGCCTTCAAATGTCATATCAATATATGCAGCATCGGATATTAAAAGAATATTGTGTTTTTTACAGAATTCAACAGCTTTTTTTAAGTATTCTTTATTTGTAACGGCACCTAACGGATTATTCGGGTAGTTTAATATAAGTGCTTTAACTTTTTTCAAAGAATATCCGTCTTTTTCAATGTTTCGAGCAAGTTCATCCAAATCCGGCATATAATTATTTTCTGCAGTAAGCGGTATTCCGTATGCCATACCGCCTGAAACTTTTACCATTTCTTTATATGAAGCATATCCGGGGTCAGGAATTAAAATAATATCTTTATTTTTTATATCTGTTGTCGGGTTAACTAAGGCTCTTATCATATTTGCAATACCTTCTTTAGACCCGATTAAAGAGAATACTTCTTCTTTTTCCAAGTCAACGTTAAAACGATTTTTCATTCTCTTTATTATTGATTCAATAAGATAGCTTTCACCTTTCGGAGTTGTATAAGTGTGCATTCCTTCGCCTGATATTGCTTCAATAAGTTTTTTATTTACAAATTCCGGCGGCGGTTCAACAGGCGCACCCATTGAAAGCGAAATTGGTTTTCTTCCTTTTGCCGTTAATTCGGGAGTTAAGCGCTGTGTTTCCTGTTTTATTTGAAACATTATGTATGTTTCAAGTGTTTGCACATAATCGTTAAATAGTTCTTTCATTTTCTTTATCTCCAATTAGTTTATTTTCAGATTGCCATGCCCAGGCATTATGGTTATGTATACTTTCCTGAGCTTCAACTTCTGCTTCATAATAAGTAATTTTTTCGTTATTTTTTATTTGACAAATTAAATCTCTTAAAACATCTTCTACAAATTTAGGATTTTCATACGCTCTTTCAGTAACATATTTCTCATCACATCTTTTTAAAATGGAATAAATTCTTGAAGACCCGCAGCGCTCTGCCATTTCAACCAAATCTTCAATCCATATAATATCATTTTCGCCGTAACTCACTTTTAACTTTATCATTGTTCTTTGGTTATGAGCAGAATATTTTGATATTTCTTTTGAACAGGGGCACAGCGTTGTAACGGGAACTTTAACCCCTAAAATAAATTTATAATCATCTCCCGTTAAATCCCCCTGAAAAGAACAGTCATAACCTACAGGAAATTCCATTTCGCTAACCGGAGCTTTTTTATTTATAAAATATTTAAATTCAAATTTAACATGTGCGCTTTTAGATTCTAACTTTTTTTGAACATCATACAAAAGCCCTTTTATATCAACGCCTAAAAGATTTCTTCTTGAATAATCACTCAAAATTTCTATAAAGCGTGACATGTGTGTGCCTCTGTAATTATGCGGCAAAGTAACACTAAGCCGTGCTTTTGCCGATACAATTTGGCTTTGGGCATTTTTACGTTCAATAATAAGAGGAACTTCAACTCCGTTTACACCGACTTTTTGGATGTCTATTCCTCTTTTATCACTTTGATTTTGAATATCTTTGAGCTGACTATTCATTATCCTCTGATTCCAATGATTCCATATCGTTATTTTCCATAGCCAAAAGCAACTTTAAAGCTGCAACTCTTTGTGTTTTTGCAGGTGCCGCCCTAAGTAATTCAATAGCTTTTAGCATTACAGGATCTTTATCATACCAGCGATTGCCTTTTTCTGAATATTTTTTTGTTATTTCGTATATACGTTCAATAACATCCTGTGCAACCTGCTCTTGCAGCGAAATGATAAAATCTGCCGCCGCTGTTTTGTTGTCATCTGTTTGTAATTGTAAAAGCTCAAGCGCTTCTTTTAAAATCGGGTCATTATCATACCAGCGTTTAAATCCTGATGTCATTTATTCTCCGTACTTTTCTTGTAGTAAACATTGTATAAGCTTTTTTGTTTCTTCAAATACTTTTTCTATATCATTATCTGCGTTTACGCATTTTATTCTTTCGGGATTAGCTTTTTGAAGTTCTTTGTATCCGTTTCTTACTTTTTTATGAAACTCAATTCCGGTTGATTCCATTCTGTCCTTTTCATTTCCGATACGCTCTTGTGCAATTTCGGTTGATACATCAAAAAGGATTGTTAAATCGGGAACGGTTCCGTTTATTGCAATATTATTCAAATTATTTAGCAAATTTATATCCTGACCTCTTGCATAACCCTGATAAGCAATTGTTGAATCGGTATAACGGTCGCAAAGTACTATTTTCCCCTGTTCTATTGAGGGTTTTATTAAAGTTTCAACATGCTGAGCTCTGTCTGCCAAAAATAAGAACATCTCACATTTGTCTGATACTTTTTCTTCCGAGTGAAGTAAAATCTCTCTTATTTTTTGCCCCAACTTTAAAGCTCCGGGTTCTCTTGTTACAATGGTATTATATCCGTTTTGTTCAAGAAAACTCTTAACTTTATTGAGCTGGGTTGTTTTACCTGACCCGTCCGCCCCTTCAAATGTGATAAATAATCCTTTTTTCATATTATAGAATATCCCATCCCGTATATTTTCTTAATACTTTAGGAATAGTGACGCTGCCGTCTTCATTTTGAAAATTTTCCAAAATCGCGGCAAAAGTTCTGCCCACAGCCAGTCCTGAGCCGTTTAATGTATGAACAAATACCGGTTTACCGGTTTCTTTTGAACGATATCTTATATTTGCTCTTCTTGCTTGAAAATCTCCAAAGTTTGAACAGCTTGATATCTCTTTGTATGTGTTATAAGAAGGAAGCCAAACTTCAAGGTCAAAACATTTTCTTGCCGAAAAACCTATATCACCGGTTGACAAAGCAACTCTTCTGTATGGAAGTTCTAATAATTCCAATATTTTTTCGGCATTTCTTGTAAGTTTTTCATGTTCTTCCACACTGGTTTCGGGAGTACAGAGCTTAACAAGTTCTACTTTGTTAAACTGGTGCTGTCTTATAAGCCCTCTCGTATCTTTACCGGCACTTCCGGCTTCTCTTCTGAAACATGGTGTATATGCCGTCATATATTTTGGAAGTTCATCTTCAGATAATATTTCACCTGAATAAATATTGGTAACGGGAACTTCTGCTGTTGGAATTAAATATAAGTCTTCTTCTTCACATTTATACATATCTTGCGCAAATTTAGGGAGCTGTCCTGTGCCTGTCATAGCTGCGGCATTAACCATAACGGGAGGAAGAATTTCTTCATATCCGTGTTCTTGTGTGTGAGTATCTAAGAAAAAGTTAATAATGGCACGTTCTAACTGTGCACCTTTGCCTCTATACAGTGAAAATCTTGATTGAGAAAGTTTAACACCTCTTTCAAAATCAACTATATCCTTATCTGTGCATATATCCCAATGAGGTTTTTGCTCAAAACTTACTTTTCTTGGTTCTCCCCATCTTTTTACTTCGACATTGTCATCTTCTGATAAGCCTATGGGAGTAGTTTCATCGGGAATATTAGGTGTTGACAAAAGTAAATTCTTTTGTTCACAATCCAGCTGTTGTTCTTGTTCTTCCAATGCTTTTATTTCGTCTGCCATTTCTTTAACTTGGGCTTGAATTTCATCCGTATTCTGACCCTGTTTTTTTAAAATACCAATTTCTTGCGACATTGATTTTCTTTTTGCACGAAGTTCATCTGCTTGAGTTTGAACTTTTCTTCTTTTAACATCAATATCTAAAATACCGTCTATCGAAAGAGAAGGATTTCTTCTTTTTAACAATTCATTGATTTTTTCGGGATTTTCTCTGATTAATCTTATATCTAACATTATACTCACCTCGTATTTCATTAATTATTTTATTAAAAACACATTTAAATTTAAAGATGATTTTAGTGTTTTGTTAAAAGTTTATAAAATGTAAAAACAAATATACTTATTATAGCGGCTAATTGTCAAATAAAATTTTTGTATGTCTTTACAAAAAATAGAAAATATATGATAATATAAAATAAAAAGGAGATAAAATTATGAATAAAACAATAAAACGCCACGGGGGGGGGTAAAATAGAATTAAATTTTAAAAACTCTTTCTCAAATAAAAATCATTCTTTCACACTTGCGGAAGTATTAATTACTCTTGTTATTATTGGTATTATAGCTGCAATAACAGTTCCTGTTGTTATGGCTAATCATAGAAAAACTGAAACTACAGCAAAACTTAAAAAGTTTTATTCAAATCTTTCTAATGCTGTTAAATTAACAGAAATTGAGTACGGGCAGCCTGTTTATGAGTTTGATTTTGCCGGAGGTATGCATACTACTGAAACTTATAATGTTCTAAGTTCAATTTTATCAAAACTATCTGCTGAATACCTTGGCACTGAATACGCTCAAAACAGATTCAAGGATGGTGAAAGTTATATTGTGTATTGTGAAAATGTATTTTGGAATTTAGATTCATATATGTTACCTGATGGTACATTATTAGGAAGTGAATCAAGTCATGATGAATATTTACTTGTTGATATAAATGGAGAAAAAGGTCCTAATGTATGCGGCAGGGATATTTTCGGGTTTAATATAGGTATCGGAAATATATGTTCACATAGTAAAAATAAAAGTTTGTGTTTCCCACAAAAAGACAAAAATATTCAAACAACAAGGGAAGAATTGATAACTTCCTGTGCTGACGGCCAATCACCTGTAGGCTGTACAAAACTTATAGCAGATGACGGTTGGGAAATAAAAGATGATTATCCTATAAGATTGTAATATTTAATGAATTTTTGAAATATTAGAAATTCAAATTTTGTCATTGAATTACGTAACATATACAAGAATGACAAATAAAATGGACGAATGCGAAATAATTATTAATAAAAATTTGCTTCTTTATATTTTCTGTATTCTGACAGTGTTGCATAAAAATCAGGCCACCAAACTCTGATGAGGCCATCTATTATTCCGACGTCATCATAATATGAACCTAAATCTCTGGGATTAATGTATTTTTTATTAAAAGTATCATCCATCATAGGGGTCATAGGTGTTCCTCTTAGTGCAACTTTTGTACTTTCAAGTCGCAGGGCATTCACTCTTTGAGCAGGTGTTCCGCTTTGAATTTCCTGAAATAAGTCCATTTCAAGTCGTTCAATTCTGTCCATGGTATTTTCAAAGGCAAAAGAGTTGTTATAAATTCTCTTTTCTACGGTGTCTAATGCTCTATATTGTTCAGGAGCAAGATTTACAAGTCTAGGATTATCGGCTGTATTTTCTATAACCGTATTATCATAAGCCAAAACAGAACAATGAAAAACAAAAATAATAGCAGACAAAACAATAGATATTTTCGGCAATTTGCCCATAACACACTTCCCGTAAACTAACGAATATAATTATTCTTTTTCAGTTTACGGGTATTTAATGATTAAAAAATCAGAAAATTGGTTATTTAGATTTAACAATTTTTGTAAATATTAAAACTTTATTGATTATCTTCAATAGAAATTGAATTTTTTCCGCCTTCACTGATATCAATAACAAGTTCACCATTTTCCGAGTTTTGTGAAGAAATCGTTGCGACAGCAGAATAATAACCCAATGACTGGTAATATTTCATAATATCTTTTCTTATTTCCGCAACACTTTCGGGAGTCATGGGTTTGTTAATTTTGTCTTGAACAAGAGTCAACAATTGTTCAGATGAAACAGAGCTGTTGTTTATGAATATGACCGATTTTAGTTCAGAATTAGATAATTTATCGGGTTCAGGGCGTGTTGTGTGAGTTATTGCACTTTTTTTAGCTCTGGTCTGTGCTTCATGGAATCTTAAATCTTTCATATATTGTGTATTCAATGCTCCTGCATCCATGCCTCCAAATTGAGAAGCTATAGACATTTGCTGCATTAATCCTGTCAAACATAGTGCAATTAAAACTTTTTTCATAATTTCCTCACTCCTTTACATGAACTATTATAACATAGTCATATCCATATTTATCACTATACAAAAGCATATTTAACAATTAACTTTATTCTCTAAACCTTATGTTGTATATTAATACAAAATGTTTATGATATAATTTTCAGTAGTATAAATATGTGTATTAATGTAAAAAATGGAAAAGGTGACACAAGATGGCAGTAACAGTTGAAAAATTAGAGAATAATGAAGTTAAATTAAATATTGAAATTGAACCTTCGGTTTCATCATGGGAATACGACAAAGCATGCAAAAGACTCGCTCAAAGAGTGAATGTTCCAGGGTTCAGACAGGGTAAAGCTCCTAAAAATATTTTGGAAAAATACGTAGGTATAGCGGCACTTCAAAGAGAAGTTTTAGACAGTCTTCTTCCTACAATATTTGAATCCGCAATAACCGAAAATAATTTTGAACTTATTGCCCCTCCAAGTATTGAATCTTATGAATTCGGAGAAGATAAATCATTAAAAGTTACGGCTAAATTTGAGCTTAAACCCGAAGTTAATCTTTGTGATTATAAAGGCATGGAAATAGAAGTTGAAGAATTTAAAAATGGCGATGATGTAGTTGAAAAAGAACTCCAAATTATTGCGGACAGATATTCAACTTTAAATGATGTTACGGATAGAAAAACTAATAATACTGATATAGTAAATATAGACTTTGACGGATATGTTGACGGAGAAGAAATTAAAGGCGGTTCGGCTAAAGCATATATGCTTGATTTGGGACATTCTAATTTTATCCCGGGCTTTGCCGAACAATTGGTTGACCGTTCTCAAGGTGAAGAATTTAAAATTAATGTTAAATTCCCCGATGAATACCATGACGAAAAATTAAAAGGAAAAGATGCGGAATTTAATATTAAAATAAATGCAATAAAAGAAAAAGTTCTTCCTGAAATAAATGATGAACTTGCCAAAAAAGTTAACCAAAAATTTTCAACACTTGAAGAATTGAAAGAAGATATTAAAAAGTTTGCGGAAAATACTGCTAAAATGGAAAATGAAAAAAGAGTAGCAGCAAAAATAATGGATACTTTACTTGAAAAAATTGATATAAATATCCAAAATCAGATGATAAACCGCGAAATACAGGCATTAATGGGAGAATTTAAACAAAGAGTTAATATGCAAGGCGGCAATTTTGACCAAATGCTTGAAAAAGAAGGTCATCAAAAAGTATATGAACAAATGAAAGAAGAAGCTGTTAAAAGAATCAAAACTTCTTTAATCATAGGTAAAATAGCACAAGAAGAAAAAATTTCCGTAACGCAGGAAGATGTTCAGAATAAAATATCTTATTTTGCACAAATTTATAATACAACAACAGATAATATAGTATCTGAAATCCAAAAAAATATGAATATTTTGCATTCAATTAACCAGCAGATAATATCGGAAAAAGTTACAAGGTTATTAATTGATAATGCAAAAGTAAGTTATAAAAATAATTAATGAAGGTTAGAAAGGCAAAAATATGAGTTTTGTACCGGTAGTAATTGAACAATCGAGCAGAGGAGAAAGATCATTCGATATTTTCTCAAGATTATTGAGGGAAAGAATAATCTTTTTAGGTACTCCGATTGATGATATGGTTGCAAATTTAATTGTTGCGCAGTTGTTATTATTAGACAGTGAAAATCCCGAAAAAGATATAATGTTATATATAAACTCTCCGGGAGGAAGTGTAACTGCAGGGTTTGCAATATATGATACAATGCAGCATATAAGAGCGGATGTTTCAACAATTTGTTTGGGACAGGCTGCTTCAATGGGCGCATTTTTACTTTCATCGGGAACGCCCGGAAAGAGAATGGCGCTTCCTCATTCAAGAGTATTGATTCACCAGCCTTTAGGCGGTGCACAAGGTCAAGCTACCGATATTGAAATTCAAGCTGCCGAAATTATCAGAATTAAAAAATCATTAAATGAAATTTTGGCTAAAAATACAGGTCAATCTATCAAGAAAATAGAAAAAGATACTGACAGGGACTACATCATGACTCCTGAAGAAGCTTTAGAATACGGAATGATTGATAAAGTAGTAACTGCAAATACAACGCCAAAACCAAGTCAGGAGATATAATTAATGGCAGCAATGGATGACAGTCGTTTAAAATGTTCATTTTGCGGTAAAACACAAGAACAGGTAAAAAAACTTATTGCAGGTCCTGATGTGTATATCTGTGATGAGTGTGTTGAATTGTGTAATGAAATTTTGGATGAAGAATTTCTTGAAAATAAGGGCAAAACCGAAGAGTCTGAAATAAAAGAAACGGACATTACAAAAGTGCCAAAACCGCATGAAATTAAGGCTTATTTGGATGAATATATTATCGGCCAGGATGATGCAAAGAAAGTTTTGGCGGTAGCTGTTTATAACCACTATAAACGAATTGCGCATAATGCTTCTACCGATGAAAAACAAGTTGAAATCCAAAAAAGTAATATTTTGTTAGTAGGTCCTACGGGAAGCGGAAAAACTTTATTAGCTCAAACACTTGCAAAAATGCTTGATGTTCCGTTTGCTATTGCCGATGCAACTACATTAACTGAAGCGGGTTATGTAGGTGATGATGTTGAAAATATCTTATTAAGACTATATCAGAGTGCCGATTTTGATGCTCAAAAAGCTGAAAGAGGTATTATTTATATAGACGAAATAGATAAGATATCAAGAAAATCCGAAAATACAAGTATAACAAGAGATGTATCGGGTGAAGGTGTACAACAGGCATTGTTAAAAATGATAGAAGGTACTGTTGCAAATGTTCCGCCGCAAGGAGGCAGAAAACACCCTCATCAGGAATTCATTCAAATAAATACTGCAAACATATTGTTTATTGTTGGCGGTGCGTTTGTAGGATTGGATAAAATAGTAGAAAGAAGAGCCGGAGATTCAACAACTATCGGTTTTGGGGCAAAAGCACCGAGAACTCAAGCCGAAAAAGAACTTGAAGCTCAAAAATTATTGAAAAAACTTCAGCCCGAAGACTTACTAAAATTTGGTATGATTCCTGAATTTATCGGTCGTATTCCTGTTTATGCAGTTTTAGATCCATTGGAAGAATCAACATTGAAAAATATTTTGACACAACCAAAAAATGCATTGTTGAAACAATATCAATGTTTATTAAATATGGATGGCGTTGAATTAAAATTTGAACCCGAAGCTATTGATTTAATTGCTTCTGAAGCAATTAAACGCAAAACAGGTGCAAGGGCTTTGAGATCAATTGTTGAAGAAATAATGATGGATATTATGTATGCACTTCCTTCTCAGGAAAATGTAAAAGAGTTTACCGTAACTGCTGATATGGTAAAGAAGAAAAGTGAAGGAAACGGCGAAGTAATTAAACTTCCTACAAAAAATGAAGAAGGAAAACCCGAAATTCTTCAACCTAAATTAAAAGCGACCGAAGAAATAGCATAAAAAAAGCCCTCTTTTATAAGAGGGCTTTTTTGTGGTTGTAATAAAAAGAAATAATTCACCGGCTTAGCCGGTTATCAAGATTATATACTTGTAACAGCCCCTTTATCTGCAGAAGCAACAACTGCTGCATAACGTTTTAAGTACCCCTTTTTAACTTTTACGGGCAGAGGTTTAAAGTTTTTCATCCTTTGTTCTATTGTTTTTTCATCAACTTTCAAAGTCAGTTCACGTTTTGGAATATTAATATATATTTCATCCCCGTCCTCAACAATACCGATAATACCGCCAGCCGGAGCTTCAGGAGAAATATGCCCTATACATAAGCCTCTTGTTCCGCCTGAAAATCTTCCGTCTGTAATTAAAGCAACTTGTTTCCCCAATCCTTTACCGACAATGGCAGAAGTTGGCGAGAGCATTTCACGCATGCCCGGGCCGCCTTTTGGGCCTTCGTATCTTATAACAACAACATCACCTGCTTTGATTTTATCTTCCATTATTGCATTCATTGCATCTTCTTCACTGTTAAAAGTTTTTGCTTTCCCAGTAAATTCAAGACATTCTTTTTCAACACCTGAAATTTTAACGACTGCGCCATTCGGTGCTAAATTTCCGTGAAGTACTGCTAGTCCCGGGTTTGAAGTAACAGGGTCTGAAACAGGTCTTATAACTTCATTATCGCACCAAATTTCAGAAGCTGCTATTTCGGAGAGTTTAATACCTGAAACACCTGTTGTATCATTCATTTCGGGAATATTTTTATATAATGTTTTTAATACGGCAGGAATGCCGCCCGCATTATCAAGGTCTGTCATTGTTTTAGCGGCGGAAGGGTCAAGCTTAATAATTTGAGGTACTTTAAAGCTTAACTCTTCAAAATCTTTAAGAGTAATGTCAACACCGGCTTCATTTGCTATTGCAAGGAGGTGAAGTATTGAATTTGTTGAACCTCCGAGTGCTAAATCAACAATTATTGCGTTTCTTATTGAATCTTTTGTAATTATTGAAGATGGGCGAATGTCTTTTTCAATTAATTCATTAATTACAACTCCCGAGTCAAAAGCTATGCGGCGTGTTTTAGCGCTTACCGCTGCCGATGTGGCACATCCGGGAAGGCTCATACCCATAACCTCGGTTAAACAAGCCATCGTATTAGCTGTATATAACCCCTGGCATGCGCCTTGTGACGGGCATGAAGTAATTTCCATGGCTTTGAGCATTTTCTCATCAATTTCTCCGCTCGTGTATTTTCCTACAGCTTCAAAAGTTCCTCTAATCATTGTCAAAGTGTGGTTTTGGCATTTTCCGTCAAGCATAGGACCGACTGTAACAACAATGCAAGGGATATCAAGCCTTGCCGCTGCCATAATCATGCCGGGTGTAATTTTATCGCAGTTTGTTAATAAAACAAGACCGTCAAGTTTATGCGCCGTAGCAACAGATTCAACGCAATCGGCAATTAAATCACGAGATGGAAGTGAATAGTTCATACCGCTATGGCCCATTGCAATTCCGTCACATATAGCGGGAACTCCGAATATAAAAGCTTGTCCTCCGCCGGAGTGGATACCTTTTTCAATTTGGCGTTCAATTTCTCTCATACCGCTATGGCCGGGAACTAAATCGGAAAAGCTGCTTGCTATTCCTATGAATCTTTTATTCATTTGTTTTTCACTCACACCGGTTGCATATAAAAGTGACCTGTGTGGAGTTCTTTGTAAACCTTGTTTTATTTCATCACTTCTCATTTTTATCTCCTTGATTTTCTTGCTAAAAATATCATACCAAAGAGAATTGATTTTGTTAAATTTCTGTTAATACATTTATTGTACAACCTGCCCCATTCATTGTATTTGAAGATGTTGAAGCACAATATTCATTATTTTCTGAATAATAATCAGTTCCTTTTGCTCCCATTGGTAAGAGTTCACCGTTATTCATAATTTGAAACATAAAAAGATCTTTGCCTAATCTGTTAGGTTTTTTACCGATTCCGTTTACATCAACAGAAATATATGTTCTTACAGATGAACCATTTTCTAAAAGTATCAAGCTTCCGTCATTTAATACGAATTGTCCGTCATCAAACTTACTTAAATCGATTTGAATACCAGAGTATGTTTTGTATGTTTTTGAACTTTTTTCGTCTGCTCCATAATTTTTTATGCAAGAATTTTCAACATCAGTTGAACCGTAACCGCAATCGAACATTACATTAAGGTATTTCATTAATATTGTTTTTAAAGTATGTTGTCCTAAATCTGAACTCGTAATTCTCTCTCCGTTTTCAACTTGATATTTATCGAGAGCTTGTTTTAAAACCGAGTAATTTTTCTTTAATGATGATTTTATTGCTTGATTTTGGTAATTTGCAAATATTACAGGTACTGTTATGGATGCAATAATTCCGATGATAACTAATGTTATTAATACTTCTGAAAGTGTAAAAGATTTTTTACTTAAAAATCCCCCCCCCCGTGCTAAATTTGCAATTTTTCAACATTTTTAATACTCCTTTATTGTTATTTATATTATAACTGTATATTTTATTTTTTTCAATAAAGGTTTTCAGAGCGAAAAGAATAGCATAGCAAAATGCGATACTGGATTAATTATATTATCCGACTGTACAACATAATTATTATCAAAAGGGTAATAGATTTTAAAATAATTCCGTTTCATTATTGATATGTGAAGAATTTGTTCAGAAAAGGAAAATCAGATGATTGAGGAATTAAAAGTAAAAGAATCTATGAACATTAAGTTTGAGAATTTTGTTGATACACTTGCGGGTGAAGATTTATTAGATAAAACACAGCGGGTAAATAAAGTACTTGAAAGCGGTGTAATGACTGGGAATGAAGCATTGGGTATGGTTACAATGAATAAGGTTCAACCGTATTCTCAAATTAAAGAAAAGGATGGAAAAATACATCCTGTTATAATGTTGGGGTCAAATTCTTACTTGAATTTATCAACTCACCCAAAAGTAATGCAAGGTGCTCAAGAAGCATTGGAGCGTTTTGGTTATGGAATGGGTGCTGTATCGAATTATGCCGGAATAACTGATATACATAAAGAATTAGAAAAACGGATTGCGGATTTTTACGGAACGGAAGATTCAATTGTATTTGCAAGCGGATACGGGGCTAATGTCGGAATTATTTCCGCTCTTTGCGGAAAAAATGATGTAATAATAAACGATTCGGCAAATCATGCTTCTATTTTTGACGGATGTTTATTATCAGGCGCGGAAGTTAAAATTTATCCACATAGAAATATGAAATATTTGGAAAAAATTCTATCCAAAATTCCCGATTATAAAACCGGCAGATTGATTATAACAGACGGAGTGTTTTCAATGGATGGTGATATAGCGCCATTAAATGAAATAACAAAACTGGCAAAAAAATATAAAGCACGGGTTATGGTTGATGATGCTCATGGGTTGGGAGTAGTAGGAAAGACCGGACGCGGTTCATCTCAGCATTGTAATACGGAAAGGTTAATTGATTTAAATGTGGGAATGTTAAGTAAAGCGCCCGGCGGGCTTGGAGGATACTGTGCGGCATCAAAAGAAGTTATACAATATTTAAGACTTTATGCAAGAAGTTATTTTTTCTCTACTGCACTTCCGGCTTCAGTTGCGGGAGGATTAAACGAAACTTTTAAATTGTTTGAAACAGATTCTGCAGGAAGAGAACAATTATGGATTAATATAGAATATCTTAAACGTAAGCTTGTTCAAAACGGATTTGATATAGGACATTCTCAATCGGCCATTATTCCCGTTATGATTTATAATGAACCTGTTTTATTTGAAATGTATGACAGACTAAGAAAACTGGGGGTGTATGTAAATATAGTAACATATCCTGCAGTCAGAAGAAAAGAATGCCGCCTGCGGCTTTGTGTTATGAAAGATTTGACTTTTGAACAAATAGATAAAGCAGTTGAAATTATGACTGATTTGGCAAAAGAATTCGGGGTAATAAATAATTTAGTGTGAAATATTTTTCAAAATATATAGTTTTAATTTTGCTGTTATAATATTGGCAAACTTGTTTTTCTGTAATACACTAGGATTATGAAATACATAGAAAATGTCAGAAATTTTTGTATAATAGCTCATATAGACCATGGTAAATCTACACTGGCAGACAGGCTTTTGGAAAAAACAGGAACAATTCAGGAGCGTGATATGCAGGATCAACTGCTTGATACCATGGATATTGAGCGTGAGCGCGGTATAACAATCAAACTTAATGCCGCAAGAATGAATTATAAAGCAAAAGATGGCAAAGATTATATACTTAATCTTATAGATACTCCCGGACACGTAGATTTTTGCTATGAGGTTTCAAGGTCTTTAGCCGCTTGTGAAGGAGCACTTTTAATAGTTGATGCTACTCAAGGGGTGGAAGCGCAAACTCTTTCAAATGTTTATCTTGCAATAGAACAGAATCTTGAAATAATTCCCGTAATAAATAAAATTGACCTTCCATCTGCAGATGTTGAACGAGTTAGAGAAGAAATTGAAGAAGTTTTGGGAATTGACGCCTCTATGGCAATACCTGTCAGCGCAAAAGAAGGAACAGGAATTGAAGATGTATTGGAGGCTGTTGTTAATTTTATTCCTCCGCCAGAAGATACTTCAGATAAGCCACTGAGGGCTTTAGTGTTTGACAGTGCTTATGATCCGTATTTGGGTACATTATGTTTTTTTAAAGTTGTTGACGGAGATATAAAACTCGGTGACAAAATAAAATTTATGGCATCGGGAAAGGTTTATGAAGTAACGGAACTCGGATATTTGAATCCAAACAGAGTTCCGGTTAAAGCACTTAAAACCGGTGATGTAGGATATATGGGCTGTTCTATAAAAGAAATTACCCGCTTTGTAGGAGATACAATTACTCATGTAGAAAATGGCGCTTCAGAACCTCTTGCAGGGTATAAAGAGGCTTTGCCTATGGTGTTTTCAGGCATGTATCCGGTTGATAATGACCAGTATCAGGACTTAAAAGAAGCTTTGGAAAAACTTAAATTAAATGATTCAAGTATTACTTTTGAACCTGAAACTTCTTCGGCATTGGGGTTTGGCTTCAGGTGCGGTTTTTTGGGCATGCTCCACATGGAAATTGCGCAGGAACGATTAGAAAGAGAATATAATCTTTCTTTGGTAACAACGGCGCCAAGCGTAATATACAGAGTCCATAAGACTAACGGTGAAGTTATTGAGATTGATAACCCCGCAAACCTTCCTGAGGCTCAATACCGTGATTATATTGAAGAACCTTATGTAAAAGCCTCAATTATAACTCCTAATGAGTATGTGGGATTATTGATGGAGCTTGCACAATCAAAACGCGGTATATTCCAAAATATGACATATTTGGATAAGGTCAGAGTTTCTCTGCACTATGAAATACCTTTAAGCGAAATAATTACCGATTTTTATGACCAATTAAAATCACGTTCTAAAGGATATGCAAGTTTGGATTATGAATTTAGTGATTATAAACGTTCGGATTTGGTAAAACTCGATATTCTTCTCGCAGGAGAAGTTGTAGATGCTCTGAGTGCAATAGTTCATAAAGACAGCGCTTTTTATGTGGGGCAGAAATTGACTTCAAAATTAAAAGATATAATTCCGCGTCAAATGTTCGAAGTTGCAATACAAGCGGCAATTGGCGGAAGAATAATAGCAAGAACAAATATAAAAGCACTTAGAAAAAGCGTTTTGGATAAATGCTACGGCGGCGATATTACAAGAAAAAGAAAGCTTTTGGAAAAACAAAAACGCGGTAAAAAACGTATGAAAGCCGTAGGCCGTGTTGAAGTACCGCAAGAAGCATTTATGGCGGTTTTGAGTTTAAATGATGATTAGAGGAGGTTATTTTGGCACTTGATACATCACTCGTTATGATTTTAGCGGGAGGCGAGGGAAAAAGATTATACCCTTTGACAAGAGACAGGGCAAAACCGGCAGTACCATTCGGCGGTAGGTACAGAATTATTGATTTTGTAATTAATAATTTTATTAATTCGGGATTTTATAAAATTAAAATACTGACACAATATAAATCAGATTCCCTGAATCAGCATATAGCAAGAAGTTGGCCTGTATCACCTATTTTAGGTCAGTATATTGATTTAGTGCCTGCTCAAATGAGAACGGACGGTAATTGGTATAAAGGTACTGCAGATGCAGTGTATCAAAATATAACTCATATTAATGATGAAAATCCTAAACACGTTTGTGTATTTGGTGGTGACCATATATATAGGATGGACGTATCTCAAATGATGAGATTTCATAAGAAAAAAGAATCTGTTCTTACAATTTCGGCTATTCCTATTCCTATCTCTGAAGCAGGTGAGTTTGGTATAATAGAAGTGGATGACGATTGGAGATTAACAGGATTTCAGGAAAAACCCAAGTCAAAACCTAAATCTATTCCGGGGAATCCTGATATGTGTCTGGCTTCTATGGGTAACTATATTTTTGAAACCGAAGAACTTGTTCAAGAAGTTCAAGAAGATTCAAAAAATCCTGATTCAAGTCATGATTTTGGAAAAAATATTATTCCCAAAATGCTTAATGAGGGAAAAGCTATCTATGTTTATGATTTTTCTCAAAATGAATATACCGGCATGACAGAATCAGAACGCGGATATTGGAGAGATGTCGGAAGTATAGACAGCTACTGGCAGGCAAATATGGATTTACTTGATTATGATCCCGAGCTTAATTTATACTGCACGGGCTGGCCATTGAGAACTTATAATTACAACTTACCTCCCGCAAAATTTTTGTGGGAAGAAAAAGATAGAGTCGGTATGGCAACTAATTCAATGGTATCAGAAGGCTGCATAATTTCAGGCGGAAGTATATCAAGATGTATACTGTCGCCTCAGGTAAGAATTAACAGTTTTGCTAATGTTACAGAGTCTATTTTAATGGAAAACGTAACTGTAGGAAGATATTCCGAAATAAAAAAAGCGATAATAGATAAAAATGTCGATATTCCACCTTATACAAAAATAGGGTTTAATGTTGATGAAGATATAGCAAGAGGTTTTATTGTATCGTCGAACGGCGTTACCGTCGTTCCAAAAGGAGCTAAATTATGAAAAAAAAGTTTTTTATAGGTGTTTTTATTGTAGCCTTAATAGGTTTGATAGGGCTTTCTGTTTATGTATATAAAGTAAAAACGCAACCAAGAGAAAGATACATTCCTCCTCAATTAAATGCACCAATCGAAATTCCTGACACCGGAATTTTAAAAATGAACGAGATTACAGATTTTGAAAAACCGGTTGCAGTTATGTTCTATGTAGATTGGTGTACATATTGCAGAAGGTTTATGCCTATTTTTGGTGAAGTTTCAAAAGCGCTTAAAGATAAATATACTTTTGCGGTAATTAATTGTGATTATCCTGAAAATATTCAATATGTTGAAAAGTTTCATATAGTTGCATTTCCTTCTGTATTTATTTTTGATAAGAAATATGATTATTCAACTCCTATAAGTTCTTATGCAACAACTAAAAAACAATTTATGATAGATGAATTAAACAAATATATTAAACTAAGAAGTCGAATAAAATAGTAAAATATATTGTTGACATTTATTATTAGTTTAGTATAATAGTCCATATTAAGACTGTACAATTTTGGACTAATCTATATGGGGATAGTTACACTTGGATAAGCTGAAACTAAAAGAACAAGCGGAAAAACTATTAGAAATTCACAGAGAAATTTCGGGTTTTTATAATGAATATGCAAAGTCTATGGGGGCAACCCTTGCCGGGCTTGAAGTTTTGCTTATAATATGGAATGAAAAAGTGTGTACACAAAAAATGATTGTACAAAAGACTTTTTTACCAAAACAAACAGTAAGTGCAATTATTCAAAAACTTAAAACAAAGAATATAGTTGAGATAAAACTAGAAACAGCTTCAGACAAAAGGAATAAAGAAATAAAGTTTACCGAATTAGGTAAAAAGTTAGCTGATAAATTTATACCTATTATGAAAGAAGCTGAATATAGGGCTTTGGATACTTTAGGCGAAGCAAAAAGAGAAAGTTTAATAGAAATAATTACCGAATATAAAAATAATTTAAATATAGAATAAATAATAGAGGATATATATATGAGCTATTTAAAAAATAAAAAAACAAGGTGGATATTATTTTTAATTTTGTTAATAGTTGTACCTATTGCATATCATCAAATATCAGGTGCAATAAAAGGATATTTACAGCAAAAGGCTAATAGTATTCCAAAAGCTGTACAAACCATGCATCCGATAGCCAAAGATATATATTATTCAACGGAATCGGCAGGAAGAATAGAGGCAAAATATTCTGTTGATGTAATAGCAAGAATTAATGGTTGGCTTCAAAAAAGATTTTTTGATGAAGGTGCAAAGGTTGAAAAAGGTCAAACGTTATTTTTAATAGAACCTGATCAGTATGAAATAGCGGTCAGTAATGCTGCTGCTAATGTAAGACAAAATCAGGCTACATTAATAAATGCGGAAAAAGAGCTTGAAAGAGCAAAAGAACTTGTAAAGCAAGATTATGTAAGTAAATCATATTTTGATCAGGCTCTTGCAACAAGAGATCAGAGTAAAGCGGCATTGGATGCTGCAAAGGCTCAACTCGAAAATGCAAAGTTAAATTTGAGTTATACCAAAATAGTTTCGCCTATTGATGGTAAAATAGGTAAAATTATGATAACGGAAGGAAACCTTGTAAATACTACATCAGGAGCGCTTGCAAGAATTGTAAGTGTTAGTCCTATATATGTTTATTTTACTTTAAAGAGTAGTGAATTTTTGAATTTTAGAAAAACTGACAGTTCAACAAATTTTAGTAATATGAATGTTCAAATTCAACTTGCTAACGGAAATATTTATGATGAAGTTGGTGTAATTGAGTTTATAAACAACGAAGTAGATGAAACAACCGGTACAATAAGTTTAAGAGCAACTTTTGTAAATGAAGATGAACTTTTAGTTCCGGGTGATTTTGTAAAAGTTATTGCTACCTCCAAAACATCAAATAAAGTAATGTTAGTTCCTCA
This sequence comes from Candidatus Gastranaerophilales bacterium, assembly GCA_944323625.1. Classification (GTDB taxonomy): domain Bacteria; phylum Cyanobacteriota; class Vampirovibrionia; order Gastranaerophilales; family Gastranaerophilaceae; genus Avigastranaerophilus. Next base: position 39,989 of record CALUTD010000012.1, read on the forward strand.
ATCTGCCGCATTAAATGATGCAAATGGTTATTATGTATGGGTAATTGGTGATGAAAATAAAATTGTAAGAAAGAATATAAAAGTATCTGATGAAATAGATAAAAATTGGATAGTTGAAGAAGGGCTTGAATATGAGGATACTATTGTAGCAAAAGGTATTCAAAGTATTACAAGAGAAGGTCAGGTAGTAAATCCGGAACCTTTAGTTACTGATATTAATGATGAACAAGAAAACCAAGAATAAAATAACAGGGATGCAAAAGAAGAATGGAAAATAATACTAAAAAGAATGATTTATATTTCTTTATAAGAAAACCTCGTTTTGCAATGGTAATTTCAATATTTATAACATTGATAGGTTTAGTATCAATGTTTGGATTACAGCTTGAAAAATATCCGAATATTACACCGCCTCAGGTAACTGTTTCAGTATCGTATCCGGGGGCAAGTGCTTCGGTTATTGAATCATCCGTTGCTTCTCTTATAGAAGCACAAGTTAACGGTGTTGAAAATATGTTATATATGTCTTCTACCTGTTATGATGAAACTTATACATTAAATATATTCTTTAAAGTAGGAACCAATAAAGATATAAACCTTGTAAACGTTCAAAACCGATTACAGCAAGTAGAAGCACTTTTGCCCGAGGACGTTAAACGTTTAGGGGTAACTGCTACAAACAGAGTATCAGGTGCAGGGGCTTGTATATTAAACCTTGAATCAAGTGATAATTCCTGGAATCAGTTGGATTTAACCAACTATGCGACAATATATATTAAAGATGAAATAAAACGTTTAGATGGTGTAGGTGAAGTTAACGTATTCGGGGCTGCCGATTATAGTATGAGAATATGGCTTGATCCTACAAAGATGGCAAACTTGAATGTTTCCGTTCAGGAGGTTCAAGCGGCAGTTACAACTCAAAACACTTTGGTATCTTCAGGTGCATTAGGTGCATTGCCGAGTAATTCAAATCAAACACTCAGAATGACCTTAATGACAAAAGGACGTTTATTAGAACCTGCCGAATTTGAAGAAATTATTATCAGAGCTAATACTGATGGGTCAAACATAAAACTTAAAGACATTGCAAGAGTAGAACTTGGTGCTTATTCATACGACAGACTCGGTATGATTGACGGTAAACCCGCAGCACTTATTCAGGTAGTTCCTCTGCCGGGTGCTAATACTATAAGTATTGTAAATTTAGTAAATAAAAAAATCGCAGAATTAAACAAATCACTTCCCGCTTCTTTGGAAGTTAAAATGATGCATGATGATTCTGAGTTTATTCGTGAATCAATGAAAGAAGTTGTATTTACAATTTTACTTACATCTTTAATCGTTATAGTGGTTATATTTGTATTCTTAGGTGATTGGAGATCAACACTCGTTCCTTGTGTTACAATACCTGTATCTTTGGTGGGTACGTTTGCTGCCTTGCCTGTGTTCGGTATGTCAATAAACCTGTTAACTTTGTTCGCGATGGTACTTGCAGTTGCGGTTGTTGTTGACGATGCTATTGTTGTAATAGAAAACGTAAAACGACATTTGGAAGAGGGAAAGACTCCTGTTGAAGCTACTCAACTTACAATGCAAGAAGTTGGCGGAGCTTTGGTCGCAATGGCAATGGTACTTATGGCGGTATTTGTTCCGGTTTCGTTTGTATCAGGTTTATCAGGTTTAATGTATAGACAGTTTGCTGTTTGTATTGCAGTATCTATTGCATTATCTGCAGTTTGTGCGTTAACTCTTTCTCCTGCTATGTGTTCAATTATCTTAAGAAAAGAAGATCCGAACAGAAAGCCGAGTAATTTTGTTACTGCATTTATTAAAAAAGTATTTGTAGCTTTTGATGAAAAATTTGCAAAAGTGACACAAGTATATTTAGAAGTTGTAAAGAAATTTGTTTATAATAAAAAGTTAACAATCGGATTGTACGTTACATTCCTGATTTTAATGGGTTTTCTATTTAAAATAATCCCGACAGGGTTTATTCCTGATGAAGACCAAGCTGTTTTAATGGCACAATTTGTGCTTCCTCCGGGGTCTGCATTAAATAAAACTCAAGAAGTATTAGAGAAATTTACAAAGGCTATTGAAAATATAGACGGTGTAGAAAAAGAAAGAATTATTGTTTTTGCCGGAGGTATGGGACCTACAAACCAGGCATTTTGTGTTGTACCTTTAAAAGACTGGGGAGAAAGAAAAATATATCCCTGGGATTGGGTAATAAGAAAAATGCAGGGCAGAACTACCGATTTATCTCATAACGGAATTTTAAGTGAAATAAGAAAACGTGCAGCGAAAATTAATGAAGCTTCAATAGCTGTTTTCTCTCCGCCTGCAATTTCAGGTATGAGTATGTTAGGTGGTTTTGAGTTCCAAATGCTTTCAAAAGGCGAACATTCATTGCAGGATATAGAAAATTTTGCAAATCAATTGACTGTTGCGGCAAATAGTGACCCTCGTTTGAGCAGTGTTTATACAACTTATCAGGCAAATGTTCCTCAGTATAGATTAAATATTGATTATGCAAAAGTTTTGTCTCAAAATGTTGATATACAGGAACTATACTCAACTTTGGCTTCTACTTTGGGTACATACTATGTAAATGACTTTAATAAATTAGGGCGTGTATTCAGGGTTCAACTTCAGGCTGAAGACAGTTTCAGAAATAAGGCTACTGATTTACAAAAGATATATGTTAAAAACATGAACGGTCAAATGGTACCTTTGATGACTATGATAAATATAGAGCAGACGGTAGGTGCTGCATCTATTACAAGGTTTAACCAATATCGTTCTGTTCAGTTCTCAGGTCAGCCATCGGCAGGAAAAAGCTCGGGTGAAGCAATGACGGCAATGGAAGAAGTTGCATTAAAAACACTTCCGTCTGATGTTGGTTATGACTGGTCGGGTACTTCTTTGCAGGAACGTGAATCTTCGGGACAGACAACAATAGTTATTGCACTTGCATTAACCTTTGTATATTTGTTCTTGGTTGCACTATATGAAAGTTGGTCAATTCCGGTTGCAGTACTTCTGATTGCACCTGTTGCGGCTCTTGGAGCGCTTGTTTTCCAAATGATGATTGGTCAGTCATTTGACTTATATTCTCAGGTGGGTATGATAGCATTAATAGGTATTGCTGCTAAACAATCAATATTGATTGTTGAATTTGCTAAAAATCTTCATGAAAACGGTATGGGAATTGAAGAAGCGGCAATCGAAGCGGCAAGAATAAGATTCAGAGCTATCATGATGACCGCGTTAGCGTTTGTATTCGGGGTACTTCCGATGGTATTCGCAACCGGCGCCGGTGCTCAATCCAGAGTATCTGTCGGTTCTACCGTTTTTGGCGGTATGACAGCTGCAGCTACAATAGGTACTATTTTGACTCCTGTATTCTACGTATTAGTTCAATCATTAGTTGAAAAAGTATCTTCTAACAAGAAACATGAAAGTACAAATAATTAATAATTTACAGAATAAGAGTGGAAAATATGAACAAAAAATTATTTATATTAATGTTTTTAATAATGGCATCGCCTGTTTTTGCGGATGATAGCCCCTTCAGAGATGAAGTAATTAATGAACTTCCTCCTTCTGTTAATACAGTTCAATCAGATGTAACGGCAGAAAGTAAAACAACATTTTCTCAAAAAATTAAAAATATTTTTAGTAAATCTGATGAACCAAAACGGGCAAAAGAAGTTGATGTCGTTGAACCCGAGGATATTAAAACAATAGATTCCGTTACAAAAGAACAGAAAAAAGCTGAAAAAGAACGACAAAAACAGCTTAAAAAAGAACAAAAAGAAGCTGAAAAACTTGCTAAAAAACAGGCAAAACAAAACAAAGAAACAACGAATCAAGAGGAAACAACATCAGAACAAGTTCCAAATGAAGGTACGTCACCTGCTGTTAATCAAGGTGAACAAAATACCGTCTTAACTGATACTGCTTATCAAACAGGAATACAAAAAAATAAAATAATAGAAGTAAATGACTGTGTTAGAATAGCGCTTGAGCATCATCCGGCTATTCAATCAGCAATGAGTAATGCAGAAATTTATAAAAGCAGAATAGCGCAAGCATGGGCAAATTATTTTCCTACTTTTTCTGCAGGTGTCGAATATTCAAGAAATGATATGCAGGTATCTAACTTTGCATTTCCTATTCAAAGATACGATATGTTTTACGTACCTACAATATCGGGTAATATGCTTTTGTTTGACTTTGGAAAAACAAAAGCTCAAGCTGATATGGCTAAAAGAACTTATGAATCTGCAAATTTTAGTTTACAAACCAGTATAAATTCCGTAATATTCGGTGTAAAACAAGCATATTATAATTTGTTATTTGCACAACAGCAGGTGAAAGTTTATGAAGATACGGTTCAGGATTTTACTCTGCATTTAGAACAGGCAAAAGCATATTATGATATTGGTTCAAAAGCCAAAATTGATGTTTTGACTGCCGAATATAATTTGGGTAATGCTAAATTGCAGTTAATTCAAGCAAAAAATACTTTGAAAATTGCTTTTGTTCAATTAAGCAATGCAATGGGTATGCCTGAATTTTCAGATTATGAAGTAATAGATAATTTAACAACAAAAGCTTATGATATTAAAGTGGAAGATGCAGTAAAAACTGCGTTTGAAACAAGTCCTGAATTATTGGCGGCAAAAAAGAAAGCTGATGCATCAGAGATATTAATTCGTGCATCAAAAAGAGCGTTCACTCCTAATATTCAGGGTTTTGCTTCATATTCCAGGGGCGGAAAAAGGGTTGATACAGACTATGGTTATCAATTCGGTGCCGAGCTAAGTTATAATACCGTTAACTTAATGTTATTGAAGAAACAGGTTGATGAAGCTAAAGCTACATATAAAAAAGATTTGGCGGATTATGAAAACACAAAACAAACTATTTATTTTGAGGTAAAGCAGGCATATATTAATCTTACTAATGCACAGGATAGTATTGAAGTTGCAAAACTGTCAATGGATCAGGCAAAAGAACAATATGACCAGGCTTCGGGCAGATATAAAGTAGGTCTTGGTGATGCAATAGAGCTTAAAGATGCCGAAACAACATATAGAAATTCGCAGCTTGAATATTATAATACTCTGTTAAATTATCATGTGTCTGCGGCAAATCTTGAACAGCTAATGGGGGTACCTTTAGAATCATCAGATGTTGATTTGTTGTAATCATGAATTGTAATTTTGATTTTTTAAAAAAAATTGATAATAATCTGTTTGATATAATATTTGAAGCCGAAAAACTTTATAGGGATGAATATTTTGAACAGTGTATGGTTCAGACAAGAAAATTTGCTGAACAAATATGTAAAAATATTCTGATTCAAAATGGTAAATCTATAGGTTCTTTTGACGAAATGATAGAAACACTTAAATATCATTCTCAAGGTAGTGTTCAGGAAAAAGAATTTATAGACGATTTATATTTTTTAAAAAAGAATGGTAATATTTCCGCACATTCGGGCAAAATTAAAAATGCCGGAATGACGGCACTGGAATGCTTAAAACGTTCTTTTGAAACGGCAATAAGTTATAGTGTTTATAATCAAGGAGCTCCATCAAATATTTTAAAATCCGAATATGATATCAATTTATTGGTAACAAATAAAAAATCAAAATCTTCTTTAACAAAAAAATATGAAAAAATACAAGGAGTAGAGCAAAAAAAGATAAATACTTCAAAAAAGAATGAAACTAAAGTGGATATAAAAAAAGAACATAAATTTTTTTCTAATGTTTCAATTTTTTGGAAAATTGTCGGAGTTTTATCTTTATTTTCGGTTTTAATAATATTAGTTTTTTGTGTTTGGATACTGTTAAGCAAAATATTTTAATAATGTTGTGGTAAAATCTGATATGGAGAAAATATATGAGACTTTGCGTAATAGGAACAGGGTATGTAGGTTTAGTTGCCGGTACATGTCTTTCTGATATGGGCAATCAGGTGATATGTGTTGATAATGATGAAGAAAAAATTAATAAATTAAAATCAGGAATTATACCTATTTTTGAACCGGGATTAGAAGAATTAATAAAAATAAATGTTAGAGAAAACAGGCTTTCTTTTTCAACAAATTTAACTGAAGCCGTTAAATTATCACAGGTTTGTTTTATAGCAGTTGCAACTCCGCAGGATAAAGACGGGTCTTGTAATTTGGATGCGGTAATCGGTGTTGCAAAAGATATTGCAAAAAGTATAAATGAATATAAGGTAATTGTTAACAAATCTACAGTTCCTATGGGAACGGCGGAAAAGCTTACAGATATAATGAAAAAACTTACTATGGTTCCGTTTGATGTGGTTTCTAATCCCGAATTTTTGAAGCAAGGTGCTGCAGTAGATGACTTTTTAAATCCCGACAGAGTAATTATTGGTTCTGATTCTCCTAAAGCCACGGAAATTATGAAAGAAATTTATACTCCTTATTTTAAAGGCGAAGATAAAATAATATATATGGATGTTAAATCTGCAGAAATGACAAAGTATGCAGCAAATGCCTTTCTTGCTTCAAAAATTTCTTTTATTAATGAAATTGCCAATATATGCGAAAAAGTGGGCGCAGATATAGATAAAGTAAGGATGGGAATATCTTCTGACAGACGAATAGGCAAAGATTTTTTATTCGCCGGAATAGGATTTGGCGGAAGTTGTTTCCCAAAAGATGTAAGTGCTTTAATTTCTGTAGCTAAAAACCATGATTGCGGCTGCAGCATGCTTGAGGCTGTTAAAGAAGTAAATATAAATCAAAGAAAATTGTTTATTGAAAAAATTCTTAAATATTATGGCAATAATATTGAAGGAAAAACGTTTGCGGTTTGGGGGTTGTCTTTTAAACCAAAAACAAATGATATGAGAGAGGCTCCATCTATCGAAATTATAAATTCTTTGCTCGAGCATGGTGCATTTATTAAGGCTTATGACCCTCAGGCAGGTGAAAATGCAAAATTAATTTTTAAAAATTCAATTATATATTCAAAATCTTCTTATGAAGCGCTGGAAAATGCAGATGCATTAATTCTTTTAACAGAATGGAATGAATTTCTTAAACCGGATTTTGAAAGAATAAAAACAGCGTTAAAAGACCGTGTAATTTTTGATGGTCGAAACCAGTATAATCGCTTGCAATTAAAAGATTTTGGACTTAATTATATTTGTATCGGAAGTTAAAATGTTAAGTTTTGTTAAATTGAATTTTTAGAGCTCAAAACTTGATAGAATAAGGAAAATTAAAAAAAATAAAAAGGTATTTTTAAAAAAGTAATAAAATTTTTTGTTATAATTAAGGTGCCTAGGTAGCAAAAAAATAATTTTTTGCGGTTTAGGATAAGTGTAAGAGTGTATGGAAAGAAATTATGAAAATTAATTCTGTTAATAACACTATAGGGCACTATCGAAAGAGGAATAACGAGAATTCCTCCACAGTGATGAGAGAGTATGCCCACGAGCGACATAATTTAGAACATAATAAAGATAATAATGACAAAATAAACACGACCATCAGGAATAATTCTGATGGTCGTGTGAGTTTTAAGGGGGGTGCACCGCTATTACATAATTTAGCGAATTTTGCACACCATAATCCGTTAGTTGCCGAAGCATTGTTTGCAATATTTATTACATGCGGTGCAAGACCATTATCAATTTGGGCAACGGCAAAAACAGATGAAGATAAAGAAAAGTGTTCGTTTCAGGTAGCAAAATCAATATCATCAGGGCTTATAGGTTTAGGTGCAACTGCAATTATTGGTACCCCAATAGCAAAAGCGGTTAAAAAAGCAAAAGAAAATGCTGCATTTAATATGCCAGAAGGAGTAAAAGAACAAGCTCAGTCAGTTGTTAAAAAAGGAGTTGATGTTTTAGATGATTTGGCTGCAAAAGCTCTTAAAGAAGGTAAAAATACCGAATTGGCTAAAACTATAAAAGAACTTACTCATGGCGGAAAATTAAATTTAAATGTTTTATATAACAAAGGGAAAAAAGCTGATAAAAAGTTTTTGAATGTTATTTCAGAAAAAGCACCTGATATTGCAGGTAAAGTAAAAGATGCGTTTACAAATCAGAAAATATTAAATAATTACGAAAGTACTGCAAAAAACGTTTCCGATAAATTTTTCCAACCTGTATTTATGCCGTTAAGAGCGACTATTACAATTGCAATGGTTCCTGTTCTTTTATCTTTATTAGGAATGAAAAAGCCTTCATCAAAACCAAAAGAAGAGAATCCTTTTGAAACGTTAAAGTACAATGTTTTACAAACACCAAATGACGAAAGAGTATTTCAATCTTTCTCGGGAGTAGAAAAATATGATAGTAAATAGTATAAATTCTCAATATCAAAATAAAAATTATAAACGCAGCGGTAAAAATTATACGGCGCAAAAAAATAATACTCCCTCTTTTAAGGGTGGTGCGGCTGATGTTTTTAAAAGCAAGGTTTCTGAACCCGTTGTCAACGGACTTTCAAAATTTTATACAGGGTTAGCTAAAACAAAACCGTTTCAAAAGTTTGTAGCCGGTTTTAGTAAATCAAATAAAACATTTACTCATTTACTGATTGGTGAAAGTATATTCCTTTCGGGGTTCTATATGATTAATACCCTGAAAAATAAAAAAATAGAAAAAGAACAAAAACCGCAAATGATAATAAATGATGCGCTTACACTTGGTGTTTCATGTGCCGGTGCATATTTTGCGGAAGATAAAATTACTAATTTGGTTAAAAAAGGATCTGAAAAATACTTCCAAAAACATAGTGATTTTTACACTGAACTCGGGAAAAAAGCATTAGATGGAATGAAAGATAAAACACCTCAAAATGCGCTTTTAGAAAAAGTATCGGAAGTTGCTTCTTCAAGTGGTGAAAAATTAAAACAAGGTCTTGATGATGTTGCCAATATGATGAAGGGACAACTAAAGAATGTTGTCGGAGAAAAAGGTAAGTTAAAAACTTTCCAGGTTGCTTCGGAAACAATGGATAATGTTACAAAATCAGTAAAAGAGGCGGTAGTTAATAATCAGGGTAACGCTAAAAAAGCTGTAGAAACAGTTAAAAGTTTAGTTGATGATGTTTATACAAAATCGGCAGCAAGAACTCAGGCAGAAAATACATTTGTTGGTATTAATAAACTAAAAGTTCTTGTAATATTCGGTATAATATACAGATATTTAGGGCCGGTTGTTATTACTCCAGTTGCAAATAAAATAAGTGCCAAGTTGTTTAGTAACGAGCCAAAAGATAAAGAAGCTGCAAATAAAACTCAGAAAAAGTAGTAAATAATACAATCATGACCACCGGCTAAGCCGGTGGTTTGTTTTATGGCTATAGATATTTATCTCCTTTTGGTTTTAATCAAGATATGTTTGTGTTATAATAAACCGGTTAATACGAGGAAATAAGGTGGAAGTCCTTAGCCGGAAGGCGGCCGTTACAGCCGGAATGCTCCATATATATTATTAACTGCCAAATCCGGTTAATAATTGTTTTTGGAGTCCTTACATTGATAAAAGTAAGGCTTTTTTATGTCATCAACATCATCAGTAACACAAACAAATACACGCGCAGGACTTTGTCCGCATGGGTTGCCGCCGTCGGCATGCCCGATATGCGGTTCAAAAACCATGTCGGGCTCAGGAAAAATGAGAGATAATGCACCTTTAAAGCAGACTCATTCGGGTGAATGGTCGTTTATGAAATGCTATGCTGCAGGCATGGCAATAAAGGCTCAACAGATTAGAGCGGAAAATGCAAAAAATGTATTTGAAAAACAAATTGAGTTTGCTCAGAAACTCGGAGAAAATATACAAAAGCTTGCGGATAAAATAAAGTCTGTTTTGGAAAATATTAACAAAACTATGCCTGAAAATTTAAAACCGGCCGGTCAATTCGTATTAAATAATATTGTTAATCCTATTTTAAATTTGTTCTCTCAAATTCCTAAAATAGTTGAAAAATCCATAATTTTAGAAAAAAATTTTGCAGGGCTGTTATCTAATGCAGTTGATAAACTTACCGCTATTTTAGCGGATATGAAAAACTTTATTGACAAAAAGATAGTTGATGATTTGAAAAGAAAAGTAAAAAATTTCTTTTTATTTTTTATTTCGAATTTAGAGGATGAAAATTATAAAAATGATGATACTCTTGCTGTTTTTAAATCAAGAGAGTTAAAAAAGTTTGTATCAAAAATTATTAGATTAGGCAAGAAACGGAATAATCATGCAAATTGAACCATTAAGTAAACAAAAATATATATCAAATAATCAAAAACAGGGTATAAATAAAACGCTTAAAGGTGTTTTAGTAAATAATCATTTTAAAACTCAAGATAATATTTCATTTGATGAAATTCAAGATTCTCTTTTAATTTGTGACAACCCGGAATCTTATTCAAAGAATACAGCAAAATATGATATTGAACAAGATAAAAAAGAAAGTTCTTTTGATGCAGGTAAGGCAATAAAGCCTTTATTGGCAGCTACTGCAATTATAGTCGGAGGCACGTTTTTATTAAGCAGTATTATAAAAAAGTCATCAAAAACAATATTGAAATCAAAAAGTTTTGAACAGCTTCCCGATTTAGCCGTTAATATGAATATAAAAGAAGAACCGCAATTCGCTATATATAGAGCAATCAGGGATCCGAACTATAAAAACATAATCGGTGCTGCTGCTGTTATTATGATGAGTGCGGTTACAATAGGCTGTAAAAATTTTGTTGACGGAGCAAAAGAAATTTGGATAAAAAAACAGTCTGCCGATATAGAAAAGAATCTGCAAGAAAATTTGATTGAGATTGAAACAAATGCGTTTTCAGGTAAACTTCAAACTGTAAATAATTTAATGGCCCAAAATGTTGAATATTTTGACAGGGTTTTAAATAAAGATTCAAGTAAATCTTCAGATATATTCAAAGGTTTTGTTTCTTTTAAAAGTCAAAATTTGGAATCAAAACATCAAAAACAAAGTGAGCCGCAAAAACCGAATAAGAAGTTTGAATTAAATAAGAATGTTAAATATGTATTATTAACATTGGGGGTTTTAACGGGGGCAGTGCTTTTGGGGAAATTCAGCATTTCAAATTTGAAAAAGACTGTTAATTATACACAAAAATATGCAAATGAATGCAGTGAAAAGACTATTGATGCTATAAAAAATATTAGTGAAAAAGCAAATAAAGACGATATTCCGCGTGTAGTCGAATTAATGAAATCAATATGTGCAAAACCCGAATTTATAGAAGAAGTCGGGAAAAAGTATAAAATGAGCTCAGATGAAATAAACACAATAAAAGAAGCGGTTAATACTTCAAAAAAAACAATATTTGCGGATGCTCCGACTGCTTTAGGCGGCATTCCGAAAAAAATTCAATATTATTGTTACATTGATGAAAACAGAGGTCATTTATATAATTGGATTCTTAACCCTGAAAATAAGTTTACAAAATATATTTTTGGCGCATTTACTCTTTCAAGTGCAATCGGGTATGTATTTAAACAGGGAATGGATGCTGTAAAAGAAGTTACGGTTCAAAAGGAAAATGCCAAAACCGAACTTGATTTGAGAAAACGATTGGTTGATGTTGAAATAAGAAACTTTAAGTCAAAAAAAGAGAGTGCAATTAACCCTCTGATTGAAAATTTTGATAAACAACTTAAAGAAGGTAAAAAATCAAAAGAAGAGTTAAAACAATTGGCAGATAATATTTTAACAGAAACTAAAAACGGCCCTCCGTATGTTTATACATAAAGGAAATGATTATGAATGTTATAAATTCAATTTTGATAAATAAAATATCTAAACTCGGGACTGATGTATCTTTTCCGAATTCAAAAAGAAATTATTGTACGTTTAATGAAAAGAGAACTTCTTTTATTGTAAACGAAAAAGAAAGAGCACTTCCATATCTTAATGTTTTTTTAAAAAGTGCAAATACCGAAGAACAGGTTCTAGATGGACTTCAAATATTGGATAAAATGCTTGATAAAGGGGTTAAAGGGATTGATAAAATGTATCCGGTTTTGTCAAAATTTAATGATGTAACTTCGCCGAATGTACAGGTAATGCTTGCGGGGATATATAGAAAAACACTTGTTCCTGATGCTTTTGGCCCGTTAAATAAAATGCTGCTAAGACAAACTTTTATGCCAAATTCTCCTTATTTTGACCCGACTGAAGAGATAGGCGGTGCAATTATGGAATATTTGAAAAATCAATCTAATATTAATAAAGTATTGGTTAGTTGATGTCGCTTTTTTGTTGATATTTCTCTTTTAACTCTTTTTCATACTCTGTTTTAACATGAAAATCATTTTTTCCATTTTGATTTTTTTGTCTTAACTCATACATTTTTTTAGGAACTATATACCCCAAAGCAAAACAACATATTGCAACATTTAATATAGTTGCACCGATTTTCATTCCTTTTACTCTGTTTAAATATTTTCCCATATTTGATGAACTTTTACCTGCTGTTATAAATGAATCTAAATTTTTTGCGAGTTTTTCCATTTTTTTTGGGTCTATATATTTTCTCGGGTCTATTTTGGTTATACCGTCAGATGTTTTTACAGTCGAAACTATTCCTGATTTTTTCGCGGCTTCTACAACTATATTATCGGGATTTTTAAATATAAAGTTATATAATTCATTAGCATTTTCATTTTTTATAAATTTTGAACCGAAATCTTTTATTTCCTGCTGCAGTTCTTTTTTATTTAATATATCATTTGCAATATCGGAAGAAAGAACTTTAGCATCCAATCCTACAGGATGTTTTATTAATTCTGATAATTTTTCTATTCCTTTATTTATTAATTTGCCCGCACCATAAACAAAGAAAAGAAAAGAACCTTCTTTTAACGCGTATTCTTTAAATTCTCCTTCCGTTCTTGCTTCTGATAATCTTTCAGAACTTATTCCCATATCAAGTAAAAACATATTTTTTACGGGATTAAACATAAAATCTTCAGCAACACTGATTAATGCTCCTGACTTAAACGAAGGATTATTATTAGGCTTTTTAAATTCTTCAAACACTTTTGGAGATTGTAAATTTAATTTGTCATAAGGAGTGTTTGTTTTTTCTTTTTCTTGATTCTGTAAAAACTCTTTTTCAATATTTTTCTTTGTCATATTATGCTTAAATTTAGTTAATGCAAAATATGACACCATTGTAAGCCCTAAAGCTATAACGAATTTGAGCATATTAAGCTGTTTTGTCTTTTTAATATTCTCAGCTGCTTTTGTAAGTTCACTCAATATTTTTTCATCAGGTGAATTTTTAAGTGCTGTCTTTAGGTAATCAGGATTTTTTAATACTCTAACATCTATCTCGGATGATATACCTGCTTTTTTAAATATAGTTTTATCAATAATTTTTTTGTATGTAGGAATACCGAATAACCACAATAAACCTGTCCCTAGCTCATCTACAAATCTGTCTTTTCCTTCTACTTTACCACCGGCATCATAAGAAAAATATGTATATCCTGCACAATTAAAAACATCTTTTGCCGCCAATGGAATTTTTGAATCCGGCGAGCCAAGTTTTGATAACAGTTGAGAACCGACTGAAGATATATTCATTACAGCCCCCAAACCATATTTAAAAGTCTTTTTATTTTTTTATTTATATGCATACAAATTTAATTTCACACTTATCTGTAAAATTAAATACATGAGCATATAAAAAATTGTTATTTCTTTTTTACTTTGTTATTTTTTGTAACAAGAATTATAATTTTAACGGATAATCATTCTTTATTTCCCAACCGTCCATTTGAATAAGCTGTGTACATGAATAACCAGTAGTTTTGCAATCAGAAATTACTTCTTCTCTTGTGCAATCATAACAATCAACGGAGCTAAAAGATTCAACATTATGATTTTTCATTTCTCCTGAATTGTTAATTGCAAAATAAAAAATATCTCTTCCTAAAATATTAGGATTTTTTTCACCATTTATATCAACGTAAACATATATAGAGGCAGGAATAGAATTATCAATACTTGGTGAATTATTGTCAAATCCAATAATTGTACCATCATTTAAATATACGGTATAAAGCCCTCTTGGCTGTCCTGCTTGAAATTCTTCGCCGCTTATTAAACCGGCAGAAGTATAGCTAAAATATTTTTGTAAATATGTTTCAAAAAATGCTGTATAACCTGCGTTTCTAAAATCCCATTCATAGGAAGGTACTCCTTGTTCGATTTCTGCCAATCTTACTGCATTAGAGAAAGTAGAATAAAATTTTTTCAACTTTGCAGCTGTTTCGGTTTTTTTATGATTTGCCATAACAACAGGTACTGTAATTGCAGCAATGATTCCTATAACTACAAGCGTAATTAATACTTCTGCCAAAGTGAATGATTTTATCTTTTTCATATTTTAAATTCTCCTATATAATAATATACCAATATTTGTCAATATTTAAACAAAACAAAACAAAATCAATATTTCCTTGTGAAATATTGATTGAAATTTTTTAAAAAAATATGACATATAGATGTTTTTAGGCTCTAATTTACCCCCCCCCGTAGCGGTTTAATGAATTATTCATATTTTTATCTCCTTTTTTATTTATATTATCATATATTCTTGAATTTATGCAAATATTAATCAAAGTATTAGTTATATATTTTATTACAATTAAAATTGTTCAAACAAGATTTCAATAAATCTAAATACCTGTAAAATATTAAATTAAGCCGGCATAATACCGGCTTGTATATTTTTATTTATTAATAATTATTTTATACTTCGCAAAAACATTTAGAAGCCTGAGCTTTTAAAATTTGGGCTTTATCGGTTTGTTCCCAGGGAACGGCAATATCGGTTCTACCCATATGTCCGTATGCTGCAAGTTTTTGATAAAATTTACCGCCATTTTTAGCCGGTAAATTTCTTAAGTCAAAATAACTGATAATTGCGCTGGGTCTTAAATCAAAATTATTTTGAATAAGCTGCATTATTTCATCATCTGAAATTTTTCCTGTTCCGAATGTTTCAACATAAATAGAAACAGGCTTTGCAACACCTATTGCATAAGCAAGCTCAACTTCACATTTAGAAGCAAGCCCTGCAGCAACAATATTTTTTGCAACATATCTTGCAGCATAAGCAGCACTTCTGTCAACTTTTGTAGGATCCTTGCCTGAAAATGCGCCGCCGCCATGTCTTGAATAACCGCCATATGTATCAACAATTATTTTTCTTCCTGTTAAGCCTGAATCGCCTTGCGGACCGCCTATTACAAATCTTCCCGAAGGATTAATTAAGTATTTAGTTTTGCTATCAGGTTTTAATTGTTCATTTTCAAAAACATAATTTATTACATGTTTGATTATATCTTCAGTTATAATGTTTTGAACTTTTTCATTATTTTCAAACCCTTTTACAATTTCATCATGTTGAGTGGAAATAACAATTGTATCAATTCTGACAGGTTTATCATTTTCATATTCAACAGTAACCTGTGATTTACCATCAGGTCTTAAATAATCTAAAATTCCCTGTTTTCTTACTTGTGAAAGTCTGTAAGAAAGTTTATGTGCCAAACTTATAGGAAGCGGCATTAATTCAGGGGTTTCATCACAGGCAAAACCAAACATTATACCCTGATCTCCCGCACCTATATCTTGAGTTTCAGAATTCGATACATTAGCGTTATTATCTCGTGCTTCAAGTGCTTTATTAACGCCTCCTGCTATATCAGAAGATTGTTCATCTATACTTGTTATAACCGCGCATGTTTTACTGTCAAAACCGCCTGAAGATTTGCCTGTATAACCTATATTTTCAATTGTTGTTCTTACAACATGAGGTATATCAACATAGCAGTCAGCGGTAATTTCTCCCGTAACAAGTACCATACCGGTAGTTGCCATTGTTTCTGCAGCAACTCTTGCTTGAGGATAAAGTGTTAAAAATTCATCCAGTATTGCATCTGATATTTGGTCGCAAACCTTATCCGGATGCCCTTCTGTTACGGATTCTGATGTAAATAAATATTTTTTCGAACTCATATTATTAATCTTTCCATTATGTACATTTATCTAATAATTTTACTCTAAACACATAACTGGGTCAAATTAATATTCATTTGAAATATCACGCCTTCTATAGTCCATGTTACCTTTTGTTATAACCCAATATGTGCATACAAGACCATTCCTACTTGATGTATCCTTATACTTACATATACTGCCGTAAGCAGAATTATAATCTTTTTCTCCAGGAAGCAATATGCCATCTTTTGAAATTAAAAAATTGAAATAATCAACGCCTGCTCTATTAGGCCCTTTATCACCATTTATATCCACGTGTATAGCACCGCAAACCCTACTAAACTTTCCGCTACCAAATATACTACTATCTGTAATGCACCCACTTCCTCCTGACCATAAGCCAAATGCTACTCCGTTTGCAAGAATACCCCTAGAATATGCACTATGGGTTGATGGCTGCCAAGCATATTGTGCGCCGAATAATGATTTATAAGTCCCCGAATAAAAACATCCTGAATCAGTTTCACATTCTTTTGCTTTGTTTAGATAAGGTTTTAATATATTGTATAACTTTTTTGCACCTGCTTGAGAATCTTTATTTCCTAAATCCCAATCTTCTATAGCTCCATTGTCTTTAATTGCCAATATGTAAGCCTGTGAAAAAATAGAATAAGTTTGTTTTAAACGTTCTACCAAAATTCTTTCTTGATATTTGTTAACTATAACAGGTACTGTTATTGCTGCAATAATTCCGATAACAACAAGAGTAATTAAAACTTCCGCCAGTGTAAATGAATATTCCGGAAATAAAAAATATTTTCCGAAAATCGACCCGTGTTTACCCCCCCCCGTAATGAGTTGTTGTATTATTCATAATCTTATCTCCTCTTTTTATTTATATTATAATATATTCAATAAAATTAGTAAAATTTTATTTGGATAGAATTTCACTCTCATTACTTCATATATACAAGGTAATTAGATTTCACAAAATTCAGTATTTAAAGTAAACTTTTTACAAATTCCAGTTCTTCATTTTTTGTTTTAATTCCGTTAAAGATTTTTTCTTTTAATATTTTGTCAAATATTTTATTAAAATATTCAGAAGGTTTTAATCCGAGAGCTATTAAATCATGCCCGGTTGTTAAAACTTGTATGTCTTTAAGTTCTTCTATAAATTTAATAAGATTTTCATCCGTCGTCAAAACATAATACGCCAAAAGAGATAAATTATTTTTATCTTTAAATAATTTGTATATTTCAAAATTATCAAATGTTTTTTCCGCCTCAAGCATTTCTTTAGTTTCTTGTATTATCTTTTTTTGTTTGGAATCTAAATTGAGCCGCTGCGGAATTGAACTACAATTAACAAGCAAAAATATTATATATATAAACCATTGTTCCTTTTTGCTTAAAGAAATATACTTTTTTATTTTGCAAATATTTGATTCTTCTATTTTAATAACAGGGTTATCGGTTATTAATTTATACGCATTTGTATTGATTAATTCTTTATACAAATTATTTTTATTCATGGAAAAATAACTGCAAAGCTCATGTTTTATTCGCTCTAAAGGGATAGATTGGTTTATTTGCTTCAGATAATTTTGCATTAAAGTATATGTATTTGTTTCATATTCAAAATCAAGTCTTTTTTTGAATTTTATTGCTCTTATTATTCTTGAAGGGTCATCTGAAAAACTTTTTGGGTGTAATATTCTGATTTTACAATCATTCAAATCTTGCAAGCCGCCAAAATAGTCAATAATATTATATTCACCCGGTTCATTCAATTTAATTGCGAGTGTATTTATTGTAAAATCACGTCTTTTAACGTCTTTAGACAAGTCACATCCAAAATTATACGCTTCAGGCATAACTCCAGGTGAAAGATATTTTTCTTCCCTTGTTGAAGCAAAATCTATGTCGATACAATCATGTATTCTAACTTTTGCTGTTTTTAGATTTTCTTGTACTGCAATAATCTTACAATTTTTTTTCGATTCAAGAAATTTAGCAAACTCTATTGCATTACCTTCTACTGTAATATCTATGTCTTTTAGTTCTTTTTCAAGAAGTAAATCTCTTACAATTCCGCCAATAAGGTATATATTTACCCCGTATTCCTTTGCAGCGGAAATACAAACTTCCAGTGCATTACATGAAAGTTTATTTATATGACTTAAAAAAGAATTTATCGAGTTTGTATACATTTTGCCTCAGATTTATTCAAATTTGATTATACCAAATTATTTAAAGTCTTTAAATACTGTACTTGACTGCTGCTGCGTTTTCATTACATAATTTGTATCTATTTTATCAATTTTGGCAACCTGTTCATTCATTTGTTTTTTTGCATCTCTTTTTGCTTGAACTCTTCTTGTAATAAAAATGTTTAGCTTGGAAATACCTATACCTAAGACAAGTCCTGAATATAAATACCCTGCAATTTGAGCACCTGCGGCCTTATATACTTTTGATTTTGTTGCACGGTCTGCATTTTTTAATATTTCCGAGAACTTCATCATTTTACCGTTTTTAGCAAATTCTTTTGCTTTAGGCAATAGAATTTCGTCATAAGACTTAACAGAAGCCTGAGTCAACCATTTAGCCGCATATTTTATACCTTTTTTTCCGTTCTCATGTGCTACGGGGTTATTTATCAAATCCTTTCCGCCTAAAGCTCTTGCCGTAAGTTTTGATACCATTCCCCCTAAAATGAGCCAGTTTGTATATCCTAATGTATCTTTTATTGCACTTTCTCTCAACTCATTTTTATCTCTTGCAGACATAAATCTTGAACCGATTGTCAGACCGTATATAAGTTTAAAATGGTTTAATGACGGTATCTTACTGTTAAATTGTACATTTGCTAAAAGTTCAGAGGGTTTACCTATAGTACTTGCCGCGAATATCGGGAATGCAATACCCATAGCTGTTTTTGCAGCTTTGAATCCTTTTGAATTATCGGGTTCTCTGTTTTCTACGCCAACAAAACCGTCTTGCCCCGTACGTTTTTTAGTAAGGTATCTGTTAAACGGTTGAACAGACATACACAACGCCGCACATATACTAAGCCCTAATATTGTTGAAACTGTTTTATTTCCTTTTAATGCTTTAAGAAATGACGGCAAATTTTCCTTTGCTGTCGAGCTAAATGTATTAGAAAGTGTTACGGCATTATCAGTAAGCTCTGATAGGCTTGATGAAATACCTTTATGAATAACTTTACCGGCTTCATCTTTTACTGCGTTCAATTTAAATGAAGTCTGAGCTCCTGTGTCCTTTATAATTTGAGATGTAACAATATCTTTTAAAGCTTTAACTTCTTTAGATAGGTTTTTCTTTTCTGCTCCTGTTTTTGTAGCCATCTCACCTGCTTTATCAGAAAGTTTAACAAGATTTTGAACCAGTCCTGATTTTGCTTCTTGAGATATTTCTTGCCATTTTGTTCCGTTAAGACCTTTGATATTATTTAAAAATCCTTCAAAAAACTTATCTTTTTGTCCGCCGGCTTTATCCCATAATGAGGACATATTATTTATTGTATTACTCGAGGCAAAAATATTTTGTGCCTTTACTCCGTACTTTTCATTAAATTTGCCCGAAACAGTTGTTGCAGCTCCAAGACCTATAAGCCCCAAACAGGCATGTAAAAGACAACTTGAGCCTTCTCGAAATAGTGCTTCAAACCCTGCTTGAGGACCTCTGTTCTTCATTTCTATAACAGTTCTTGGTGTAACCATTGAACACGCGTCAACAGCACATGCACCCAATGCAGGACTGTTACTTAATCCTCTAAGCCCTGTTACAACCGGAGTTAATCCGCCTTTAAAGCTTTGTTTGTCTTTTTTATTTTCTTGTTTGTTATTATATGTTATTTGATTCGATAGCTTACTTATCATAGTGTATTTATCTTTTACCAAATGTTTAAATATCCCTAAAAAAAATTTTTGCCTGTTTTTATACTATTTCTTTACATAATTTACATTATGAATAAAATCAATTGTAACAAACCATAAAATTTTCTTTACAATTTAGAATAAATAATTAAAGTTTAATTATTTCGTGCCGATAAGAATATTACAGGAAAAAATAAAAAAATGGAAGATAACAGCTTAATACAAAAGAATCCTTTCGGATTTAATATAACACTGCCGAAGCGGACAATCCAAGAAGTTAAAAAGGTTGTTCAACAAGAGATAGAAAATATTGCAGTTAATCCTGTAAATGATTTTTTAGAATCGGCAGATAGCGTATTTTCGGGGCAAACTGCCAAAGAAATAAGAAAATACCAGGCACAAATTTATTCACTCGGACAGATTATGAGAGAAGGTCAAGCTCGATCTACGTTCAATGTGAAAATATAAGTACATATTATGTACAAAAATGGTCTCTTCTTTACTGCCTTCAATTTTTGAAGGCTTTTTTCTATGAATAATTGTATTTTCGAGTAATATTTATTAATTTAATATTTTATATATTAAAGATTTTTCCTTTGGTTCTTCTAAAGAATATTCATAAGCCGCTTTAACAAGCTCTTCCGATTCTTTAATTGAAGATTTTTTGTTTGTATAAATAATTGCAATTGTTTCGCCTTGTTGTACTTTCTCTTTAAATTTTTTTGTCAGATAAATACCGGCGGAATAATCTATTGAATCTGTTTTCTTTTCTCTTCCTGCGCCCAAATTTTTACAGGCTTTTGCTATTTTAAGCGCATCAATATTAGATACAAAACCATCTTTATCCGATTTTACTTCATATTTTATCGAAGCTTGAGGCATTTTGCCGTAATCTTCAATTACAGATACATCACCATTTTGTTCTTTTATAATTTCTCTGAATTTTTCAAGTGCTTTTCCGCTTAATATCAATTCGTCAAGATATTCACGAGCCTTTTGAGGGGCATTAAATTTACCTGTTTTTTCAAAAGCACTTTGAGCCAGGGCATAAGTAATTTCCTTCAAATCAGGTTCGATATTTCCTTTTAAAAACTCAATAACTTCTATTATTTCAATTGAGTTACCTATAGCTCTTCCCAAAGGTTGTTCCATAGAACTAATAACAGCACAAATATTTCTGTTAAGTCGTTTCCCGACTTCTACCATAATTTCTGACAGCTTTTGCGCTTCTTCAGGCGTTTTAATAAACGCTCCCGAACCATATTTAACATCCAAAACAATATGGTTTGCTCCTGAAGCAATTTTTTTTGATACAACAGAAGAGGCAATTAAAGGAATAACATCAACAGTTGAAGTTACATCACGAAGCGCATATAATTTTCCGTCGGCAGGTGCTAAAGCACGAGTTTGAGCAGCAATTGCCGCTTTGACTTTTTTTACTTTTCCTTTAAATTCTTCAATTGATAAATTTGTTTGAAATCCGGGTATAGATTCAAGTTTGTCTATGGTTCCCCCGGTATGTCCCAAGCCTCTACCCGATAATTTGGCGTTATATATACCTGCTGCAGCCATAAGAGGAAGAAAAATTAATGTTATTTTATCTCCCACTCCGCCTGTTGAATGTTTATCAAGAACATCATTTGAAATATCGGTAAAATCCAGTATTTCTCCCGATTCAACCATATATTTTGTTAAAAATGTCGTTTCATCAATATTCATGCCCTGAAAATATATTGCCATAAGCAGCGCACTAATTTGATAATCTTCTATAGTTTGACTCATAACCCCGTCAATAAAAAACTTTATTTCTTCTTCACAAAGAGGAAATCCTTTTTTCTTTTTTTCAATAATATCAATAATTTTCATATAAACTCCGTTTTAATGAATTGTGGCAGTTATACCCCATAAAATATAATGCAACGATTGTTAAATAAAAGAAGCCTTTATTATTTTATTAAATTTCAGGCTTCTTTACAATAATAAAACTTACATTTTGTTATTTTTTTTGTGTATTTAAATATTGAATAATATCATTGGTAACATCAACACCGCCGGCATAAACGACTCCGTAATCAAGAATTACGTCTAATTTTTTAGCTGCGGCAACAGCTTTTGACGCTGCAAGAATATTATCTTTGATTATTTTTTCTTTTTGAGTTTTCAATGTATATATTTTATCTTCTTTTGTTTTAAACTCTTTTTGAATCTGTTCTTCAAAAGTTTTCTTTTGGATAGGAGATTCAATTGCCTTAAATTGTTTATCTTTATCAATTACATATTGTTGCAGTTCAAGCAATTTATTATCAATATCTTTATATGCATTACGAGCAAAAGTATATTCTGTTATAACTTTTTGAAAATCAGCATAACCTATCGTAGCGGCATTTGCCGACAAATTAACCGCAAACATTATCAATAATGCTGCCAAAATCAATTTAAATTTAGTCATTTTTTCCTCCTGTTAATATTAATTTTAACAAATCAACAAGATAAATACAATATTATTTTTATGTCTATTATATAATTTAAGACAGGGAGAAAAAGAATATGTTGATAGTAATGCAAAGTCAAGCAAGTGACGATAAAATAAAAAAAGTAATAGATTTTATACGCCAAAAGGGATTTGATGCTCATGTATCAAAAGGGGAAGACCACACCGTAATAGGTGCCGTAGGCAAAAAAGTTATTGATAAAAGAGATATTGAACTTTTGGATGGAGTAAAGGAAGTAATAAGAATATCATCTCCGTATAAACTTGTAAGCCGTGTTTTTAAACCTGAAGATACAGTAATACAGGTAAAAGATGTAAAATTTGGCGGCGGACATATAGGTATGATTGCAGGGCCTTGTACTGTTGAATCTTATGACCAAATGGATGCTACAGCCGAAAAGTTGTCAAAATGTGGCGTAAAAGTATTGAGAGGCGGAGCATTTAAACCTAGAACTTCTCCATACGCTTTTCAAGGGTTAGGTGAAGAAGGTTTGAAAATACTTCGTGAAGTGGCAGATAAATATAATATGGCAGTTACATCAGAAGTTATGGAAGTTTCGCAAATCCCTATGTTTTTAAAATATGTGGATATTTTACAGGTCGGCGCAAGAAATATGCAGAATTTTAACCTCCTGAAAAGTTTAGGAGAAATAAGAAAACCTGTTCTTCTTAAACGCGGTTTAAGTGCAACAATTGAAGAATGGCTTATGTCGGCTGAATATCTAATGGCAGGCGGGAACAGAGAGATTATCTTCTGCGAACGAGGTATAAGAACATTTGAGCGCATGACGAGAAATACTTTGGATATATCGGCAATTCCGGTTGTTCAAAAAATAAGTCATTTGCCTATAGTAGTGGACCCCAGTCATGCAACAGGTTTAAGAGATAAAGTGGCACCAATGTCAAAAGCTGCTGTTGCAGCCGGTGCTGACGGGTTAATAATCGAAGTTCATAACACACCCGAAACTGCTCTTTGTGACGGGGCTCAGTCGCTTTACCCCGAAGAATTTTCAGATTTGTTTGGCGAACTTAAAATGCTTGCCTCTGTAATAAAAAAACAATTTTGATTGTAATAAAATAAATTTGTCTGAACAAAATGGCTGTTAATACTGTGTTATATTTGCCAATAACAGGGAATATATGATAATATAAAATCAAAAAAGGAGATAAAATTATGTATAAACCAGTAAACCGCCACGGGGGGGGGTAGAACAAAAGAAAAAAGTACAGAAATAACATATTTTATAAATAATAAATTATTATCAATATTTCAATAGAAATATTGATTTTATTTTGTTTAAATATTGAATAATATTGGTATATAATTATTATTACATAGGAGAGATTATAATATGAAAAAGATAAAATCATTCACATTGGCAGAAGTACTTATAACCCTTGTTGTTATAGGAATTATTGCCGCTATAACCGTACCTGTAGTAATGGCAAACCATAAAAGAACAGAAACTGCTTCAAAATTGAAAAAGTTTTATTCAACAATGTCTAATGCCGTTAAACTTTCAGAAACGGAAAATGGCATTCCGAGTTATGAATGGGGTCTTTCTTGTTCAGATGAAGGAGAAAATCATCAAGACATTGAAAAATATTTGTTAAAATATATAAGTTATAGCAAATATGAAAAAATTCAAAGTGATGATGATATATATAACGGACTGGGAGGCTGGATAGAAGGTGATCCGGAACTGGGATATAAATATTATCTGAATGATGGTTCAATGTTTTTTACGGGTGATTGCAGTTATATGATATATTATGATGTAAATGGTGATAAAGGTCCAAATCAATCAGGAAGAGATATTTTTATGTTTTATATTTTATATAGTGACGACAGACAACCAAAATTAGCCCAAGAAGTGCCTCATTTTAATACTAAAGATGGGAGTCCTATTCCCTGGGAAGAAGGTTATGAAAGTTATTTTACAAGAGATTATATATTATCACATACTTGTAATGGCCAAAATAGCAGCACATGCTCAACTTTAATAGAGATGGATGGATGGGAAATCAAAGATGATTATCCGTTCAGGTTATAAAAAACAAAGTTAAATTTACAAATTAAGTTTTTATAGTTTGTCCGAGCAAAAAGTTACGATAGCGGATTTGCGCAGGGCGTAGTTGAGGCGAAGGCCGAACAAGCCCGAGGGAGCAATAACCCGACCGAATGCAAAAAACCGAAAGGTTTTTGAAATGAGGTTACAAGGGTTATGCGAACAGCAAATCCAAGAAGCGGATTTGCGCAGGGCGTAGTTGAGGCGAAGGCCGAACAAGCCCGAGGGAGCAATAACCCGACCGAATGCAAAAA